>CAMDMA010000070.1 GCA_945902075.1 Candidatus Kuenenia stuttgartensis | reverse complement strand
AGGCACGCCTTCATCGAGTTAAAGCAGCCGAGTGCGGTGTAAGGCGACGGATCGCCGCCGTGACTGACGGTGTTTCCGCCCATGACATGCTTTGTCTCAAGCGCCATCCAGTCGCAGTACTGCGGGCTCACGCCAACATCCTCTGCGGCGATGTACTTGCCCGCGAAAGTTTCGACGAAGCGTCCCATGGCGCGCGCTTCTGCCTCGGTCGGCTGCTGACCCGGATTCGGCATGATGATGACGCTCTTCGCGCCGCCCATCGCCAAGCCCGAGGCTGCCGCCTTGTAGGTCATGCCTTCTGAGAGGCGAAGGACATCGTGAAGCGCGTCCTTCTCGCTCGCATACGCCCATCGGCGAGTGCCTCCGAGCGCGTTTCCGAGGACGGTCGAGTGGATCGCGATGATGGCCTTGAGGCCAGTTTTCGCGTCCTGATGGAATGCCACGCGCTCGTGGCCGTACGACTGCATTTCAGCAAGGACGTTCATGACGATCTCGAAACCTCGGAAGGGCGTGTGAAGACAAACGAGCGGGACGATAGCCGTTGCAGGCGGCTGTGGAATGGGCGATTGCGACGCAACGCAGGTTTAGTGTGACTTAAGCGCGGCCATGTCACCAGAGTAAATCGATCCCGAACCAAACTGCGGAATCGCCGTCTGCTGCGCGGTAACACTGCGTCCGGTACCAAGAAACTTTTGATCAGGCGTGCGCTCCGGAATGAAGTAGCTCGCGTTTGGAAGCAAATCGTTTGCCGCAAACGCTGCAGCTGCAGCCTTCTTCATGACTGCGTCGGTGTTGACAAAGAGCGCGCGAAGCTCTGCTGCTTGTTCAAACCGCGCGATCGCACAGAGATTCTCAACGATCGCCAGTTCGCGCTCCATTGCTGCACCCTCAAGTCCAGCGCGTAGATTTGCATCGCAGCGCGCGAGCGTGCATGACGCCGCATGAATCCAAAGCGCACTCATCGAGAGACGCGACTGGATCATCTGGTTCGCAATGAGTCGTTCCTCGTGCGTCTTAAACATCAGCTTGACGTGGTGGCTGTGCTCTTGGATGCGCACCATCAGGTCCTCCGCGAGATGACGCAGGCGCGGATGAACCTTGGACACCTTCGGCGCGCTGCGGCGGACTCCTAGGAAGAGTTCCGCACCGACCTGCAACGCCGTTGCGACGTGCTTGAACGGATTGGCCTTCACTTGGAGTAGGTACTCGCCGAGCTGCTTGGAGCCGTAGGCGAAGATGAACGAGTGCATGACTTCGTTCGCGCCTTCGACGATGATGTTGATGCGTGAATCGCGCCACATGCGCTCGACATGATTTTCCGTCATGTAGCTCTCGCCGCCCATGATCTGGACCGCGTCGTTGACGGTGCGATAGCCGAATTCGCTACAGAAAACCTTGCACATCGCGGTTTCGAGCATGATGTCCTCGTCGTGGCGATCGAGGAATCCGGTGGTCATGTAGAGCATCGCGTCCATCGCGTAGACGTACGACGCCATTCGCGCGACTTTCTCTTGCACGAGATCAAACTCGCCGAGTGCGCGGTCGAACTGGTGACGCGAGCGCGCCCACTTCGTCGCCTGCTCCATCGAGAATCGCGCCGCACCGAGCATGCCGGCCGACAGCGTGCAGCGTCCGTAGTTGAGGCACGTCAGCGCGACATTCAGGCCCTTGCCCTCTTTGAAGAGCAGATTCTCCTTTGGAACCTTGACGTTCTTCAGGCGAATACGCGCCTGCCATGTTCCGCGGATGCCGCACTTCGAGCGGTTGCGGCTGAAAATGTCGACGCCTTCCAAATCCGGCGTGCAGATGAGCGCGGTGACCGCGTCCTTCGACTTACCCGTCTTTGGGTCGGTGAGTTTCTGCTTCGCCATCACGGTGAAAAGGCCGGAAAGCGCGCCCGAAGTCGCCCACTTCTTCTCGCCGTTGAGGATGTAGTGGGTTCCATCGGCGCTGAGTTCACAACGCGTTTCTTGTCCGCCCGCGTCGCACCCGACGTTCGGTTCCGAGAGGCAGAACGCGCTGAGCGTGGATCGTGCCATCAGCGGAAGGAAGCGCTTCTTCTGCTCGTCGTTACCGAAGAGCATGACGGCCTTGCAGCCAATCGACTGATGTGCGGAGACAAGCACCGCGGTCGAGCCGCACGAGCGACCAATGCGCTCAAGCACTCGGTTGTAACTGGTGATACCGAGGCCGAGTCCGCCGAACTGGGTTGGAATAGTCATCCCCAAGACGCCGAGGTCGAAGAGCTTCTGAATGACCCACTGAGGGATCTCCTGCTTCTGGTCGATCTCGATCGAGGGGTGTTCGTTCTTCAGGTAATGGTCGAGCGAGGCGAGGAGTTGGTCGCACTTCGCGCCCTCTTCCGCCGAGTTCACCGGATACGGGAACAGGAGCTCCTCGCGGAAGTTGCCCCAGAAGGTGTTCTTGATCGCACCCATCGTCGAGGGATCCGGGCCGAGCATCTCCTGCGCTTGCTCGATCTGCTTGCGATCCTTCTCAGAGACGTTCTTGAGATCCTTGGCGAGATTCGGGTTCGACATGCGTGTTCTCGTGATGCTCGCGGGGTTTCAGTCGGGGTTCTAGTCAATCACTTCAAATGACCTGGCGCGGCCGCGGGGCGGCGCAAGGGGAAGGGGCCATGATAGGTTGCCGCTTCGTCGCCCGCGTTGCTGCGGACGCGTTCTTGGCGGGAGAATTCAACGATGGATCGATCGGCTTTCCCTACGACGCATGCGACATGGTTGCGCACCATCGTCGAGGAGTCATCCACCGTCGGTGCTCACCCGGGATACAGGGAAAAAGCGAGGATTCACGTGATGGAGCGCTATGCAACGCCCCTCGCGGTCTTCGTGCGCGGATCAAGTCTCTCGCGCCTTGGTGAGCCCGCGGAGATTGTGAATGGCTTCTTTGCAGCGAGGCTCTCGGACTCTGCATATCTCGCCGACTGGGCGAAGAGCGGCATGCGGCTCCGACGGTGGTTGATGAATGGCATCTTGTTTTTCGGCCAAGGGCTGCAGCGTGATCGCGCGCGTGCGGCTGATCGGGGCGGATCGGTCGAGCCGCGGATGCTTGATCGCCGAGTTGGCGACTCCGCGCAGGCAGAAGCCAATTTCGAGCGGTCGTGGGCACTCGCAATTGTCCGCGAAGCAACCGCGCGTGTAGAGGACGAACTTGGCGACGAGGGGCGAAGTGTTGATTTCGACATCTTTCGCCGCCATGCGATCGAAGGCTTGCCCTATGCCGCATTCGCGCAAGAAGTCGGGAAGAGCGCGCAGCAATGCGCGGGCGCGACTCGATTGGTCGCACAGCGCGTGCGCGCGCGGCTCGCGGAAATTCTGCGCGAAGAAGGTGTGCCGGAAGCCGAACTCGATGATGAGATCGCGCGCGTGCGGAGTGTCCTTGCGGATACCCACCTTGGATGAGCCCTGATCTCAACGAACATGTTGCCGCGCGGATCCTCGACCTCGCTGATCCGGCGGCCCGTCCCCGAAGGCCCCGCGCGCTCGCGGCGAGTGCGGTATTCCTCGCGATTTCTGCATTCGTCGCGCATGCAGTCGCACGCAGCGGATTCCCCACCTCGGCGCGGGCCGCGGAGATGTCCCCCGCGGGCGCC
>CAMDMA010000069.1 GCA_945902075.1 Candidatus Kuenenia stuttgartensis | reverse complement strand
CGCGATGTCGCAGCATGCCGTCGGCGGCGACGGGGGAGGAAAGCGGTCCCGTCCAGAAGTGGGCGGGCTGGAGATGGTGCACCTTGACGGTTTCGATTCTTGACGTGCGATCGAGCGCGGCCGCGACGGCAGTTGAAGCGGTCTTGGTTGCGGAGTACACCAAGATCGGCGTTCCGCGCGCGAGTTGCTCGCGGATCCGGCGCCGCATGCGCGCTTCGCTGATCGGGAAGCGCAGAAGGTCTTGCACGTGCCGGAATGGCGTGTTGGCGGTCTCCAGCACGTCGCGAAGCTGAACGCCAAGTGGCGGCTTCGTGCCTCCGCCCGCGATCGGTGCGGCGGAGTTGGGTGGAGTCGTGCGCGTCACGGCCGACAGTGTAAGTCGTCGATGACGGCGGCTGCGCCAAGGAAAAAGACCGACGCCCCCTCTCCCAAGAAGAACTTGGGGCGAGGAGGCGTCGATGCGTGTCAAACGTCGGAATGCAACTCGCCGACGTCAGAAGTACGAGTTTGAACTCAGTTTGCGTTCCACGCAGAGAGGAGCGCGCCGAGGTCGGCCGCGTCGGTCACGCCGTCGCGGTTGATGTCAGAGCGGCCCGTGCCGCCCCAGTTGTTGAGAAGTTCAGCGAGGTCTTCCCCGCTGACGACGCCGTCGAGCGGGGTCGAGAGGTCTTCACGCACCGAGCCGACGCACTCTGGGCAGAAGTATGCGTACAACTGGCCGCCTTCCACGAGTGGAGCAGCGAGCGAGTAGTGAGCTTGCATGTTCTGGATGAACCAACCGCGGCCGAAGACTTCGGTCGCTTCGAAGTTGCCCGAGTTCTCTTCGTCTTGGCTGAACGGTGCCGTTGCCGCTTGGCTCGTCCATCCGCCAGCACCGTTCGAGGTGAAACCACCGAAGCGAGCGCGATCGGATTCCATGATCGTGGTCGCGGTGTCGGTCGCAACGTCGTACATCACGGTGCGTGCGGTGTGCGGGTTGTTGCCTGGATCTTCGGTGATGAAGACGCGTGTGCCACCTTGGATCGTGTTGACGACGCAGAGGTTGTCGCCCATCTCAATCGCCTTCGGGTACGAGCCCGTACCTTCGATGAGCGCTTCGATCGTGCCGCCAGCGAGGACATTGTTGATGTCGCTGAAGCGGAGACGGTAGAGGCGGCTACCCGAGCTCTGAGCTGCACCCGCCGAGGTGATGCTCATGCGGTCGGTCGTGACGAAGTAGAAATCGGCTGGGTTCGCTGGATCCCACGCGCCGTCTTCTGGACGGAGGAAGGCCGTGCCAGCAGCGGTGCCGCCTGCAGCGAGCGTGAAGGTCCCCGAGTAGACGGCTGGCGCAGCGGCGCTGAGTGCGAAGTCGCGGCTTTCGGTCGTGAGCGCCGAGCCGTTCACATTGACCACGATGCCGTATGACGTGCCGTTGAGGAGGCCTGCGCGCTCAGCTGGGTTGCCCGAGTCCTGCTTGGTACCGACGTAGAGGAAGACGCGGTTCGCGCCACCGTCCGAGAGAGCGATTGCGACGGTCGTATCGCTCTCGTATGGACGGCAGACGATGTTTTCCCACGAGCCTGCGGAGGCGTCGAGGGCGGTCATTTGGTAGCCGATGCCGGTCGAGATATCGGTTGCGATACCGCGACCCGGGGTGCCGCCCTCTTCACCGGTGAGGTAGAAGCGGTTCTGCGTGCCCTTACCCGTGTTCGCATTGAAGAGCGAGTTCGCCGCTGGGATTTCGCCCGAGCAGAAGCGCTGGAAGTTGTAGAGCGAGCCTCCGGTGCCGTTCGTGACGGTGGCGACCGAGGTGATCGTGTCCGAACCCGAGTTCACGCGGAAGTCAGACTTGTTGACGTTCCATCCGCTGATGAACGCGCCGCCCGTGAAGCCCTTTGGCTGGTGAGCGCGGCGAGCACCACCGACGGTCGCGGCGATTTCGTGATTCACGTAGAGGTCGAAGGTACCGGTCGAGCCTGCGAGTGCACCCATGCCGTCTGGGATGCCGTAGAACGTGTAGCCGCCGACGGAATCGCCGACGGTGATGATCGAGACGAGGTCGGTCACTGCGTTACCGACTGGAACAACGTACGGCGTGGCCGACGACGAAGGACCGGTGACGATCGAGGTCTGCGCGAGCGCGCTGCTGGTGATGAGGGCAGCAGAGCAAAGGATGAAGGTGGGACGCATGAGAAACTTGACTCCTAGGAAAGTGCACTTTCTACGGAACAAAACAAGGCTTCGGCCACTCGCCGAAGCCTGAGCACGATCTCGAGCACGCGCTAAGCGTTGCTTTTCAAAGGATAAATCTTGTTTGTGAGCTCGGTAAGTACCGCATCAAACGCGTATGTTTTTCGCGCCGCTGCAACATGTGGCGAAGGTTTGCATCGTGTGCGGTGTTGATGGGCAACGTGCAAACGAGCAGGGCGCGATGGAACGATCTGTCGCAACGGTCTGTCGCAACGGTCTGTCGCAACGATCTGTCGCAACGGTCTGTCGCAACAGTTCTGGTGAACGTGGCGTGTACGACTGCGTGATGCAACCTCTTCGCAAAGTCACACAAGCTCAAAGCGACATGCGATCAAGGGCGATTGGCTTCAATCGGGCGCTTTTCGATGGTGAGCATTGCTTGCAACTCCTTGCCATCGCGAAAGTAACGCACAGGAACCGTCGCGCCGCTGAAGTAGTAGAGCGACTGTTGGAAATCGACGACACTCGCGATCTTGCGACCGTTGATGTCGACGATGAAGTCGCCACGTCGGATGCCTGCCTTCGATGCGGGGCTTGGATCGTAGAGGTCATCGATGTAGATCCCGAGTTCAGGCTTCTGCATCGCGTTGAACTTTGCATCGTCGCGCAGGCGCGTCTTCAACTCGGTTTGTGAGAGCACGGAGAAGCCGACCCACGGCGAGTGATTCGAGCGCTTCTCGATGAGCGCTTGTCCAACGCCGAGAGCAGTGTCGATTTGGAGCGCGTAGGAGACGTACGGGCTCGGGTCGGGTCGCGTGGCACCGTTTGCAGCGGGTGGTGGCACAAGGATGCCCACGACTTCGCCCTTGGCGTTGACCAACGCGCCGCCGATTGCGCCTGGCGCGATGGCCATACTCGAGTGGATGAAACTTCCTGTGAGGTCGGCTTGGTAGCACGAAGCTGTCGGCAGGGCCATGACGGTGCCTTGCGCGAACGTGCGCGAACTACCAAACGGGTCTGCGGCGGCGAACACGGTGTCGCCGAGTTGAACTGTTTCCGACTTGCCGATCGTTGCGGGAACGAGATCGCCGAGGGTCTGGCCTTCGGCCAACTTCACCCGCAAAATCCCGAGATTAATGGTTGGCTCGCTCGCAATCAGTTCGCACTCAAATCGCGCGCCAGTGGGTGTATCGATTTCGTAGACCTCGGCGAGCACGTCGCCTTCGAGTGTCAGTGGATCACGGCAGCAAAGAATGGTGCCTTTGTCGTCGAGCAGAATGCCGCTCGCGACCTTTTCGCGGGCATAGCCCGGAAACGGCGACTCGTCGGCGACCTGCCAACGGCCCTCAAACGCAACTCCCTCAGGCACCTTGATGTAGGTGTTCACCGTCACGATCGACGGCGTGATGCGCTCTTGGAGTGCGCGGCGCGCCGCGTCGAAATCGGCGACGAGCGCTGCGAAATCAGCCCGCACGGCGCCTGGTGCGCTCGCGGTTGTTGCAGATGATTTGGTGCATGCAGCGCTCGCGCTTGGCGGGGTTGCGGCACAGGGGGCAGATTGCGCGGATACGGCGGTCGCAACGACGAAGGCAAGAGGCAACATGGGCGCGAATCGTCGTGTCCGATTGTTGGTGGTCTGTAAACGCCTCGTGCAGGCTCCGTTCGATCGCGCATGCGGAATGTGAAGTGCCATGCACGAAAGACTAGAGTCTCGGCCTTGTCGGTTGGAGCGCGAGACGCGCAGTTTCGTG
>CAMDMA010000068.1 GCA_945902075.1 Candidatus Kuenenia stuttgartensis | reverse complement strand
AGATTCCGCGGGCAAGTCAGACCACTGCAGGCCACATTGCCAGTCAGCCTGATTGCCCCTTCAACCTACATTCCCTTCGACACGCGCGGAGACGTCCGCGCGTGTCGTGCTTTTTGCGCCTCCGCTTTGTGCTTGAAGCGCGAACCTGTGTTTACCGATCCCGCGCGGTCGCTGCGGGGTAGATCGTCGCCCAGTCGCGCGCCATGTCGATGAGCAGCCAACCGTCTCCGCCAGCGCGGTCAAGAGCCCGATCAAGTCGCCCGACCTTTGAGTCGCGGTCGTACGCCCACTCGCGCGCCTTGTCGGTGTGATGGACGATCGCAGCGAGCCGCACTCCGTCGCCCGCGACGGTCCACTCAAGCATCTCGAGGTCGCCATCCGAGTTTCCGAACGCCATCGTCGGTCGACGACCGATGCGTCGCATGATGCCGATCGGCTTGCCAACGCGGTCATCGAGGAACACGATCTCGCCCGTACTCCGCACCTCAGAGCGCGGTCCGTCGGCGTCGTAGACGAACTTCGCCTCGCTCCCGATGACCTGCTCGGTCGGGATGCCGTATCGCTCGGCTGCGAAGGCACGCACGAACTCCGTGCCACCACCCGACACAATGAAGGTCCGAAATCCGTTCGTGCGCAGGTAGGCAAGCAACTCCAACATCGGCTGATACACCATGTCGCGATAGAGGAGGCCCGTTTCGGGATGCCGCGCGTCGTCGAGCCATGCGCGCACAGTCGCGCGGAACTCGTCGACGGTCATGCCGCCGTGCGTGGCCGCCATCAGTTTCGCGACGGCCGCTTCGCCCTGCGCGGCCACCGCGCGCGGATCGCGCCTCAGAATCGACGCAAACGGCTCCTCTGTCTCCCACTCGGGATGCGCGTCGCGCAGCGCCTTCACACGGTCGACCGCGAAGGCGAGTTGCACGTAGAACGGCTGCTCCGCCCACAGCGTGCCATCCTGATCGAACACCGCGATCCGGTCTTCGACGGGAACAAACTCGGGGCTTCCGGCGGCGGTTGCGCGGGCGACGATATCGACGATCCGCTCCTTCGCGGCGCCCTCGCGCCAAGATGGGAGCGCATCGCACGCAACCTGCGGCACGTCCACAGCGCGCACGCTGCTGCAGCCGCCCCCGAGGCCGAGCGCGCACGCGGCAACCCCCAACAGAGCCGGAGACAGCGTCGCGGCAACGACGCGCATGCATGGTGTCGCCATCGTCAAACTCCAGCCTGTTCAGAGCGGGCGTTACTTCGTCGCTGGCGGCTTCGGGCCCACGGTTGATGAACTCTGCATTTCAAGCTCAAGCTTGGCAGACAAGTTCGAGATGCTCGTCTGAAGTGCGGCCGCGCTCTTTTCAGCTTCCGCCACGAAAGGACGCACCGCATCGATTCCATCTTGCGTGAGATCGTTTGCGAGCAGGATGCGAATATCCGACAGCTTCGTCATCAAATCGCCGTACGCAGACTTCACCGAGGCGAGGTCTGCTTGCAACGAGGCGAAGCGACTCGCGAAAGCCTCACGTCGCGAAGCCGCAACCTGCTTCGAAGCATCGCTCGAGAGCGCCGCCGACTCCGCTTCCCACGCCTTGACATACTCTTCGGTGCGGCTGGTGAGCGAAGCCCACGCCGACTGAGCCTTCTTCGCGTCCGCCTCTAAGCGGTCCATCGCCTTCGAAAAATCCTCAAAGGCACGCGTGCGATCTTGCGCGCTTTCAATCGCTCGCGCAGCCGCGACGACGCTTGCGACCTGTTCACCGCCGCGATCAAGCATCGACTTGGTATCGCGCATGCTTGATGTCGTTGCATCGATGCGCTTTGGACCTGCGGCACCGCAAGCAGCAAGCGAAACACAGGTCGTCACGGTGAAGATCAAGAATGTTGTTCGGAAATGCATCATGGTGTCATCCCTTCCTGTACGAGTCACTGTCCTTGCGGCTTGCTGACGGCTTCCATCACGCGCTCGAGGTTGAAACTGCCGGGCTTCTGACGCGGCGGGAATTCGCGGAAGCTCTGGAGCCACCGCGCGACATACGCACCAGCCGGCGCGATCGCAAACATACGCTCGAGATACCACCGCTGGTAGCCGATCGAGTTCTCATCCCGCGCACGCTCGAACGGATCCATGCGGAGGTTCGTCAGAATCGGCGCGCGCAGTTCGGTGAACGGGTTCTGCCAGACCTCGAGGCCTTCCGCTTCCTGGATGAGGAACATCACCTTCCAGTTGTCATAGCGAAGTGCAGCGACGCTGCCGTCATCGGTCCAGTAGATGAACTCCTTGCGCGGCCACTTCGCCTCGCCCTTCAACGCCGGCAGCAGGTTGTAGCCGTCGAGGTGCACCTTGTACGCGCGATCGGCGACGGTCTGACCCTTCTTGAGGTCCTCGACCACCGTGGTATTTCCAGCGGCCGCGAGCAGCGTTGGCATCATGTCTTCGTGGGCGCCGATGTCGTTGACGATCGTTCCGGGCTTGATCGCTCCCGGCCAACGGATCATGCACGGCACGCGGTAGCCGCCCTCCCATGGCGTGTTCTTCTCACCCTTGAACATCGTGGTGCCGCCGTCCGGCCATGTGAAACTCTCGGCGCCGTTGTCGGTCGAGTACATGATGATCGTGTTGTCGAGTTGTCCAAGCGCCTCGAGTTTCGCGAGGAGGACGCCAATCTGCCGGTCGTGCTCGACCATGCCGTCGGCGTAGATGCCAAGGCCTGTTTTTCCATCAGCCTCGGGCGTGAGGTGCGTGAAGATGTGCATCTTCGTCGAGTTCCACCAGAGGAAGAACGGCTTCTCGTCCTTCACCGAACGCTCCATGAAGTCCATCGCCTTTGCGTTGACTTCCTCGTCGATCGTCTCCATGCGCTTCTTCGTGAGTGGGCCGGTATCCGAGATGCGTCCATCGGCGAAGCTGTGCATTACACCGCGCGGGCCAAAGTTCTTCTTGAACTCGGGGTCCTTCGGATAGTCGGGATTCTCCGGCTCTTCCTCGGCGTTCAAGTGATAGAGGTTGCCGAAGAACTCATCGAATCCGTGCGCGGTTGGCAGCATGTCGTCGCGATCACCGAGGTGGTTCTTGCCGAACTGCCCGGTCGTGTACCCCTGCGCCTTGAGCAGAGTCGCGAGCGTTGGATCTTCTTTCTTCATGCCCTCGGGCGCGCCGGGCAGGCCGACCTTTGTGAGGCCGGTGCGGATCGGCGACTGGCCGGTGATGAACGCCGCGCGGCCCGCGGTGCAACTTTGTTGGCCGTACCAGTCGGTGAAGATCGCGCCTTCGCGACCAATGCGATCGATGTTGGGCGTCTTGTAGCCCATCATGCCCATGTTGTACGCGCCGACATTGAACTGTCCGACATCGTCACCCCAGATGACCAGGATGTTTGGCTTGCGCGCCGCGACTTCGGGCACCTTCACCGTCTCACGTGCGACGGAGGCATCCGCCGAGTGGGTCGACACCGCGCAACCCGCGAGAATTGCGAATGCTAGAGCCAAGTTTGAAAGGTATCCCACGACGTGACGAAGTACGTTGCGTGAACTTGAGGGCATATGAAGTCGACTCCAGTGCGGTGATCTCTCGAAACCGAAAGCGGCCAGAGATAGATTGAACGAAGGCGCGGAAGGTATTCCGCAGGGAATAATCCGTCCAATGCATGGAAATTGTTGTCGCGATACGCTCCGTGCATGGATCTCGAACTGCGCCATCATCGGCATGCGATTGCACTCGCCGAGCATCGGCACTTCTTGCGCGCCGCCCGTGCACTGAACATCTCCCAGCCTGCGCTGTCTCGGAGCATCCAAGAACTTGAGCGACGGATGGGTGCCGTGCTCTTTCATCGCAGCCGCGATGGCGTTGAAGCAACCGATGCGGGTCGCGTCTTTCTCTCGCGGGCGCGGGCGGTCCTTGTCCATGTCGGCGACCTCGAGCGCGAGATGCAACTCATGCAGGGGCTCGGAGCGGGCGAGTTGCGCGTGGGCGCCGGCGTGTATCCGTCAGAGATGTTTGTGGCGGCGGCAGTCGCGCGCATGGCGAAGTCGCATCCACAACTCAAATTGACCATCATTTCAAACAGTATTGACGTCCTACTTCAGATGCTGCGTCGACGCGAGATCGACCTCGCGATCGGGGATCTCAAGACCGCGGAAACTGATCGCGGCGTCCGAACCACGCCGTTGGCGTGGCATCGAGGCTACCTCGTTGTGCGCGCAGGCCACCCACTGCTTCGCGAGCCGAAGATTCGTTTGAAGGATGTCTTGCGATTTCCTCTTGCCCTTACGACGCGTGTTCCGCCCGACCTCTTGTCACATCTCCTCCAAGGAAGGGGCGAGCGCGGCGCCTCGGCGAATCTGCTTCCCGCGATCACTTGTGACGCTCCCTCCGTCATGAAGACGATCGTCGCCGAATCGGATGCGATCACCCTGATGCCGATGTCACTCATCAGCCGTGAACTTGCCGAGGGAGTCCTCGCCACCCTGCCGGTCGAGGCCCCTTGGCTCGG
>CAMDMA010000067.1 GCA_945902075.1 Candidatus Kuenenia stuttgartensis | reverse complement strand
TACACCGCTTGCGGTACTAACCCAACTTTCAACGCCGGCGGTTTGATGTGCGTGTAAGGGCGTGCGCTCGCGAGCGAGGTCGAGCAGTTGTTGAAACCAGCGCTTGCGCGTGACGTGCTTTGCGGTATTCCGGAGCTTCTTCGGTCTGGCATTTGCCGCCTCCATTGCGGGAGTCATCGCGGCGCGGAGCCGCATGCCGTGCTCGGCCAGCCATGCGATCGCCTCGAGCTCACCCTCTTGAGTCTCAAGACCAGCGAAACTGCGTTCAAACCCGAGGCTCGCTGCATTTCCCTTTCCGCGTTCACGCTCCACGAGGCTCGCGCCGAATCGTTGCTCGATCGCCCCACGGCCAGCACGCACAGTTGCAAAGCGGAGGTCGCCTTCTTTGCCGATGAAAGAAGCCATGACGCCAACGATCTGTTGTCGCTTGCTGAAATATGGCACCACTTTGAGGCAGCGGAAACTCGTGGGAAGCTCAAGAAAGGGCTTGCCCGAAGGATTGCCGGCGAGGCTCTCGCCATCAGTCTCAGAAATGATCTCCGATACTTGACGCCAGAATTCTCGATTTCGGTCGGCCTTTTGCGACTTTTCAAGCGCTTCAGCCTCGTTCGGCGGAGGCGGATCGCCCACCACGGGAAACCGTTTGAGGAAAGCTCCAGCGAGTTCTTGTCCGCGTGCATCAATGCTCTCCCCGGTCCAACGACGCAGACCATGGAAGTACTCGTTGAGATGTAGTTTGCTGCCGTTCAAAATCTTGCGCTTCTCGCCGAAGGCTTTGTTTGACATGTTTTGGTTGAAACCAGTGAGCGTGAGATTTCCAAGCGTGTGTACGAGTCGCTCGTGATCAATGCGCGCGGTGGTTCCAAGCATCTCGCGCCACTCCTTCGCATCTGCTCCAGTGAGCTTTTGAGGCAAAATGTGCTCAATCTGAAGCTGCGCGAGCTGCACTTTCTCTTTCTTTGCGAGTGCGCGCTCAAGTTCTTCAAGAATCAAACGAGCCTTCAATCGCTCTGATGCATACAGCGGGAACGTACTAACGGCGGCGAGCACAGCACTGTCGCTTGGCCAGCCTGTTCGATGAAGCGCGTCTTGCAAACTCATGCGTGTGGGCGTGCCGAGTCCGCGTGTGATTTCGACGAAACGCTTGTCATACGACTTCGACTTTTCGCCCGCGATCGCGCGCCGAACGAGGAAACTCACGAGGTCCTGCAAACAGCCGCGCAATTCGTCGATATCGAGCGTTCCGCGATCAGACCGGTCAAAGAGCTCGAGTACGAGCGGCATGGCGGTGCCAGCATCGCAATACGCAAGTTGCAAAAGACGCTGTCGCAGTGGGTCGGTTGGCCAATCCGCGCCGTCGGTTCCACTTTGTCGCCGGTCGCGCAGTTGTTCGAGTTTCAGCATCTCCACTGCGACCATCGCCTGCTTGAAGAGCACTGCGACAATCTCGGTCGGGGAGACATTGAGTCCGTCGGCCCAAGTCTTGAATTGAAGGAAGGTTTCGCCTTTGTTGAAGCGTCCTGCCTTACGCATAAGAAATTGACGCAGGAAAACGGTGGCACGCTTACCGCCGATAGACGACGAGCCGCACGCTTCGTTCCAGAGACTTTCGAATGGTCGCCATACCTGCGCGTCGAAGTTTTCTTGTGCTTCGATCGGCACCTTCATGAAGAGGTGGTTGCGAACGAGATCGAACTCCGTGAGTTCAAGCCCGGTTGTGTTCAAGCTTTCGAAGACGCGATATGGGTTTTCGTCGACGATTGTGATTGAGACAAACGCGAGTCGTTGGCCCGCAGCGTGAATAATTCTGCGGATGCCGCTGCTTCCCTCGCGTGCTGCGATAGCGCGAGTTTGCTCTCGAAACCAAAGCCATGCATCGTCGATGCTGCTTGTGTCAGTGGTAGCGCCCCCATGTCGCTCAACAAGTTTCTGCCAGACGGCTCGATCCGAAGTGCGCGGAATGAGTTTGTATCTCAACGCATCTTTTCGGCGATGGTGTACAAGAAAGTCCTCACCGATCTCTGCGGCGAGTTCGGAATCTCCAAGTTCGATTGCGGAGTCTCGAAGCGCGCCAAAGAGAATCGACATTGTGGTAAGGCGTTGCTGCCCGTCGATCACTTCAAAGCGCGTGATGTTGTCGCCCGCGACAGGAACCGTCGCAGCGCAGACGAGCGGGCCAATGAAGTGTTTGCGCGTGCCGGTATCGGCCGCGATCCCAAGAACGTCCGACCACAATCGCTCCCACTGCCTTTTCTCCCACGAGTACGCACGCTGAAAGTGGGGGATAAGGAAGATGCTGCTTCCCTTGAGGAGCGCCGCGACGGTGGCGATGTCGGCCTTCATAAGGGAGAGAATACATCGGCAGGGAATTCTCGCACTCGTTACTGCCAAACGGCATCGCGTGCATGGAATTGAATGTCGTCGATGTCATTTAGTCTTCGTGACTATTGCGGTTTCGTTTGCGAGTTGAAGGTGCATGCCCAAGTCCTGCGTGAACGATCGCGATGTTCTTCTGGCTACTCTTTTCAACCGTCTTTACCGCAGTTTCGATTACTTCCTATGCGCTTGCTTCGCGGCGATGACGTATCGAACGAGGTCATCGCAACCTGGCAGGGCGCATTTTCGAGGGGCAGCGGGGAACATGGGCAGGGAGTCCCCGTCAAGGTACAGGACACGCTTCGGCTCGGTGCATGGACGGAAGCGTCCGGAATCCAGCAGAAGCAAACGTGTCGGCGAGCTACGCTCGGTTGGAATCCTCGCGGTGGACAGTACTTCAGAAAGATTCTGGCATTTCGATCGTCAAGAATGTTGAAATCTGTTTTGCGGGCTGCAACTGGTTCGGTATCGTCACCTCTTCAGATCGGCATCTCTCAGGAGATATGAATTGGAGGATTCATGAAGATGCGTTTATCGGTGGCGGCAACTGTCGCTTCCGCAGTTTCGTCGCTGGCACTCGCACAGGACGCGGTCCAGTGGCGCGTCGAGGATGGCGGTAACGGGCATTGGTACCGGGCAGCGTTCGTGAGTCCCGCGCAGTCGCCCGAGGCTTGGTTTACATGGGCGGTAGCGAGAGGCGGTCGTGTTGCATCAGTAACATCAACAGCAGAGAACGCGGTTGTGTTTTCGATAGCGACTCAAGGTGGCGAGTTCACCAATGCGCTCATCGGTGGCAAGCGGAACGCATCGAATGTCTTCCAGTGGGTCGATGGCTCGCCATGGTCGTTTACGGCTTGGTCAAGTGGCGAGCCGAGCTGCACGTGCGAGAAGTACCTCATGCTCTACCCGTCAGGCTGGAACGATACGAACTCCACGGCGCGGTCGTGGGCGATCATCGAGTACTCCGCTGATTGCAACGGCGATGGCACGGTTGATTTCGGCCAGATTCGCGGTGGAGCGCTCACCGACGGGAACGGAAATGGTGTTCCCGACTGCTGCGAACAAGGCGTCGAGTGCTTTCCATGCCTTGGCGACATTGACGCGTCTGGCATAGTGAACGGAGTTGACCTCTCGATCATCCTGAACTCATGGGGCAGCGCGGGTGGTAAGTATCCGGCGGCTGATGTAAACGGCGATGGCAGCGTTGATGGCGCCGATCTCGCGACGGTGCTGAGTGCATGGGGGCCGTGCCCAGAGTGAGGCGCGGTGCTCTCGCAGCAGCTTGCTTGACCGAATTCGCTCGTCCTCGGTGACGAGTGGTCGAGCTCCGCGGTGAGGTTGATGCTGAGGCCTGTCGTCTGGTAGTTCACCGACGCCTTCCTGCTGATTCCAACATTGACGGTCAATGGCATGACCGCCCTCCTTTCAAGGGAGGGACCCGTGGTGTCCCCGGATCCGCTGCACTCGGGCTGACGAGGCCCAAAAACGAACAATCCCGCCGATCAGGGCGGGGCTGGAAGATGCATCGTTATGCGATCAGTCACAGAAGCGCACGACGATGTTTCCTCACCATCGATGAAAGAAGTAGGGAAGGTGGCACGAAAGGTGACATGGTCGTGCTCATCGGTCCGCCGCTGAAGCTCAATTCGACGTAGGTATCCAAAGGACTGTTACCTCGGTCCAGATGCCGGACCCTTCGATGTAGCAGCCATAGGAACCGGCGGCAACTGTAATGACGCGGCTGATCGCGACACCGGTCCCGCCTCCCCCACCATTGACGGTGAATTGCATGGGATGCGACGCGCCGTCGACTTTCACCACGGGGATCGATTGAGGGTCGGCGCAGCGGCCGGCTCCTTGAATCACCAGAAGGCCTTGGCTAGGTACGACAAGTTGCTGCGGGGCGCTCGAGATTTGCCAGACGCGCGGCTTGCTGTCAGCCGAAATCTCTCGAGCTCCAATACTCCCCGCCGGCAACTTCACCGCATCATCACCGCCTGCCGCAACAACCTCCAGCGCAGCCGTCGGCGAGTTGGTCCCGATACCCACCTTGGTCACGTGCTGCGCGGAGGTCAGCGCCTGCGTCTTCGGGTTGTAGTCCCACTGGCTGGCCGTGCTGTTGAGGGCGTAGAGCGCATACGGCGCAGCAAGAATCTTGTCCCTCGGCGCCAAAGTGAGGTACTGCCCAGTGCCAGCAGGATTGCGGAACTCGACCTGCACCCAGCGCTGGTCTCCGTTGAAGGCACCCGTGCCGAAGTTGAGGCCGAGCGCAAAGCGCCCATCGGTGAGGGGGTAGTTGGTGAAGCTGTTGGCGTTGCCGATCTGGGTTCCGCCGACATCCGAGTCCCACAGGGTGAAGCGGACATCGACGTTGCCATTCGCGAGCTGCCCGGCATTGC
>CAMDMA010000066.1 GCA_945902075.1 Candidatus Kuenenia stuttgartensis | reverse complement strand
GGTTGGAGTTTTAGGGGTTGGAGTTCTTGTCTCAGATCTGGTTCTTTCGGAGTTCGGTATGTCGATCGAAGCCCTCGTTCTGATTTCGGGAGTGTTGACCTCTCCCCACTTCGTCAACGCCGGCAAGAACGCCTCGTCGTTGGTGCCTTCATCGCGCGAGCGAGTCGCGGATGTCGCGCGCGAAACAGGTGACACTCCACAAACGCTCGAAGCCCAGTGCGTGCGAGCGTACGCCGCGATGGTGCACGATGAGTATCGCGCGTCGCTCGCTTCGGCTGAGGAGATGCGCGCCGCAATCCAAGCGTTTTGCGCAGCGCCAACGATGGAAGGTTTGACGCGCGCGCGCGAAACCTGGACCGCTGCACGCGAAATCTACGGACGCACGGAGGCCTTCCGGTTCGGCAATGGTCCGATCGACACGACGCGCGGCGGCACGGAGACATTCATCAATGCGTGGCCAGTCGATGAGTCGTACATCGAGCCCGAGGCAGACAGCGCGACCACGGGCATCGTTCGTGATCGCACGAAGTATCCAGCGCTCGGTCGCGTGATTCTGAAATTGCACAACCAACGCGGCGGCGAGACGAACGTGTGCACGGGTTGGCACGCGATCGAGTTCATGTTGTGGGGGCGCGACCGATCAGAAACTGGCCCCGGCGACCGCAGTTTCACCGACTTTTTCGATGCGAACTCGCCGTACGCGGAGCGGCGTCGTGAGTATCTCCTCGAAATCACGGATCTTCTCTGTGAAGATCTCGCGCGGCTCGTGAAAGCATGGGCGCCCGACGCTGACAACCACCGTCGACGCTTTGAGCAAGATCCGAAGGCGCTGCGCGCGATCATCGTGGGTGCAGGGCTTCTTGCGGGCTTCGAGATGTCGGGCGAGCGGCTCGCGGTTCCGCTCGAAACACGCGATCAAGAAGAAGAGCACAGCTGCTTCAGCGACACGACGCATATCGACTTCCGAGCGAACATTCGCGGTGTTGCGCTTGTTCTGCGCGGCAACGGTACCGCTTCGATGATCGATGTCATTCGCGTGAAGGACGCTGCTGCGGCGGACGACTTGGTAGCCGCACTTGAGAATGCGCTTGTGGCAATCGACGCGATGCCTGTTCCATTCGACGCGGCGATTCGCAAGGAAGACGGTACTCCGGAGCGTAAGAAGCTCACGGCGGCGCTTGAAGCGATTGAAACGCTGGGCGAGTCGATCTCTCGCGCGGCGAAATCGCTTGGTGTCACGGTTCCGACGGAGCCGCAGGGGTGATGCGCTTCGACCCGAGGCGAGATCGACTGTCATCGGCGTCACTCGCGTGTATCGCGGGTGTGTTCGTCCTACAGACACTCACGCCACAACATGAAGAAGTGGCGGCAAAGAAGGAAGTGGCGGCGAAGGAGGCCGCTCCAGCGCAGGCGATGCACGCGCCGAATCTCGGTGGCCAGACGAGTGTCGCGGCAGATGGTGGGCATGCGTTCAGCTTGCCCGTGCCGGGACTTTCTCGCGAAGATCGTCGCGCGTTCAGCGTGGGGAACTCGTTCTTTCGTGACAACTGGGTTGCCGCGCCTGCGAGTGCCGAGGGGCGCGACGGGCTCGGACCACACTTTTCAGCCAATTCCTGTAGCGCGTGTCACCAGGAAGATGGTCGCGGATTGCCGCCGATTGCTGGCGTTGGGGTTGGTCGCGGCAGTGTGCTCTTTGTGAGTCCAGCGAATGCTGATGGTGCACCGCATCCGGTGTACGGCGCGCAGTTGCAGGATCAAGCGATCGAAGGTGTGCGACCTGAAGGCCGCATCGAATTGCAGTCGCAGCGTTCGTTCGTCGCGTTCATCGATGGTTCGCGTGCCGAACTCGAACGCTGGGATCTCCGCGTGCAAGACGCCGCGTACGGCCCACTCGGTGAAGTTCGCATGTCGCTGCGCGTCGGGCCGCAAGTCATCGGCCTCGGGCTGCTTGAACATGTGCCTGATGCGGTGATTCGTGAACTCGCCGATCCCAGCGATCGCGATGGCGATGGAATCTCCGGTCGAGTGCATGAGATTCGTGGTGCCGATGGGCGCGCGAGTATCGGACGATTCGGTTGGAAAGCATCGCAGCCGACGCTCGATGCGCAGGTGATGGCGGCGCTCCATGGCGACATGGGGCTCACAAATCCAACGCATCGCGCGGAGAATCACACGTCTTCGCAATCTGACGCGGTTCAGGCTGCTTCGGGCGGCGACCCTGAAGTCGATGCGCACAAAGTTGCTCGACTCGCGCACTATTGCCGCGTGCTCGCGGTGCCGATGCAGCGCGTACCGACGAACTCAGAAGAGCTCGCACGCGTCCAGCGCGGCGCCCAGACTTTTCAGGCGATCGACTGCGCGAAGTGCCATGTCACGACGTTGACGACGGACGAATCGAGTCCGATCGAGCAACTTCGCAACGTCGAGTTTCATCCGTTCACCGATCTCCTGTTGCACGACATGGGTGAGGGCCTCGCCGACAATCGACGCGACGGTGATGCGACGGGCCGCGAATGGCGCACGCCGCCATTGTGGGGCATCGGGCTGATTGAGGCAGTCAACGGCCACACGCGGCTTCTGCACGATGGTCGCGCGCGTTCGATCGAAGAAGCGATTCTCTGGCATGGTGGCGAAGGCCAGCGCTCGCGCGATCGATTTGTTGGGCTGACAAAACGCGACCGTGACGCCTTGCTTGCATACCTCAAGACTTTGTGATGTATGCGATTCGGGACGAGCGCGCGCGTCGTGTGCCTATCACGCCAAACGCCATCGCGAGCGCGAGCGCGGAGGGCCCTGGCACAGAGGAAACCCGTAATCCGAACGAGTATGTATGCGGCTCGCTCGCATCAAGTTCCATGATCCAAAGCGCGTATGTTCCTGCGGCAAGCGGGCCACTGAATCCGATGGATCCTGGCGAGATGGCCATGTCGGGCAGGATGTCCGCGCCGATGGTGGAGGATCCGAAGTGTGCCCATCCGAGGAGTGGCGTGTTGATGTCGGTCCAGTTCGCTGGAATCGTGATCTGAGGTCCTGCTTGGAGGCCAACGAAACTGAATGCTCCGCCAACGCTTGCCGCTTGTACGAAGAAGCCGTCGAGTTGGAATCCTTCTGAGATCGTGAAGGTGATGTAGTCGAGGTCGTGGATATCAGGCGTCGAAGACTGGCCAGAGAATCCGCGAAGCGTGTTCATGCCTTCGGTCAGCGCGACGATGCTCGGTGCAAAGCGATCATCCGAAGCATCACCATCCCGTGATTCGTCGAATGCAAGAATGTTGGCGGATGAGAGAGCAGTGAGACTGCATGAAAGTCCCATGACGGTGCAGTGGACTGCGAGTGTTGGAGATGTAGGCATCAGAGTGGCTCCGCGAGGCATGTCAGACTAGAGCATCCGCCCGTCTATGTTCTCCGTGCACTTGATTTGAATTGCGCAAAGATCAGAGTGACTTCGTTCGAAATGCGACGCGGCCTCGGATGACTCCAAGGCCGCGCCACTTTCTCCGTCTCGGTTGTGTTGGATTTCAGCAGTCGCCCCATGCGCCGAGCACCACGGTGAGATCGTCGCCATCCACGGTGCCGTTGCTGTCGATGTCTGCTGCGCAGCCACCACTGCACGGGCCCCACGCGGCGAAGAGGATCGCGAGATCCGCGCCGTTCACAGTGCCGTCCGCGTTCAGGTCGCTCGCGCAGAAGCCACCGACTGGATCGAGCACGATTTGCTGACGGACGGTGATCGGTCGCGCGATGATTGCTGCTGGATCGGCCGCTGCTTCCGCGGGCGAATACCAATCCACGCCGTAGGTCGTGATCGTGAGCGCCTTCGATTGCGCATCGACGTCGAACTCCGTCCAACCGTAGTGGTGCGCGGCAACAGGTCCACCCACAACAAACTGTGCGTTGATCGCTGGATCCTGGATACCTGTCGGCGAGTAGCCGTAGCCCGAGATGACGCCGTCGAGCACTTGCGCAATGAACGCGTCTTTACCGGCGTTCGGAAGTGACTGGTAGAACGCGTACTGCGCTGCAGAGATCGCGCCGGTCGCGAGGCCGAGTTGCGCGAACGTCGGGCCTGCTGGCGCGGAGTACGCAACCGAGCCCGTGATGATTTCAAACATGCCCGTGAAGAGTTGCTGCGTTGGATTCGCGGGATTCGGAACAGTGATGTCGTTCACGATCGTGCCGTGGAAATCTGCGGTCACAAAGATGACGTTGCGAATACCGAGCGCAACGATTTGCGCGAGAAGATACGCGCGCTCAGCGGCGTAGCCTTCCCAGCGATCTTCACCGGCGAGCGGGCCGAAATTCTGCATCGGCATCGAGGTCATGACAAACTTCCAAGTGACGCCCGCAGCTTCCGCGCGCTGGAGATCTTGCAGCAGGAGCCCAAGTTGTGGGTAGCCGAGCATCGTGCGCGTCGGATTGAAAGACGCTTGGATGAACGCGCCAACTTGTGCGGGGTCGAATGGATTTGCAACCGGTGGAAGGCTTGCGTCGCGGAAGCTGCGCGCGTCGACCATAAACGTCGCAGCATCTCGGCCCCACTGGAACGAACGGTAGAGATTCGGACGGCCATCGACGCGTGGGTCGCCGAGCGTTGGCCACGTCGACGGCACGATCGCGTTGTGCTCGACAAACGCCTGGAGGCCATTCACATAGAGCGAGCCTTGGTTGTACCAGCCGGTGACGGCGTCGAACGCGCCACCGTCGAAGTCATTGGTGACTTCATGATCGTCGATCATCGAGAACGTCGCCGTGCTCGCTGCGAGTTCACCCCACGGATCGATGCCGTGCGTGGGTTGGTAGTTTTCCACGTGCTTCGCGCGATATTCATCGAGCGTCGTTGCTTGCGGAACTGGAACAGCTGGGCTCGCCACGTCGGCGTAGATGGTGTCGCCAAGCTTCACGAAGTA
>CAMDMA010000065.1 GCA_945902075.1 Candidatus Kuenenia stuttgartensis | reverse complement strand
CTTCCCGCGATCACTTGTGACGCTCCCTCCGTCATGAAGACGATCGTCGCCGAATCGGATGCGATCACCCTGATGCCGATGTCACTCATCAGCCGTGAACTTGCCGAGGGAGTCCTCGCCACCCTGCCGGTCGAGGCCCCTTGGCTCGGCCGCACGTTTGCGCTGATCGAACTCCCGACTCGGACGCCATCGCCAGCCGCGGAACAGTTCATGCGCCACGCGGTCGAACTCGACGTGCTGGCGGCGCGCATGGAGATGCCGACTGCGCGGCGAGTGCCTCGCTTGGCGCGAGATGCCGAGAAGCGCGATTCCCCTCCCCGCCGTACGAGGCAAAGCGCAACGACGCGTCGGTCCTAGATTGAGAAACGAGGATTGAGAAACGAGAAGTGAAAACGAGGAGTGAGAAACGAGACGGCCGCCCGAAGGCGGCCGCCACAATCCACAATCATGTATCGAACGAGCAATCACGAATTGCCAGGCGCCATCACAAAGCGGTGCACCATGTTGTGCTCGTAGGTCTGACCCGGGCGCAACACGACATTCGGCCAACCGGTCTTCCCCTGCTTGTTGATCGAATCTGGGAACGCCTGCGTCTCGAGGCAAAGCGCGCCGTTCTTTTGGTAAACCGCGCCGTCCTTGCCGGGAATCCCGTCGAGGAAGTTGCCGGTGTAGAACTGGATGCCGGGCTGGTTCGACCAGACCTCCATCATGCGGCCCGATGCAGGATCCATCAAGATGGCCGAGAGCCAGAGGCCATCTTCTTGCTGCACGCGGTCGAGGATGAAGTTGTGGTCGTACCCGCCCGGATCGTCCTTGGTCGCTGGCAGCGCGGCGAAGTCGCGGCCGATTGGCTTCAGCACCGTAAAGTCGAGCGGCGTCCCTGCGACGGGTTTGATTTCGCCGGTGGTGATCAACGTGGCGTCCACCGGCGTGTAGTCGCGCGCGGGCAGCATCAGCATGTGGCCGAGGATGTCGCCCGAGTCATGACCCGAGAGGTTCCAGTAGGAATGATGTGCGAGGTTCACGCAGGTCGCGGCGTCCGTCGTGGCCGACATATTCACCTTGAGTTCGTTTGCGCCGGTGAGTGTGTAAACGACCTTCGCATCGACGTTGCCCGGATAGCCCTCCTCGCCGTCGGCAGAGCGATAGGTGAACGTCACGCTTGGGCCTTCCGCAGTCATACTGCTCTCACCGGACCAGACAACCTTGTCGAATCCCTTGACGCCGCCGTGGAGGTGATTCGCACCATTGTTCGTCGCGAGGGTGAACTGCCTTCCGTCGATGGTGAACTTGCCACCAGCAATGCGATTCGCCGATCGACCAGCGGTGCAGCCGAAGTACTGCGTGCGCGCGACATACTCCTCCGCACTCTCGCGCCCGAGGACCACGTCAGCAACATTTCCGCTCGCGTCCGGCACCTTGAGCGACACGACGATCGTCCCGTAGTCGGTGACCGTTGCCTCCATGCCCTTCCCGTTTCGCATGGTCCAGAGGTGAACAGGCTTGCCATCCACGGCGCCCCAGTCGGAGACGCTCACGGTGCCGCCGGGCGTCGCACGGGCGCGGGCTGCAGGCGACGCCGATGGACTTGACGCGCAGGATGCGAGTAGAAGTACTGCCAGCGGGGCGACCAGTGAAAGGCCCTGCGTGAACGAAGGAAATGAAGCGGAAGACGATGACATGGGAGCTCCTATGAGAATGGGACGCGAAAATTGAGTGTGTCCATGCGGATCAGGCCTTCGCCACAGCTCCCATCCGCTCAAGTCGGCGGGAAGTGAAACGACGAACAAGTTCATCCGCCGCGACGCCGATGAGGAGAACAGCGCCGATCACCGCAAACTCCAGTTGCGATGACAGTCCGACCAGCGTAATGGTGTTGCGCAGTACCTGTAGCGTCGCGGCACCGACGATGACGCCGATCACGCTTGCCTCGCCTCCCCGAAGGCTACAACCACCGAGCACTGCCGCAGCGATGGCGTAGAGCTCATAGAAGTTTCCGAAGTCGGACGGCTGGGCACTGCCAATATCGAAAATGAACAGCATGCCGCCAAAGCCTGCGAGCAAGCTGCATGAAACATACGACAGTGTCGTAAGTCGAGCCGTGGGCACACCGGAATACCGAGCGGCACTCTCATTGCGTCCAGTGGCGAGGAGCCAGCGGCCCCACACGGTGCGCGAGAGAAACAATCCAATAAGGACTGCAAGTACAACCATCGGAATGACGGTCGCTGGAAGACGGTAATTCTCAATGCCGGGAATCGCAAACTTGGCGAGCGCAATCGCGCGCACATCGCCGAATTCGCCTTGAAAACCCTGCGATTGATCGCCGGTCATCCAACGCGCGATACCCCGATAGAGCAGCAGCCCGCAGAGGGTGACAAGGAAGGGCTGGAGCCGCAACTTGGTGATGAGGAGTCCATGGAACAATCCGATCGCAGCACTTCCGGCGAGCACCGTCGGCAACACCGCCCACGGCGACCACTCCTGCTCGACAAGCAGCCACGGAACCGAGATTCCCGCGAGGCAGACGACCGAGCCAATTGAGAGATCGATGCCACCGGTGACGATGACGATGCTCGCACCTAGCGCAAGAATCGAATAGAGCGCCGTACGGTTTGTGAGTTGCTGAAGATTGATTCCGGTGAGGAAGTTCTCGCCGTAGAGCGACGCCACGAGAAAAATCGCAGCGAAGATTCCGATGATGCCGAGCGCCTTCTTCATGCGTTGTGCCCTTCGGACGGCGCGCCGCCGGTTGCGAGACGCATGATCGCGACTTCGGTCGCATCCTGCGCGTGAATCTCTCCTGCGATGGATCCTTCGTGCATCACGATGATTCGATCAGCGAGCATCAGGATCTCCTCAAGCTCACTCGAGGCGAAGACGACCGCACTGCCTGCGTCTGCAAGTCGGCGGACCTCAGCATGGATTTCTGCGCGCGCGCCAATATCGACACCGCGGGTTGGCTCATCGAGCAACAGCACCGCCGGATCCACCGCCATCCAGCGGCCAATGACCGTTTTCTGCTGATTTCCGCCGGAAAGTGTCTGTACCCGGCGACGCGGTTGCGGAGGGCGCAGTTGCATCCGCGCAACCATCGCGGCAACCAACGATGATTCGCTCGCCGTTGGGACCAGGCGGGCGCGACTGTGGCGGTCGAGCCATGCCAGTGACATGTTCATGGACACAGGGTTCTCAAGAAAAAGACCGTGTCGCGCACGATCCTCGGGCACGATCGCGATACCTCGGCGAACGCGAGCAGCAGTGTCGCCCTCAAGCGCAACACCATCGAGCGTGACGCGACCGCTATGCCGGACGACACCTGCAATTGCTTCTAACACCTCGGTCCGCCCAGCCCCAACGAGCCCCGCGAGCCCAACAATCTCGCCTGCTCGGACATCAAACGAAATCGGCTTGCGGCGATGATGCGTTCCGACGACCGAGTCCACTACGAGACGCACCGCTTCACCCGCTCGGCTGGTACGGGGTGCGGCCCGTGCGATATCTCGCCCCACCATGGCGCGCTCGATCGACGCGCGGTCATAGCGGCCACGCAAAAACTCGCCCGTCTGCCGACCATCCCGAAGTACGACCACGCGGTCGGCAATGCGAACGACCTCGTCAAGATGATGCGAGACAAAGATGATGCAAACGCCCGCTGCGCGGAGTTCGTCGATGATTGCGAGCAGGCGCTCGGTCTCGCGCGCAGAAAGGCTCGAGGTGGGCTCGTCAAGAATGAGAACGCGCGCTTCGGTACTGAGCGCCTTCGCGATCTCGACAAGTTGTCGGTGTGCGATAGGGAGTTTTTCGCAGAGGGTTGACGGATCGAGCTCAAGACCGACGCGGGCGAGCCACTTCGCGGCCTCTCGACGCATGAGTCGAAGATCAAGCACGCCAAAGCGCGACGGCTCGCGACCGAGAAAAATCGACCCGGCAAGATCGAGATTCTCCGCAAGATTGAGTTCCTGATGAACGAGTGCGATGCCCGCTCGTGATGCATCGCGAACGCCGTCAAGACGAACCGCACGGAGGACACCCGCGCGATCGGCAACTTCGATCGTTCCCTCACTCGGCTCGACGACACCGGACAAAATCTTGAGAAGCGTCGACTTGCCAGCGCCATTTTCGCCAACGATTGCGAGCACTTCACCCGCGTGCGCCTCAAGGTCGATCGCGGCGAGTGCTGTGACACCGGCATAACGCCTGCCGACGCCGCGCACCCGCAGAAGCGTGCGGAGTTTGCATCGATGCTCAGGAGATGTTGTCGAGTCGGTCGTCACGCGATGGCAGGTGGGCTCGAGTTCTTCCTTGTCGCGCCTTCGCCCGCGGTCGCTCGCGCAGGTATCCCACGTGATTCGCGCGCGCTTTGCAGCACGATGGCTACTTCGCCACCGCTTCCTTGCCTGCCTTCAGCTTGGCCTTGAGATCTTTCCAAAACGATTCCGCGTTGTCCTTCCGAATGACACGCGCGGGGATGCTGATGATGCCGTTTGCGGGCACCATCGACATATCGCCCTTGTTGAACGCCTGGAGGACTTTCACACTCTCGAAGCCGTAGCCGTAGGGATCTTGGACGACCGTACCGAGGACGAAACCTTCCTTGATGGCTGCGATCACATCGGCACCCTCGTCGAAGGCGGCGAGCTGAACCTTGCCTTCCTTCCCGAGTTGCTTGATGACCTCGACTGCCAGCGTCGAGTTGTATTCAAAAAGACCGGTCATCAGCGCGAGCTTCGGATACTTGATCATCACGTCTTCGATGTTTGCCTTCGCCTTCGCGCGGTCAAACGAATCGGTCCATGTGCCGACGATTGTGTATCCAGCTTCGGTGAGAACTTTCGCTGGCTCGTCGTAGCGCGTCGCGTCGGGCGTGCGTCCAAGGAGGCCGTCGATGAACCCTTGGCGACGACGCTTGGCGTTGTCCTGCTCGAGACGACCGATGAAGATCGCAACCTCGCCACCCTTACAGCCCTCGCGCGCGAGTTTGCCGCACATGAGGCCCGCATCATAGTTGTCCATGCCGATGTAGCAAAGCCGCGGCGCGCTCGGCGCGTCGGAGTCGTTGGTGATGAGGAAGCTCTTCTCCGCGACGAGACTCAGCACTTCGGCTTGATTCGTCGGATCAATCGGGCTCACGGAGATGCCATCAATCCCCTTAATGACGAGGTCTTCGAGCATGCGCTTCTGGTCACCGAGCCCGCCGCCGGGGAACTCGACTGTCACATCGCAGCCAAGTTCCTTGCCCGCCGCAATGGCACCGGCTTTCGCAATGGTCCAGAAGTCGGCGACGCCATTCGAGACGAAGGCCACATGCGGGCGCGTGTTGGGTGACTTTTTCAGTTCGGCGATACGAGCCTTCTGTGCGGCAACGAGATCGACGCGCGGTGCTGCCGCCGTGAGTCCAAGACCGACGGAGGCGAGTGCGACGACGGCGACGAGTTTTTGCGCATGCATTTTCATGGTGTTTCCTCAGAGTTCTGGCATCGGTCAACCGACCGTCATGCCGCCGTTCACATGAATGTCTTGACCTGTGACGAAGCCCGCGGCATCACTTGCGAGATACACGATTGTGCCGCCGACGTCAGCCGGCACGCCCCAGCGCCCCATGGGAATGAGACGGCGGTACGACTCCTTGTCGTGCTCGGATTCGTTTGCATGACGCTCGACCGGGATCCATCCCGGCGCGAGCATGTTTACGGTGATGCCAAACGGCGCGAGTTCATTTGCCATGGAGCGCGACCAACCGATTTGTCCGCCCTTCGCAGCGACGTACGCCGAAAATGGTGCGATGCCACGGTTGAATACCTCGCTCGTAATGTTGATGATGCGTCCCCACTTCTGCTGCTTCATGTGCGGCAGGACCTCGCGCGTAAGCAGATACGGGCTCTTCACGAAGAAGTCGTACATCGACTGGTAAAACTCCCAGTCGTACTGCTCGATCGGCTTGAGTGGCTGTGCGGGCGTCGCATTCGGAATGAGAATGTCGATTGGTCCGAGTTCGGCCGTGATCTGCGCGCAGAGCGACTTCACTTCGGCCGGGTCGATCACGCTCGCGCGATAGAGCCCACCCGCGTAACCCGCGGCCTTGTATTCGGCGAAGGTCTTCTCGGCCCATTCCTTGCCGTTCGCATAGTTGAAGGCGACCTTGGCGCCAGCCGCGCCAAGCGCGAACGCCATCGCTTTGCCGAGGCCCTTTGAAGAGCCAGTGACGAGCGCGACCTTGCGATCAAGACGAAAGTTTGGAGCGTGCATCGGGGCGGTCATGCTACAGAATGTGGCCGCGAAGTCGAGGTTTCAGGCGGGAATTGGCTTCGATGCGCCCGTGTTTCCCACATAGGTGACCATTCGCCAGAGCCACTCGAACGGGCCGATCCGGAAGATGGCGAGCCACGCCGTCGCGAACAGGACAAGCGCGAGCCAGACGACGAACGCCGTGACGGCCGCCTGCGTGTCGTTGAGGGTGCCGAACCACGCGAGCCCCCACCAAGAGGCAAGCGCCGTGCAGACGAGCGACTCGCAGAGGTAGACGGTGAACGACATGCGCCCCGTGCGCTCGAGCGGCGTCGCGAGGAAGGACGGCAGCTTCGGCGCCC
>CAMDMA010000064.1 GCA_945902075.1 Candidatus Kuenenia stuttgartensis | reverse complement strand
GCTCAGCCCGAGGGCGGGAGCGTCGCTGGCGTTCTTTCTCGCGATCGGACTTTTCGTCGGGATCCTGCACGGCGCTCGTGGTCGTGGCTTTCTCTCGCACGTGCCAGGCCGTGGTGCCGTCGCTCATGGAGCGTCGGCGGCCGGGCGCGAGTCCCGAAGAAGCGAGGTTGACGTGCGTGATTCCGTGACTACTGCGGTGGGTGTTGTGGGTGCGCTCGCGTTGTCGTTCGGTGCAGCTGGCGCCGAGCTGCAGGTTCCGAGCAAGCAGTATACGACGATCCAAAGCGCGATTGACGCGGCGGTTGATGGTGATGTCGTCGTGCTCGCCGCTGGTGTCTTTACCGAGTCATGCGTGGTGCAGGGGAAATCGATCGAGATCCGCGGTGCGGGTGCAGATCAGACGACCTGGGTTGCGCAAGCCGCGAGTCGATGTCTTTGGATGCCGTTCCTCGATACGAAGGCGATGATTGTCGCCGACATCCACTTCACGGGCTTCAGCATGCCGTACAACGCCGCGGCTGTCGACCTCGAAAGCACGGGGGCGCATCGAGTCTCGCGGTGTCGATTCAGTGCGAGTGGCTACTTTGCACTCGAGGTGTTCGGTACGGGTGCTATCGTCGAAGACTGCGACTTCGTCGGCAACATCGGGCAGGCTGTTTCCATGACGCTGCCGATAGGACAGACGGATGGCGAGCAGTTGATGCTCCGCTGCCGATTCCGCGACAATCAATCGTCTGCGTGGGGAGCTGCGATCACGGCGTACAACACGCGTCTCCGGGTCGAATCCTGTCGGTTCGAGCGCAACAATGTCCCCGCCGGAAACGGCATCGCGATCGATGGTGGTCAAGTCACGATCGTCGACTCTGAGTTCTGCGAATCGGGAAGCACGCCCGTTGTCGGAGACTGGGTCGATGGCGGCGGGAACACCTTCTCTGCTGGACCATGCACCCCACCATGCCCCGGCGACTTCCTCGCCGACGGCACGGTGAACGCCGCCGACCTCGGCATCCTGCTCAACTTCTGGGGAACCGACGGCTCGGGCTTCCCCGGCGTGGATCTCGACGGCGATGGCATCGTTGGCGCGCCGGATCTTGCCACGCTGCTCAGCAGTTGGGGCGCATGCCCGGAGTAACACGAAGTCAGCCGGCGACGAGCGCCAATGCCTCGCGCCAGTCAAGATAGCGGTACGGAACCGCGAGGCGCTCGTGCAACGCGAGCGTCTCGCGATGCAGCGCTTCGTAAAGGTCGCTCTGCCACTCCGAGCTGCGCTCGTCCGCGCCCTTGTCGCAGAAAAAGATCCGACAGCCGAGCGGCCGCTCTTCGTGCTCGCCGCAAAAAGCGGTGGTGATTTGATCACCCGCTCTGGTCACGAGGTACGGGCAGTCACCTCGACCGCGCGCGGCAACGACATCGAGGACGCGCAGGGGGTTCGCTGCCCGCCTCGCGCGTGCGGCATCGATACGCCCGACGACAAACGCCGCTTCGAGCAGCGAGACATACATGCGATGCCCGTATTCCTCGAAGCGGCAGCACGCGCCGGACGAGAGGCAGATCGGTCGACGAGCGCGCACGACATCAGCGATGCGAAGGCGTGCTGCTTCGAAAAATCCCGCAACCTCAGGATGACCCGCAAGCGCGCGGAAGCGTTCACGGTCGAACGATTCGCTTTCGGCTGCTCCCACCGGTTACTCCCAAGCGCCAGCGAGTGCCTCGCTCGGCGAAGAGGCCTTCGAGGGCATCACTTCGATCTCAGAACTCGCAAGCGCCGCAACACGCGTGTCGTTTGCTTGCGGCTCCGCGACGGCGCGTTCCGCGGCAGCCTTCGACAAACGGCCATCCGCACCGACTTCGTCAAACTTCACAGCCACTCGACGCGACACGCCGCGCTCTGGCATGGTGACGCCGTAGAGCTGGTGGCACGCCTGCATCGTGCGCTTGTGGTGCGTGATGACGATGAAGTGCGACACGTCAAGGAACGGCGTGAGCGCGTGGCAGAAGCGCTCGACGTTTGCTTCGTCAAGTGCTGCGTCAACTTCGTCGAGGATGCAGAAGGGCGACGGCTTCGACTGGAAGATCGCCATCAAGAGCGCGACCGCAGTCATCGTCTTCTCGCCGCCCGAGAGCTGACTGATCACGCGCGGTTCCTTGCCGGGCGGCTTCGCGCGGATCTCGACGCCCGACTCGAGCCAATCGGTCTCACCGTTCTCAAGTGGTAGCAAGTAAATGTCGGCACTGCCGCCACCGAAGAGTCGGCGGAACATGCCAGTTTGGCCGGCGAAGGTTTCGCGTACGCGCTCAAAGGTTTGCTGGAAGCGCGTACGACTTGCCTCGTCGAGCTCGGTGATGAGTGCTTCGAGACTCGACTTTGCGCTGTCGATATCGACGAGTTGCTTCGCGAGATCTTCGTTTCGGATTTCGAGTTGAACGAGCTCGTCAATCGCGTCGAGATTCACGTTTCCGAGTTTCCGAATCGCTTCCTTGAGTTCATCTGCTTCGCCTTGCGCGGATTCACGATCGATGGCAGCGAAGCCTTCGACGGCGCGTTCATCGAGATAGGTTTCATAGGTGGCTCGTAGGTCGAGCTCGATTTCAGAGAGCGTCTGTTCTTCAAGTGCCTCGCGTCGAACCTCGAGTTCGCGGCGCGACAGTTCAACGGCATGCGCGCTTCGCTCGACACGCATCGCCTCCGTGCGCGCGGCATCAACCCGGCGAGAAACTTCTTCGACGGCGGATTGCGAAGCTCGTAACCGCTCGCCAATCGTGACGAACTCCGCAGCGAGCGACACGAGCCCTGCCGAAGCTTCGGTGAGCTCGCGCGAACTTTCTTCGAGCATTGCTTCCGCACGCTCGATCGCGGCAACTCGCCGAAGCGTGCTCTCGCGAAGTGCGCCATCCTGACGTGCGATCTCCGAGGTGCGCGTTTCGATATGTCGCTGCTCGCGACGAGCGGCATCGAGCGCGGCCTGCGCTTCTGCAGCCTTGACGCGCGCGGCAGCCACGGCCTCGCCAGCTTCGGCTGCAACCAACTTCGCAGCTTCAAGCGCCCCGCGAGCCTCGTCGCGTTTTCCGGTCGCTTGGGTGGTTTCAGCGGTAAGCCCATCAAGCCGAGCGTGGGCGGTCCGGGCTTCTTCCTCACTCGACTTCATGCGTTCGTCGAGATTCCCGCGCTCGGCCGATGCGGAGTCGCGTTGGCGCTCGATCTGGCGCATGAGTTGCTCAATACGCTCGGTCTGGTGCTGCGCGTCAAGCGCCGATCGCCGTGCGTCCGCGAGTGCGGCGTTGGCGGCACGTGCCGACTCCTGCGCAGCCTTTGATTCGACCTCAAGCTGAATGGACTGCTCTTCGAGTCCGCCAACTTCGATCGCGAGAGCATTCGAACGGGCCACGAGTTCGGCGTGCTCGGCGCGACGGGCGAGAAAGCCACCACCGGCCGCATCGGCGCGCGCCGATGCATTCGCGATCACGCGACCGCGCTCATCGACAAGCGCACCACTGCGGGTTGCGATGCGACATCCTGCAAGCGCACCCTGTGCCAGCGCCACAGCACGCTCGATGGTGTCGACCACAAAAGTCGCCGAGAGCAGGCGTTCCGCGAGCGGGCGAATGCGTGGATCAATACGGACAAGTTCGAGGAGCGGAGTTGCACCCAAAAGGGCACCGTTCGCTCCACCGAGACCCGCCAATCGCGCAGCCAAAATCTCACGCATGTCCTGCGTCGAACCAAGCGCCGCGTTGGAGGCAAACGCAACACGCACGCGAAGAGCCAACGCAGTTTCGGCGTGAGGCGCGAGGAGCGCGGCGTCGTTCAGCACAACGAGTTCAAGCAGGTCGCCGAGCGCCGCTTCGACAGCGTCAGCGTTTCCGCGATCGGTGTCCAGAAGATCTGCCATGACGCCAATCACAGCGCCAAAGCGCGCACGATCGGAGAGTACGGTGCGGACGCCAGAACCAAGGCCTTCGTGCGCGCGGCCCATTTCGTCGAGCACTCGCCGACGCGACTCGACCGCCGTTTTTTCGTCGCGTACCCGAGCAAGTTCGCGCGCAATTTTGGACTGCGTTTCAGTGAGCGAACTCGCTGCGCGCGTGCGCTCGTCGAGTTGTCGTTGAATCCGCGTGATCTCATCACTTGCAACAATCGCCCTCACGACGTGCGACAGTCGCGCTGCTCGATGCGTGTCGAGTTCGCGGGCGAACGGCTCAATACGCGCCTCAAGCCGACGGAGCTCGTCAGCGAGCGACCTCGAACGCGACTCAATTCCTGCAAGCCGTTGCGCCTGTGCGCCGCGTTCGCGTTCGAGTCGCGATGCCTGCTCGCCAATCACATCCGCAGTGCGCTGCGCTTCAAAGGCCTGCTGCTGTGCTTTTTGTCGTCGTTCGCTCTCGGTCGCTGCAGTCTGCTCGACTGCAGCTGCTCCAGCCTGGGCGGCATCGAGTTGCGCGCGTGCATTGCTCGCCTCTGCCGCAAGTGTCGCGCCTTCGGTCTCGAGTTTCAGAAGTTGCGCGCGTTCCTCTTCAAGTGCGCCACGCGCGTCGCCGAGCGTGCGCTGTGCAAACTCCGCGCGTTGTTTCGCTTGGCCCTCAGCGCCAGCAAGTTCAAGCCGACGCTGTTCGAGCCGATGTTGCTCGGTTGCGACGGTGTGACGCGTGATTTCAGCGTCTTGCTTCGCATCTTCTGCCGCAGAAAGTGCTGCGGAGAGCGAAATTTTGTCCGCCTCGAGCGCTTGCATTTCGCGCGTTGCAGTCTTGAGTCGCTCCTCAAGCTCATGAAAGGTATCGAGCGAAAGTTCGCGACGAAGAAACCTTCGCCGCGTTTCGAGTTCTTGGAAACGCTTCGCCTTGTCCGCCTGGCTGCGCACAATCCGAAGCCGGCGCTCTGTGTTTGCGAGTTGTTCGCGCGTCGCAACGAGGTTCTTCTCTGCTGATTCGAGTTTGCGGGTCGACTCAATCTTCCGCACACGGAAGCGGGCGACGCCTGCAGCTTCTTCAAGAATGGAGCGGCGCTCAACCGGGTTTGCGAGCAGCATCGCATCGACTTTGCCTTGCTCAATAATCGAATAGGCGTCGTTACCGATGCCAGTATCGAGGAAGAGGTCACGAATGTCTTTGAGGCGAACCTTGCGACTGTTGATGAGATAGTCACTTTTCCCATCGGACGTCAGTCGGCGGGTGACCTCGACGAGATCAGAATCGATTGGGAGCCGACGGTTGCGGACCGCGCGTCGATCGACGACGCGCTCGATCGGCTCGCCAGTTTCAGGGTCGGTTTCGTTATCGAGAAGCGGCGTGTCATCCTCGCCGAGGTCGATCGCGACCGCGAGAAGCGGATTTTCAAAGCAAAGCGTCACACTCGCCATACCGGAGGGCTTGCGCGCAGCACTTCCGGCGAAAATGACATCGAGCATCGCTCCGCCGCGGAGACTCTTCGCGCTTCGTTCGCCAAGCACCCACTTGATTGCGTCGACGACGTTCGACTTTCCGCAACCGTTTGGTCCAACGATGCCCGTAATGGGAGCATCGAACCGAAACTCAGTTGGATCCGCGAAGCTTTTGAAACCGCTGAGAACAAGCTTGGCAAGCCGCATCGAACTCGACCTCCGTGTCGCCGCTGCGCAAGTGCGCAACGATTTCGCCGGACACTCGTCGCGAGTGCCCGGTCATCTTTCTCTGGGTTCGTCATCTGCTTTCGCCGAGCCACGCGAACAGGTGGCTCCGACCCAAAACTATCGAGGGACAGTATTGCGTCCAGCAGCCGGAAGATCAACCGGTGGGGGCGGTGCAACTGTGGCCAAATCGCTCGCTTCCTCAGAGATTGGCGTGCCGTCGTCAAGGGTCGGCGCGGCCTCGAATTCTGGCCGAATCACCTGTTCATCCTCTTTTTGACTGCGCAGAATCGCGGCGAGAATCCGGTCTTGCTCAGCCTTGAAGTCGGATTTGATGTAGCCCGCCCTCCAGAGCTGGTGAAGCGCGCCGATCGTCTCCCCGTACGAAAGCCCAAGCCCTGGGAACGGCTTCTCGACGGTGGTCTGGTGGCCGAGGAATGGAATGAAGTCGGAGAGTCGTGGGTCAGCGAGTTGGATCTCGGCACGCGCGTCGGTGGTGGCTCGATAGAAGACCTGCAACTGATCGTCGCCAGCGTCGGCTTTGACCATCAGCCTGTTACTCCAGGCGAAATAGGTGAGCGGGCGCTCAACCGCGAGGGAGTTTCCAAAGACGGCGATCGTCGGCCGACCACTCTGCGCAACGTAAATCATCGGCGTTGTGCTCGGCACCAACGCGACGTCAAACTTGCCGTCGATGTCGAGTTGCGCGATGGATGGATCGCGGCGCTTCACAAGCGCTTCGTAGGTCGCGAGGCGGACATCGACATCCGAATCATCAAGGAGCGGACGAAGCCCGAGATCGATGTCGGGATTGAATCCCATCTTGCCAAGAAGTTCGATGGCACGGGTGCGATTTTCGGTCGAACCTTCCTTTGCCATTGCAAGGAGCGGAAGTACGACGAGCGCGTCGTCGAGCGCAGCACCGGCCTGCAGCGCGGCCATGCGCGGATCTTCTTCGCCGTAGGTGTACAGGTCTTGAATGCTTGGGAGCGCGCGCTTGCCAAGAGCGCGAAAGCGCCACATGGCGTCATTTGTGGCGCCAGGATTCGCGATGAGCGCGTTGCGAACTGCGAGGGCGGTTGCTTCCGTCGCGGTGACGTCGAGCGGAATATGCCGGACCAGCTGAATGAAGTCTTCGGTGTTGCCAACGAAGGACGGCGGTACGGTCAGCTCGATTGAGTCAGAGTTCTCTCCGTGGGCGGTATCGTTTTTTTGCTTCGGCTCGCGCGGGAAAGTGGAGTTGATCGCGCCCTGAATCGTACGAGCGCGCGTATGACTCGATGTTGCGAGTTTGAGCTTCAGCGGTATGTCCTGCGTGACACGGCCGCCATCGAGAATGCGGCCGACAAGCCGATTTACAGCGTCTTTGCGCGTGGCACCGGGTTCAACGAACGGATTGATAAAGATGTTGCCCTTGGCTTCGGCGATGATCTTCGCTTGCCGCGAGCCGATGAGAAGCGGGCCAGGCCGCAAGTCCACGGAGTAGAGTTTGCCGCCCTCAAGACTCGTGACATCGGTTCCCGGAAGCACACTGACGCGGATGTCGAACTTCGTGTCCTTCGTCGAGCCGGGCGGCACAACGCCCTCGACGACGACGACTGCGGTGTCAGGATCGTTGAGGAGTTTCTCAGGAGTCCAACCTTCGGGGCTCGTTGCGGGGTTCCCGATACCGCGACGAGCAAGTTCCTGAATCATCATCGCGCGGACTTCGGCGGGCATGAGCCGCCCCCCGGTGCCCTTGAGTCCGACGACAAGCCCGTAGCCACGGACGATGACCGGCTTCAATCCGTCGATCGCGGTTTCGCTCGCGACCGTTCCGCGCATCATCGGATCGACATCGAGCACGAAGTTTGCCGGATTGGCGCGGTCTTGCGTCGGTCGGGGTTCGACCTTCTCAACCACTTCGCCGCAGCCAACAAGCGACAGAAGTGCGGCGATCGCCGTGAAGGCAATAGCAGCAGCGGTCCGACGAAGTCGACTGGAGTCAGGGAACGCTGCGGAGCACATGACGGGTGAATCGGGTCGCGTGTAAGGATGCATCGAACTCGGAACTGCGGTGACGGTGCAATGAGCGCTGCGGGACTCGAACCTGCGACACCCGCCGTGTAATGGCGGTGCTCTAACCAACTGAGCTAAGCGCCCGAGGAATCGGGAAGGATATCACATTGTCGCGCCCTGTCGCGCGGCTTCGCGTAACTTCTCGCGTATTCGATGTTTGCGTCGACGCTATCGAATCGGACGCGATTCGCGCCGTCTCGGCGTGACTCGCCGAATCATGCCGTTTTGTGCGCCTACTGCTACCGTTACTGCTACCACGCAAGTCGTGTGTTCCCGTTGCCGAAACATCGGTCGATTCGCCGACCGCAGGCACGCAAGCGAGCGCGGCTTCGGCATCAACAAGCCCAAGTTTCGAGTAGTGCTTCAACGTCGTTGCGATTGACCGGTGCCGCATGATGTCTTTCACCACGCC
>CAMDMA010000063.1 GCA_945902075.1 Candidatus Kuenenia stuttgartensis | reverse complement strand
CGCGCTCCGTTTCCGGAGCGCGCGGCCGTATGCATCGTTCGTTCCCTGTGGGGATGTTTCGTTTCCAGACCTCAGCGGCGACGGCGGGCGATGATGCCTGCGACGGCGAGGAGTGCAATCGCGCCGGGGGCCGGCACTGCGGCGGGCTCGAAGACGAGCGCGACCCCATAGCCTTCGCCTAGGCCTGCTTCGCTGATTTCAAGCTGCATTCCTGCTGCGATCAGCAAGCCACCATAGATCGGATCTTCGTTGGAGCCACCGCCGCCACTCCAGGTCCCACCAAATCCGCCACCGCTTCCACCGCTCGAACCACTTCCGTCCGTCCCGCCACCGGTGCTACTACCAGCACTGTGTAGGAAGCCATCGAAGTGCATCCACGCGCGTCCTGCCGCTCCGAGCGAGATGAAGTGCTCTGCGTTGAAGTGCTGATCTCCACTCACCGCGTCGCAAGAAATGGTGCGATTGCGCAGAATCTGGCTGGTTTCGCCGATGTGCTGCGTTACCGCGCCGGAGTAGCCCATCGTGACGTTTCCTGCGAGCTCTCCTCCCGTAATTCGGAACATGTCGATGTCCGCGCCGGGGCTCCAGTTTCCGTAGCTGTTACCGCCCGCGTCGTACACACGGATCTCGACCAATGCGAGATCGGGGCTGAGGCGCGAGACGATGTCGTAGAGATCGAAGGAGGTGATGGTGCGAACGCCACTGGCGTCTACACGGCTCGAAACAGCGCTCGAGAATCCGCCGTTGTATTGAATAGTCGGTCGCGGCGAAAGTTGGTGCACGGTGCCAAGGTCAACGACCAGTTCGGCGCAGGCAATGCAAGAAACGGCGAGGGTTGCGAGAACGCTGGCGATGGCGGTGTTGCGATGCATATCTCAGGATGTCCTTTCGGGGTCCGATGCTGTCTCGGCTGCGTGAACCTCTCACGCTGCAGGCCTGCTTCGAACACCTCTAGAGTGCAATCCATCGCAGGATTTCCAAGCAACTTGGCTGATGTTGCGTGCCGATGCAGTCCATGCGTGCGGCGCGTTCCGAATGTGCGGGCTACAGCTGGTTCGACCGTTCCGCCTGTGTCAACTGCGCAGGCAAGCGACGCGCGCGCTACCCTCTGCCGATGCGCGTCGTCAGCCTGCTTCCGTCTGCCACTGAGCTTCTCCTTGCTGTTGATGGATGCGATCTCCTCGTCGGACGCAGTCATGAATGTGACTTTCCTGCGGAGATTGCAGGGGTTCCGGTTCTCACGCGAGCACGGACGCATGGCGGATCGTCAAGCGCGATTGATGCGGACGTTTCTGCAGCACTCGCCACCGGCGCAAGCCTTTATGAACTTGACGAGGCGCTGCTGGCTGAACTCGATCCCGACGTAATCCTCACGCAGAATCTCTGTGAAGTCTGCTCGATCGATTTGCGTTCCGTCGAGCGCGTTGCTGCACGACTTCCGAAGCCGCCGACGATTCTGAGCCTCGATCCGAAGTCAGTGTTTGATGTGTTTGATGATGTGCTGCGCGTCGGCCAGGCTGTTGGTCGCGGATCTGCAGGTGAAGCGGCGATGGTTTCATTGCGCGCGCGCTATTGGAGCGCGATCGACTTCGTCAATCCATTTGTGCCCGGCCCCGAGGTGCTGTTTCTCGAATGGTGCGACCCGCCGTTCGTCGGCGGCCACTGGACACCGGCGCTGATTGAGGCTGCCGGCGGACGACATTCACTCAACGCTGCGGGTGCGAAGAGCCGTCGTGTCACACCAGAAGAAATTCTGGCCGCTGCGCCCGAGCGCGTTGTGCTCTGTCCATGCGGATTCGCCCTCGACCGCGTACGCGAAGATCTCGCGACACTCGAGAAGACGCGCTGGTGGCCACTTCTTCCTGCCATTCTTGATGCGAAGCCCGGAACCATCGCGCTCGTCGACGGAAACCAAATGTTCAACCGCCCGGGTCCGCGACTCGTCGACGCGTTTGAGTGGCTCGTCGGATGGCTCGATGGTCGCGAGGAAATCATCCCCCACAATTTTCCCGTGCAATATCTACCGCTCCACTGACGCATCGAGCACGCGGCGAAGCACTCAACCCGCGAGAGCCAAGGCAAGGTACCGCGCGCACCTTCGGCGCGACAATCTCGAACAGAGCACGAGTCGAACGAGCTCCCTCGCGACTGCCCAAACGGCAGCACCGCAAGTGGATTTGCTGAGATCGGCACCAACTATTGGCTGAGGACCCACTGCCGTGCTGGTGCGGGCTTTGCCTCGGGGCGCGACCTCCCGTCGATTGGACGCACTCAAACTTTCCAGGGGCAACTCATGCGATTCGACCGATTCACGACTCTTGCTCAAGAAGCAATCTCCGCCGCACAGTCTTCCGCCGCAGCAGCTGGGCACCCGGAGATTTCCCCGCTGCACGTGCTCGCTGCGATGCTCGTCGATAAAGCCTCTGCCACCGCCTCAATCCTACAAAAGGCTGGGATCGATCCAGCGCGTGTTCGCGATATCGCCGACGCTGAGTTGCGGCGGCTGCCGAAGGTTCAGGGCGGATCTAGCGGCAATGCGTCGCGCGAACTCGTCGAAGTCCTGGCTTCGGCAGAGAGAGACGCGCAACGAATGAAGGATGCATATGTGTCGACTGAGCACGTACTGCTCGCGCTCGCTGAAGTGAAGAGCGGAGCGAAGGAAGTGCTCTCGACGCTTGGAATCGACCGAAAGCGCGTACTGACCGCGGTTGAGGCCATTCGCAAAGCATCGGGCGTCAGTAACGTCGCTGACCAAAACGCGGAATCAACGTACGAATCGCTGAAGAAATACGGCATCGATCTTGTCGAAAAAGCACAGCAGGGCAAGATCGACCCCGTCATCGGCCGTGACGAGGAAATCCGCCGCTGCATGCAGGTACTTTCCCGACGCACGAAAAATAATCCTGTGCTCATCGGCGAACCTGGCGTCGGCAAGACGGCGATCGCGGAAGGTCTCGCGATTCGTATCGTGAACGGCGACTGTCCCGAATCTATGCGCCAGTCGCGCATCATCGCACTCGATGTCGGGCAGTTACTCGCGGGCGCGAAGTACCGCGGCGAATTTGAAGAACGTCTGAAAGCGGTGCTCCGCGAAGTAGCCTCGAGCGAGGGCCGCGTCATTCTGTTTATTGATGAACTTCACACGATTGTCGGCGCAGGACAAAGCGAGGGAGCAGTGGGCGCTGGGCAGTTGCTCAAGCCTGCGCTCGCCCGCGGCGAGTTGCGCTGTATTGGTGCGACAACACTTGACGAGTATCGAAAGCATGTTGAGAAAGATCCCGCGTTTGAGCGCCGTTTCCAGCCAGTTTTCGTGGGCGAGCCGACGATCGAAGACACCATTGCCATTCTCCGCGGCCTGAAGTCGCGATATGAAACGCATCACGGTGTGCGCATTCAAGATGGCGCAATCGTGTCTGCTGCCACACTCTCGCAGCGCTACATCGCAGATCGCTTCCTTCCGGACAAGGCGATCGATCTCCTTGATGAAGCGGCGTCGCGGCTGCGGATTGAAAACGACTCGATGCCAGCAGAACTCGACGAAGTGCGTCGCCGCGTAATGCAACTTGAGATTGAGCGCGAGGCCTTGAAAATCGAGAAAGACCCGGAAAGTAAGAAGCGGCTTGCGGCCATTGAGTCTGATCTCGCCGAACTTGGCGAGCGAAACCGTGCGATGACTTCGCGCTGGGAACTTGAAAAGCGCGAGCTTGACGCCGTAAAGGAAACGAAAAACGAGATTGAACGCAAGCACACTGAACTTGACCAAGCGAAACGCCGCGGTGATTTCGAGAGTGCCTCGCGAATCCAGTACGGCGACTTGCGCGACCTTGAGCAACGACTCAAAGCTGCAGAAGAATCATTCCGTCGGCGGCAGAACGAAGGGACGGCGATGGTGAAGGAAGAAGTCGACAGTGAGCAGATCGCGGAGGTCGTTGCAAAATGGACAGGCATTCCTGTTTCGAAATTAATCGAGAGCGAGCGGGAGAAGTTGCTGCACATGGAAACAGAACTTGCTCGACGAATCGTTGGCCAGCGAGAGGCCGTCACTGCGGTGAGCGAAGCAGTGCGCCGAAATCGCGCGGGGCTCGGCGAAGAACATCGACCCATTGGCTCGTTTCTTTTCCTCGGGCCTACTGGTGTTGGAAAGACCGAACTCTGCAAGGCTCTTGCGGGTTATCTCTTTGATACCGAGGATGCGATTGTTCGCATCGACATGAGCGAATACATGGAGCAGCACTCTGTTGCGCGACTAATCGGTTCGCCGCCCGGATATGTCGGACATGATGAAGGCGGACAGTTGACGGAGGCTGTGCGCCGTCGGCCTTACTGCGTCGTGTTGTTTGACGAGATGGAGAAGGCGCACCCTGACGTTGCAAATATCTTGTTGCAGCTTCTTGATGATGGTCGCCTCACCGACGGCCAAGGTCGCACCGTGAATTTTTCGAACACCATCGTGGTCCTGACATCAAACATTGGGTCGCACGCGATTCTTGAAATGGGCGAGCGGCACGAGGACGAATCGCTGATTGAGGCACATGTGCGTGGCTTGCTCAAAAAGCACATGCGACCAGAGTTGATCAACCGCATCGACGAAACTGTTATTTTCAAAGCACTCACCCGCGAACAACTTACGGGAGTAGTGGAAATTCAACTGCGAAACCTTCGCAAACGGCTTGCCGCGCGCGGGATGACGCTCGGCGTTACTTCCTCTGCAATCACAGCACTGGCTGATGAGGGATATGACCCGCAGTTTGGTGCGCGGCCGCTCAAGCGTGTGATTCAGCATCGCATCGAAAACGCACTCGCCGGAAAGATTCTGTCGGGTGACTTCGGAGATGGCGATTCGATACGTGTTGATTATCAGGGCAAAAGCTTCACGTTTTCAAAGCTCACACAGACTGGCTCACCGGCGACCGATGTGCAGAGCGTGACTGGTTGATCACTGATCTGCCATCGCGCGAAAGAGCACGTTCTCAAGATCCGTCGGTTTGATGGCGTATTCGCCCACGAATGGTCGCGCATTAGCAAAAAGCACTACGAAACAAAAGGTCACCGCCAAGGTCACAAGCGAGAGCGCAAGTTTTCGGCCTTGCGGCGCGTCGCCGTGGAGTGCGCCGATGGAGATCAGTAAAAGGATTGCAAGGGCAGTCACAACCGACCATCGCGGCATCGGCATGTGAACGAGACCATCACGGATACGGACATCGCGTGCCGCCTGGGCGGCCTCAATATCTGCTTCCATAACGTCAGTGCCTTTTGCGCGAACGATGCTGCTGAGCATTCCGAGCGCAGCTGGTCGCGCGCGATCGGTCGACGAGTCTTGAAGCGTCGGCCACTCCGATCGCACCAAGTGCGTGGTGTAGTCTGCGATTGCGCGACGGATTTCATCGCCAGACTGCTTGTCGCTCAATACCTCTGCCTCGTCCACAAGGCGTGATAGCGCGGCGGCCTCGTTATAAACCGCGCCCTGCACGCGGTCGATTCGATCCCAAATCCATACTGCGTTGAAGGAGATTAAAAGCCCGAAGGCAAGCGCGATCTGCGAGGTGACCTCCGCCTCGAACTTACCAAGTCGACGACCGTCAGGGCCGCAAAGCGCGGGCACGATGATGCGATGTACGGCAAGTGCGATGAGGGTCCAAAATGCGAGAACGGCGATCGCAATCACCACCGTCGGGAGCGCGAGCATTGTGTCGAGCACGTAGAACATGAGCGGGAAGGTACCATCGGGCGATGCTTCAAGGCATTCATAGGTTCTTCACGCAGAGCGCATTTCGACGGCAGGATTCATGGATTCTCTCTGCGTTCATTTTGTGCGCGCTTGCGGCTTGCACGCTCGTGATTGGTATCTCTGCGATACCGGTGACAGACCGCGATGAGCCTCGCTTTGCCCAAGCATCGCGACAGATGGCTGAGGGCGACTCACTTGCAGATTGGATCGTTCCGCGCGTTGGCGACGAGATTCGACTCAAGAAGCCTCCACTCATTTACTGGATGCAAGCACCGGTCGCCCTTGCTGCAACTGGTGGCGACCTCACACGCGATGCGATTTGGATGTATCGACTTCCGAGCGTGATGGCTGCGCTCGTCGCTGCGTTCGCGACGCTGTGGCTCGGTCGCGCGATGTTCGGCGGAAATGTCGGACTCCTAGCCGCTTGTATGCTCGTCGTCTCACCAGTCATTGCCGTCGACTGCCACATGGCGCGCGCTGATGAGTTACTACTCGCAACGACTTCGCTTGCGATGTGCGTGTTGTGGAGCCTTTGGCGCACACATCGCCGCGATCCGTTCAAGCGCGGTGGACTTCCCTTGGCAACATGCATTCTCTTCTGGCTTTTCATTGGGCTTGGAGTGCTTGCGAAGGGACCGATCACGCCATTTGTTGCTGGTACCACCGCGGCGGGCGTCGCGATTGCTCGTCGAGAGTGGAGATTTTTACTGAGATTACGGCCATTTCTCGGGCTTCTGGTGCTTCTGGCACTCGCTCTGCCCTGGGTCTGGTTTGCGAAAGAGTTCGTTGGCTGGGAAACGTTGCGCGCCGCATTTGAGAAGGAAGTACTTCTCCGTGCCCGCGAAGGTGCAGAGGGGCATGCTGCGCCACCAGGCTATTACCTTGTCACACTTGTTGTGTTTTTCTTCCCGGGATCGCTGCTCACCGCGCTCGCCTTCGGTCGGATGTTTGTGCGCGGTTTTGCCGCACAGACCGCGGTGGGTGCTGGATTCTTTGCACGAACGCGCACTCGACTCTTGAGCACCCGTGGGCGTGATGCCGAGGTCTTTCTGCTGTCCTGGGCTGTTCCGACATGGCTTGCATTTGAGATCGTCGTCACCAAGTTCCCCCACTACATTTTGCCGATCTATCCAGCGATCGCCCTTTTTACAGCGCGCTGTGTTCTCGGAGGAACGCGTGCGTTACCTAAGCCGCTGAATGCTGGCGATCGCTTCGGCTTTGGCGTGTGGATGGTGATCGGCATCATCCTCGCGCTCGCGGGGCCAGCGCTCTGGATCTTTCTTGTCGGAAGCGGACGCACTGCGTCGGTTCTCCCCTCATGGCCGCAGCTTCATGCGTCAACGCTGCTTGAATTCGGATGCGCCGCAGTGGCGACCATGACCTCGGTCGTCCTTCTTGTGATGGCGTGGCGTGCAGCAATCCATGGCGGATTTTCACGCGCGATGGTCCTCGCGATCCCGGCAGCGGCACTGGCAGAAATCGCGTTGTTTAGCACCTGGCTTCCGAACATGCGTTGGATCTGGAACACACCACGCATCGTGGGACTCGTCGCACAGGACTGCGGATTGACGCCGGAGTCCGAGGATTTCCCGCGTATCGGCGGGGTTGGCTATCAAGAAGACTCGCTGCTTTGGGCGACGCGCAACCGACTTGATCGGCTCGGAAACTCCGTCACCGACGCCAACCGTTCTGTGATCGAGAACTGGTGCCGTGCAAATCCTGGTGGATACCTGTTGATTCCGCGTGCACATATGGAATCGTTCACTGCTTTCGGAAGCGTGGTGGGCGAAGTTCATGGATTCAACTACTCGGACGGCGACCCGCTCGAGCATGCGGTCTTGCGCATCAAGTGAGAGTCGTATGACTCATCGGCGGTGCTCGCTTGTTGCTTCGTTTAATGGTGGAAAGAAGGCGAGGCCCCGCGAGGCGATCACGCGTTCGTCGTCCGTCGTAAAGGTCCGCTCCGCGCGCGTGGCGACACCGAGTACGCCGTGAAGAACGCCAACTGCATCGAGGATCGGAACCGCGACGCTTCCCGAGAGACCAGTCGCGCGTGCGCCAACGCGTACATCGCCTGTGGTGTCTTGCTGAATGTTGCAAACATTGACAGCACAACGGCGCTCGGCGGCGAGCCCGGCCATGCCCTTCCCGACCGGGACGAGCCGCACGATCGCGAGTACAGGCTCAGGAATACCGATCGCAGCGCGGAGATGAAGCGCGCCGTCCTCGCCGATCGCGTGCACCGTACCGCTGTCTGCGGAGAGTTCGCGCAAGATGGCGGCGAGGAGATCGAGGTCGGCCTGCGCGAAGGCATTCGGAGACGGCGTGGGCGGGGTCATGGGGACGAGGATAGCGCGGGTGGAACTGTCGGCCGAACCGCGCGCCGAACCGTACACGGCATGCATTG
>CAMDMA010000062.1 GCA_945902075.1 Candidatus Kuenenia stuttgartensis | reverse complement strand
CCGATCAGGGCGCGCGCGGCGACGATCCGTTTTGCGGTCGGCTTTATGGATTCTTTTCTTCCGCAGTTGTGGTGCGGATCGTGGTGGAATACTCAGTCTCAGCTGCGGCGAGGGCGTTCCGAGTTTTCACGAGTTCTGCACGCAGCCGTTCGGCCGACTTCGCCGCTTCAGCACGCAGCGATGCGATAGAACGAACGCCACCGGCGGTGAGGTCGTTGGCAAGAATCAGCCGGATATCTCCAAGCTGTGCGACAAATGGCTGGTACGCCGCCTTGAGGGACTCCATCGAGTCGCGTAGTGCCGCCATGCGATTGCGAAAGGCCTCGCGACGCTTTTGTGAAATCTCACGAGCCTCAACGCCTTGGATCGATGCCATTTCCTTTTGCCAGTTCGCGTCATACTCGTCTGCGCGTGCTCGCATCGACGCCCAGCGCTCTCGCGCGGTCTTCGCGTCTTGATCAAGCTTGTCGACAGCTTTGCTGTAGCGGTCGAATCCCTTTTTGAGATGAGAGGTTGTATCAAGCGCATCAAGACTTTCCATCACCCGGTCGATCTGTTCGCTGCCGACATCAAGCGATGTTCGGGTGGTCGACATACTCGCGGTGGCGGTGTCAATCTGCTTCCCAGCCCCGTTGCACCCCGTCAGCAGGAGAAGCGCGATCGAAAAAACAGCGAGGGCAAGAAAGGTGTTCCGGTGTGGTTGAAAATGTGATTTCATGAAGAGAGCTTTCTGGTGGTACAGGCAGAGCGCTTTGGTATCTGTGTGCGTCGTGCGTTGTCACTGGAGCTACCGCGAACGCGGGTGCAGCCCTGCTGCTGCGGAGAGCGACAGTACCGATGCATCGCAACCCCCCTAGCAGGGAAGTTCCCTCTACTTCCGCCAATATTGACTCCCGTACGCAGCTTCCTGCGAAGATCCCTGCCCATGCATGCAGCCTCAGCTCCCTCGATCTCGACCCTCTCTGAACTCCGTGCCTCGGGGTGGCGCTCGCGCAGCGTCAAGGATGAACTGCGCGCCAACTTTACGCGCGCTCTTGCTCTTGGAGGTGACCTCTTCCCGGGGATCATGGGTTACGACGACACGGTGCTTCCAGAGGTTGCCAACGCGATCCTCGCAGGGCACGACATGTTGTTTCTTGGCGAGAAGGGGCAGGGGAAGAGTCGCCTGATGCGGCTACTCCCGCGCTTTCTCGACGAATGGCTTCCGTATCTCGACGTCCCCGGATGTCCGGTTCATGAGGATCCCGAGCGGCCGATCACCAGCGCGGGACGTCGTATGCTCGCGGAGCAAGGTGACAGTACGCGCATCGCCTGGTGGCATCGTGACGAGCGATACGCTGAACGCCTTGCGCCTGGGACCAAGTTCGCCGACGTGATCGGTGAGATCGATCCCGCGAAGTTGATCTCAGGAACCTCGATGTCCGCTGAAGATGCGTTGCACTTTGGACTCATCCCGCGTCAGCACAGAGGCATCTTCGCGATGAACGAATTACCTGACCTCGACGAGCTCGTTCAGGTTGGTCTATTCAACATTCTCGAGGAGCGCGATGTGCAAATTCGGGGCTATCCGGTGCGCTTTGATCTCGATGTGCTTGTTCTTTTCAGTGCGAATCCAAGCACCTACAACCGCTCTGGAAAGGTGATTCCGCAACTCAAGGATCGCATCGGTAGCACCGTTGTCACGCACTATCCGCGCGAACGCGAGCTTGGTATCGCGATCATGCAGCAGGAGTCTGGACTCGACCTCGGCGGCGAGTTTCCTGTGTTGGTGCCGCCGTTCATGGAGGAAGTTGTCGAGGAAATCTCTCGCGTTGCGCGCAAGTCGCGCTACGTCGATCACGCGAGTGGCGTGAGTGCACGATTTTCGATCGCGAACTTTCGCACCATGATCGCAAACGCGCGTCGTCGCGGCATCATGCTTGGGGAGCGGCCATCGGTACCGCGCATCAGCGATCTTGCCCATCTTCGTGCGAGCGCTGTTGGAAAGTTGGAGCTCGATCTCATGGGCTCTCACCAGATGACCGAGCAACAGGCCATCGATGCGATTGTTGCGGAAGCTGTTGCCAACGTTTTTGCTGAATATGTTGACGCGCATGGGCTCGGTGATATCGCCGATGTCTTCGCGCAGGGCGTGCGCATTGAGGTCGGCGACATGTTGCCATCGGCGCACTACGAGCGAATCTTGACCAGTGTGCCGGCGGCGTGGACCAAAGCGTTTGAGGTCAATGCATCGGTTGACCCTGCGGTGCGCGCAAGTTGCGTGGAGTTCGTGCTCGCTGGGCTTTGGGCCACCGAACGCATCTCTCGAACGGAGAAGCATGGCCGCGTTTCCTACGAGGTTCGCGGCCTGTGAGTACTGGCGCGCCCGGTGATCCTCCGCCGCGTCCCGGTCTCGGTGGAGTTGTGCACACCTATCTCGGCTACGACCCGCAAGAGTTTCCGTCGCCCATGCAGCCGCAGAGTTCCGATGCCGGCGACGCGATGCTTGACCACATGCTTATGTACGGATCGAGGCGCAAGTTTACCGACCGTGAACTGGCGAACGCTATTCGGCTCGATCCTTCGCAAATCAAGGGTCTTGGGCCAAGTCTCGATGCGTTGAAGGCGATGCTTGAGGAGCGGCGGCGGCGCATTCTTGAGCGCTACGAAACCGTGCACGCTGAGAATTCCGCGAACAGCGCGTTTGCAGACGCTTCGACGCGCGTCGAGATTCCGGAAGTGTTGGCTCCGAAGTTGAAGCCGCTCATCGACGCAGCAATCGCGCGCGCGCAGCTCGCCGATCTTGAGCGGCTGCATCGACGCGTCCCCGATGCAACCCCGCTTTCGCACACATTGATGCGAGTGATCGCACGCCTGCGCGATAAGTATGCCGTCGAGCAACTCGCGTCGAAGTATCCGTTTACTGGCCGCGAAACAATGGAAGTTTCGCGTGCAATCGAGGTCAAGGACGAGCTCGAGCGCATCGATCGACTGCTTAAGCAGATCGAAGAGGCGCTGAAGAATGCGAAGCCCGCGATCATCGACATGCAGGCACTCCGCGAATTTGCCGACGACGAACAGATGGCGGACCTTGATCGCTTGCAGGGACAAGTCAACGAACTGTTACGAAAGATGGCCGAAGAAGCGGGGCTTGAGCGTTCTGCCGATGGCTACAAGGCGTCGCCACGCGCGATGCGAACCTATCAAAAACGGCTGCTCTCGATGATCTTCGCCGACCTCGCCGACGCTCGCCGCGGCCGCCACGAGGGTGTGACTTCGCGAGACGGCGCGATCGAGTTGCCATCGACCCGCGCATACGAATTTGGTGATTCTCCGGCGAATCTTGATGTTCCGCAGTCGATTCTCAACGCTGTCGCGCGCACAGGCCGCGCGCGCCCAGCCGGCGAGGACCTTGTCGTCCATCGCACGCGTCGAACTCCGAAGTGCGCGACCGCACTGGTGCTGGATATGTCGGGATCGATGCGATACGGCGGTCAGTACATCGCCTGTAAGAAAATGGCGCTCGCGCTTGATGGCTTGATTCGCTCGGAGTATCCCGGTGATTTTCTGCAGGCGATTGAGATGTACACGCTCGCGAAACTCTGTCCTGCGGGCGGAATCATTGAGATGCTCCCGAAGATGGTGTCGATCAATGATCCCGTGGTTCGGCTTCGCGCCGATATGGCGAACCCGGAAATCGCAGAGAGCGATCTGCCGCTCCACTTCACGAATATTCAGCGAGCACTCTCGCTTGCGCGGCAGGTGCTTTCGTCGCAGGACACACCGAATCGTCAGATCTTTTTGCTCACCGACGGACTCCCGACCGCGCACTTCGAGGGCAGCGAGCTTTTCATGCTCTATCCGCCTGATCCGCGAACCGAGCAAGAGACGATGCGTGAGGCGATGCGATGTCGGCAGGAGGGGATCACAATCAATGTGTTTCTTCTGCCCAGTTGGTCGCAGAGCGAAGACGACGTGCAGTTCGCCCACCGTCTCGCAGAAACGACTGGTGGGCGCGTTCTCTTTGCAGGCGGCGAGGAACTCGATCGCTTCGTCGTGTGGGACTACGTCAAGATGCGTCGTACCATCATCGGTTGAGGCGGGTTGTGTATGGCTGTGTCGGTGAGGCCGTCGCTTGTGCGAAGCTTTCGGATCGTGGACGGCGCGGCTTGTGGTGTCTCGTCGTTTCATGCAAGCTTGATGCACCCTGTATGCTTCTCGCATGGTTGATCGCGAACGCTCCCACACGAGCCCAGTCGAAACGACGGGAGACGATCGACTCGTCGCGCGCGGATTCTGGCGTTCGATGGTGCTTGTCATGTGTCTTACCGGCACAATTGTTGGATTCCTGCTGTTTCGCACAAAACCCGCGGTGAAACCCGGCTCCGCCGAGCCTGCTGCCTCGCCATCAGCGCCGCCGTCCGCGGCGATCACGCCACCAAGGGGGGTTTCCTTCGTCGATGTCGCGCACGAGGCGGGCGTTGACTTTGTGCACGAATCCGGCGCACGCGGCGGGAAGTTACTTCCGGAGTGCCTCGCCGGCGGTGCCGCGATCGTTGACCTTGATCGCGACGGGCGCCTCGACATTGTCTTCACCCAAGGCGAGCCACTTGAACCCGTTGTGGGTGATCCAGCGATCGGCCGCGGCGGCATTCGCGTTTATATGAATGCCACGACCGACGGAACGCTGAAGTTTGTGCGTCTTGTTGGTGATGATGCGCTGATCGCTGGGTGTTTCGCCAATGGAATCGCCGCTGGCGACATCAATGGCGACGGACGCGCAGATCTATACGTCTCCTGCGTTGGCCGCGATCGACTGCTCCTCAACACCACGGCGATGGCTGGCACACCAAGCTTCGTTGAGCAGGCGGTTCCCGATGAACGCGAGTGGGGGACTTCTGTGGGCATGCTCGACGCAAATGGTGACGGTCGGCTCGATGTGGTCGTTGCAAACTATGTGCGATGGTCGCCTGCGATTGATCGATCGGTCAACTACACCCTTGATGGAATTGGCCGCGCGTACGGACCACCGACTGGCTTTGAAGGCAGCATGCTCACGATGCTTCTGAACACAGACGAAGGGCTCCGCGATGTGACCGAAACATCGGGCGTCGCCATAAAGAATCCCGTGACCGGCGCCCCGTATGCGAAGGCACTTGGGCTCGCGTTTGTCGATGTGGACCGCGATGGACGAACCGACATCCTCGTGGCGAATGATCGAACACCGAAGTTTCTCCTTCGAAACGAAGGGCCCAGCGATGACGGTACGCCGCGATTCGCGGACATTGCCACAGCCTGGGGATTCGCGTTCGATCGCGATGGGAGTGCCACGGGTGCGATGGGTATCGACTTCGCGTGGCCGCGTAACAACAACGAACTTGCGATCGCTGTCGGCAATTTTGCGAATGAACCGAGCTCGCTTTATGTCGCGCCGATCGGTTCGGCAACGCTTTCTGACGAAGCACTCGGACAGGGTTTCGGCGCACCGACGCGTCGGTTTCTCACATTCGGCACGCTCTTTGTCGACGTGGATCTCGATGGTCACGAAGACCTCTTGCAGGCAAACGGTCACCTCGAGCCGGATATCGCACGCGTCGCCCCTAGCCAAACCTATGCGCAGCGCGGGCAACTTTTCATGAATCGGGGCGGTGCGAGCATTCCGCTGTTCATTGAGGCTCCGCCGGAAACGACCGGTGATTTTGCCACTCCTGTGGTGGGTCGCGCACTCGCGGCAGGTGACCTCGACGGTGATGGCGACGCGGATCTCGTAGAGGTTCATCTCGGTGGTCGAGCCCGTATTCTTCGCAACGATCAACGCACCGGCAACCATTGGATCGCTCTTGCGCTCGACGGCGGATCGCATCCGGGCCGCGCGCTCGGAGCTGAGATTGAAGTCGATGTTGACGCAACCATAGAACGCGACGATAGCGTCCACACCCAACGTCGAGCACTGACGCCAACGCGAAGCTATCTCTCACAGAACGAGCCAATTGCGCGATTTGGATTGGGCGCTGCGACCGAGATTCGTGAGGTTCGTGTGCGCACCACAGATGGTGATGTCTACCGCGTACACAACGTTCCAATCGATCGGTTCACCACGCTCGTTCTCGACGAACTCACGGTCGATGCACGTCACGGGAAGGGGCAGCAGATGACATCCGACGGCCACTGACGCAGCGCGACCGCTGCATCATGCGCATCACTTCTTGATCTTGACGGGCTTTTCAGGCTTCTCAGTTTTCTCCTGTGGCCGATTGGCCTCAGACAGAAAGAGAATGCGCGTGCAAGCCTTGCACTGGATGACGACCTGCGCAGTTGAGGCCAGTCGCGCGTATGCCTCGAATGGCACCTCGATGTTGCACGAGCCACAAGCGAACTCGCGGTGACGGAGATCGACGATGGTGATATCAGCCATCGCTTCACCCTCGGTCTCCTCGGCCACCTTATCGAAGATCACGCGTTCACGGTCGGGAATCAAGTCCGCCGCGCGCGCGCGTTCAGCTTCGAGTTCGGCAAGTCGTTCGCCAACATCCGTCATGCATTCATCGAGCTTGACCTTCGCGATCTCACGCACTTTCGCGCGTTCGAGAATCGTTGCGGCGTGCAATTCGATGCGTTTCTCGGTGTCTTCGACGCGCTGCATCTCCTCGACGGCGCGCTTGACGATTTCGTCCTTCTGGTTCTCAAGGACTTTCATCTCGTTGAGAATGGCCTTGTACTGCTTGTCGTTACTCGAGGTGTTGAGTTCCGCGCGTAACTTTTCGACTCGTTCCTGTGCAGTCGTCTGGTCAAGCTCGAGGCTGTGCAGAACGGCTTTCAGTTGCTTCAGTTGAGTCTCAAGCTCGACGCGCTGCTTTTCAAGGAGGAGCAACTGCTTCTCCTGCGCGTTGAAGTAGATCTTGGAACTGTCGACGCGCGATCGAAGCGCGCGGACTTGACTATCAACCCGGTGAAGCGTCAGGAGGTTTTCGAGAAGGGCCATAAGAGAGTCTGATGTTATCAGAGAACACCGAGGCGAACGGCTCGATTCCCTGTGCCAATTCTGTAATTCATGACGACGGTGCGATGCGAAGGAGCCAATACACGATTGGCCCTGCGAACAGTGGGCTATCAAGCACATCAAGCACACCGCCCATGCCGGGCAGCAGCGATCCCGAGTCTTTGAGTCCGGAATCACGCTTGAACGCGCTCTCGGAAAGGTCACCCGCTTGACCCACAATCGCGACAAGCGCGCCGCCGAGTGCGCCGATCCACCAGGGAATTCGATCCGCCACGACTGTCGCATCCGTGGTGAGCAACGCAAGCCCAGCGCCCACAGCAGTCGCGAGAACCACGCCTCCTGCGAGCCCCTCCCAGGTCTTCTTCGGTGAGAGCCAAGGGATCATCTTGTGTCGCCCAATCGACACTCCGGTGAAGTAGGCACCGATGTCGCAGGACTTTGTCGTGAGTACTGCGCCGACAAGAATCCACGGTGAATGCTCAAGTCGCACGAGGAGCCAGAATCCGAGTAGCACACCACCGTAGACGCCTGCGAGCAGCGTGCCGCCCGCGAGCGTGAGAATTCCCTTGGGATCGCGGTCGCGCGACATTCTCAGCAGCGCGACCACGAGCATGAGCGCGAGTGCCGACGAGAGCACGCCTGATGCAGCGACCCCTTGCGAGAAGAGCGCACTTCCGCATGTTCCGACGAGACCGAGCAGGGCGGCGAGTGATGCTGCTGTGGTGCATGATGGAAGGCCCGCGCCCCGATAAAACGCAGTCATCTCACGCGCGATGAGAACGGCGAGTACGCAGGCAAATCCAAAAACTACGAGGCCTGATGGAAGTCCGCGCGCCGCAGACCACGCGTCGAGCGAAGCATCGAACCACACCACACCGAGCACAAGCGCGATCAAAATTGGGCCGGTGATGAGTCGTTGCCAAAGCATGGTGAAGTGCCAATCAATTGCTTGGGTACGCCAGTCGGTCCATTTAGTACGTCGGCATGGCGCGATCCACATCCTGCGCCCAAAGATGAATGCCCCCTGCGAGGCTGGTGACATTGGTGAAGCCCGCCGCACGCAGCATGTACGTTGCGGTCAGGCTGCGGCGGCCGTGGTGACAGTTCACCACGATTCGGCGCGTAAGGTCGTTGTTGAGATCATCCTTCAGTTCATCCATGCGTTGATCGAGCTCTTGCAGCGGAAGCAGTTTCGCTCCTGCGATTCTGCAGATATCCCACTCTGGCGAGGTACGTACGTCGAGGACGAGTGGCCCAGCGGAGGCAACTGTGTCATGCGTGCCATCACGCACATCACGCATCATGCGCTCGAGTTCGCGAGGCGTCGTTTCATCGTCCGATCGATACGCGTAGCCAAGTGGAAGACCGTTCGAATCAAGTCGGCTCACTCGGCAACTCCCGCTCGATTCAGCTCGTATGTTCGCTGTGCGCCAAGATGCGTCTTTCCCGGCGGTGTGACGCACATTTGTACTGGCATGACCAAAAGGTCCCAGCCGGCGTTCAGAGGAGCGACGAATCCCTCCGCGACAAGCGTCGAGGTTGTCGGCCCCATTGGCACGGAACACGCGCTCGTCAGCGTCGGAAATGCACCAATTGCACGAGGATTTCCCGAATCAAGTTGCCAGAAACGGTGGTAGATCGATTGCGTTTGGGTCTGCGCGACCGGAGACGCAACAACGATTGCCGGCCATGACGCGCGAGCGGCCCACGGTGTTTCCTCGGCCACGAGGCGCTTTGAACTGAGATCATTTGCCGTAACTGAAGCGATCGGATCACAGGACTGAGGCCGTAACGCGGGGAGATCGTCCCCAAAAAGGCCATCCTCGCGATTCAAGTGACCGGTGCATGCAGTGAGGAAAACGAGACTCGCGCATGTCACGCGTGACAAGACGCGTGACAATACGTGTGACAAGTTGCGAACAGAATTGCGCAAGAGTGGTGAAGTTGGAGAGGGCGCGGTCTGCATTTGGAATAGAAACTCTGCTTCAAGATCGAAAGCGAAATGGTATCGGTGCCTCGAGAAGCGGACGCCATGGGAAAATGTCGGGGATCGCCCACCTCCCTTGAGGCGGCGGCAGCGCTCATCAAAATTCGCTCGTTACGCAACCCAACCGGTGCTGACAAGTGCCGCAACGGTGCGCTTGGCGCGAGTGTCATTTCCAAGTTTCGCAACCAACGCGTCGTAAGTCATCGGTCCACTTCGTGCAAGCAACTTCATCGCCTTGCTGAATGACTTGAGGTCGTCCGTTGCCTGTGCGGCCCGCGCGATCGTCGCGTCGCTCCACATTCCGCCAACGCGTATGCCGATGGACTGCGCCGCAGCGGCAGCGACCTTCGTGCGCTTGCCATCAGCGAGCGTCAGCGACCAGACTGTGCCATCACCAACTGGTTCGATCGACGCGATCCGAACGCCTTTCGCCGCACTCTTTGCAGAAACAGCTTTCGCGGTCGTGGGCTTCCTCGGTGCAGCCCTCTTCGGTGCAGCTTTCTTGGTTGTGGTCCTTGCGGTTGAGGTCTTTGCGGTTG
>CAMDMA010000061.1 GCA_945902075.1 Candidatus Kuenenia stuttgartensis | reverse complement strand
TCAGCGGCGCGAGCGCCGCGTGAAAAACCGTCAGCGACGACGACGACCAGCGAGGCCCGCAAGTCCGAACAGCGCAATCGCACCCGGCGCGGGGACGCTGCTGCTGAAGATGAAGTCGTCCATGTAGATCCCTGCGAAATCATTGTGGGTGATCGAGAATCCAGCGATATCCGCAACAGCCCCGTCACGCAGGAATCCAAAGGTCAGATCCGGGGTGAAGCCGGGAATAAAACCAACGAGCGAAAGGTTCAGCGTCTCAATCAGCGAGCCATCCCGACGGAAGAAACTCACGACACCTGTGGAGCCATTCTGGCCGCCGATCCGGAAGCCCAGTTGCGACTGGTCCGTGTCAAACAGCACCGCGACGCTTCCGTGACCAAGCCCGCCCGGACCGAACGCCGAGCCGTTGGGACCACAGCCTGCAATCACAAAGCCTGTCAGCGTTTGCACGTCGCCAATCCACAGATTGCGGTCCGCGCTTCCCGCCTCGAGGGTCAGTGCGGATGTCGGCGAACCGGAGAGGACGTCGTAAGGCCCGGTGTAGAATCCCGGGAATTCGATCGTCTGCGTCCCGAGCTGCTGACCTGCGAATCTCTCGCCGAACGAGAGGCCGTTGCCTTGCACGATCGTGTCGCGTGGCCCGCTTCCGCCGCTCGCGAACCCGCTGAAGTTCTCGGTTGTGTTGGCCACGACTGCGCTGTAATCGACTTGCGTGATTGCTGCATGCGACATGGACGCGGCCGCCGCGCTCAGGGTGCAGGCCAGAACGGCGCAGTTGTTCTTGGTGCGGCGTGACATGAGATGACGACTTGACATGAGATTCTCGAGACCTTTCCTCGACAGATCAGCCCACGGCACAACTTCAGCGACGCAGGGTGCACGCGCACCAAGCAATGTGTGAAAGGAACAAATTGTGCAGCGGCGCGGAAGGAACCGGGACAGAGGTTCGGGAACAGAAATTCAGGAACAGAATTTCAGGGACAGAACTTCAGGGACAGCGCCGCCTGTGGAACCGAAAGGGACACTGTCACTGTGCGCCGGAAAGCACTCCTCGCAACACCGAGTGTCCGTGGCGGACACTGGTTGCAAAAAGGGATTTTGAGTACAAACACTCCGTCCCCGGGCCGGAGGCCTCTAGGTTCTGTCTGACGGATCGCGAGGGCCCGAAATCCGCATCGGCGCCCGAGTGGCAAGGAGGCGAGACGAAGCCGTATCCGCAGCGATACGGTGAGTCAAAGCCGACAAGGGCGGATCATGGCCAATCGGGATGCCGCGCGGTTTGAAGCCCGGCGGATCCGTCAGACAGAGCCTATGACGCCAGCGAGGCGCCTACCCACGGCCCCAGCGCCGCGCCCCTTGCGCGGCAGCGACTACAAACCGCTACTTTCCTGCTAGGAGCTCTCCCCTCATGCAACGCGTGCTCGGTGTCGGCGGCATCTTCTTCAAGGCACGCGATCCCGCCGCACTCGGTGCGTGGTATCGCGACAACCTCGGCGTCGACCTCGAGTCGTGGGGTGGCGCCGTCTTTCGCTGGAACGGCCCCGAGAACCCAAGCGGCACAGGCTCCACCGTGTGGTGCCCGTTCAAAGCCGACACGAAGTACTTCGCGCCGAGCGACGCACCGTTCATGGTGAACTACCGCGTGGCCGATGCGCGCGCGATGATCGAACATTTGCGCGCAAATGGTTGCGCCGTTGACGACCGCATCGAAGAGACGGAGCAAGGTGTGTTCGGTTGGGTCATGGATCCCGAAGGCAATCGCGTTGAGTTGTGGCAGGCCCCGAAGGGGCAGTAGCACGCGCAGCTCTTGGAGAACTCAAACCTGTCACGCTTTTTGCGAGCATCGCACACAACGAAGTCACGCACCTCGCACGAAGCCGACAGTTCGCAGTGCAAGCGAACGAGTTCTAAGTCCCGTGCGTCCCGCGCGTCCTTCGCATCCCCTGACTTCACCAACGTCACCGACTGCGACCGCGCGTGCCAGCGCGCAGCTGCGCGTGGCGTAAGCACTTCGTCCAAGCACTTCGTCCAAGCACTGCTCCCACGCGCTCCGTATATGCTCTCCCAATCGCATGACGACGGCCACCAACCAACACACGATCACGAATATCTCGTGCTATCAGTTCGCCGAGCTCACCGAGCTCAAGGCGCTGCGTCAACAATTGGTGCTGCGATGCAAGGCCTCGCAACTCAAGGGAACGATCCTCCTCAGTACCGAGGGCATCAACATGTTTGTCGCCGGCCTGCGCGAGCACGTGGACGCGCTGGTCGCGGAGCTGCGCACGATTCCGGGGCTCGAGAATCTGCGTCCCAAGTACAGCGAGAGTGCCGAGCAGCCCTTCCGACGCATGTTGGTGCGCATCAAGAAGGAGATCATTGCCTTCGGTGTCGAGGGCATTGAACCCGCGAAGTACACCTCGCCGCGACTCGAGCCGAAAGTCTTGAAGCAATGGCTTGACGAGGGACGCCCCGTCATTCTCTACGACACGCGCAACGATTACGAAGTGCGGCTCGGCACATTTCAAGGCGCGAAGATCGCGGGCATCGGTTCGTTCCGCGAGTTTCCCGCGGCGGTCGCCAACTTGCCGCCCGAGATGAAAGATGTGCCGATTGTTTCGTTCTGTACGGGCGGTATCCGCTGCGAGAAAGCTGCGCCTTACATGGAGCGCGAGGGCTTCAAGCACGTCTGGCAACTCGAGGGCGGCATTCTCAAGTATTTCGAGGAATGCGGCAGTGCGCACTTTGATGGCGAACTCTTCGTGTTCGACCAGCGCGTCGGCGTCGACCCTGCGCTGCACGAATCCTCGTGGTCTCAGTGCTTCGCCTGCCAAACACCGCTGACCGCGGAGGAGCAGGAAGACCCACGCTACGTCGAGTCTGTTTCGTGCCCCTACTGCTTCAAGACGACGGAAGAAGCACCGCGCGAGCAACTTGATCGTCGCCGCGCGGCCCTTCGCGCTGCGGTATCACCGTTGCCGGGAAGCGTGCCGTACGACCAAGCGCGTCCGCTGCATGTGCCCGAATCCTGTGATGCGCGCACCATGCTCGACTGTTTGTGCACACTGATGTCGCATATCGCGCGAGAAGAATGGCTCGCCGTCTGCGAAAGCGGACGCATCGTCGACGAAGACGATGCACCCGTCGCCGCGAACCACCTCGTCCGCGCGGGTGAGCGCTACCGGCATCTCAAGCCCGCGCTCGGTGAGCCCGATGTTTGTGCTGACATTCGCGTGATTTTCGAAGATGAAGCGATCATCGTTGTCGACAAGCCCGCGCCGCTCCCCGTCCATCCAAGCGGTCGATTCAATCGCAACACGCTGCAGTTCATCTTGAGCCAAGTGTGGTACCCGCTCAAACCGCGGCCTGTGCATCGCCTCGACGCGAACACCACAGGCGTCACGGTGCTTTGCAAGACGCGCCTCTTCGCGAGCATGGTGCAGCCCCAGTTTGAGCGTGGCGAAGTGGAGAAGGTCTACCTCGCGCGGGTGAAGGGACATCCCGCGCAGGACGCGTTCCGTTGCGACGCGCCCGTGAGTGTCGCCGCAGGCAAACTTGGCGGGCGAACCGTGGATGAAGATGGACTCGACGCGCAGACCGAGTTTCGCGTGCTTCAGCGCAGCGCGGACGGCACTGCGTTCCTTGAGGTTCGACCGCTCACAGGTCGCACGAACCAGATTCGCGTCCATCTCTGGCATCTCGGGTTTCCCATCCTCGGTGACGCGGCGTATCTCGCGGACGGCATGGTTGGTGAAACGCAAACGCTCGCAGTTGGTGACCCACCGCTTTGCTTGCATGCGCAGCGCATCGTCTTCACCCATCCGCTCACCAAAGAGCGCGTGATGTTCGAAGCAGATCGCCCAGCGTGGGCCGTGCTCGAGAAGTCGCACTGACCGCGTCAACGCGTTCTGTTCATCACGTCAACGCGCGTCGCGCGCGTCCCAGTTCGAAAGCAACTGCGCGAGATCGTCGCCATCGACCACACGATCGGCATCAAAATCGCCAATCTCGGCGTCGATGTATCCCCACAGCGAAATCAACGTCGAAAGATCCTCCGCATCAACGAAGCCGTCGGCGTTGAGATCGCCGCGGCCGTGCGGACAGTCATCCGCAGAGGCGTCGCCATCGGTGAACGGCGTTCCGAATTCGCGAATCGCAATCGTGTGGTTGGTGCCGGCGGCGATCCTCTTGACCTTGCCGATGTCGGCGGGAATGTTGCATCGGCCATCGTCGTTCCAACCTCATGCGCGAATCGAGAAGTCGCCGCGCTGCGCGAGCGAGTGGAAGTTCGTGGCGCTGGCGTGCACGTAGCCCGTTGCTTCTGCAGGGAGATGCATGCATCGCGGTAGTTACTTCCTCAGCAACGGAGTTCGCCGTCGGCGCGCACCGCGACGCTGTGACGATTTCCCGCGGCAACCGACACACACGGCCCGAGATTCTTCGGCACCACGCCTTCGCCGTTCGAGTTTCGTCCCCATGCACGCACCAGACCCGATTGGGCTTCGATCGCAAGAACGCGCTGCATACCCGCTGCGTTGTTCTTGATCGGGGGAAGCCCAGCGGGCACGTTGCACTGTCCTTCGTTGTTCTTGCCCCACGCGACGAGCGGATTTCGGCACTGCGCACTCGCGACAGCGGAGAGAGCAAGCGCGGTACCCCCCGCGCAGAGGGCCACTCTGAAATCCGCGCTGAAGTCGGCCACGAAATCCGCCCCAAAATCAACGAGTCAAGCTTGAAACACGAGAGAGCTACCTTCTCCTGAATCGCGGGACGCTCGAAGTACCCCACGGGCGCCTGCGCATGCCCCTTTCTCGCAAAATCGCGCGAAGACGAGCCCGCAGTCTCGGACGCGCGCCAAGTACCGGACCCATACGGACGGGTAGATGCGACGAGCAGTGCGCGACTACGTTCCGAAGCGTTCTCACTCGTTGTCGAGGATGAAGCCAGTTCGATAGGCGTTCTGCCGATCGCCGAAGGGTGGAAATGTACACGCGCCCCACTCTTTCGAGCGGGGCGCGTGTGGCATGAGTGTCGACCCCTCGGAACGGCCGATCTCAGCGACGACGACGGTTCGCGAGCCCAGCGAGGCCGAGCAGCGCGATCGCGCCCGGCGCGGGGACCGCTGTTGCAGACAAGGCGAACTCCCTCAGTCCGAGTTTTCGCAAGGTGCCGTTGTCAGAGGTATTGATGAGCTGGACGAGGACATACTGGCCGACGACTGGGGCTCCGAGCGAAAATTCCTGCAAGCCGGAAAAGACGCCAGTCCTGCTCCATGTCGCGGTGGTGTTCGAGGCGAGGAAACTGTTGGTGGAACTCGCGCTGGTGACGTCGACGCCGAACGAGCTCGTACCGATCCACATGTTGACGGTGTCGAAGCCGTCCACGGTGGCCGTCGCGAACCGCGGCGCGAGGCGGAGTGCGTCGATCGTGTACGACTGATCGAGCGTGAAAGCGAACCAACCCTCGTCTCGACCCTGGGGGTTCGTCTGGGCGTAGCTCGCGATCGCCCACTGGGTGTTCATGTCGTTGTCGAAGATGTTGTTGATGACATATCCAGAGCTGAACTCGCTGCTGGCGACGGCGGATGTGTAATGGGTAAGCGCGGAGAGAAAATCAGCGTTCGCCGATCCTGCCACGGACACCATCGCGATGGCAGCGGCTGCGGCGAACTTCGTGGCGCTTTGTGTGAAACGAAGGAACAGGCGCCGCCTGTGGGACCGAATGGGACAGTGTCAAAGTGCAGCGCTTCGGTGTCGGTGCAACACGTGGTGTCCGCTGCGGACACTGTCCGGCCGCAACTCTGAAACACTCGTGCCCCTTCCACCGTGTCCCAACTGCGCGTGCATGCCGGGCGCGGGTATCGCATCTACTTCACGCGTCGCGGCGACACCCTCGTCGTCCTACTCGCAGGAGGCGACAAGCAATCGCAGCGGCGCGATGTCGAGCTCGCCAAGGACATTCCTTGAGATCCATCCAGCCCACTCACTCACGAGACCACCATGCCACGAGCCACTACCACCAAGTCGAAGCGCTCACCCGCGAAGTCCTCCCGCCGCGGCTCGAGTCACACCCGCACGGTCGTCTATGACGTCGCGAAGCAGCTCCGGACGCCAAAGGAAATGGCGGCCTACCTCGAGGTATGGCTGGTCGAGGCCCCCGATGACGCGGCAGGCATTTCGCGCGCGCTCGGCGACATCGCTCGCGCGGTCGGCATGAGCAAGGTCGCGAAGCAGTCCGGTCTCAGCCGCGAGAGCCTCTACAAGGCTCTCAGCGAGAACGGCAACCCGAGCCTCGACACGATCCTGCGCGTGGCTCGCGCGGTCGGTCTTCGGTTCCACGCGTCCGCTGCTTGAATCGCGAGCACTCACGCGAGCTGGAACCCTGATTCCAGCGCGCTACGCGGGGTCATCCAGCCCTCTCTGCACCCTAGAGCCCACTGGCCGTTCGAAGCCCATCCAGCCCGCCCTACTTCCCATCAGCGGCCGAAGGCCGCGTGAAACTCCTTCAGAGGCGGGACGCCGCGTGAAACTGACGGGCCAAACGGTTCAGAGTGAAGGCCCTGGCCTCACGGCCCCAAACTGAAATCACGCGTTCGCGTTTTGCGGCGTGCGTACGGCGGTTTGCGACCCAAAATTGAAAGCACGGGTTGCGCGCGCGGATGTCTCTGGTTCACGATTCCAGCGCCCGAAATGCACGAACTCATAAGCAACCGAGGCGCTTCGGGCGAAATCCAGACGGCGCGGAGGCCGCGGAAGTCGGAAGTCTCGGGTGATGAGTCGAGGTGAGCGTTGTCGCGGCTCACGCGGTGGTGAGCCTGCTCAACCTCGCGACAACCTCCTCGGGACGATGACGCTTTCTGTTCGAACGCATCAAGCGGAGACCTCTCTCGGCCGCGTGGTGAGCGAAAGTCTCTCGTAAGGGGTGGACCTGTTCAGCGCACCCCGGTCAGATGACCCTCTCCCCGAAACCGTACCAAGCCGGAATTTGGTAGCCGGCACAATTCAGGAGGGCAGGTCACACGGACTACCGGAGTACGATTCGGTTTCGGGTCTCGGCCCATCCATCCCACACAAAGGACTTCATGACTGCAACCCGGCAATCGATCCTGCACGCGCTTGAGAACAGCATGTTCGAGTTTCCGGAGGTGCCAGGGCGCTGGGATCTGCCCCGCTTTCCTGGCGTTCGCGCGCATGCCACGCCGCAGGTTTCACATGTGTTCGGCAACATGATCGGTGTGTCCACGCTCACGGAGCGCAACGCCGATGCCGTGATCGCACAGGTGCAGAATTTCTTCGGCACGCGCGGCCACATGGTTGGCTGGTGGGTGAATCCATCCTCCACGCCCGTGGATCTGGTGACTCGCCTTGAAGCCGCCGGATTCAAGCGCGTGATCGAACAGGCTGGGCTAGTGCTGACCGACCTGCAGCGCGAGTTTCGGTGCAACCCGGCGGTGACCGTGCGAAAGGCGACCGCCGCGGATCGAGGCGAGGTGGTTCGGCTGTACGCACACGCCTACCCCATGCCCGCAACGCTGGCCGACGTGTACTGCGATGTGCTGCCGCTGGTCGAGGGTGGCAATCACTACCTCGCGTACCTGGATGGTGTGCAGGGACCGGTGTCGGTGTCCAGCATGTTCATGCATCGCGGCAGCAGCGTGGCGATCATGCAGGGCGCCGCCACGCTGAGCGAACACCGCGGCCACGGCATCTACACGGCCATGATGGCCGCGCGACTGGCCGATGCGCGCGCGATGGGCAAGGACACGGCGGTGCTGCAGGGTGATCGCAAGACATCCGCGCCGATCTGCGTGAAGCTTGGCTTCCAGGAAGTGTGCAGCATCGATTTCTACGCTTGGGGCAGTGCCTGAAGTCGGCGGTGCGGGGGCCGCCACGCATCCCGTGCTCGCAGGTGTGTCGATTCCCGCCGGGGGCATCATTGTCCCAAGCTGGCTCTATGAGGTTGACCCGCTTCCTTCGGATTGCCGCGTGCTTTTCTGAGGTAAGGTGATCGACGGCGAATGGACCGATGCGCCGAAGAAGCAGCCGATCCTGTGGGTGCGCGAGAAGCCGCGCAAGCAAGGACTGCCTTCCCAGCGGATCGCCTTCACCACGCTCGGGCATCCGACAGACTTCTTGGATACGGAGGTGCAACTTCTTTCAGTGCAGATGATCGCGTGGGCGCTTGGCGAGGACGCAAGAATGGACGATGCCGCGCGCGTGAAGCTCCGTGATGCCCAGTATTGGCCGCCCGAGGTTTATCTGGCGGCGCCGACGGAGCCGTAAGCACTGCCTCGGCTCACGCGGAGCGGTATGGTGCGGGGAAACTAGAGAGATCTCGAACCCTGTTCTGAACACGCCACGCGGGGTCATCCAGCCCTCTGTGCACCATAGAACCCACCGATCGTTCGAAGTTCGTCCAGCCCTGACTACTTCAAGAGGGGTTGCGAACAGCAGTCCTCGCCGAAAGCAAGAGAGACGCGTCCTCCACGAGGGCGCGTCTTTCGCTTTCTACGCAGGCATTTCGAGGAGGTTGGGCCAAGGTGGCCGCGAGTGACGCTCGGCGTGCTAAGAGACGAACTTCGCGAACGGATGGAAGCAGAACCGGTTGCGGGGGTCGACCTGCTTCTTGGTCGCCTTGACCATCGCAGCCATATCTTCGGTGCCGAAGATCACCGCCGCCACCGCGCTGCGGTCGGGGTCGTCCGGCTGCGAATGCGTCCCGCTCAGGTCGATCGAAAGCTCATCCACCGCGCGGGCCTTGTCGACCACGCGCTTGGTGAGGTCCGCGATCGCCATCCGCTCCTCCGCCGACTTTCCCTTTGCGTCGTAGATCGTGACCATATCCAGGAAAAACGCGTGGTGGCAGTTGCCCGTCGGCAGCTTTCGCCCCGACATCGCGGCGCCGCCGAGCGCGCGGATCTCGACGATCGACATCGCTGCCTCGTCGAGCGGCGCCTCGGCGACCACGGTGTCGCACACGAACGCGAGAGTCGCGTCGTCGGGCATCCCGCGCGTGCCCATCGCGTGATACATCGACACGAGCGGATCGCCCTTCTGCCCGGCGATCACAGGCCACAGCGCGGCCGCGGTCTCGTACCACGATGTCCAGTGCGACTGAGCGACCACCGGCAGATTCATCTCGGCCGCGAGGTCCTCCCACGGCTTCACGAAGTCAGCGATGCTGCCCTTGAAGCCGTCGTAAAACACGAAGGTTGCGACCAACACCTTCGTGCCAGCGACGACAAGCTCCATCGATACGGTCTCGTCGGGCAGGATGCGCTCCTTCATCAGGCGCAGCGCGCGGTGCGAGTACGCCACTGCCTGCGCGCGCGTCTCGAACGCCATCACGCGCTGCTCGCCGCCGCGGACCACGCTCTGGGGCGCGACCCGCAGCGTGACGTCAACCACCACCGCGAGCGCGCTTCCCGCGCCCAGCATCGCGGTGAAAAGTGGATCGCTCGGTGTGAGCACGCGAATCTCACCCGTCGCCATGACCACCGTCATGCGTGTCGCGCACTGTCCGAGCAGCCCAAGCCGCCGCGAGAAGTAGCCGCTTAGGCCGCCGTTCACGATGTAGCCGACCGCGCCCACGCCCGGGCCGGTTCCGACGGGCAGTGCGCCGTCATTCGCCTTGACCGCCTCCACGAGCTCGCGGAAGCAGACTCCCGCGCCGACGGTCACGAGCATGCCCTCGCTGTCGTTTGAGAACTCGATCGACTTGAGATGCACAAGGTCGAGGATGATCGCCTCGGTGCTCGCGTACGCCGACGCGTTGGCCGACTCGTGGCCTCCGCACACGCATGCGATCGGCATCGATTTGGGCAGCGACTTGATCACCGCCGCGATCTCCTGGGCCGAGCGCGGACGGTAGATCGTTTTCGCAAGCGTGGTGCGCGGGATGGCGGCTCCATCCTTCGTGACCACCTTGTTGCCGCTGATGGCCCAGATGCGCTCGGAGAACCATGCTGCGTTCGCTTCGACGGTCTCGACCTCAATCGGGTTGTCTTCATGGTCCATTGGGCGCGTCTCTGGGAAGGCTTGCACAATAGCTCG
>CAMDMA010000060.1 GCA_945902075.1 Candidatus Kuenenia stuttgartensis | reverse complement strand
AGCGGTGCGCAGCAAGCTTCTGAGATTGCGGCACTTCTCAACGTGACCGCTCCGAATGAGGCGACGGTCGTGGCGACTGGTATGACGCAAGCCCAACTTGCGCAGGTCGGAAACTACGAAAGCGCGGTTGTCGCCATCGGCGGAACGATCACGATCACGTCGACCCTCACGGACGCTCAGATCCAAGCGATCATGGGCAACGCTGCGACCTCGGCGAACGTCAACATCGATCCGAACGGCTTCAACGCTGCTCAGTCCGCTGCGGTTTACTCGGCTCCGCTTCTTCTCGCCACCACGGAATCAACTCCGGGCGAGTCGAACGGCGAGGCGATCGTCCTCTATGACAATGCGAACAACGTCGCGGAGGAAACCTTCGTCGTGGTGGTGAAGGCCTCGGGCCTCCAGACTGCAGCGGTCGGTGTCCAAGCACGTCTCAACTATGACGCAACGCAACTTGAATTCGTGGAAGTCCTCCCAACGGCCGCCTTCGAGACCGTCATCTACGGCACCGCAGGCTCGTCGGGTGGTCAGTCGTACGTGACCTTCGCCACCGGTATCGATGTCTTCGACGACGCGTCGACGGGCATCCTGAACGGTGACGTCGCCCGCATCCGCTTCCGTGTGAAGGCTGCGTTCTGCAACGACACCGATCTGGTGGCTCTCGCAACAAGCGGCTTCCAGAACAAGTTCGTCGCAAGCAGCACCAACCCAGCACCGATCGCGGCTGTTGGTACGAACCTGATCGACGTCACCTCGCTCAACAACCTCGCGTTCGCGAGCACCTGGTCGGCGAATGAGTCTCTGCCAGCTGACGCAGGCACGACCGCGGGCGCCTTCAAGGCCAACCCCGGCGTGACGGCGTCGAACAACTGCTACACGAGCGTCCCCGTGACCTTCACCATCACCTACCCCAATGCGTCGACGGGCACCACGTGGCCGGCGCGCTTCCCGGTGGGTACCTCGACGGTCGTCTGGCGTTCGGAGGACCTTGGCGGCAACATCATCACGTTGACCCGCACGGTTGAAGTCTTCAACTACCAGCTCATGACGATGGCTCCGAGGTACTTCATCGCGGCTGGTGCCTACACCGCTGGCAACCGCACCATCACGGTGCGCCTGTCGGAGGACGGCCTCGCGTCGGTCGAGCAAGCACAGCTCTTCGCGTTCAACGCGAACGGCCAGGCGACCTCGGTGGACGTCCAAGTCCCGGTGAAGGCTTCGTACTCGTGCGTCAGTGTGAAGGATGATCAACGCTCGCTCGCCCGTGCAGCGTCGTCGATCTCGGTGGTGGGTACGAAGTACGACGTCGCCTTTGCGACGGGTGGCGACGGTGCAATGAAGTTGGGTGATTCGAACGCGGACAACCTCGTCGACATCCTCGACTTCGGTGTCTACATCGCGAATCGCTTCCCAGGTTACGGCGCTGGTTCTGACTACAACAACAACCTCTCGGTCAACAACCAGGACTTCGCGATCTTTGCCACGAACTTCCTCCAGGCGGGCGACACCTGCGCCGGTGGCTTCCTTGCCGGCCAGACCCCACGCGATCGCGTGTCGGTGCGTGAACTCCGTCGTCGTGGCATGGGCGAACTCATCGCCGCTGACATCAACGGCGATGGCTGGGTCGATGTGACGGACATCCAGCTCGCCATGCAGAACTGATCTGAGATTCTCCTAAAACCAATCGGGCCCGCGGCACATGCCGCGGGCCCGTTTCTTTTTCCAAGTTGATCGTCGTGCCGAAGAGCACTGGCGGATGCAGCGAGTGTGATTGTGCCGGCAGTGCAAGCTTTGCAGGCCTGTCCGGGAATGGCGTATTCTTGAGTCCCCAGGCGGCTTCGTTATACGGAGCATGCCTGATTGAACTTGGCTATGAGCGTCTGAATTCCCTTGCACGCGACGGTTTGGAGGTCACACTCCTTTCGCGGGTGCGATAGCGGAAGGAAAGGAATCAGTGGAGCCTATGTCCCATGTGATGTCGTCATATCTGAGCCCCTCAAGCGGCGCAACGCCCGCGAGGTGGTCTCGTGCCACGCGAGCGCTCTCTGCGCTCGCGGCACTCGCAGTCGGGGGAGTCGCGTGCGCCGATTCGCAGATCAATCTGGCTCTTGTCGGGCCGACGGTGCCCGTGTCGGTAAAGCAGACCATCGATGTGAAGCTTCGCGCAATCGGAGAACCAAACTCGAGCCTTATCGGTGAGAGTTTCGTCGCGATCGATTGCATCCTCCGCTGGAACCCTGCAGACCTCCGATTGATCGGGCTCGCGAACGCGGGTTCAGTGCCGCTCCTCGGCTCATATTTCCCGTCGCCTGCAAACGACTACACCGGCATCAATGAATCATCTCCGCCGCTCGATGGTGACGCGCTCTACTACGCGCTCGCCCCGCTCGGCGCTCCGGTTCAAGTCTCAGCGAGTGGTGTGCAGGTCACAACATTCCGCTTCCGGGTGTTGCGCCCGTTTGCGTCGTCGACCGTCGAGATTGTGCCAACGTTGACACGCACCGTCACTGCCGACACTGTCGTCTACGACGGAACTGTGCCGGGCCTCGATGTGACCGGAACGCTCGCCAATGCGATCGTCGTACAGGTCGTGCCTTGTCCGGCCGACCTTGATAGAAATGGATCGGTCGATGCAAGCGACCTCGCTGTCCTACTCGGACAGTGGGGGACGATTGGCTCGGCAGATATCGATAACTCCGGCATCGTTGACGCCGGAGATCTCGCTCAAATGCTCTCATCCTGGGGTAGTTGTCAGGGAACCTGAAGAAAGCACATGACCATGAAGTCCAACGCAACCAAGATCCAGAATCTCTTGTCCTCAATCGCCCTCGCAGGCATTGTCGCGTCGTCGTCATTGGCTCAGTCAGGTGTGCTTGAACTGAGCACCCCGCGCTGCGCAGACGTTGGCGACGAAATTGTCGTCGATGTTCGTATCGCGCCGAATGCCCCTGAGTGCGTCGGTATGCAGGCAGCACTGACCTACGACTCTTCGGTGTTGGCCTTCCTCGGTGAAGCGCCTGGCGATCTTCCCTTCGACCTGCCAATCTACTTTCAGCATTCGCTTCTTGGCAGGAAGATCGATATGGCGGTTGGCATCACTCCGACAAACACACCGAGTTTCGGTGGTGTCGTCGTGAAGCGCCTGCGCTTTCAAATCGTGGCTCCTGCGAAAACTTGTATTGTGAACGCGCTTGTGCAGTTCCGGCGTGACAAGCTGGTTCGCAATCTCCTGACCAATGGCGATGGCGTCCCGATCATTCCGTCGGTTGTGTCGCTCAACGAGTTGAACCTGGGACCGGCGCCGGAAATCTCAGTACCAGCAGGGATCACCGTGGTGCCTCCAGATGGTTCCATGTCCGCGACGACTCCGGTGGGCAACGTACTTGCATCGGGCTGTGGTGATGGGCTCGCGATCACATTCGTGCGCAGCGATGGCAAACCGTCGATCACTGCTCCCTTTGACCGCATCGATAGTCCTGTGGCCATTACCTGGACGGTGACAGATGAATGTGGCCGTTCCGACAGTGGTATCCAGCTCATCACTGTCGGTGTGGGCTACGCCGATCTTGATCAGGATGGCATCGTCAATTCTGGCGATCTCACCATCGTGCTTGCAGGCTTCGGAGCCGGAGCGCAGGGTGACGTCAATTCCGACGGCATCGTCGACTCTCAGGACATCGCGATCGTCCTTGGTGCATGGGGTCTTCCAAGCGGAACGCCATAATCGTCGCCTCGCGGCTTCCCGAGCTGCATGTCACCCGGTCGGTTTGCCGATAGCGGGGCCTGTATGCAACGCCTCTTTCTTCGCCTTCGTCTTCCTCGTTGTTCGCGCTTCATCATTCGAAATCGAGTGCTCGCTTGCGCGATGTGCGTTTCCGCCGCCGCTGGATCGGTTGTCGCAGTCTCCGTTCCCAGCACGTCGGGCTTTGATGATCGAGTTGAGATTGTCGCGAGCGGGAAGAACGCCGAGGTGCGCGATCTTCGCGGCGTATCGCTTGCAGAAGTCCAAGCGCGACCGCGTGACGGCGGCGTCGATGATGATCCCTCTGTTCGCGCCTTGCGTCAGTTCTCATCGCACGCGATCGGAGCCGGTGATTTTCGCGTTGAAGCGACCATCATTCTCGAAGCACTTGACGGGAAGGGTGCGGGCATCGTTTTTGACGGTGGAGTGATTGAACTCGATGATCCAACGATCGCGGCGGTGCTCGTAGGTTCACTCTTTGGAGGAGGGCGGCTTGGACTTGAGGGTGGCCGCCCTTATTCGTTCCAGGTCGGCGCACCGATTGATGTTTCCATTGTTCGGTCGGGCCGAGAGGTTTTGGTCTCCATCAATGGAGAGGTGGCTGGTTCGATCGGGATGGAAGGGATTCCATTTGGCCGCGTGGGGTTTGACCTTGCTGGTGGACGAATGCGGGTGCTTGCTTGCTCTGCCGAAGGCGCGCTGGAGGCTGCTCCACTGCCGCGGGCAGTTTTCACCGGTGCTGACGGTGATATCGATGAATACCGGGATCCGACCGCTGCAACGGACGGTCGGAAGGTGCTTGTTGCGGCTATCGGCGTCGGTGTCAATCCCGACGGGAGCGACAGGACGTTTGTTGCCCTTCGATCAATCGATGTCGATGGATCAATGGGGGAGTCCAAAGCGATCGAGGCAGCGAATCCGCAGTTGGTTGGGATGAAACCCGACTTCGTGGTGCTAGGGCACGACGGTCAAGCTTGGCGGCTGCTCGTGCAAGAGGTCGCGCCGCGCAGGCTGGCCACATCGATCCGGCAGTTCCGTTCGGATGATGGCATTCGCTTTGAGGAACTCGCACCGATGACCTTTGATGCGGCGGTGCAGCTTGTGCCTGCGCCGATGCGCCTCGATGCAGGCGCCGATGGGAAGCCGACGCTTCGGGCGGGCGTGACTCGGGTTCTCGAAAAGGACGTGCGGGCCGCCGTTCTTACCTCCGTCGGTGGTTCGCCGTGGCAGTTGTCCGTGTCAAGCGAGGTAGAAAGTTGCAATCCACTGTTCCTTGACGGAGCGCGTGTGATGGTGCGCGATCCAAAGTCGCTGAGGCGACAAGTTCTCGGAGGCGCTTCTCCCAGTGATGCATTGGGATTTGAGGGCGCTCCCCATGCGGGCGCGGTTGTAAACACGGACGGCTCGCGCATGGTGATTGCGCAGTCCGACCCAGTTCACCCGAACATGCTGCGGCGGATGGTGTCTTGCGATGGCGGTTCTCAGTGGCGCAGAGCAACTCCAGCGTGGGGTGGGCCTGCGGGAACAGCAGGGGCGGTTCGATGTGGTGAGTCTGTCGTCGTGATCTTTGAAGGTGGCGATAAAGCGAGACGGCAGCATGTACTCGCACTTAGGCTTCCACTCTCAGGCGAAGTTGGGCGTTGTTCGAACGTGGACACGGTTCCGAACAACACACGCTCGCCGTGAATGAGGGTCACTGACCGAATCTCCGGGTCGGTTCCGATAGATAGTGCGGCCAAGCCGCTTTAAGGACTCAACGAGGGTTTGCCCCAAACTTCTTGCACAAACGGTATCTCTCGATTTGCCCGCAAGTCTGGTGGGGTTATGGTCGAAGGAACCTTTGACTAGCGCTTTTCGCGCAGAGGGGCGGCTTGTCACCGCGACAGAGGAGTTCCTGAAATGACAAAGCTGATCTTCACCATTTCCATCGTTGCCGCAGTTGCAAGCGCGTCCCGCGCGGACTCGACTCAGTCGACTGGCTTTGAGGAATTTGCGCCCGGACCCTTCGTTTCGGGCAGCCCATTGACCCAAGGGGGCTGGGGTTGGCTCGCGAACTACAACATGATCCCGACGGTTGTTGGGGCGCCCGTGGGCTCGGGCTTGCAAGCACTGTCGATTTTGACGCATCCTGACGATACGACGCAGGCCTCGTTGTCCGGTGCCGTTGGCGGAACCCCGTCGGTTGCAGTTTCCGCGATCGGCGAAGTGGGGATGACGAGTTACTCAGGGGCGCCAGTCATCGGGAATCAGCTCTCATGCTCGTTCCTGCTTCGGACTCCCGCCGCTGGAACGCAGCCAAACAGCGCCTATACCTCGCTCGACTATGGATGGCGGCTTGAAATCCAGCCCGCGCGTCGCGAAGGCAACGTTGCCAATCTGAATGGCCGTATCAATGTCGGCGACGGCGCCGTTCAGCAGGTGGGCGTTCCGAATGGTGCGTACGACATCCAGTTCGATGGCACTAATTCCGGGGCGGCGGTCACGCCGCGAAGTGCCGCCGACAAGATCTATCTTCAAATCGACTGGCCGTTCATCATCGGTCCCGAGATCGACAGTACCGATGCCGCTTGGAAGGTCGCATTCATCAACGGCCTTGACTACGCGACTTGGTATCGCGTTGAGTATGACGTGCAGTATGTGAACGGAACCGGAAGCGCAATGTTTCTCGGACAGTCCCGCTCATGTGCAAACGACGTGATCACGGTGCGGGTCTTCGACATGTCGGGCACGCTCGTTGGCTCAATGACTGGTTCGACCTGGGAAGCGGGCTATCGCACGGGCACGTGGGGTTCGCCGACATTCGCCATGGATTGCATGGGCGTGAAGGCGGCGAAACCAGCGGGCGCGGGCCAAGAGCTTGGCGTCATCGATCAGTTTTCGATGACCGCCGCTGAGGGCTTCTCGGAGCTCTCACTCCTTGCAAGCGACACCATCATCCAGCCCTCTGAGCAGCTCGTTGTCGATGTGCAGCTCGACGGCCAAGTTGATCCCGCCGTTGGTGCACAGATCTTCCTCGACTTTGATACCGCGCGCCTGCAGGTTGACTCAATCTCAGTGGCGCCGGGAAGTTCGTTCTCGCGCGAGATCTATTCAAACGTCAACAACGCGACAGGTAAAATCATCTATGCGAGCGGTATTCCTGATTCAGGAAGCGGATCGATGGATGAACTCTCCGTCGCTCGCGTTGTCTTCAATGTCGTTCCTGGCACCGAGGACTGCGATGCGTCGGGCCTCGTGAGCTTTACCCAAGGGCTGACGGTAGGGTCGCGCGTCGCTGCTTCCGGCGGCGTAAACCTTGTGCCGGCCTTGACGGCTCTTGGTGATATCAAGATTGACGCCACGGCTCCAGTGTTTGCGGGCTTGCCGACGAACGTCTCGATCGCCTCCGATGCGGGGACTGTTGTTGGTGCGTATGTTGCCGCCCCAACGGTGACCGCAAGCGACATTTGCGATGGTGCAACCGCGGTTGCGCTCCTTGTGACATATCCGAACTCTTCCACGGCGACGACCTGGCCCGCGAATGGGATGTTCCCGCAAGGAACGACCACGCTCGCATACTCCACCGTTGATGCGGCAGGTAATGCGGCGAGCGCGTCACGCACGATTATTGTTGCGGATCACCAGTTGCTCGACGCAACCCTTCTGTTGAATGGTGTCGTCGTCGGCAATTCGACCCGTGCAACCCGCATGAAGGTGGGTGCGTCAACCCAGGTCGTTTCGGTCGCAATGACCGGCGCAAATGGAACTATCAGCGGGCTGCCGGTTCCAGTTGCAGCGTCGTATCCGTGCGTCAGTGCGAAGGGTACAACCCACACCGTGACAGACACGGCCGCGACGAGTTTGGTCGGTACACGCTATTCGGCTGACTTCTCGCTTCGCCAAGGCGACTCAAACGATGACGATTTGATCGACATTCTCGACTTTGCGATCTACATCGGTGACTTCGGCCTGGCAGGACCGAGCGACGTTTCGAACTTCAACGCAGACTTCGTCGTTGGTACGGTTGACTTCACCTTCATCTCGATTGGATTCCTCCAGACGGGTGAAGTGTGCGGCGGATCGTTTAACGCGGGAGTACCTCGTAAGGGGATCACCGTACGTGAACTCCGTCGGATGGGTCTTGGGCATCTCGCCGTCGCTGACCTTGATGCAAACGGTGTTGTCAATCAGGCCGACATGATGCGGCACCTTGCTGGCCAAGGCATGGCGGAGCCGACGGTGGCGGATGAACCCGTTAGGCGTCGCTGAACGCCGTCGATTTCGCACAAATTGAGCAATCCACGCAAGCTCGGATGACCAGTCATCCGAGCTTGTCAATTTTGTCGCGCGAGTCGTTGTCAGATGACAACGCGCGCCACGGCACATGCGCGTACCAAGATCTACGAGATCCTCGCGCGTCGGAGGATTAGCATCCTTGGCAAGTCGCTTCGAAGAAGCGAGGATGGGGGCTGCGTTGTGTCCGAAGTCATCAAGTCCTCTGGCCAGGCGTTTGTCGACGCGCTGCGCGCAGTTGATGGCACGCTTGATTCACGAGTGCTCTCCGGAGTTCTCGCTGACAGCTCTTGAGGACTTCAATCCCTGCGGCAGACCGTTCGACCTGGGGATGGCGTCGCCGGCGTTCACTCCCCATCTCGGGGCGGAGTCAGCTTTGTCTGGCCTCCGCGCCACTTGGACGCGGATGTCCCTGGGTGGATCCTGAGGCGGCCGATCGATTTGGAGAGTCGAGTCTTAAAAACAACGTGACACCGGCGGGATTCGCGCGGTGTCACGTTGATGTTTGGATCGGAATCGACGCGTCGTTTTAGCGTCGGCGGCGACCGGTGACGAGTCCAGCGATCCCGAGCAGAGCGACCGTACCCGGCACTGGCACTGGCACTGTTTCAAAGCTCCATACGACGGAAGCGAAACCTGCGCTGTTCGCAACAACGCCGCGATCGCTCATGATCGAAGTTACGGTGTAGATGCCTGTCCCAAGCGTGGTCTGAAAGGCACCGTTGGCTCCAAAGGCATTCGCGCCGATCGCGGTCACGACCCCATTCTCGACGGTCACCGCCGCGATGACCGCACCGGTATCGCTGTTCTGGATGACCCAGGTTGCGAACTCGTTTACGAGGTTGTTCCACGCCCAGTTGATACTGAAACGCGCGGTGTTCTCAATCGAGAATTTCGCCTGCGCCAGCGAGCCGCCGTAGACGTCGGCCACTGGCAGATTGAAGAAGGCCAGATGCGAGAAGCCGGAGCCAGAGAAGACGCCGCTTGTGTCGGCGAGGCCATTCGTCGCGGAGTTCGAGTAGGTGTAGTAGCCCGGCGCGGTGTACGACGTTGTCGTGTAATCAGCGGCGCTGTCTGGGCGCTCAGGCCCGACGGCGCTTCCGAGGGTGAATGGAGCGACGAGACCCGCCGAAGCAGAGCACGCGACCGCGAGGGCAGCCGATGAGACGGCAAGAGCGAGAGGACTGAGAGACGACATAGACGACCTTTCAAGGGGAGCGCAACTACTTTGGACCTGCCGAAGAACACCGGGAAAAAACGCCCGATGGCGGGGCTACGTCAACGACGCGTGCCAACAAACGAAACGGCAAGCGGCGGTCTGCGCCATCACGTTCAGGTCAGGATTCTTCGGCTCGCGTGGGGATTCAGTTCTTTGCCTGGGGATCCGCACGACATCTCGGCTGGCCAACGATCAGAACCGTCGGCATCAACTCACCAGATCGTCCTGTTCCCAGCAGCAAGATGGCTTCGCAGAGTCGTTCTTCGTTTTGCATCCTCACCCTTGCGGCGCCGAGTGACTTCTCAGAGCACGCCCACGCATTCGTGGCCTTCGGCGCGATGCGGGCGGGTTCGCGAACGCGCTCGTACGGGCTTCTCCGAATCAAACGTCGCTCGAGTGTGTAAAAAGACACGACCCCGGCGTGATGCCGGGGTCGTGTTCCAGATCGGTTCGTCGTTCACTCGAGAAGTACGAGAGATGAACGAGTGGATTTACCCAGTGTTCTCACTGACCGCTGAGAGCAGCGGTCGGAAGGCCGAACTGCATGTAGTGGGTGATGTCCGACGTGCTGAGCATGCCGTCGCGGTTCAGGTCAGCCGCAGCGAGGTGGCCGAGGCCCTGACGGCGAAGTTGGCGGACCGCGATCTGGGAGCGTGGAGCGCCACCAGTGAACGCGCCACAGGATTCGCCCTGGTCAAGGAAGTTGACCGAGATGAAGCCGAAGTCGGCGTTGTTGACCAAGAGGTCGCCGTTGAAGTTCGAGACGCCAGAATCGAGTCCGGCACCGAAGTCACCGACATAGATGCCGAAGTCGAGGATGTCGACGAGGTCGTCATCGTTCGAGTCGCCCTGGTTGAGGCTGAAGTCAGCGTCCCACTTCACACCCACAACGGAGGCCGCAGCGGTGTCGGTGAGCGAGTGCACGGTGTCCTTCGCGCTGATGCAGCCGTAGGTTGCAGCGATTGGAACCTCGACGTTCGCAGCGGAACCCGAGGCGGCGCCCGAGTTGTCCGTCATCGGCACGCTCACGACTTGGGTCGAGGCGCCCGCTTTGACGCGGATCGCGCGCGTCGAGTTACCGAGGCTGGCACCGACGAGAGCGACGTCAGCATCGAGGAGCTGAAAGTTCGCGACGGCGACGTCGGTCGTGCC
>CAMDMA010000059.1 GCA_945902075.1 Candidatus Kuenenia stuttgartensis | reverse complement strand
GCATGCGTGCATTCAAACTTGCACGTCTGGCTTCTTTCCGTGGCAAAGGCGGTACTTGAGTCCGCTTCCGCATGGGCACGGTTCGTTGCGGCCGACGACGGCGATCGACGACGGGTCGACGGGCGTGTCGGCTGCGAGCGCGCGCTCCGCAACTGCGGGCGGCGTTTGCGCGCGTGGTGCGCTTTCGACCGGCGGCGCTTCCAGTTCGGGCGTTGCCGGGACCATCTGGGGGCGCGGCGCTTGCCGTGGAACTTGCGGAGTCAGTCGTCCGCGGAATGCGACATCGGTGACACGGTCACGAATGGTTTCCTGCATCTCATTGAAGACCCGTGCGCTTTCGCGCTTGAACTCGATGCGCGGATCCTTCTGGCTGAACGCTCGGAATCCGATGGAGTCGCGGATCTGATCCATGGAGTGGAGATTTTCCTTCCACGCATTGTCGAGAATCGACATCAGCACAAAACGCTCGAATTGGGTGAGTTCGAGTCGGATCAAGTCACGAATCTTCTCATTGACGAAAGCTTCCGGTTCCTTTCCGGCACGCTCGACTTCGCTTTCGTTGAGACGCACCAGTCCTTCTTCCGCGAACCACTTCGTGATGGAGTCTGCATCGCGACCGCGCGCGAGGCATTCGCTGGCCCGGCGCTGGAACTCCTGATCGCCCATTGCACGGGCACGCTCTGTGAGTAGTCTGCGCAGTTCGTTTGGATCGGTCGACGGTAGTTCCTGCGGATTCCACGAAAGTCCGTAACGCGCCTTGGCAAATGCACAGAACTGCGCAAGCGCGCCTTCTGGATTCTGTTGAAGCGCCGCATTGGTCGACTCGATCGCGAAATCAATCGGATAGTTGACTTCGCGATCGTGGTAGGTCTCACGAGCCTTCGCGACCAACTTTTCCGCAGCATCTCCCGGCGTTGTCGCGCCGTGGAAAAGCGAATCGTCGATGTTCAGTCCAAACTTGCGGTTCGCCCAGTGAGCGAGTTGAGTCGCACCGAAATTCGGCACGAGGAACTGACCAATCGGCCCAAGGTCGACTTCGGCGAACTTTGCAATCGCCGCCCGTTGCACTGTGGTAATTGCGTGCTGGCGATCATGGGCGCGAATCTCCGCCGGTGTCATTTCCGCGCCGTAATTGACGCGCGCCCAATTGGCGAACCCCTCCGCGTCCCACTCGTCTGGCTCAAGCTCCATCGGCAGGCACTCGCCCGCAGTTGCGCGAATTGCTTCTTGCGCCTCCTCGGAAGCATCGATGCGAATGACCTTCTCGATCTCTTCGCGATCCTTCTTCACGAAGCGATCGGCCTCGATGGTGACGCCGCAATTCTCTCGCACCCATTCTGCAAGCGTATTTGGCACATGCATCTTGCCGAGGAAATCGTCGGAAGCCTTGTCAATCGACTCGCCGATGTAACGGAGCGTGAGTTCCTTCACGGTGCGCCCCTCGACGATGGGCTGACGAAGTCCGTAGAACGCTCGACGCTGGTGCTCCATCGGCTCGTCGTATTCCAGAATATTTTTGCGCATCTGGAAGTTTCGCTCTTCGACTTTGCGTTGCGCCTTCTCAATCGAGCGCGTGAGCATCGCGTCCTCGAGATCATCGCCCTCCTTCATGCCGAGGGTCGAGAGCACTTTGAGCATCGCCTTGCCGGCGAACATCTTCATCAAGTCGTCATCCATTGAGAGGAAGAAGCGGCTTGAGCCGTAATCACCCTGACGGCCTGCGCGTCCACGGAGCTGATTGTCGATTCGACGACTTTCATGGCGCTCGGTACCGACGATGTGGAGGCCGCCCATTTCTTCGACATCACGCCACATCGCGAGACGATGAAGCGGTGCGAGTCCGGCGGCGTCGAGTGCGTCGGAGAGCGCATCGACCGACATATTTGCAGCCTTTTTCTCTGCGATCTTTGCCCGCTCGCTCGCCCAGTGGCGAAGGAGCATGAGCCGCACCGCTGGCGCATCCATGCCCGTGATGGCATCTCTTCCGAGAATACGTTCTGCGAGATGGCGATAGCAGAGTCCGATGATCTCTTCATCGGGCATTTCAGCGCGCGCCTCCTTCGGGCAGATATCGCGGCGCTTCCAGTGCTCGACGAGTTCGGCTCGGGTGAAGGCGCGGAGTTTGATGTCGGTTCCACGGCCGGCCATGTTGGTGGCGATCATCACGCCGCCGAGCGTGCCCGCTCCAAGAACGATCTCCGCCTCGCGCTCATGCTGTTTCGCGTTGAGAACCTCATGGCGGACCTGATGCTTCTGCGTGAGCATCCGCGCGACCATTTCGCTCTTCTCAACGCTCGTTGTGCCGACGAGCACCGGTCGTCCGACATCGTGAAATGCCTTGATTTCGTCGACGATCGCGTTCCACTTATCCTTCTGCGAGAGATACACCCGGTCTTGACGATCGACACGCGAGATCGGCAGATTGGTCGGAATCGATACGACATCGAGCTTGTAGATCTCGTGGAACTCCTCCGCCTCGGTGTCGGCGGTACCGGTCATGCCAGAAAGCCGCTTGTAGAGTTTGAAGTAATTCTGAATCGTGATCGTGGCCATGGTCTGGGTTTCTTCCTTGACCTTGACCTTCTCTTTGGCTTCAACGGCTTGGTGGAGGCCATCCGACCATTGACGTCCCACCATCTTGCGGCCCGTGTTTTGGTCCACGATCACCACGCCCTCGACGCCGTTCTCATCCGGCGCGACGACATAATCGCGGTCACGCACATAAACCGTGTGAGCCCGCACCGCTTGCTCGCAGAGGTGCGGCATATCGATGTTGTCGCCGACATAAAAACTCGCGACCGAAGGGTCGATACGCTTCGCGTAGCGCTGCGCTTCCTCGACGCCTTGGTGCGTGAGCGCGGAGGTCTTCTTATCGAGTTCAACCTCGTAAAACTGCTTGAAGCGGTCGCGACGCGCTTGCGCGGTGACGAGTGCCTTTCGCGCTGCATCCATATCGCGCTTCATCGCGGGCACTGTCGACTTCTCTCGTGCATTACGGATGTCACCTTCCAGCGCGGCGACCGATTCTTCGATTCGGCGGCATTCCTCGTTTGCAGAGTCCCACTCCGTCTGCTTCGCGACGAGATGGCGTGCGATCTGATCCGCCATGTCGTAGCGCGGCGCGGATGCGTGCGCGGGGCCTGAGATGATCAGTGGCGTGCGCGCTTCGTCGATAAGAATCGAGTCAACCTCGTCAACGATCGCGAAGCCACGTTCCTTTTGCAGCTGCTCTTCAGGCCGCGTCTTCATGTTGTCGCGTAAGTAGTCGAAGCCAAACTCGCTCGTCGTGCCGTAGACAACGTCGCATGCGTATGCGCTCTTCTTTTGCTCGTGACCCTGCATGTGTTGCGGGTGAATCGCGCCGACGGTGAGTCCAAGTCCGCGGAAGAAAGGAAAAGTCCAGTCACGATCGCGCTGCACGAGGTAGTCGTTGACCGTGACAACGTGGACCTGCTTCCGTTCGCACGCTGCGAGGTAGCACGCAAGAGGGCCGACGATTGTCTTTCCTTCGCCGGTCTTCATCTCTGCGATTTTCCCCTCCGCGAGCACAATGCCGCCGATCAACTGCACATCAAAGGGCCGCGCGCGGAAGGGGGGACGCGAGTTTGGATAAATCGTTCGAACTGCCTCATAGACGGCATTCGGAATATCGAGGTACTGCCAGCCCTCCAGCATGGTTTCGTTACCGAGAAGGTCGCCCTCCGGCATGCGCGGCGGTGCGGCGCGCATCGCCGAAAGGGTCGCGTCGTATTGAGTGCGCACATCGGCAGGCAGCAGGTCTGGATTGAAACGATCCGTTGGATCAATTGGGCCAGCGGCGGGATCGCCGATGCGTGCGGGGTTGAACACATTGCGGATGCCAACGCCGCGATCCATCGCTTCGCGGGCAACGGCGAAGATCTCCGGGATCATCGCGTAGGTCTTCTCGCCGGCAGCGACGCGGGTTCTGAACTCCTCACTCTTTGCGCGAAGCTGCGCGTCGTTGAGCCGCCGAACATCAGCCTCAAGGGCATTGGCTTGGTCGACGATTTTGTTGTAACGCTTGACATCGCGCTGATTCTTCGTGCCAACCATGGCGCGGACAAACCAGTCAAGAACAGGAATACCCTTGAGAAGCTGACTCATGTGAAACTCTTTCGTGGAGATCAATCAGCGTCGACGCGACAGCGCACGGCGACGGAATGGCGAATGTGATGAAATTGAAAACAAGAACGCGGCTTCAACTCACGCCATTGGCGGAGGAAGCGCGGTCGTCTTGAGAAGCGCTGCACGCGATGCACGCGACGCATCCAAGCGTTCGCGACGGAGTGCTCGGATTTCAGCAGTATCGAAGGCGAGAATGGAACCGGCAACGCTGAGAGGCGCGCGCGGCAACTCGGCGCCCAGCGCATGAACGAACGCTGCATGATCGGCGTTCGCACTGGGAAGTGAGACGAACTTGAGCGCAGCAAGCGCCGCAGCATGCTCCGCGCGGCGACCGCGCTGGTTGGCATCGTCGCTGATCCCACTTTCTAACCCGCCCGCAAGTGCCGCCAACACAGCGACGAGGATCGCGGCGGTCAGCCGGAGGTGGGGGTTATGACGAGTGGCGGCGAGCATGGAGCGGATGACGGAGGGAGCGTGGCAGGGATGGAGTTCGACCAAAACGGAAGATCGGACCGAGTCGCGGGGTCGCAGGCCTCGACTCCGGACGAAACCGGTCGAGCAAGGTAGCACAGCCCTTGAGGCCGGGTCGAGAGAATCGGCGATCCGGCCCGGTTGTCCGCAGCGATTCGCTGCTTCCTTGTAGTCTTCCCGTCCGTGCAAGCCACCCAGAACGCATTTTTCGAAGCACCCCGCGCGCCGGAAGGCAAGCCGGCCGCGCGCCGCGCCTCGCTCAACGCGGTTCGTGTGACGGTCGAGTATCCGGGCGTTCGCGCGCTCGACGACGTGTCGATTTCCTTCCGAGGCGGTGAGATTCACGCCATTATCGGTGAGAACGGCGCAGGGAAAAGCACCTTGATGAAGGTGCTCTCCGGCTCAATTCGGCCGACGCACGGATCGCTCACGCTCGACGGCAGCACCGTCGCGTTCGCGAAGCCAGCCGATGCCATTCGGGCGGGCGTGTCGATGGTGCATCAAGAACTCAATCTTGTTCCGACGCTTGATGTCGCGGAGAACATGTTGCTTGGTCGCGAGCCGCGCAAGCTCTTCGGGTTCTCTATCGATCGCTCCGCGCAGCATCGACGCGCGATCGAGTTGCTCTCGCTTCTCGGAACCGATCTTGATCCTGGGCGAATGTGTGGTGGGCTCTCAATCGCCGAAGCGCAGTTTGTTGAAATCGCGAAATGTCTCGCGAGCGATGCGCGCGTTCTGATCTTCGATGAACCGACAGCGGTCCTCGGTGAGCGTGAGACGTCGCGGCTCCTGTCGCTTCTCCGTCGACTCCGTGATGAGGGTCGAGCGGTCGTTTTCATCTCCCATCATCTCGACGAGGTTGTGGCCGTCGCTGATCGCATCACGGTGCTGCGCGATGGAAAAATGGTGCACGAGTTTGTTCGCGATGGAACCGGTGTCCTTCGCGAAGCGGTTGGCGCACCCGGTGACAGCGCGGATGAATCAGTGCTGGCGCGAGCGATGGTTGGACGGGAGCTCGGCTCGATTTATCCGCCAAAGGGAAGTGCGATGCGCGAGGCTGCCGCAATTGAGTTGCGTAACTTCGGCGCCGTTGGACGCTCGCATGGAATCTCGCTTTCGGTGCGACCTGGCGAGATCGTCGGGCTTGCAGGCCTCGTCGGTAGCGGGCGCACGGAAACTGCAGAAGCAATCGTCGGACTGCGGCGCGCCACTGGTTCTGTGTGGATCGACGGTGTGCAACAAACGTTTGCACATCCGCGAGCTGCCATGCGTCAGGGAGTGGCGTACGTCAGCGAGGATCGAAAAGGTCGCGGCCTTCATGTCACACTTTCATCAGTCATCAACATGACGTTGCCGACGCTTGATGCACACACGCGCGCCGGCGGCATCGCGCTCGATCGGCGCGCTGAGCGCGCAGTTACCGAGCGGTGGATCCAGGCATTTTCCATCCGCTGTGCGCGACCGGAGTTGGCGATCTCGTCGCTTTCCGGCGGAAATCAGCAGAAATTTGCGCTCGCGCGTTGGTTAGAGACGAAACCGCGCGTCCTTTTGATCGATGAACCAACACGCGGCGTGGATGTCGGTGCGAAAGCCGAGATCTACCGGATCATCGCTGATCTCGCGCGGGCGGGCCTTGCGTGCATCGTCATCAGTTCAGAACTCCCAGAGATCATCGGACTCGCGCATCGCGTTGTCGTTATGCACGCAGGAGCAGTCGCAGGTGAACTACCACGCGAGCGACTCGCGGGTGCCGATTGCGAAGAACGCATCGTGCGATTGGCTTCAGGATTAAGTGAAGAGAAGGAGCATCGGTCGTGACAACAGCAGGTCCAATCGCGCCCACGCGCAACGCGCACGCGGGTTTTAGCATCTCGCGCTTTCTTGAGCGATGGGGTGTCGTCGTTGCGTTTGTCCTACTTTTTTCGGTGAGCGCGTTCAAGCAGGGTGGCGACTTCCTCAATGTTGAGAACTTTCGCAACCTTCTCAATTCAAACGCCGCTGTGGGAATTCTTGCGGTTGGGATGACGCTCGTCATCATCTCCGCGGGCATTGATCTCTCGGTGGGAAGCATGGTTGTGCTCGCCGCCGCGCTCGGCACGACAGCGATGAACCGATTGATTGAGCTTGAGCAACCGGAGTTGGTGGCGGTCCTCGTCGGTGGTGCGCTGACCATCGCGGCGGGTGCCGCAGCAGGTGCGGTCAACGGCGGACTCGTCGTGTTCGGCCGCATCGCGCCATTCATCGCCACGCTCGGTGGGCTTGCTGCATTTCGCTCGATGGCGCTCGCGCTCGCAGACGCCGGCGAGATTCGTTCGCAAAGTTCGTCACTCTTTAGCACGATCGGCCGCGGCGGTATCCCGCTCTTCGGGCTTGAAAACAATGCCGGAAGACCGCTGACGCTTTCCTACAGCACGGTCATCTTTTTCACGGTCGCTGTAGTCGCCCAGTGGTTTCTTTCGCGGAGCCGATTCGGGCGTCATCTCGTTGCAGTCGGAGCGAACGAAACTGCCGCGCGCTACGCAGGTCTCGCCGTCGGCTGGGTTCGGTTCCGCGCGTACCTGATCATGGGTGCGCTTGCTGGCATCGCGGGCCTCGTCAATAGTTCGCGGATGAACTCTGTCTCGACCGCCCAACTCGGGCTCGGCAGCGAACTTGATGCCATCGCGGCGGTCGTCATCGGCGGAACCAGCTTGCGCGGCGGATTCGGCCGCGTGTGGGGAACGGTCGTCGGCGTCCTCATTCTCGGAATGATTACCAACATCCTGACGATCTCCGGCGTGAGTCCGTACTGGCAAGGTGCGGTGAAAGGCGCCGTGATCGTGCTCGCAGTGCTCGTTCAACGCGGCTCGCGCGAGTAGGCGGTCGGGGGTGCGTCGCCACACCCACGTCCTGTTGCGCTATCTTCCCGCGCATGAAATCAACTTCAATCTTTGCTTGGTCTGTCATTTGCGTCGCAAGTGCCTCAGTGCTCCTCGGCCTGGGTGCTGCCCCTTCAGCGACTGTCATCGCGCCTCAATCCGCTGCGCCAGCCAAGGCGACCGTACGCATTGGCGTCTCCATTCCGGCGGCGGATCACGGGTGGACTGCTGGCGTCGTCTGGTGGGCGAAGGAGTGCTCGAAACTGCACCCTGAAATTGAGTGGACGATTGCGACCGCGGAGACTCCTGAGAAGCAGATTGGCGACATCGAGACGATGCTCGCGAAGAAGGTTGATGGCCTCGTCATTCTCGCGACCGAAAGTGCGCCGATTACCCCCGTCGCGGAAGAGGCACACAATCGCGGTGTCCTCGTCGTGAATGTGGACCGCGGTTTCCTCAAGCCCGTTGCCGACATCTTCATCGAAGGCGACAACAAGGCCTTTGGACGCAAGAGCGCGGAGTTCATGGTCGAGAAACTTGGTGGTAAGGGTAAGGCGAAGGGCGACATCATTGTGCTTGAGGGCATTCCCTGCACCGTGAACAGCGATCGCGTCAGCGCTGCAATGGAGATCTTCAAGGCTGAACCCGGCATCAAGGTTGTCGGTCAACAGGCTGCGAATTGGAATCGCCAGAAAGCACTCGAGGTCACCGAAACGCTTCTCCAAAAGAACCCAAAGGTTACTGCGATCTGGGCGAGCGATGATGACATGGCGCTTGGCGCGGAGCAGGCGCTTGTCGAGAAGGGGATCGAGGGCGTTTGGATCCTCGGAGGCGCAGGAATGAAGGACATCATTAAGCGGGTGATGGACAAGGACCCGATGTTCCCGGCCGACATCACCTACCCACCGTCCATGATCGCAACCGGTATGGAAATGGCTGCCGCCGTTCTTCGTGATGGCAAGAAGGCAGAGAAGTTGCAGTACATGCCGCGCCACCTGATGATCGACGTTGACCTCGTCACGCCGGCAAACGCGAAGCAGTACTACTTCCCGAAGTCGGTGTACTGAGCGATTGCGGTCGGTGTTCGGAAGCAGGAGATCAGTGCAGAAGATCAGTGCAGAAGATCAGTGCAGGAGATGCTGGCCGGTGGACGAATGCCTCGATCGGACCTTTCGCGAAATTTGGACTGAACTCAGCCGTGGTGCCGTTGATCGGCACCACGGCTTTCATGTTGCATCGCTCGCGACTCGCGGGCTTGATGACGCGCCGCGGGCACGCAGTGTCGTGCTCCGGCACGTGGATGCAGATCCTCGAGTGATTCGCTGCCACACCGATCGTCGGAGCGGCAAGATTGCCGAGATCGCGCGTGATGCGCGGGTCTCGTGGCTTTTTTACGCGGCGGAGTGCAAGGTCCAGATTCGCGTCTCTGCGCATGCTGAGATTGTGGCCGAGGGCACCATCCCGGACGAGGCCTGGGCACGCACTGGTCTCTCAAGTCGCCGCGCGTATCTCGCGCCGCGCACACCTGGTGCATCATGCGACGCGCCGTCACCGAACCTACCGGCGCACATGCTTGGCCGGAGGCCGGATGAGGCGGAGAGCGAAACTGGTCGCGCGCACTTCGCGGTTGTCTCGACGCGGGCGTACGCCATCGACTGGCTCTTTCTTGCCAGCGACGGTCATCAGCGCGCACGGTTCGTTCGCGCCGACGACGGTGTCTGGAGCGGGAGTTGGGTCGAGCCGTGAGCGTTGTCCCACCTTCAGCGGTCATACGGACCAGCGTTCACGGTCCGACCCAGAGTCCGTTGACCTGTCGATAGCGCGGGGCGCGTGCGATGGTGAGGCCAGTATTGATGCGGTTCCAAATCACCGCGCCTGCTGCGTTGACTTCGAATGTGCGGGCGGAGTTTGTCAGCGTGATGAGAGTCGTATTGTCGAGCGTTCGGAACGCGCCGCACTGTGTTGGTCCACCGTAGATTTGATTGACTCCTCCGTACGTCCACACTGGCGCGCTCGGGCCGAACGCGCTTGCCGCGCTGATCGTGTAGTTCCCCTTCGGGTCTCGCGGCGGCACAATCTCAAAGACACTTGAATAGTCGTTGGCAGTTCCCGAGCGGTCGCCGTTATTGAACATCAAGATGTTGCCTGCACCGGGCATTCCCTCACGGATCCAAGTGGCGCTGTGGACGACGTAGAGGTAGCGATTGGACGAAGTCGAACGGTCGTAGTTTCCCGGATTTCCCCAGCGGTAGAGGATGTCCCCACCCCGTCCGCGAGCGCCGCCAGAATGCGATGCCGCCTGCGCGGTTGTGGTCGAGTGGTCGATCACAAACACCTCGCTGAGCGTGCGTGAACTGATGAGGATCTCGTCGCGGACGGGGTCATAGTCGATGGAATTGCAGTGCGTCCAATCGCCGCCCGAGACCATGCCAAGGTTGATGTCGATGAGCTCGGGATGATCCGCAACCACACCGTAGTTGGCGAGTGCGGGGTTGACATCCTGAATGAGGTGGTCCCAAAGGTTCCAACGCCAAACGATGTCATAGGTCGTCGTTCCGGTCGGCTTGATCTCAAGGATTGAATCGGGCCAAAACGCAGTGGTGATCGTCTGCCGTCCGGCAGCCTGCGCCTCAGCCATCGTGTGGCCATCCCACACGATGCAAAGGATGTTGCCGTTCGGCATCGGGCGAACATCGTGGTGCTGCTGAAAAGTGCTATTCGAGACAAGGAGATCGTGTGTGAGGACTCCGGTCGGCGAGAAGATCTGGATCCGTCCACCGCGTACCGGTCCATTGAAGGCTCCCGCAGTGTGCACTGTGGGTCGTACGAGCGAGCCGTCCGCCCGCAGATACGCAACGCTTGTGCCGCCTGCCGCGCCGGTCCAGCTCTTGACGACGGCACCGGTGGAGTCAATCGCGTTGGTGACGGTGCCGTTGGTTGTCGTGAGCAGCGTCCAATCGATTGGTGCCGGACAGTCACCCCAGGTGCTCAAAAGGTTGGCGAGATCACTTCCATCGGTATTGCCATCGCCGGTGAGATCGCCGGAGTTTGATCCCCAGCCCGAGAGCACCACGGCAAGGTCGGAGCCGTTGACCACCTGGTCGCCGTTGAGGTCGGCCGGGCAATCCGCGCGCGCGAGTACCGGAGAAAGGAAAGCAAGTAGGGTGGCGACGACGATGCGCATGCGACTCGTTGCATGCCTCGCACCGATGGGGACGAAGCGAAGCAAAGTTCTCTCGAGATTGCGGAGCTCCTTCTCGACCAGCTCCAAACGGCCCGCTGCGCGGGCGGCCAAATCGCACATCAATTGCTCGAATTCCCGCGTTATCGCGTCCATCCCGCGAGGA
>CAMDMA010000058.1 GCA_945902075.1 Candidatus Kuenenia stuttgartensis | reverse complement strand
CGACGAACGAGTTCAGTTTCTACGCCACGCCGCCGACCTATCCGAACGCGACGGTTGCGCTGATTCCGGCGGGCTCAACCGAAGCGATCGCGAGTGGCCTCGTCGACACCGAAGGTTTCGTCGAATTCACGCGCGTTCCCGTTGGCAACTACACGCTGCGCGGTACGGCACCGCAACACGGCGGCGCGCAGCAGTCGGTGTTTGTCGGTCCAGGTGGACTTGATCTCGAACTCTTCATGAGCCGCGTGCTCGTGACGTACTCGTGGACGGTCGTTCCTGTGCCATTCAGCGACGAATACACGATCACGATCACTCTGAATTTCGAGACGAACGTGCCTGCGCCCGTCGTGACGGTGGAGCCGGTCGTGCTTGACCTCGACAGCCTCGATGGTGAGGTGAGTTACCGCGAGTTCACCATCACAAACCACGGCCTCGTTGCTGCGGACAACACGCTCTGGGAAGTCGAGAACACCGATCGATACGAGATCATCCCGTTGGCGCCGGTCGTCGGTGATTTGTTGCCGGGACAGTCGGTTTCTGCGCCGTTCCTCGTGATCGACAACCAGTTTGGTCAAGGTCTCTTCAATGGTGCAGATTGCATCCAGCGCCCCGCGATGCGCGCAACATGGGAACTGCTTTGCGGCAACACGCTCGGGAAGTACAGCTTCCTCCTCGGCGTCGACAAGACCGTCGAGTGTCCGAATAGCAGCGGGCCGAGCTTCGGCGGTTCGTGCTTCGGCTGCGCGGGAGGAGGATTCAATCCGCCTGGCTTCGGCAACGTGCCGGGTGCGTCTCAGCCAACGCCGCCGGGCGAATACAAGGCCCCGAATTGCGAGGCGTGCTTCGATAGTTGTGGCAAATCACCGCTCGGCTTCCTGAATTGCATGAAGCCCAAGATGCCCTTCCTTCCTGGGCAAACCCCGCAGCCCGTTGTGTGCGGAGGCACTGCTGCGGCTGGGTTCATCAATCCGACATCAGAAGCGCTTGCAGACATGGTGCGCTGTATGGGAGAAGCAGAACTCGGCAAGATTGGCGATGGCCTATTCGGATCCCACAAGAGTTCTGCGCCACGGACTCTCGTCGGCGCAATCGTGGGTGCCTCTGTCGGGTTTGGTGGGGCGGCAGGCCAAGGCCAGGGCTTCGGTGCGGCCGCGGCGAATGCAGGGAAGGAGTTTGCAAAGGGCGTGGCGAAGGAGTTCCCCGCCGGGAAGTTGCTCGGCTGCCTCGCGGACGCCTACAAGGCGTGTTACTGCCTCGGTAATCAAGCGGGAGCTGGAGGTGGCGGTGGCGGTGGCGGTGGACGTGAGGGTGGTACTGCGGGCGAAGAGTTCGAGTTTCCCACAGATCCCTTCTTGATTCCCGACGCCGTCGAGGCTGACGATCAGTTGATCGAGGAGTTCGTAAACCTTGGACTCATGGCGATGCGGATCGCACGTCCGTACGCATATCAATTCGGCTCTTTCTCCTGGTGGGAGCAGATGGATGCTGAGTTCACCGACACCGTGACGAGCGCGTCAGGAGAGAACGTGACCGTTGCCGACTGCGAGGCGATCCGCGTCGCGTTCGTTGAACTGTTGATCGACCGCATGTTTGGAAATGACGGTGCGGTTCTCGCGATCGACAGCGCTGCTGCTCTCGATCTCTTGAACGCATATGACGCAGCACCGCACGCGTTCGTCAATCAATACACACGCAATCCGCTGCCGCGCAGCGAACTTGAGCGGCTGATCGCTCGATGGAATCGGACGATCGACTACAACACAATGGGCATCTTCACGGCAGCTGATGTGCCCGCAGGCTTGAGCACCGACTTTATCGATGTTGAAATGGTTGAGGCGTATACCGCTTCCGCGGTTACAGCAATCGCAGAGGTCGAGCAGTACGGATATCCGAGCCTCGAAGAGGCGTTTGGTGCAGCGTTCGTCGTATGGCTCGAGAGTCTCGCGACTCCCGGCCAGGGCCTCTGCACGACACTCACAATTCAACTCGAGCAAACCGTCACGCTGACGCGCCAAGCCTTCGAAGCACGGCTCATCCTCGATAACGAAACCGAATTCGCGCTCGAGTCGGTGCGCCTCGACTTCCAAATTGTCGATGCGAACGGCGTCGCCGCAGGCGAGCGCTTCGTTGCACTTGGGCCGGTGCTCAACACGCTCACGGCCGTCGACGGCACTGGCACACTCGCGGCAGGTGCCTCGGGCAGCGCGACCTTCACGCTGATCCCCGGCGATTCGGCTGCACCGACTGGGCCCACGATCTACAAGGTGAAGGGCACGCTGAGTTACTCGGTCGGTGGGCAGACGCTTTCGTTCCCGCTCTTCCCAGCGCAGATCACGGTCTTCCCGAATCCGTCGCTTGAGCTCAACTACTTCATCGAGACGCAGGTGTTCGGTGACGATCCGTTCACGCCGGAACTTGAGCCGAGCGTGCCGTTCTCGCTCGGACTTTGGGCGAAGAACGCGGGCGGCGGCACGGCGGGCAATGTCCGCATCGAGTCGGGCGAGCCGCAGATCGTGGAGAACGAGCGCGATCTCCTCATCGACTTCGACCTGCTCGGCACGCAGGTCGGTACCGAGCAGCGTTCGCCGTCGCTTGCGGTCGACCTCGGCGACATCGGCGCGGGCGAGGTGCGCGTGGCGCAGTGGCTCATGACCTCGACCATCCAGGGCGAGTTCGTGGGGTACGATGTCGAGATCTCGAGCCTGAACGGCTTCAACACGCCTGAGTTCGCGGTCGTCGACTCCGCCACCATCGAGCCGCTTGTCCGCGCGGTGCGCGCGGATGTCCCGCTCGACGACGGCATCCCCGACTTCCTCGTCAACCAGGCGAACGACGTGAACGGTCTTCCCGACCGCATCTATCTCTCGGAAGGTGCTGTCGAACCTGTCACGCCGCAGATTCTGTCGGCGAGCGTCGTCGACGCGCTCACGCTCTCGGTTGACGCAGGCGTCGGCCCGGGCTGGCGGTACATGCGCATGGCAGACCCGTCGGGCGGCGCAAAACGCATCGCGCGCGTTGCCCGCGACGACGGACGCGAGCTCACGCTCGGCGTCAACGCGTGGCAAACGAAGTTCATCGACCGCTCCGTACCGCAGCCTGTGCTGCGCGCCGACATCCATCTCTTCGATCGCGGTGGTAGCGGCCTTTACACCATCACCTACGACCCGGACAGCGAAGCCCCGTCGATTCTTCAGTGGGCGAGCGTGAAGGGCGAAGGCGCGTCACGCGCAGCACTTCCACTCGCTTCGGGAGCACCCGTCAGTGAACCACGCGTTGGCGGCCTCGCTCATCTCGTTGCCACGTTCAGCGAGCCGCTTGATCCGACGAGCTTCGACGCCGTATCGATTTCGCTCACAGCGTTCGATGCGACAGGCACAGAAGTCGCAGTTCCAACAACAGCGATCGCCGCCGCGCTCACCCTCGGCGGTACTGGTGCCGAAATCACGTTTACGCCCGCACTTCCTTCTGGCCTTCGCTACTGCGTACGCGTTGTTGGCGCGACGGATGCTGCGGGAAATTCGCTCGTTGCATCGACCGCGCGAATCGATATTGCTGTTGCAGTGGGCGATGTGACTGGTGATCAACGCACCAATGTCACCGATTTCGGTGCGATCTCAACCCAGATGGGAATTGAGGTCGATCGTGCGGTGCCGCTTGAGGTTCGTTGCGATCTTGACGGCAATGGCGTAGTCAACATGTTGGATCTCTCGCTGGCGATGGCTGCCAACGGGCTCGATCTGCGCGCCGCGGTCAACCCCTGCTCAACCTTCCTGCTTGGCGCACAGTCGGGCACCGGTGTAGGCGGCGCTTCTGTTGGCGGTCTCGATTTGGAACTGGGCACTACGACAAATCATGGCGTCCTTGAATCGCACGCGTCGGCGCATGGACGCGCAAGCGGCGGAGGAATGTTCGACGCCGCAAACGGCGGTGTCGCCGACGATCAGCAGCTCAACAACGCTGCGCTCCGCTCCATTTTGATGAAGTTCCCCAAGCATGCGTTGGTTCCGGGAGTCATCGCGATTCGCGCAACGCCCGCATCCATCGGGACCGCTCTCGACCAACGCGACTTGCTTACGCCGCGTGATGCGATTCACGCGTTCATGCTCGAGCCGCTGGGCATGATCGATGGGTGGAACATTGCGCTCGTTGCCAATGGCCAGGAGTTGCCAGCAAACTTCGCAGTGCTTGGATCAATGCTTGTTGCAGCCGGCCTTGATGTCGGTGTTGTCACACATGTCGGTGATGGAGTTCCAACGATCATCGGACCTGAGCTTGAAGTGCGCTTCCGCGAGCGGATCCCGCAATCGTGGCAAGCGCGGGTACTTGAGTCGCTCGGCGGATTCAATCTTCGCCCATCCAATGACGGCACATGGACACTGGAGGCAACGACCCGCTTCGGCGGGGATACATGGCGCGCCATGCGTGAGCTCACGAAGCGTCGAGATGTCATGAACGTGCGGCTGCCCCAAACCCTCGACGATTCCGCAACGGATGCGACTCAAGAGGAATCGGCGCCATGAATTGTGTCCCACAACACCCTCCGATTTCGATTCGCACCTTCTCGCACCGACTCGCGTCGGCTCGCAGTGGCCCGCATCGGCTCTCATCGAGCCACCACGTCTCAACACCATCGAAGGATCATTCTGTGAAGCACTTCCGCATGTCGGTCCTCATCGCGACAGTTGCCGCTCTCTCCTCCAGCCTTGCCGCCGCGGCCGGTGACGCCGTTGCCAGTCTCCACTGCCGAGCCACAGGTGGCAACGCGGTCATTGGCGTCCGACCGGGCGGCACCTTCACCACGGTCATTGCTCTCGAGAGCTCGCTTCCGATCATCTACAACTCTGCACTCTTTCGCGTAGTCCTCACGCGACCCGGCATCGCCGTCAACGCGTACCAATGGGCTGATCCCTTCGAGACCGGAGGACCATTCGACTTCAGCCTGCCCGGTATGCAACTTCCACAAGCCGTCGACGCTGACACGCTCGCAGGACCGACCTATCCCGAGGGCGTCCTCGATGTCGAGTTCGCCAGTTTCCTCCCGGTGGGTGACAGAGGAACGGGAACAGTCGTGGAAGTCGACTTCACCATTCCCGCCAAACTGGCGCCGGGAGAGACTGTCTTCATCACGGCGGTGCCCGACACTTTTGCGTTCGGTGTGCTCACGATTCCAACAGCCGCCGGGACCGTGCTGACTGTGCGCACCACATTCTCGCCCGACTTCGATGGCGATGGCGTGATCGCCGCCCCAGACCTGTCGATTTACCTCGCACGCTGGGGTACTCCCAACGGAGACTTGGATGGCGATGGCCTTTCGAACTCACAGGACTTGGCGTTACTTCTCACCGCCTGGGGTTCGAGCGTTTGAAGGCAGAACGCGGGACCTATCCGCGTCGCTGTTCGCCGCGGCGGGCGCGAGTGGTCGCGATGTACAAGTCATCACCACGCTCACGACGGCAATCAATCGAGACAACGGTTTCAGGGAAGGACTCCGCAAATGCAACGTCTGGCGCGTGGCGGCATCGCCGCAGCCGAGACCAATGCGCACGGAGCTCTCAGCAAGGGCCGAGGCCTTCGCCACCAGGGAGTGTGCTCGCATGCTTGACCCAGCGCGTGAACTGATCCTCGTCAAAAACGCTCGATTCGTCGATGTGCAATGAGCGAACCTCTGCCACCTTCGATTCGATTGGCGGCGGCGGTTCGAGTGACGTCCCACGAAAGAACGTGACCTTCATGTACTTCGTAAAGGCGTGCATGGCGAGAAACCAGCCACGCCCCTCGATGCCATAGAACGGCGAGTTCCACTTCACCGCCTTCTTCACGCCGGGCACCGCTCGGACAATCGCTCGGTCGAGTTGCGCCGCCAAAGACCTTTTCGCAGGCGGTAACGCCGCGATATACGCCTGCACCGGGGCATCGCCCTCACCCTTTGCAATCTGTGGATTGCCTCCAGAAAGGAGAATCGGCGCAGAGGTGATCGACTGCACCGTCGGCTTCATTTTGGGCTTGGATGCCTTGCGTTTCATGCCGGGCAACAAGAATACGCGAAGGTCACGCAACGGTGCTCCCGCGGAGCAATCCAAATCCATGGAACGACACGCACGCGCTCACGGACGAGGTCAACGAACTCAAATTCACATCGCTGCACGGCGTCGAGTTCCGCATCACTGATGCCAAACTCGTGTCCGACTTACACATGGCGGTTCCACACAGAACTGCTCTGAAAGAGGCTCGTCATGCGCAGAATCACGAGTTCCTGCTCGCGAACCGTGCGCGACATGTGCAACTTGCACGTTCCCGAGTCGTTGAGAAATGGCCCGAAGGTGTCGGCGTTGTGCATGATGGTCCGAGCACGTTGCGCGGAAATCTCGCGCCGAGTTTTTGGGCTGCGAGCGCGTGCCATGGATCGGTGATCAAGCACAGTACTGAGGGAATATCGGTGATACCGCAGTCGAAAGAGGTATGAAGGATGTCGCGTGCAATACAAAGCCGCGCGGGTGCTTCAACGATCTTTCGGATGGACATGATGGATCCTCTGGACACGAGACGGGTGTCCAAACCACGTCCGCCTGAACGACGGTTCCCTCCCGGGAAAATTCAGAGACATCCACGCTCGCTGCGACGAGAGCCGTGAGGCTCGATGAATCTAGACCCCCACCGCTCGGCCTGGCGCCGCGACGGATTCGTCGCCTCCCTCGAGGCAACCCGCCTCCGAAACCAGACTCGCTGCGAGCATCACCGAGTTGATGTCCTGATGCTCCATCCAACCCACGGTCGCCTGTGCTGCGGGCGAGAGCCATGTATCTTCGATCCGCTTACCCATCGCTGTGTAGGACTCCAAAGCCTCGACGTGCGTCAGTAGCGCGCCCACATGCGCCTCACCTCCAAAGCGCTCGGGGTGCGACTTGATCGCTGTATGCAACAGGCCAATAGATCGGAGCCCGAGCGATAGCCCGAGTTCTCGAAAGGCGAGTCTCGTCTCGACAGGACCCCACAACTCGCGCCGCGAGACAATCGCTTCAAGGCTTCGCTCGGCGTCGGTAAGGAGGCGCGGGAGAAGTTCGTCGAAGGGTAAGTCGCCTGTCGCGATCAGTTCCGCGAGGTGTCCCGCCTCGACCAACAGCCCCCCAATCCCAAGCGCATCGGTGGTGGCCCACAACGTCACACCATCGCACATCGTCCTCATATCCCGGATCGCCAGTTCGAGTTCAGGCGACGGCTCTGCTGGGCGCGGACGCAGCCGACGCTCGATCGCCCGCACCTCGCTGAAGGCCACAAATCCATCGAGCGGATCGAGGTGTCCCATAGACCGCACAAGCGGTCGCGAGAGGTCGATACTCATTTTCCAACACATCCGCCTCGGCGCAGTGGCCGTGGACTCGGAGACAAATGCCTTGTGCGCCGCACTGGCGAGGTCGATTGCAAACGCGTTCCAACGCGGGTCGTGGGTTGCGCGCGCGACTGCATTTAGTGCGTGCATCCACTTGGTCAGATAGTGAAAGTACTGCCCGTCGCGTTCCCATTCGAGACGTTCGTCGATCGGTTCGCGCGGTCCGCGCTCAGGAAGCGGCTTTCCGATCCGGAGTCCACCCGCCGTCGGTCGGCGCTCTCCATCGCTCTCCTCAAGCCCACTGATCCATCCAGTACGCGCGTCATCCGGCCGATGACGACCGAGTACATGATGCACGAGGTCGACGATTCTCAGCGCGCGGTCGAGGTGTTCGGGAGCCCCCGTGCGACGGGCGAGACCGAGAGAGGCGAGCACTGCGTATGCGTCGGTCCAGAGGTAGCGTTTTGTGGAATCGCCCAAACCTCCCACGCCTGTTCGGGCAGCGAACTCGCGAAGCAACACATCGGCAGCGGTCGTATCGATCTCGCGCATCTTGATGCTCCCACAGAAAGTTTCACTACTTTGCTTCGACGCACGCCGAGATTCCAACTTTGGTCATGCCGGCCGATGGACACGCGCAATCGCGACGACCTTCGCGCTCGCCACCGGCCCACGAAACACGAGGAGAAAGGGCGTGGGATCCGCCGAGATGTGCTCTGATCCCAGAGATTGCGTCATCACGAGGGTACAGGTGACGACGGTGAGCTCACCGCATCGAGTCGCGCGGACATCGGTGATGCGTGGCACCCCCATCGTCGACGCTCGAATGCTCGCAAGCAACTCCCCGCGACCTTTCGGCCCCTTGAAATCCACTGCCTGTACGCCGTCCTCAAGCATCACCTCGACGATGCCAGATTTCTTTGCCTGCTCTGCCTCAAGAAACCGTGCGAGCACTGCAGCACCTTCGGCATCAAGCGCATCGGTGCCGGTGAATCGCGGGCTTGACGGCGCGGGCTGGTGCTGAGGCATGTTGAGAGACACCCAAGCCGCGAGTTTCCATGTCCCGTCGACGGGCTGCCACACCCCAAGCCTCGGCGACGGTACCGGGGCGAGTTCAGTGGTCTCCGCCTTTTCCTGAACAGTCACCGAGCAACTTACGACCAACGCTTCACCGACGCGCGTCGCGCGGACGTCGCTGATCTCGGGTGCATGGGCGTCGAGCTTGACGATTGCGTCGATCTCCGCGGCGCGGTCAAACGCTCCCTCGTAGTTGATGCGCTGAAAGCAAGGCTGCATCGCAGCTTCCAAACTCTGCCGATCGCGGGCCGTGATCTTCTCAAACCATGCTGCAAGCAACGAGCCCCCGAGTGCCTCAAGCCCGGCCTGATCCGCAGGCCACGGCGTGGCTGCCGTTGCTGAAATGGGTGCCGTCTGCGAAAGACTCGGAGATTGCCAACGGTCGCAAGCGACGAGCGTGCCGACGATAACGATGCCCGAACTGAGCATGGTGGCGAACGATGTTGAAATGGGGTTGCAGCGCATGACGAACTCCGACGACCACGTCGTGGTCCCGCGCGAAGAGCCACCGTGGACCTTGATCGCGAGACGTGCAGAGGCACCGCGGGCGATCAACAAACTTCGCGCGCCGCACGACCGATGCATGGAAGCGGCGTACGAGCCGCGCGTCGTGCGGGAAGGATGCGCGATGCTTTGCCCTTCTTCAGCCTCCGTGCTTCACAGGCTCCTGCACTCAACAAAGCATGAGGTTTGCAGCACTCGCTGTGCCGCCAACATGCAAGTCGGCAAGGGCACGAAGGACCACAAAGTGCAGCCCCCGGGGCGGGAGGAGCAAGAACGCACTCGTGCGCGTGGCGAAGGCGGCGCCCCGTTCGCGCCCGGGCACCGCCCTAGAGCGCCCCTCCGCTTGAGCTCGCGTACGCCTCGCTCACGGCCCTTCGGTTCGCGCCAAGCCGCTCACTGCAGTCGGGCGTCGACCGGATCTCGGTGCTCGGCGGGAGTACCCGGCCGTAACCTCGGACTGCACCTCGTCATACATCGGACGGAAGATGGGCATTCCGAAGTTACGGTCAAGGCTGATAAAAATGGGCGGAATCCAGAAGCGAATGCGATCAACTGAATCACGACAAGCCTACACCAAGACCATGCGGCTCCCAGCGAACCTACCGATGCTGCCCGAATGCCTTTCCCCCTTTCTCACGCTCAACTCCAACTCAGCCTTGTTTCCGTTTCGCCGGGGATCTTGACGACGAAACAGAGGCCGCCTCGACGCCAAGGCTGCCCTTCGCGTTCCCGGGCGACGTGGGACGGGCGACGTGGGGCGGGCAACGTGGGGCAGAACCTTCCCAGTTCGCCGAACGTCCAGATTTCGCCAGCGTTCGAGCCGCAATGTCGCGACGCCGATGCCTGCATGCAATCTTGTATGTACTCCTCGCTCCTACAAGTGACCAAGCGGAGGCAGCACGGTCGGAGAACCCTCGGGGAAGGCCTCAGAAGGGCTTGGCCGGGGGCTCCCCTCAATCCCGGCGCGCAGGAAGGGAACCTATAAGATCGAAATGACAAACAGACAGTTCGAAATCATCTCATTCAGATAACAGATAATCAGAAACTCCGGCATTTCGGAAAAGAAAGCTTGTGGCTTACTCAATCTGTGACACCTTTGCGCTGCTTTGTGCCATCGTATTCTGACGCGCCGTCACCGTCGTCCGGTCGGATGCTCATCGGAAGTATTTGTCTTCGAGGAGTTTTAATTGAAGAATTCTATCTTTTTCGGACTTTGTGGTTCGGTTGCGCTGTCATGCGCATTCACCACGTTCGCAGGCGGAGTACCGCCAGCCACCCTTTCTGTCAACGGCTCACCAGTCGTGTCGAACGTCTCTCTGTCCACCAACCGCGAATTCACGGTCAACGTGAACGTCGCCGATCTCTCGGCCAACGCCGTGGGTGCACAAGCGACGGTCGGCTATGACGACACGCTCGTTGAGTTCGTCAGTATCGCTGGCGGCACCGATCTGGGCTCCATCATCTTCCAGAGTCACGACGCGGTCGGAAACAAGATCTTCTTCGCAAGCGGCGTTGATCCGTTCAACCCGACCGCTGGTGTCGCCACGGGCAACATCGCGCAGTTGACCTTCCGAACGAAGGTGGCAGCGAATACCTGCGCCGATGCTGATGCTGTCGTGCTCACGACGGGTCAGGCTCCCACCAAGATCACCGACTCAAACGGCGTCTCGCTCGCCTTCACGTCGGCAGACAACGTCATCCTCAACTCGCTCGGCGCGTTCTCGCTCGTGGGTGTACCCGCGAACCGATCCGTCGCTGCCGACGCTGGTACGGTGTCCGGATCGCTCCAGTCGTTCACCTCGCCGACTGCCTCTGACTCGTGCAGCACCTCGCTCACCGTGACCTTCTCGCGCAGCGACTCAGCCAACGCGAGTGCCTACTACCCGCCGAACGCGACCACGACCATCACGTGGAGCGCAACCGATGCCGCTGGCAACAGCGCGAGCGGCACGACCGACGTCGCCGTCGCGAACTTTCAGCTCCTCGATGCTGACGTCGCTCTCGTCGGTGCCAGCCTCGGTAACTCGACGCGCGCGATCCGCGTCAAGACGGGCGCAACCACACAATTGGTCAACGTTTCGATGACCAACACCCTTGGCGCCGCTGCAGGCAGCGCGTTGAACGTCGAAGTTCCAATCGCTGCAACCTACGGCTGCATCCGCGCGAAGGACACCGTGCACTCGCTCACCGACACCGCTGCGGCCTCCGTTGTGGGTGTGAAGTGGGACGCTGACTTCAGCCTCAACCAGGGCGACTCGAACGATGACGACCTCGTCGACATCCTCGACT
>CAMDMA010000057.1 GCA_945902075.1 Candidatus Kuenenia stuttgartensis | reverse complement strand
TTGGAAATGCAAAGAGGTAGAGCAGGAAGGATCCAGCGGTAAAAAACGCTGCCATCGCGCCGGCCATGATGAGCGTCATGTTCGGACGAATCGCTTGGACACGCGCGATGTACCCGTCCCATTCGGCCTTTGGAATCGCCCACGTGACGAATCTCGGGTCGCGAGATGTCGGCGCGTCGTGAGCCTCGCGCGCCGTCCTTTCGGCCGTCATTTCAGGCAGCGTGTTGTTCGCGTCGTCTTCCATGGCATGAACCGAGAAAGTGTGCCCGTCAACGCGTGAGGCGTCGTTCGCAATCTTTACACAAACGCTGCGATCGCGAGGATGACCCACACGGCGAGGCCAAGCGGCAATTTCGCGAGCGTACCGAGTACGCGACCAATCACCGCTCCGAGCGCGGGTTTTGCTGTTTCTGCAAGCGTTTTTTTGCGTGTCGACAGTTCGCCGAGTACCGCGCCAGTTGCGGTTCCAAGCGCTGCGCCGAGGATCGTTCCGATCACTGGAATCAGAATGAGAAATGTTCCGAGGATCGCGCCAAGCATTCCGCCGATTACGGAACACCACATGCCGCGCGGGCTTGCGCCAAACCGTTTTGCACCTGCTGCTGAGAGGAGGAATTCAAGCAGTTCTCCGAGACCTGCAAGCAGCGCGCAACCCGCGATGGTCAGCGGATGAAAGGTCAGCGGCGCGCCGGGCCCGAGCCAAAGCCAGTCGAGGCAATCGACCAAGACGGCCGCTGTGATGAGTAGCCACACGCCAGGAAATCCAGCGATGATCATGACGACGCAGGCCGCGCCGAAGAAGGCGAACGCAAACGCGAGGGCGGTGGCGACGAAACCTCCGGTCACGGTGTGGTGTCCGTGATTTCGAGACGCCATGTTTCGGCGCTGAGCAACTCGGCGCGGATCGTCAGGTGCGCCGCTTCGATCACAACACGCGTGCCATCGACGCGCGCCCGACAACCAGTGGCGACGATGGGCTCGACCACGCCGCGTGCGTTTGAGAGTTCAACGCGTTCGGTGAGTCCGAGGTAAATGGCTCGGTGCGGAGGTGTCTCGATCGCTTGATAGACGCCAGAGATCCAACCGCGATCCCACGCGGAGAGCGGCAGTCGCCACGACCGCGCAACGCGTGCATCGCCATCGATCGGTGATTCGGGCCCGAGAAAGAGGTCAAGGTGAGCGGTCGCGCCCGAGGTGCCAGCGTCGCTTCGAAGCGCAAGCCCAGGCCCCGGTGCCCTGCACCAGTGCCGTAACAGAGCGAGCCGAGCGGCACCCTCTCCCGGCACGAGCGGAAAATCCGCCGCTCCAAGTGTGGAGGAGCTGTTGGGCGTCAGACCTTTCATGAGCGAGAGTCTCGTTCATTTTGCGCATCGTTGCCCGCGCGCAAATTCTCCGCGAAAGTCCGTATCATCCGGCGCCCATGAACCGACTCCTCCTCGCCGCTGTCCTGTCCACGGCCGCACTCGCGGCTTGTTCGACCACTCGCCCCATGGTGGCTGCCAAGAAGGAGGCGGACTTCGCCTTTGAGCATGGCGACTACGCGAAGGCGGCGCCGGGCTACCTCGAGATCATCGAGCGCGCGCCGGGCGATTGGGAGGTTGAGTACCGCTATGGCGTGTGCCTCGCCGAGCTCGGCAATCTTCGAGAGGCGCGCACCCACGTGGAAACTGCACAGGCTGCAAACCCAACGAGCGATGAAGTGGCCGCCGGTCTTGCGCAGGTCTACTTCAAACTCGGTGAGAAGCAGAAGCTCGTGCAGCTTCTCCAGGACCGCGGCAATATGCAGCGCTCGCTTCCGAGTCTCATGCTGCTCGCTGACTACGCGCTTCAGATGGACGACGCCGATACCGCGACGACCGCGATCAACGGCGCGATTCTTCTCGCGGAGGGCAATGACTTCGAGCCCTACATGAAGGCGGTCGAAATCGCGGAGAAACTCGGCGATACCAAGACCGCAGCGCGTCGCTTGCGCCAGGCGTACACCATTGCGCCCAAGGCACCTGCCGTCGGCGCAAAGCTCGTTGAGTACGGCCTTGCGGTTGAGCCGACCACCGGCCTCCCGCCGGGACCGTGATCGCGGATTCCCGCATTGCCCGGCGAAATCTCATTCTTCCCAATCTTCAGCGCGCTCGCCGATCCGCAGCGCGCGCGCATGCTGCGACTTCTTGAACGCGAAGAACTCGCGGTCGGAGAACTCGCCGCTGCACTGCAACTGCCGCAGTCGACGATGAGTCGTCACCTCAAGGCCCTGCATGAAGCCGGGCTTGTCAGTAAGCGCGCCGAAGGAACGGCGACGCTGTATCGGCTCGTCCGCGAGGCGCTCTCCGCGGAGGCGCGCGCGTCATGGGATCTGGTGCGCGGTTCGCTTGGGCAGCATCCGTCGTTTGCCGACGATGATCGTCGGCTCGTCGAAGTCATGGCAGCGCGCAATCCTGATCCGAAGGGCTTTTTTGGTCGCGTGGGCGGCGAGTGGAGCGATTTGCGTCGCGGGTTGTTTGGCGAGCGCTTTGCGTCTGAGGCGCTCCTTGCGCTCGTGCCGCGCACCTGGGCGGTTGCTGATCTTGGATGCGGGACAGGTGAGGTCTCAGCGGAGCTCGCGCCGTTTGTCTCAAAGGTGGTCGCAATCGATCGCGAGCCCGCGATGATCGAAGCTGCGCGCACGCGCCTCCGCGACCATGCAAATGTGGAAGTGCGTCGCGGCGAACTCACGGATCTTCCCGCGCAAGCAGCGGAGTTTGATGCGTGCGTGCTCTCGCTCGTATTGCATCATGTCCGCGAGCCCGCCATGGTGCTCGCTTCTGCGCGCCACGCGCTGGTCAAGCACGGCACCGTGATTGTGCTCGACATGGTGGAACACGATCGTGATGAATACCGCGTGACGATGGGCCACGAACATCTTGGGTTCAGCGCGCAAGCGATGGAAGCGCTTGCCGCGGAGTCGAAGCTCGTGCTCGACCTCTATCGGCCGCTGCGCCCCGCGATTGATTCGCGCGGGCCTGGGCTCTTCGTGGCGCGACTCGTGAAGTGACGCGTTTGGAAAAAGCACGCGACCCCGCACAGGTGCGGGGTCGCGTGGGTATCGCATGTCGCTGTTCGACTCACTTCGCGGCGTCGACCTTTGCAATCGCGGCCTTCGGATCAGCCTTCACTGGCCCGACGCAGCCGGGGCAGCAGGTTCGCACGAGGCGGCCACTGACGACCACGTCGACCGCGCCCTCGCCAAGCGGCTTGCCGCTGATCGGGCAGGTCGTGAGCTTGTAGCCGGGCTTCTGCTCCTTGATGATCTCGGCGTCGTACTCCTTCGCGTACTTCGCTGGATCCTTGGTGAAACGCGCGACGCACTTCTTGCAGCAGAGCTTGTAGACGCGGTTCTGGTAGACCACGGTCTTGGCGCTGTCGTCGATGACCTCATCCTTCATTACCAGGCAGTTCTTCAACGGGTAGGCGCTTGCAGCCTTGATGATTTCCGCGTCCATCTTCTCGATGTACTTCGCTGGATCAGCCTTGAACGACGCCTCGCATTTCGTGCAGCAGAACTTGATCTGCGTGCCGTCGAGGTTCTTGTCTTTCATGCCCGAAAGCACGGTGGTGACCGCGTCGGCTCCGAGTTTTTCACCAGACACAGAGCAGGTCTCGAGCGGGTAGGCGTCGCCAAGAAAGGTGTCGGGGGCTGAAGTGGTGGGGGCTGCCGTCATCGCTGCGCTCGAAAGGGCGGCAAGGCTGGCGACGGCGACAAGGAATCTGCTGTAGATCGACATGGGTTCTCCCAAAAAGGTTGAGGTGTTCGGCGAGGCCGCGGGTTTCACGAGTGCCAACCGCGCGGGGCGAGATCGTACGGCCAGTTGAATCGGAGTGTGAAACCCTTGCCGGGTTTCCGCGAAGCCGCTATTCTGCCGTTCATCCGGATGAATGGATGAAAGGCGCGTATCGCCTCTCATCCCGCTCTCAGAGACCGAGAACAACATGCCCACCGCGACACCCAACATGAAGTCGAAGACCAGCTCGAGTTCGAGCACCAAGTCGAAGTCCGCACCCGCACCAACGACCTTCCTCGACACCGGCCTCGAGCTCCTCTCGAAGCCTGCTTACAAGGTCAAGTGCACTGCGCCCGAAACCGTGCGCTTTGGACGCAAGGAAATTGAACTCGCCGAACACGAGATGCCAGGCCTTATGGCGCTTCGCGCTGAGTACAAGGGCCGCAAGCCACTGAAGGGCGCGCGCATCTCTGGCTCGCTGCACATGACGATTCAGACGGCCGTCCTTATCGAGACGCTCGTCGAACTCGGCGCCGAAGTGCGTTGGGCGTCTTGCAACATCTTCTCGACCCAGGATCACGCCGCCACCGCGGTTGCCGTCGGCAAGGGCGGCACGCCAGAAAACCCGAAGGGCATTCCGGTCTTCGCGTGGAAGGGTGAAACGCTCGCGGAGTATTGGTGGTGCACCTTCCAGGCCATGAATTGGCCGGATGGACAGGGGCCGAATCTCATCCTCGACGACGGCGGCGACCTCACGCTTTTGGCCCACAAGGGCGTTGCGTTCGAGAAAGCGGGCAAGGTTCCGGCTGCGAAGCCCTCGGATGTCGAGGAGTTCAAAGTCATCCTCGCGCTGCTCTCCGACCTTCAGCGCGATGCGAGCGGCATGTTCACCCGCATCGTTCCGAACATCAAGGGCGTTTCTGAAGAGACGACCACCGGCGTCCACCGCCTCTATCAAATGCAGGAGCTTGGACAACTTCTTTTCCCGGCGATCAACGTCAACGACGCTGTCACCAAGAGCAAGTTCGACAATCTCTACGGCTGCCGCCACTCGCTCGTCGACGGCATCATGCGTGCGACCGACGTCATGCTCTCGGGCAAGGTTGCGCTCGTCATCGGCTACGGCGATGTCGGCAAGGGCAGTGCCCAGAGCCTTCGTGGCCAAGGCTGCCGCGTGAAGGTCGCTGAAATCGACCCGATCTGCGCGCTCCAGGCGTGTATGGAGGGTTACGAGGTTGTGACGCTCGAGGACGTGATCGAGACCGCCGACATGTTCATCACCGCGACGGGCAACTGCGACATCATCACGGCCGACCACATGAAGCGCATGAAGGACAAGGCGATCGTTGGCAACATCGGTCACTTCGACAATGAGATCGACATGCTTGGTCTCTCGAAGATCAAGGGCGTCAAGTGCGTCAACATCAAGCCGCAGGTTGATGAGTGGGTCTTTGCCGATGGCAAGTCGATCATCATCCTCGCCGAAGGTCGTCTGCTCAACCTCGGTTGCGGCACCGGCCACCCAAGCTTCGTGATGAGCGCGAGCTTCACCAATCAGGTCATGGCGCAGATCGAGCTCTTCAAGAACTCGAAGCACTACGGTAAGACCGTCACCACACTCCCGAAGCACCTCGATGAGAAGGTTGCGCGACTCCACCTCGACAAGCTCGGTGCGCGTCTCACGAAGCTCACCAAGAAGCAGGCTGAGTACATCGGCGTGCCGAACGAAGGTCCGTACAAGCCGGATCACTACCGCTATTGATTCGCGCACGGCGGTCATAATGCTGTCAACCGAAACGGCCCTCGCAAATGCGGGGGCCGTTTCTTGTTGTGTATCGGTCTGCGGAATCGTTCGTGCAAACGCGACGATGACCACTCACTTCGCGCGATCCGCCCACAGCTTGAGAAGTTCCGTCTCGCGCGCTTCAGTGATGCCGGGCGCGCGGCCTGCACCCCAGGCGAAGTCGGCAGGGCGATCGGCCTTGGTTGCCTCGAAGTCTGAAATCGTGTCGCGCGCGGTTTCGGCCAGCGGTCGACACTTCAACCCGTGCGCGAGTGCCTTCGAGATATTGGCACGCCCCGCGCCTGCGGTGCTCGAATCTTGCGGAATCCAAAGTGGAAGTCCCATCCACGGCTGTACCTGCTGTTCCATCAGCCACGCCTCGTCGATCCAAACGAACTCGACCGGAGTCGACACCGACGCCTTGATCCCCGCGAGCATCTCTTCCATCGTCATCGGGCCCTCGGGGCCGTTTGCGATGTAGGTGCCGTGGTGACCGTCCTCCACCAACTTGAGCATGAACGCCGCGAGGTCGCGGACATCAAGACACTGGACGCGCACATCGTCCGGCTTCGGAGCGCGCGGCGCGAGAACCTTCCCACCCTTCGCGATGCGGACGGGCCAGTAGGTGAAACGACAACTGTCGTCGCCAGGGCCGACAATGAGCCCAGGCCGCACCACGCAGGTCTTGTCGGGGCACGCCGCTTCAGCCGCTCTCTCGCACAGCGCCTTCAGTGGCCCGTAGGTCAACCCGGTGATCTCCTCAACGGTCGGGTCTTCGAGCGTGGCGACCGGGGTCGACTCATCGGGCGCGATGGAGTTGTCCATCCACACCGAGATCGTCGAGACCAGCTGGTACATCGTCGTCACCGGACACAACAACTCCGTCGACGCCGTGGTGACGCGCGGGAAGTACGAGGAATTGTCGATCACCGCATCGAAGCGCTCACCACGTGCTTTCATCGTCTCGACAAGTGCCTGCAGGCTCTTCAGGCCATCGCCCTTCTTCGGATCGCGGTCGCCCTTCAGTTGCGTGATCGCCTTGTATTTCTCGTCGGCAAAAAGTGTTGGCGCGGTCTTTCCTCGGTTGAAAAGCGTGATATTCCAACCCTTCGCCATCGCCTGCTCGACGAGTTGCGGGCCAAGGAAGCCGGTGCCACCCAGAATCAGAATGCGCATGGTGGGAGCGTACCTGCGCCGCCACTCCGCGGCTTAGGATGCGCGCGTGTCAAGCTCGCGCATCACAACTTCGACCGCACTGATTCTCGGCATCGCACTCGTGGCGGCTGGCCTCTATTTCAAATTTGGTGGCGGGACCGATGTGACCGGGGGCGCGCCAACGGGTGCGTCCGCTGATCCTGAGCGCACGCCTGCTGCGCGAAAGGATGTCGATCCGAGAGCGCCGCGTCCGCGTGTGGCCCTCTCCTCCGATCGGCTCCAACTGGGAACACTCTCCCAGTGCGGCGAGCCCAAAATTGCGGAAATCATTCTCACGAATGATGGCGAGGTTCCCGCGAAGGTCGACGGTTGGATCTCATCGTGTGGCTGTATCAGTGTGCTTACGGAACCGGGGTTTCTTCTTGACCCAGGCGATGCGCGCACAGTGCCAATCCGCATTGATGCGTGGGGCGTGGGTACAAAAAATGCGCGCCTTGACTTCCGGCTCGCGGGCAATGCCGTCGGCGCACGGCTCGTCTTCGACTACGCAGTTTCGAGTCCGATCCGAACCCGCCCGAGCATCGTGATTCGCTCGGAGCTTTCGAAGGGGTTCCTCGTCGAACTCGAGCGATCCGCGGATGATGGGTCGCACGTCGACGAGGCATTCAATGTGCTTGGTGTGCTGCCGCCGGTAGCGACCGTCTGGGCGCCCGCCGAAGGTGAAGCGCCGCTCGATCCGGGTTGGGGCGGGATTGAGATCGACTTCGCCGCAATTGACGCACTCGCCGCGGAGCCTGATTCGGCCAACGATCCCGCGTTTGAATGGAAGGAATCGCCGAAGGGACGCAAGTGGCGTTCGATTGAGTTGTTGATTCGAACCGATCTTCCCGTGTGCGGCGATTTGCGCGTACGCGTGCGCAATCATTGAGGCGCGCGGGTTCGCGAAAGCGCTTGAAAACAGCCCCGGCACGCGGGCCGGGGCTGTCGAAAGAATACGTCCTTCAGTTGATGCGTTGAGTCAGCAGATCTCGATCAGCAGATCTCGATCAGCATGGTGACCGCGTTGCCGCCGCCAAGGCAGAGCGAGCAAATGCCACGCTTGCCACCGGTACGCAGGAGTTGATGCACGAGCGTGACAAGTACGCGCGCGCCACTCGCGCCGATTGGGTGACCAAGCGCGACACCGCCGCCGCAGATATTGAGTTTCGACTCAGGAATCCCGAGCGGCTTGATGTCCGCCAACACTTGCCCGGCGAAGGCTTCGTTGAGTTCGAAGAGGTCGATGTCAGCAACGGTGAGTCCGTTCTTCGCGAGGATCGCCTCGATACCGAGCTTCGGCGCGAAGAACAGTTCCTTCGGCGCGGTGCCCGCGGTGTTCGAGTCGACGATCCGCGCGAGAGCCTTGGCGCCCGTCTTTCGAAGGCCTTCTTCGCTCATCACGAGGACCGCGGCAGCGCCGTCAGAAATCTGGCTCGCATTTCCGGCGGTTGCGGTGCCATCTTTGCCAAACGCGGGCTTGAGTTTGCCAAGCCCATCGGCGGTGGTGTCGGCGCGGATGCCTTCATCGGCATCGACACCCACTTTTGCCATGCATTGCTCCGCGCTCAGGGCGAGGATTTCGCTCTTGAAGTGCCCGGCCTTCGTGGCGTCCGCCGCGCGCTGGTGGCTCTGGGCGGCAAAGCGGTCTTGATCCTCGCGGGTGACGCTGTGCTTCGCCGTGAGGTAGTCGCACGCGCAGCCCATCGCCCATTTTTCAAAGGCGCAGGTGAGGCCATCGGCGGCCATGTGATCCTGCATCGTGCCGGGGCCGTACTTGATGCCGTTTCTCATGTGCATCATGTGGGGCGCGAGATCCATGTTCTCGATGCCGCCTGCGAGCACCACGTGGTTGTCGCCTGCGCGGATCGACTGCGCGGCCTGCATGACGGCTTGAAGGCCGGAGCCGCAGACCTTGTTGACGGTGACGGCACTGATCGTCTCGGGAAGGCCAGCTTGGATCGCGACTTGGCGCGCGGGGTTTTGGCCGACGCCGGCCTGGAGGACGTTGCCCATGATGCACTCGTCGATGTGGTCCTTCGCGCCGGGAACAGCCTCAAAAAGGGCCTTGGCGACATAGGAGCCAAGCGTCGGGGCGGGCACGCGGGCGAGACCGCCCATGAACTTCCCGATCGGGGTGCGGCGGGCAGCGACGATGTAGGCGGCGGGGCGGGCGGTCATACGGGTTCCTTGAGAAGTGGTCTTTGCAAGCGGGGCGCGCGCGGAGTGCACGAACCCCGGTGGGGGCGCCGATGATAGCGGGCCTGCGGCGACGGCTGCCGCGTGCGACCCCGCACTTTTCGATCATGAGACCCCGATGTCCCACCACGACGACTTCTCCGAAAACCTGATGAGCCTCCAGAGCCACATTCTGCTCGAGGAGTCGAAGCATCCTTCCGCAAGCGGCGACTTTACCTGGATCATCAGCGCGATCTCGCTCGCGGCAAAGTCGATCGCAAATCATGTCCGCCGAGCGCGATTATCCGGTGCGATCGGAAAGTTTGGCGAGACCAATGTGCAAGGGGAGGAGCAGCAGAAGCTTGATGTCATCGCCAACAACGCGCTGATGCGATGCCTCGGCACGCGCGCGTCGGTTGCGGTGCTCGCGAGTGAAGAGGATGACGAACCGACGATTCTTCGGCGTGGAAATGAGGGTGGAAAGTACTGCGTACTGTTCGACCCGCTTGACGGCAGTTCCAACCTCGACACGGGCGTCGGCGTGGGCACGATCTTCTCGATTCTTCGCAACGATCCAACGATTCGTGATGCGCAAGAAACCGTTTGCCAGCCCGGCACGCATCAAGTCGCGGCGGGATATGTGCTGTATGGATCGTCGACGATTCTTGTGCTCACCACCGGAAACGGTGTTTCGCTGTTTGAACTCGACCCGTACATCGGCTCTTTTCTGCTCGTCAAAGAGAAGCTTCGGATGCCGGAAACGAACCAAATTTATTCCGTCAACGAGGCGTACGCATCGACCTTTCCCGAGAGCTACCAGCGGTACCTCACATGGGCGCATGCCAACGGCTATTCGTCGCGCTACATCGGTTCGATGGTTGCCGATGTCCACCGAACGCTTCTCACCGGTGGTGTGTTTATGTACCCACCAACGAAGAAGAACCCGGAAGGAAAGTTGCGATACCTCTACGAGGCGAGTCCGATGGCATTCATCATCGAACAGGCCGGCGGGCTTGCGTATTCGGGTGCCGTGCGGACCCTCGAGTATCAGCCAAAGAAGGTGCACGAGCGCGTCCCTGTGCTGCTCGGTTCGCGTGCCGAGGTCGAGCGCGTGCGGTCATTCGGCGGATGAGACGCGGGTTCATTGACATTTTTTGCAAAAAAATGCGTGAAACCATTCTCGCCGCCCGCGTTTTATCGCATGCCCCTTGCGTCGCCGCGAGGCTGTGCGCTTCGACATCGCTTCATTCTCGCTTCGATCTCGTTTCAACCTCGCTTCAACCTCGCTTCAACCTCGTTTCAACCTCGCTTCGCAGGTGAGCGCAGGTTGACCGACAGTCCCGGTGCACTCTGAACGACATTTCTCGCGAAAGGTACAGCTTCGTTTGCGCGAGTTGTCTCTTGGTTTCGCCATAGCGTTTACGACCTGCGAGTGAGCATGATGCGATCGTTTCCGCTCGACCGTTGCCTTGTCTGGCGCACTTTCGGATCTCGATCGACCGAGTCGAAACTCGGCAGTTGATTGGGGTGATCGACGCAGAATCTGAGATTTCCTGAGAGGGGTTGACCATGGCAAGATCCCACCCGCATCGCGAAGAGGGTCCGGAGATTCTGGCGCTCGGTACAACGCCGCCGCCGTATGACATCGCCTCTCGAGATCGCAGCCGCGATGGTTTCATGGAAGGCAGGCCGGCACGACAGCGCAAAGAGAAGCGAAGCCGCCGGAGAAGTCAGGCCCAGAAGGCGGCGGATCAGGCGGGAGTTTGGACTTCCGCACTCCTCACCAGTTTGGTAGCGGTGCTCGGCTGCTTCGCGGTCGCTGCTGCAGCAGAGCTCTCGCGTGGGTACGACGCGAGTGAGGTCTCTGTGTCCGTACCTGTGATGGTCTTCACGATCCTCGGAGGCCTCGGCGTGATCGCAGCGTTGCGTGTGTTGTGGGCGCTCACTTTGGCACCGAGGCTTCAGAAAGCTCGACGCGCGCGCCTCGGTTTTTCCGGGGTATGCACGATACTCGCGATACCAGCGTTGCTGCATCCGTTCATTTCGGATGGAGTGGCGGGAAACAGTTTGCTTCGGGCGTCATCGATCATGCCGATCCTCCTCATGGCGCTGATTGGATTCTCAATCTCTGGCGCAGCCGATGGAAAATATGGAACGCACACCGGGAAGATTGGTGGATGGCTTTGGCTGCTCGTCGCGCTTTTGTTCGTCGTGTGGCCTTCAGGCACAATCGTGATCTTCCCATCGGCGGTGCTTGCCGCGATCTGCACGGGACATGCCGGGATCGCGGCATGGAAGCACTACGACTTTGCACAGGTTGGTGTGGGTAACTCACCATTCACCAAACGACCGAAGTCGAAAGTCCCGCAACAGACGCGCTGAGCATCGGTCGTTTCTTACGCTGCCGATGCAGAGGTCGCGTATCTTGCGCCGGTGGCTTCTACGATTCATGTCATCGGCTCCATGATGATCGATCGCGTGGTGCGCATACGCGCGATTCCGCGTCCGGGCGAGACGGTCGCTGCGCTTTCAAGCGCAACCTTCGCAGGAGGAAAGGGTGCGAATCAAGCTGCAGCCGCTGCGAAGTGTGGTGCACGCGTTCGTATGCTCGGCCGCACAGCCCGCGATGGAGCCTTCATCCGTGAAGCGCTTGCGAAGGCCGGTGTACATGTCCGCGATATCGCCACCGATGACACAGTCGCAGGTACCGCGACCGTGATGGTGGCAGAATCAGGCGAGAACGCGATTGTGATTGCGCCAGAATCAAACTTGCGCATCACGAGTGAGGAGATCGAGCGATTTCTCTCGCGCGCGAAGCAAGGCGAAATTGTCCTGTTCCAAAATGAATGCGCGCTGCTCTCCGAGGGGATCGCGATGGCCGCCGCGCGCGCGTTACGCGTGTGGCTCAACGCGGCGCCAGCGGACGAGACCCTGCGAGCGATCAGGTTCGAGAAACTCGCGGGTCTCATCGTGAACGAGACGGAGGCGGAGGTACTCACCGGCAAAGCAGATCCGCATCGGGCGCTTGAGCTGCTTGCGAAGCGCATGCCCGGCGGCGCGGTGATTGTGACGCTTGGCGCTGCGGGAGCAATCGCTGCGATTGGAAGCGCGCGTTACGCGCATGGTGGATTTGCAGTCGACGCCGTCGATACCGTTGGTTGCGGCGATGCGTTTGTCGGTGTGTTTCTCGCGACGATTTCCGAAGGTCGTGACATCGCGCA
>CAMDMA010000056.1 GCA_945902075.1 Candidatus Kuenenia stuttgartensis | reverse complement strand
GGCGTGTGCAACGAGCGACTCAACTTCTGCGAGGAGTCCATCGAATTCTGACGTCAGTGTAGATTTCGCAAAGCGGATGAGTAGCGCGCGTGACTTCCGAGTGGCGAGCCAGCGAAAGAGAATGAATCTTTCACGCGCAGCGCGCAGGTCGCCAGCGATTGAGGCAAGTGGTAAGTCAAGTACTCCGCGAGCGAATCGATCTTCAATGGCGGAGCGCGCAGCGTGCCCGCGTGCGCCAAGTTCGAGCACCCGCGCGGCAGCATCGAGTTGCACGCTGTGATCGATCGCGCAGGCAGCGTCCGCAAGCCACGCAGCCGCGCTTGAGCTGGTGTCGATGGAGTCCGCAAACTCGACGGCGCGCGCGATATCGCCGATCGCGTCGGTGGTGTGTCCAGCGGTTGTCGGCGCCGAATTTTCAGCTGGTTCAAGCCCAAGCGCGTCTCGAAGCGCGCGAGCCCTTTGCGCGAGTTGTGCGCTCCTGGTGCTCGCTTCGCGTGCCATGGCTGCAATACGCGTCGACTCTTCTGGGGTCAGCAGTGCGTTCGGCGAGAAATCTGCGAGAAACTCAGTTGCGTCTATCGGGAGATCTGCGCGGGCAGTCGCGAGTCGTGCGGTGGCTGCAAGCCGCATCGCGATGTCGTCGTGCGTTGGGCGCGCGTGCAGCACGCCGTCGAGTGCGCCAGCAAGCGCTGGGGCTTCGTATGCCGCAAGTGCCGTCGTCCGCAGAATCGCATCGTGGGCTGAGAGGCCATTTGCCAATGCGCCATGCAACGCGTCGCAGGCAGCCTTGAGTCGATTTCGATTCGCGTCGAGCGTTGAGGTCGTTTTCGCAAAGTTCGGAGGTAATGGCGCAGCCCGAGCGTCGAGTTCATCGAGTGACTGCTTGATTTGCGCAACGAAGTTCGTCTTGGTCGCATTCTCTGCATGAAGGTCGAGCGCGAATGATCCGAGCCCAGTCTTTCGGAGTCGTTCGCTCACGACTTCGAGCGCCGCACTTTTCTCGGCGATAAAAAGCACGCGTTTTCCTCGCGCTAGGCACTCTGCGAGCAAGTTGGTAATCGTTTGGCTTTTGCCTGTTCCGGGCGGACCTTGCAAGACAAAAGTTCGTCCAGCCGCAGCCGAGCAAACCGCTGCGATTTGCGAACTATCCGCGGCGAGCGGGAGCCGGATCGTCTCAAAGGGTGCAGCAGAATCGACTTGTTCCGGTTCGAGGAGGCGCGCGTTGCGAAGCGTCGGAACCGCGCTTCGGTCGAGAAGCGAACGAACAACGGGGTGGTCGATGAGTGCGGCGCCACGACTGCGCATCTCTTCGAAGAGCGGCAGTTTCTTGAACGAGTAGTTTCCGAGTTTCGCTTTCGCAAGTACCACTGCGCCCGGAACATCCTTGACCGATTGCCGTACGCGGGCGAGGAGCGTGGGAACATCGATGCCCTTGTCATCTTCCGTGATGGCACCAGAGAGCCCGATGTCGAGCCCGTGCGTCAATCGCAAATACTCAACGAGTGCAACATTTGGGACCGTGTCGTCAGCGACTGGTCGCACACGAAAGCCCTCTGCGCGCGAGATGCGCTCAAGTGTCACGGGCACGAGGATGAGTGGAGCCCGTAGTGAGTCCTTCCGTTGTTCAACGGTGTATTCGAGAAACCCGATTGCGATGTACAGCGAGCGCGCGCCGGTTTCATCGAGTGAACTTTTTGCGTCGCGATACGCTTTCGTCGCGCGGGTAAAGAGTTCCGCATCGTCAAGCCGCGCGCGCAGGATGGCCCCGGCGATTTCATCGGTCATCGCGGGTTGCGCCATTTCGCGCATCGCGCCGCGCGATTTCAGCGTCATAGCGCGCTCACTTGAGAGTGCATCCTCAAGATGCGCAAGCACTGCGTCGCCTTCAGCCATGAGCGGTACGCCGGAAGCGTCACGGTCGTTGAGCAGTCGGTTTCGGAGCGTGAGATCGAGAAGCTTCTTTTTCCATGTTTCGAGCCGGGCTTGCTGCGGTGTCAACTTTGGCTTTGGAAGCGGCGGAAGTCCGCTCGGTTGGACCACGCCCCACTCTGTGGACGGCGGTTGGACTTGCGTGATGTCTTCTTGGTGGTTGCGCGCGAGAATCTCGGGAAGCGGATGAAATCCTGCACGTCGGGAAGCGCGAATGTCAACAACACGGATGCGATCAGATGCCTGCGCGAGCCATCGTTCACCGACGGTGAGTGCTTCGCCAAAGCCAGCGCGGGCAGCGCAGGCGGCGGTGGCTTCGATCACGCGAATCTCGCCAAGCGCCCTACGATTTTCGAGGCGTGATGGTCCATCGTGCACGGCGTCTGCGAAGTGCGAGTCGATCGTCGCAAATGCCACGGTCGCGTGCCCATCGCCAAGCAAAATCATGGGTAACAGTCCGCACGCTTCGAAGAGCGCGGCGAGTGTCACGGAGAGATCGAGGCAGTTGCCGAGTCGGTCGGAGAGCACTTCCGTTGCCGAGCGAATTTTTTGTCCGTCAGACTCAAAGCTCGCCTGCAACACGTTGTAGGTGATGGCCTGCGACGCGAGTGCTTCGAAGCACGCCTCCGCGATGCGCTGCGCGCGCGCGGCACTCCCAGAAAGGTAGCCGTCGAGTGCGCCTGAGCCAGTCCGCGCCGCGAGTCGCGCAGAAGCGTCGCGGAGAATTCCTGCGATCGCCGGTGCGTTGGGAGTGACGAATGCCGCGAGTGACTCGCAGGTGTTCGACACGCCGCACCAATGTGATTCGGGGACGATCGCGAGGCGGTGGCTCTCGCGGATAAGCGCGAGGCCTTCCGTGTCCGAAAGTGTGGCGACGATGTCGACATGTCGCCGCTCGGTCATGCCGCGAAGAAGCGCAAGGGGAATCAGAAATCCCGACGCATCGACGGCGAGGCTTGCGCCTGCATCAATCGGTTCAAGTGCGCGACGAAATGCGCAATCGGCAAAGCCGTCGATTTCAATCTGAAGGCTCGCGCCCGTGAGGCGATCGAGAGGACTGGCTGCGGCATGCACGATCACAGCGCGCAAGCACGAGACACCATTCAATTCGAGTGACGCGCTCGTTGTTGCCGAGGCATCGAAGCTGAGACTCGTCGTGGGACTTCCATCGGCATCACGGCCGATAGGCTTTGCCTGCACCTCTTCCTCAGCATGCGCATCTTCCATGGCGGGCATTATGGCGTTACCAATCGCGGCTGCGTTGAATGCAGGGTTTATATGCGGGTTTTTCAGTCGGCCAACGCAAACGTCGAGGGGCGGTTCAGACGAGCCGTGCTATCCTCTTCGTTCGCTCAGTTTCGCCGACACACGCACCGACTCTCCTTCATAGCCCACTTCGCATGAGCACTGCACACCCGACATCAACGTCCTCCATCGCTTCGACGCCGTCCGTGCCCACGCCCTCGCGGATCGATCCAGAGACCGTGACGATCTCGGGCTATGTGGTTGGAGAGAGTTACGGTCCTGACACGGTCGTTACCCAGGATCCTGCGGACCCTGCGAAGGCGCACCCACGCATCGGCGAGGCTGGCCAGTTCCCGTTCACGCGCGGCGTGCACAAGACGATGTACCGGTCGCGACTCTGGACTATGCGTCAGTTCGCGGGGTTTGGCTCCGCGGACGACACCAACAAACGCTTCAAATATCTGCTTGAGAATGCGAAGGGAACCAAAGCGAACACTGGCCTTTCGACTGCGTTTGATCTGCCGACACTGATGGGGCGCGACTCCGACGATCCGCTATCGGCAGGCGAGGTCGGTCGGTGCGGCGTGGCGGTCGCGACCATTGAGGACATGCATCGGCTCTACGCCGACATCCCTGTGGGCGAGGTCACTGTCTCGCAGACCATCAACGCGCCGGCAGCGGTGATTTGGGGCATGTATCTCGCGCATGCGCAGGAGCGCAACATTCCGTGGACGAGCCTCGGGGGCACGCTGCAGAATGACATTCTGAAGGAGTTTCACGCTCAGAACGAGTTTATCTACCCGCCTGAGGCCAGCGTGAAGTTGGTCGTCGACACGATTGAATTCGCCGCGCAACATCTGCCAAAGTGGAATTCAGTCTCGATCTCGGGCTACCACATCCGCGAGGCAGGCTCGACGGCGACGCAAGAGCTTGCGTTCACGCTGCGCGACGGAATGGAGTATGTCGAGGAGTGCATGAAGCGCGGCCTCGACGTGGACGGCTTCGGCCCGCGACTCTCGTTCTTCTTCAATAGCCACAACGAGTTCTTTGAGGAGATTTGCAAACTTCGCGCGGCGCGTCGTATCTGGGCGAAGGCGATGAAGGAGCGTTACGGCGCGAAAAACGAGCGTTCGCTCCTCATGCGGACGCACGTCCAAACGGCGGGATGTTCGCTGACCGAGCAGCAGCCGCTCAACAACATTGTGCGTGTAGCCATGCAGGCGCTCGCCGGTGTGCTTGGAGGTTGCCAGAGCCTGCACACCGATTCGATGGATGAGACGCTTGGTCTTCCCACGGAGACTGCGGTGCGCGTTGCACTCCGCACGCAGCAGATCATCGCCCACGAGTCGGGCGTACATCGCACGGTCGATCCGCTCGGCGGTTCGTGGTTTGTTGAAGCGATGACCGACCAGATGGATGCTGATGCGAGCGCAATCATCCGCGAGATTGACGACATGGGCGGAGTGGTCGCCGGCATCAATAAGGGCTATTTCCGGCGGCAAATCGCAGAGGCGAGCTATCGTTTCGGTCAAGAGATGGAGGCTGGCGATCGCATCGTTGTCGGCATGAATGCATACACCGACGGCAACGATGAGAAGCAAGTCGAGATTCTCGAAATTCCCCACACCGTGGAGAGCGAGCAATGCGCGCGTCTCGCAAAGACGCGCGCCTCTCGGTCGAACGATGAGGTCCGTCGCTCGCTCGATGCCATTCGAACCGTAGCGCGCAAGGGCGAGAACGTCATGCCCGCGCTCGTCGCGGCAAGTCTCGCGCGGTGCACCCTCGGCGAGCAGGTGCAGGCGATGGCCGATGTCTACGGCCGATACTCGGGCGGACCGGAGTGGTAAACGGCGTGGTTCATCGGAGCGTGTTGACCGCGCCGCTGCACTGATGCGGGGCGCGGAGTCGGCGCAGTCAAGAGTCTATTGGTTGCGGTTCTATTGGCTTCGCTTCTATGAGCTGCGAGCGGCTGCATCGTTCTGAATGTTCAATTCTGCGTGTCATGAGCACCGACCTCGGACGTAGTTCGAGAACCGGGGCCTCGTTCGAGAGTCCCCGGGGCCGGTTGCCCCGATGGACGAACGAACCCGCCAAGCCTTTACACTTTGGACACAGGCTCAGCCGACCGTGTCCGCGTACGTCCACGCCCTGGTCGGCGACCGCGCCGCCCGCGACGAAGTTCTTCAGCAGGTTGCGCTTGCGATTCTCGAGCATTTCGGCAGTTACGACTCCGAGCGTCCGTTTCTCCCATGGGCGATGACGATCGCCCGCAACGCGGTCGCCGTCGACTTCGACGACGCGTCGTGGGCGCAAGCGGCCGAATGGCCGGAAGAGCGCATTGCGCCCAAGCAGCCATACTTCGAGCATGACTTCAAGTGCGCGAAGTGGATCTGGACGGGCGACCTCGACCTCGACAACACGGTGCTCTTCCGGAAGAAGGTCGAGAAACCCAGTCTCAATCCCGAGGCAAAGCGACGCTGGACGACGAAGCCGGACATCGACAGCGCGGGCGAAACGCCTGTGAAATGAGCGGAATGGGTTGATTTCCCTGCGCCCCAATCGGCGCGCGCGCGCGCACAGATTGTGCATTTGCGTACGCTGCCCTTCATGCGCCACCTGTTTGCAGCGTTCGTCGCCTCGATCGTCGTCTTCTTCTGGGGGTTCATGTCCTGGGCCGCGATCGGCATCTGGGATTTCGCCTTCTCGAGTGCGCGCAATGAAACGGCGATCACTGAGTCGCTGCGTTCGTCGCTCGACGCGGACGGCACGTACATCTTGCCGGTGATGCCCGAGGGTTACGGCCAAGCACCCATCAACGAGGAGCAGAAGGCAGCGTTCGAATCGTACGAAGCCCGCCACCGTGAGGGGCCGATCGCGATGGTGTTCTATCGTGCTCAAGGTGGTGAGGTCATGCCACCGATCGAACTCGTCCGCGGCTTCGGTATTGAGTTTGTCGCGTCGCTCTTACTTGCATGCATTCTGTCGGCGGTGCCCGGCGGTTTCTCGCGTCGCGCTTACCTTGGCTTCACCATCGCGCTGTTCGCATCCACCGCGTGCTACGGCGTCATGGGTAATTTCATGCGCATGCCGCTTCCATTTGTCTTTGCATTCTGGGCCGATGCCATCATCGCATGGACGCTCGCATCGATGGTGATCGCGAAGATGCTCCCCGCGCGTCTTCAGGCCTGATGTACGGGTTTCGTCGCGCACACCGTGGTGCGCCGCCCGCGCTACCCTGCGAGGAATGGCCACCCACTCGTTTCAAGCTCCGAAGGGCACCCGCGATTTTTACCCAAGCGACCTCGCTGTGCGCAGGCATATCGAACGCGCGTGGCGCTCTGCGTCGATCGACTGCGGCTTTGACGAGGTCGAAGGGCCGACCTTCGAGCACCTTGAGTTGTACACCGCGAAGTCGGGCGAGGGAATTGTGAATGAATTGTTCTCGTTCCGCCGCGCGGGTGGCGAGAACGACTACGCGCTGCGGCCGGAATTCACGCCGACGCTTGCTCGCATGGTGGCGGCACGCGCGGGGTCGCTGCCCGTGCCGGTGAAGTGGTTCGCCATTCCGAACATGTACCGCGCGGAACGTCCGCAACGTGGTCGACTTCGCGAGTTCGTCCAGTGGAACATCGATACCTGCGGTGTCGAAGGCGCTGCGACCGACCTCGATGTGATTGCCTGCGCCATCCTCGCGCTTGAGCGGCTCGGACTCACGCCGAAGGATGTTCAAGTGCGCCTGTCGCACCGAGTGGCGATCGCGCAAATGCTCGGCGCGCTTGGTGTTTCTGCGGAGAAGTCTGCGGATGCCATGACGCTCCTCGATCGTCGGGACAAATTGAAGCCTGAAGAATTCGCCCAGCGAGCCGAAGCCCTTGGACTCGGTGCCGGAGGTGTGGCTCGCTTCGACCTCGCCGCGCGTGCGACGCAACCGCTTGCCGAACCCATCGCGAAGTTGGCTGCAAACATCGGAATTTCGCCGGAAGCCTTTGCCGCGCTCGACGAAGTTCGCGCCGCTGCGGATCGCGCGGGAATTCTTGAGTGGTGCTCAGTCGACGTTGGCATCGTGCGCGGACTGGCGTACTACACAGGCACGGTCTTCGAGATTCACGAGATTTCTGGGGCAGAACGTGCCGTCGCCGGCGGCGGTCGTTACGACGGGCTTGTCGAACTTTTCGGCGGTCCGAAGATGCCAGCCTGCGGATTCGGCATGGGCGACGTCGTGCTCGCCAACGTCCTGCGCGATCGCAAGCTTCTTCCTGATGACGGCTCGGCACTTCTTCCGCGGCCAGATGCATTCGTCATCTCGGCAGGTGGCGAACTTGCGGAGAATGAGCTTCCTCGCCTCGTGATGCAGCTGCGGCGCGCGGGTCTCCATGTTCGAACGAGTGCGAAGGCGACGCGAAATGTCGGCAAGTTGCTCGGCGATGCAGGCAAAGCGCGCGCGCGTTTCGCGGTGATTCTCGGTACTGAACTCGCAGAAGGAAGCGTCGCGCTCAAAAATCTTGACGCCAGCTCGCAAGAACTTGTGGCGCTTGCAGACCTCGGCGAACGCCTCATCTCGTCCCGCTGAGGCGCGCATTATCGACGGCATGCCCGACGCCCTCACAGGCCCCACCATCCCGGTGGCTTCGGGAGGGTTCGACTCAATTCGCCCGTGATTTCAGCCGATTCTCCACCGTCCGGGCCTCCGTCCGGCTCGATGCACGCGCTGGAGGTTGTCGATGTCGTTCGGCTTGTTTCGCACCCAACATTCGTCAGTGCTCGCAGACTTCGGTAGCGCGGGCGTGAAGCTCCTGCAGTCGTCGCTCGGTGACAAATCGACGGCGATCGCTGCGGCATTTGTGCCATTTACGGACGAACTTCGCGCGCAGTCGATTGATGAGCGTTTCGCATTTCTCTCAGCGGAACTTCCACGGGTCATGCGCGACGCAGGATTCCGCGGCAATCGCATCGTCCTCTCACCTTTCTCGCAGCACATGCTCGTGCAACATGTGGGTGTCGCCGTTGCAGATGCGGAGCGGGCCGATGCGGTCGTTGGCACGCAGATCGCTATTGGACTCGGTTGCGATCCCACGGGTCTTGTTGTCCGCACCAATCGCGTTTGCGAAACAAGTCGTGACGGTCAGCCAAAGGTCGAGACAATCGCTTTCGCGATGTCGCGCGATGATGTGATGCGATATGTCGACCTCTTCAAGCGCGCAAAATGCAGCGTCGTCGGCGTGCACAGCGAAATTTCTGCGCTCGTCCACGCGTTCGATCATGTGAATCGCCGCATCGAGGATGTCAACATTTCCACGATGTATATCGATCTTGGTTACAGCGGCACGAAAGTCGCGATCTGCCATGGTGCCCAGTTGGTCTTTGCAAAGTCTGTCGCGATCGCTGGTCGTACCTTCGATTCGCGCATCGCAGAGAGCCGTGGAATCTCTGTGGCGCAAGCCCGAGTGCTTCGACTCTCTGAGGGTATCCGGCCAGTGCGTCTCGCTCCGCAACCCGCCGCGTTTGCAGCTGCGTCGGCTGATGCTGGGCTTGCGATTCTGCGTGCCGCAGTTGCGCGTTCGGGTGGTGAGTCCGCCGAAACGTCCGTCGCAATAGGAGATGAGCGCCGCAGTGGAATGCCACCCGCCGCGCTTGGAGGTGCGCTTCCTACTGTCAACGCCCGCAGCATCGCAGTCGAAGCACGCGAAACGCTCGAGAGCCTGTCAGACGAGCTGAGCATGTGTGCGCGCTATCACGGAGCGCTCTTCCGCGATCGTCGCATCGATCGCGTGGTCTTCCTTGGTGGTGAGGCGCGCGACGTCGGCCTCTGCCAAGCGCTCGCCACCGCCTTGCGTTTACCAGCAAAGGCTGGCGATCCGATGGCGCGTCTTTGTGCGAACGGAACCACGCCGGCAGGACTTCCAGATCCTGAGGCGGCGCATCCGGGATGGGCTGTTGCGTGCGGGCTCGCTTCTTCGCCGACCGATCTTTGAAACGGGGAAACCGATGACGAATAGACCAAGCTTTCTTCCTGATGAATACGTGCGCGACGCACGCGAGCGTCGCAGCAGTATCTTTGCGCTCGCACTTTTTGCGATCGTGATGAGTGCAGTTTTCGCGGCGTTTCTTGTGACAAATCGGCAGTGGAGTGATGTCCGCGCTGCGCAGGTCGCGATCAACGGCGAGACAGAACAAGCGGCGAAAGAAATTGCCGAGATGAAGAATCTCGAGGCAATGCGCACGCAGATGGTCGAGAAGGCAGAGCTCGCACGAAACCTCATTGAGCCGGTTCCGCGATCAGTATTGCTCGCGAGCCTGGTAAACACGATGCCAGAAAATCTATCGCTTCTCGATTTCGAGTTGAAGAGCGAGGAAATCAAGGTCGTCAAACCAACCGCCGCAAAAAATGATCCCAAAGCCCGGCGCACCACCCGCTCGAAGGAGCCGGAGGTCGAGGCGAAGCCCGAGCCCGTGCGGCGGCGCGTCGTCGTGAGCGCGACGGGTGTTGCGCCCGACGACATTGATGTGAGTCGCTGGATGGGTCAACTCGAGCGGATGCCGTTTCTCTCGGGTATCCGACTTGAGGTCAGCGAAGAAAAAGAGTTGCGTGGAATGAATATGCGGCAGTTCCGTATTTCGATGCGCATCGAGCCCGGCGCCGATGTCCGTGGATGGGAAGGCTTGCAGGCGCTGCGTTCGCCAGCTGATCCGATGGATCGCGGCGCGCTCAAGGCTGCCGCTGGCGGGATTATCCCGAAGGATTCGGCAGAGTCTGAAGCAGGAACACATGCGACGGTGGACGCAAGTCCCGCGCTTCTCGAGGAAACAGAGGAGGACCGATGAGTTCGAATCGTGGCATGCGTGATATCGCTTTCTTCGGAGTGCTTCTTGCGATTCCGATCGCGTCGTATTTCTTTGTGTTCGCGCCGCGCAATACAGAAATCAGCAAGGCACGCACGGAAATCACAACGAAGCGCACGCGCCTTGCGGATCTCAGTCGACTGACGAGCCGCATCGGCGACCTCGGTCGCGAGATTGCGGAGCGCGAGGAAGAACTTGAGAAGCTCAACCAGAAACTGCCGGACCGCGAGGGCGTTGATCGCATTCTTGAGCAGGTCACGCAGTTGGCGCAAAAGTCGGAGCTCGCTGTCCGAAGCGTGAAAGGCGAGAAGGCTGTCTCCGCGGGTCCAGCAATGGAGCTCCCGCTCAAGACAGTGATTGAAGGTGGCTTCGAAGGCTTCTACCAATTCTTACTTGATGTCGAGAGTCTTCCGCGCATCACTCGTATTCACTCGATGAAAATCTCCAAACTCGGCATGGGTCCGCGCGATGATCCGAAGGACGCCGTTGGTGGGGCGATGCGTGCAGAATTCACCCTGAGCATCTACTTCAACGGCGGTGAGCAGAAGGCGATGACCGCCGCTGCCGGCGGTGGAAGGAGTACGCAATGAAACCAATGTCGAACGCACACACAAAGCCAGGATCAGACCAATTCATGCAGGGGAGCGGCGGAAGTGGTGTTGACAACATGGACGACGAAGCGCGCACCATGCCGCTGTCCTTCGAGGAGACCGGGGAGTCGATTAATGTGGTTGCTGGTGGATCGCAGCGACGATTCGGCTTTGGAACGATGGTCTTTGCGAGCGTCGGAGTCGTTGCGGTCGTCAGTCTCTTCTCGATGCGTGCAATCGGTCACGCAGACGCGGCGGATTCGACGCAGTCTGAGGCTGGAAAATTGGTGATGGACTTCCTCAAGGAAGCGCGGCCAAACCCAAACGGCGCGACGGCGCCGATTGACCTGCTCGACGCCGATGTCTACGCGGAGTTGCGGATTTCGCGTGAGGAACTTTCGAAGGATCCCTTCATCATTATTGGTGAGAATGTCGTTGTGGCACCGGGCGCGACTGTGGACCCGTCGCGTCCTGCGGAGCAGCTCGTCAACACACGCGACGCCCAAATTGAAGGCTGGAATGCCATCGTCGATGCGGGAACAAGCGAGTTGCGAGTGCAGTCCGCGCTCGTCTCTGGTCGCGCGGGCACCTCAATTGCGAATGTGAATGGCAAGGTGCTTCGCATGGGCGAGTCTGTGATCTCAGAGCGCACGGGAATCTCATTTGAGGTGGCACTTATTGAGCAAAATGGTGTCACCTTTCGAGCCACAAACGCCGATCTTGGCGTGGAGCGGACCGTGATGGTCCTCGTGAAACGATTCAACTGAGGAGCATTGATGGGACGCTTCAACATCGACGACATTCTGCGCCAACTCGGCGCACCCAATCCGAATGCGCCGATTGAGCGCGTGCCCACGCAATCGCCCACGCGGGAGACCGCGCTCGAGGCGACAGCTGCCTCGAATCCGACGAACCCAATCGCGATGCAGATGTCTGCGCAGGTTGCAGCGCGACCGGTGGCACCAGTTGCCTCGTCCATCATTCCTTCTGTCACAGCGTCTGTGGTACCTCCTGCACCGCGCTCCGCCACACCTATAGAGTGGCCAACACCAACGGTCGCAGCTGATACACAGCGCGCATCGACGCCCGTGCCTCTTCCGACGCGCATTGTGAACAACGCCGAAGCGATGAGCGACTTGTATGTGCCCGAAGAGGACATGGATGCGCCGACGGCGACGCTTGAAAGTTTGCTTGCCGATCGTGGAATCGCGTCGGCAGAACAGTTGCTCGCGGCCGATCGACTCCGCAAACAGGCACCCGGACGGCGCATCACAGAAATCTTGAAGGAGCAGGGCGTTGATGAGCACGCGGTCCAGGCGGTTGTCGCCGAGCTCGCGCGAATGCCATTTGAGCGGATCGATCCCAAGGCGCAGGACTCGTTTGATCGGGCAACGCTGGTACGCCTCGGTGCTGAATTTTGCCGCTTGAATCTTGCGCTTCCGTTGCGGTTTGATGGAAGCCGACTGATCGTCGCCACCGCGAGCCCGGACGATGTCTTTCTGCTCGATGAAGTGAAGCGCAAACTGAGCATTTCTGGTGTGCGCCACGTCCTCGCGACTGCCGGCGACATCAGCGGCGCACTCCAGTCGGTGAGTGAAGCGGACGCGCGTTCGAAAGCGGATGATTTTGATCTCGATTCGATTCTCAACGGCGTGGACGAGGAGGATGTTGAACTCGAGAAGGAAGATGTCAACGAGCGCGACATCGAGGCTGAGGCAGAGAGCTCGCCGGTTGTCAAGTATGTGAACCACATCATCCAGCTCGCGCTCAAAGAAGGCGCGTCAGATATTCACATCGAGCCTGATGAAAAGGTCTTGAAGATTCGCTTTCGAATCGATGGTGTGCTGTTCGAGATGTTGACCCCGCCGAGGAAAATGCACGCTGCGCTCACGAGCCGCATCAAGATTATGTCGAACCTCGATATCGCCGAGCGACGCATGCCGCAAGACGGACGCATTCGGGCGACTGTGCTTGGTCGAAAGCTCGACCTGCGCGTGTCGACGGTGCCGACGCCAAAGGGCGAGAAGACCGTCATGCGTATTCTCGACAGCCGATCGATCAATGTGTCGCTCGACGATCTTGGTTTTTCGGAAGACGCGCTCACCATTTGGAAAAAGCAGATCGAGCAGCCGCACGGCATCCTTCTCGTCACCGGTCCCACTGGAAGCGGGAAGACGACTACGTTGTATTCATCTATCCGCCAGATGGACACGCGGCGCATGAACATCTCGACTGTCGAAGATCCCATCGAGTACAACCTCGCAGGAATCACGCAGATTCAAACGCATGAACGTATCGGGATGACCTTCGGGAAGGCGCTGAAAGCGCTGCTCCGTCAGGACCCGGATGTCGTGATGCTCGGCGAAATTCGCGATCAGGAAACGGGCTCCACAGCGATTCAAGCGGCGCTCACTGGCCACTTGGTGCTGTCGACGCTTCACACCAACGATGCGCCGAGTTCGATCACGCGCATGATCAACATCGGCATTGAGCCATTTCTTGTCGGTGCCGCGCTCAACGGCGTTCTCGCGCAGCGACTCGTGCGAAAGATCTGCACGAAGTGCGCTGAGGATCGTCCGGTCGACGAAGACATGCGCGAGTTTCTCGAAACGCATGGCATCACGACACCGACGCTCCGGATCGGGCGCGGATGTGCCGCGTGCCGTCAGACTGGCTACTCCGGCCGACTTGGTCTTTACGAAATGCTCGTTCTCGACGACTTCTTGCGCGACAAAATCGC
>CAMDMA010000055.1 GCA_945902075.1 Candidatus Kuenenia stuttgartensis | reverse complement strand
CTCGCGCGCGTGCACGACGCGCTCAAGCCGGGCGGCGTCTTCGTCCTCTACAACATTTGCCCGCCACAGGCGCCGCCCGATCAGGAGTGGATCCCGTGGGCCGACGGCCTATCGCCCTTCACGCGCGAGCAGTTCGAAAGAGCGGGGTTCGAGGTGATCTCGCTTGACGCGGTCGACCAGGCGTGGGTGCTCGATGGTTTCGGCGCGCTTGGCTATGTCGAAGGTCTTCGCGAGGAGGCTGCGAAGCAGTTCCTCTGCTGGTACACGATCGTTCGCCGGAAGCGCTGAGCGCGCGGCGCGGTGGTATCACGCGGGCGCTGGCTGGTACCCCTGATCGCGGAGGCGGCGGCCCATCGGCTCGTAGTCGGCCTCATCCGCCTCGCGCGTGCCGAGCCCCTCGACGTAGCGGTTGTACATGCAGAACGCGGAGGTGATGAGCACCGCGTCGTGGATGTCGAGGTCGCTCGCGCCGGCGGCGCGCGCCTTCGAGATGTGCTCCGGCTGCACGCCGAGCACGCAGTTCTGGAGCGCGCGCGAGAGTTCGAGAAGCGCCTGCATTTTCGGCGCGTAGCCGCTCATGTCGCCCGACGCGAGCAGACGGTCGAGCGCGGTGCTTCGTTCGGGTCCGAGCCAAGCTCGCGCCGCCGCCGCGTGCGACTTCGTGCAGAAGCGGCAGCCGTTGAGGTGCGATGTCCACGTGGCGATCGTCTCGCGCTCGCCCGGCTCAAGGCTCGCTGGCTGACGCAGAATCGTCTCGGCAAGTCCGAGGAGATGCTTCGCTGCATCGGGACGAAACATGAGCGGGCCGCGGATGCCAGGAACGTCGACGGGAAGCGTGATGTGGCCCATGCGTCGATGGTAGCGACGGCGACCGCTGCGGCATCGTCTGCTACCGTGACGCGCATGTCGTCGTCATCACCGACTCCACGCCGCCTGATCTCCTCCAGTTCCACCTTCGAACGCGACATCGGCTACTCGCGCGCGGTCGTCGTCGGCAACCGCGTGCTCGTCGCGGGTACGACCGGATTCGACTACGCGCGCATGACGATCTCGGACGACGTCGCCGTACAGGCGGCGCAGTGCATCCGGAACATAGAGGCCGCGCTCGCCGAGGCAGGGACATCGCTCCGCGACGTGGTGCGCGTTCGCTACATCCTCCCGAGCGCCGCCGACTTTCCGGCAACGTGGCCTGTGCTGCGCGGCGCCTTCGGAGAGATCCGCCCTGCGGCGACGATGTTCGAGGCGAAGCTCGCCGACCCACGCATGAAGATTGAGATCGAGGTCGAGGCGATCATCGGATCGGCGTGACGGGCGATCGCTGCCTACGGAGCACGCCAGATCCGATCCCACAGTCCCGCAAGCCGATCGGCGCGCATGGTGTTCGGGACGCGCCTACTTTCGATCGGATGCCAGTGTGGATTTCCGCGCGTCGCGACCACGTGCTGGAAGACATAGTCGGGATGCTGACCCATGCGAAGGTCAGTCACGACCAGTTCGTCGCCCTCGACGCGGCCTCCGACGAAGCCGCTTGCAAACCACGTGAGCCGCGCGACCGCGGGCACGTCGGCGGCAGCGGCAAGCGCCGCATGGTCGCAGGGGATCTCGGTGAACTCGATCGCCCCATCGTCCGCGACAAGCGAGTCGAGTCCTTCGAACTGCCGCGCCGCGCCTTCACTGCCGCTCGCGTCGATTGCCACCACGCGCCAGAGAAGCGTGTTGAGTGGCGACGGCGTCGCGAAGATGCGGGCGCTCGGCATGCCTGCGCTTGCAAGCGACGCACGGGCGTTCGACAGCACGATCTCGCGCGCGACCCACGACCATCCGAGGTACGCCGTGCTCAGCGCGAGCCCGGCCGCGAGCCATGCACGGCTGCGCGCGGCGGTCGGCCAGAGAAGGACGAACGTCAGGCCCACAAGAAGCGGCAGCGTGTAGAGGGGGTCGATGATGAAGACGGTCGCCCACGACACGGGTGGTGGGTTGAACGGCCAGAACAGTTGCGTGCCGTAGGCCGTGTGCGCGTCGAGCAGGGGGTGCGTGAGCAGGGCGAGCGTCACCGCAGCAAGCCACGCGCCTGGCGCCTCACGCGCCGGGCTCCACCAGCGTCGCAGGATGAGCCAGATCGCGATCGAGAGCGGCGCCAGCACGAAGAGCGAGTGGCTGAACCCGCGATGCATCGTGAAATCCTCAACCGGCCCACCGAAGTCGATCATGACATCGAGGTCGGGCAGGGTGCCGAGGAGGGCGCCCACGACGATCGCGCGTCGTCGGTGCGCGGGCGGCACGCACGCCGCCGCGGTTGTGGCGCCAAGCGCGATCTGGGTGAGGGAGTCCATGGAACGACCGTTGGGACGAGGTGAGGCGCTGAGAGACGGGTCTGAGTCTATGGCTTGCCGGAAAGTTCCTATATACCGCGCTTGCACAAGACGTGTGATTTCTGAGTTGATCTGCAACCCGCGCCAACAGTGCTACAACCATCGCCGCCCCAAATCGGGGCCACCATGATCGAAACATTTCTCCTCGCCGCCGACACGGCCACCACGACCGCCATCGCCACTGATGGCGCCAATCCCGCATCACTCAAGATGTGGGCGTACGTCGCCTTCATCGGTCTCGTCGTCCTCTTCCTCGCGCTCGACCTCGGCGTCTTCCACCGCGAGGCGCACGAGGTGTCGATGAAGGAGGCCGCGACCTGGTCCGTCATCTGGCTGAGCTGCGGGCTTGCCTTCTCGGCATTCGTCTGGAAGGCCTACGACGCCAACTGGCTCGGACTCGGACTCGACACGCCTCGCTACAACACGCACGAACTCGCGGGGCAGGTGCCCGAGCAGCCCATCATCGTCTCCGGCACGGTCGAGGGCGCCGAGGCGGCGAAGCAGTATCTCGTCGGCTATGTCGTCGAGAAATCGCTCGCGATGGACAACATCTTCATCATCGCGCTGATCTTCTCGTTCTTCGCGGTGCCCGCGAAGTACCAGCACCGCGTGCTCTTCTGGGGCATCATCGGCGCGCTCATCATGCGTGGCGGCATGATCGGCGTCGGCGCCGGGCTCATCCTCAAGTACCAGTGGATCCTCATCGTGCTCGGAGGGTTCCTCGTCCTCACGGCGCTCAAGATGGCGCTCATCAAGGGCAACGACGATCCGTCGCAGAACTTCGCGGTGCGGCTGTGCAAGAAGTTCCTCCCGACCGTCGACTTCTACGACGGGCAGCGGTTCTTCACGAAGCGCACGCTCAAGCCGACGTACAGCACGGATCCGGCAACGGGCAAGGTGACGATGGATCCTGCGCCTGCCGGATCGCTGTCGGCGAAGTGGTCGATCACGCCGCTCTTCCTCGCGCTCATCCTCGTGGAGATCACCGACCTCGTCTTCGCGGTCGACTCGATTCCGGCGATCTTCGCGATCACGCCCGACCCCTTCATCGTCTTCACGAGCAACATCTTCGCGATCCTCGGCCTGCGCGCGTTCTACTTCTGCCTCGCGGCGCTCATCGCGAAGTTCCGCTTCCTGAAGCCCGCGCTCATCCTGATTCTCGCCTTCGTGGGCGTGAAGCTCCTGCTCCTCAGCGTGCCCCCGTACCTCGGTGCGATCGGTCTCGAGGCGCAGAAGTCGATCAAGATCGACACGACGCTTTCCCTCGTGATCGTGCTGGCGACGCTTGCGCTGGCTACCGTCCTGAGCATCGCGATCCCCGCGAAAGCGAAGGAGCAGGCCTGACGGGAGCAGGTCCGGCGCCGCGCGTCACTGCGTGCGTCGGCGGATGAAGGCCGTGTCGAGCTTCTCGAGACCGACCTTCGGGTAGTACTCGAGCGCGTCGGGTGCGCTATTGAGGACGAGCGCGCAGCCCGGACCGATCGCCTCGAGCGTCCGGCGCAGCAACTCGCGGCCGACGCCTGCGCGCTGCATGTCACCCGCGACGGCGAGGTCGGAGAGATAGCAGCACCACGCGAAGTCGGTCAGTGAGCGGGCGATTCCGACGAGTTCGTCGCCGCGCCACGCGGTGAATACGAGATTCGCCTCGGCGAGCATGCGTTCGATGCGCGGCAGATCGTGGACCGGCCGCCGGATGCCCGAACTCTCGAAGAGGCGCGCAACCGCAGCGGCGTCTGGGCGCGCGTCACGCCGATACGTGATCTCGGATGCAGTCGGTCGCATGTGTCGCGGCGGTGCGTGCGGCGGCGGGGATCGTGTGGGTGGATGCATGGCGCGTCGCGAATCCCGATGCGATTGAACAGGGCACGTTCAACGGCTGGAGTGAGTCTTGCGGCACGCGGCGCATCGACTTCATTTTCGTGCACGGCCTCGAAGTTGAACGTGCGTGGATTGATTTCGCTCGACGCCCTGATGGAAGGTGGCTCAGCGATCACGTGCCAGTCGGTGCGGAGCTTGGGTTTCCGAGAGAAGTCGAGCCGACTTCGGGCCTCGAGACGAAAGGCCTCGAGGGTAGATAAGTCACACTCCACGCCGAGACGTGGCGATGTGCCCGTTCAAGTCGCAAGTTCGGTGCCCTTCTGATTTGTCTCGGAAGCGTTTCGATTTACGCTCTGCGGATGCACCTCCGCCGACCGTTTCTCTCGACGTTCCTCGCCACCGTTGCACTTGCCATGACCTCGCTCGCGCACGCGACGGACATTCTCGTGACGTCCTTCGATGACTACGCGATCGGGAATCTTTCCGGGCAAGTGGGTTTCTCTGGCGCCGCCGGAACATGGGCCACGAGCGGATCAACGAACTCACCCTTTGTTGCGGGGAGCGTGATCGGTCCGGGGACGGTGCCGGGCGTTGATCCGGTCGGCGGCGCCGGCAAGATGGTGCGCCTCTGCACCGAGCGTTTCAATGCGGGCCGCTCGAAGGCCTGGCTTGACCTTCTCAACAGCGGCAAATGGGCGGCCGCGAGCGCGGGCGGCAACACCGTCCTCGAGACGCGCATCAAGGTGTTTGTTCCGAGCGGTCAGCGCGTCACTTCCACCTTCGGCGTCATGATTTCGAAGAGTTCGTTCGAGACTTCGGGCGGATTTTTGGTGAGTGCGCAGACGGGGGCGATTTCGCTTCTCAATGGGGGCTATGTCGCCGCGAATCGGGTCTCGACCGGTGCATTCGCGTCACTCAATCAGTGGAATGAGTTCATCTACCGCTGGAATGTTGCGAACGGCGAAGGCTCGCTGTCGTTGAACGGTTCGGTCGTCGCTTCGCACACCACGGCCGCGTTCGGCGCGTTGTACGCGTCGAATCTGTTTGCAACGACGGATGCCGCGCCCGGCTCATCGAACGCCTTCGGATACTTCGACGACCTCGTGCTGGCGGCGGTTTCGCCGAGCACGCCATGCCCCGCGGATCTCAACGCCGATGGCACGGTCGACGCTGCAGATCTCGCCGCACTCCTTGGCGCGTGGGGAACTGCCGCTGGCGACGTCAACGGTGATGGCACGACGGATGCTGCAGATCTCGCCGCACTTCTCGGTGCGTGGGGTGCGTGCAACTGAACCCGTTTCGCTGCTGCTGCTGCTCCTGCTGCTCCTGCTGCTGCTCCTGTGTCGAAACTGCGAGGGGTTGAGCAGCGTTGGCGGTGCGGTGGCCCACGTTGGTTGGGTCGCTGCCCGGCGGCCGCGCGGACACGTCGATCGTGCCGCTCGAGGAAGTGTTTCACTTGGTTTGAGCGCTCGCGACTGGCGCCGCGCTGATGTTGCGCTTCAGGTGCTGAGCCTTCGCTCACTCTGGCGTGGTCCCCGCCAAAGATCGCCGACTGCAGCGGAATTCGGTGTTTCGTCGATGCTGCCACGGTGCAGCGCCAATGCGTGAAGAAATTGTCGGAGCCCAAATGAATCTTGAACAGGCATCGATCGGCCGAGACAACAACTTCAATCTGCTCCGGATGGTTGCAGCGAGCGCGGTGCTGGTCACGCATAGTTTCGCTATCCAATCAGGCGACCCAGCAAACGAACCGCTGCGAACAACACTTGGAATGTCGCTCGGCGGTATCGCCGTTGATGTGTTCTTTGTGGCAAGCGGATTTCTCGTAACAGCCAGCATGCTGAAACGGAAGAGTATTTCCGATTTTGCTCGCGCTCGCGTTCTCCGCATTTACCCAGCGGCGCTCGTGATGTGTGTACTCACCGTATTTCTTCTTGGTCCATTGGTGACAACCGTTGGACTTTCACAGTATTTCGAGAGTTTCGCCACATGGAAACACGCTGCGAAGTGCGCCACGCTCATCGCTGGTGTCTCGTTCGAATTACCGGGAGTCTTTGCGTCGAATCCGTATCCAAACGCTGTCAACGGTTCGCTGTGGTCCATGCCGTGGGAACTGCGTATGTATCTGCTACTCGTGTTGCTGTGGGCCGTCGCCGGTGTGCGCGGTGCACAGTGTGAGCAGTGGTTTCGCAGGGGTGTCGTTGCGCTTGGAGCAGTCGGGGTACTCCTTGCAATGGTGCAGGAGTTCGCGCCGTTCGCGAAGACTGAGGCGTTCCGGCTGCTCGCCATGTTTTTCATTGGTGGAACGCTCCATGTCTTCGCAGCACGAATTCCAATGAAAGTGGAAGGCGGTGTGATCGCAGGCTCGCTGCTTCTCGCCGGTGCTTTTGCTGGTCCGCACGTCTTTCCCGCAGTATGGCTTCTCGTCGCGCCGTACCTCGTGTTGTGGTGCGCGTACGTGCCGCGCGGTTTCATTCGTGCGTACAACAAGGTCGGGGATTACTCCTACGGCATGTACATCTTCGCCTTTCCCTTGCAGCAGTTGGTGATGCTGCTGCAACCGACCGCATCGGTCTTGGAACTGACGATACTTGCCGCTCTCGGCACGCTTGTACTCGCCATGCTGTCATGGCATCTCGTCGAGAAGCCATGTATGGCATTCGCGACGCGCAAGAAGCCACGTGTCAGGACAGCCTAGTGCGAGGACGCGTCTCCACTACTGGCACACACCCCAACCCGCCAACAGATCGCTGAGATCCGCCGCATCGGTTGTACCGTCGCCGTTCACGTCGCCTGCGGCCGAACCCCAGTTTGCGAGCACAAGCGAGAGATCGCTCGCGCCCACCTGGCCGTCGCCGTCGAGGTCGGTCGCGCAGCCCTTGCAGCCCGTACCGCTCTCGCAGCAGTCGGGAATGCCGTTCCCGTTCGCATCGGCAAGCAGACCATCCGCAATCTCACACGCGTCGGGCACGCTACTCGCGTTGCAGTCGAACGGCAGTGCGCCATCGAAGCCCATCGCGCGCACCAGTCCCGTCGCTTGAGTGAGATAGCCAAAGACCGCAGCCGTCGACAAATTATTTGGATCGACCTCGCCGCCTGCCGCAATCCAAGTTCGCTGCGAGATCGTGGCGGTATCCACGCCGACCGGGAACTGATTCCCATATCGATCGCTGTAGATGACCCCAGCGAAGAAACTTGTTCCGGCTGGCCCGATATAGGTCGGATCGATGCGAATCTCGTTGAAAATGCTCGTGTTTCCGTTGGCTGCACGCGCATTCGCTGTCGCAATCAACTGTGCGTCGGTTGGATTTCCATTGCCGTCGGGATCACTCCACAATCCAACTTGATACGGCTCGTTCGCAATCACATTGCCAAGCACCACGCGGATCTCGCCGATCCACTCAGACCCCGACTCGACCATGTATTGATTCATCCACACGATGTCGGAAACAGATCCAAAGCCATAGTTTCCGTCGCGTGATCCATCATCAAGTGCGTACTCGAGCGCATACTCAGGGTCGCCAAGTTGACACTCGTCTGGGATCTGGTCGAGATCACAGTCTTCACTTGTTCCGGCGGCAATATCGGCGGTGTCAAGGAATCCGTTCGCATTGCAATCTTCGCATTCATCGGGAATGCCCGTGCTGTCGGCGTCGGTACTCGTCCCAGCTGCGAGGTCACAAGTATCAGGGACGCCATTGCTATTGCAATCGATTGTGGTGCCGGCATCGATCTCGCAAAGATCGGGCACGCCGTTGCTGTTGCAATCGAATCCAAAAACTTGACATTCGTCCGGGATCAGATCGCTCTGGCAGTCGGCGCTCGTTCCGATCGCGATGTCAAGCGAATCGAGTTGCCCGTTTTGATTGCAATCCTCGCATTCGTCGGGAATGCCAGTTCCATCGACATCCGCCGCCGTGCCGTTTGCGATCTCGCATGCATCGACGATGTTGTTGCCGTTGCAGTCGTAGGTGGGCGCGGTTGATTTTGCGCGCAAAACCCACTTTCCAGCGAACGGCAGTGCATCTTCGATCAGCACCGCTTGGGCTGCGCCCGTGAAGAGGTCGTTCGGGTTGATCGTGTTGTCGGAGCCGACGATCCATGAACGGTCGAGCGCCGGCGTGCCGCTCGTGTCGAGCGCACCGGGGAAATCGGCCGTGGTCGCCGTCGTGATGGCGCCGACGAAGAAGCTTGTGCCATTGACACCGATGAATGTGTCCGGCATATCGATCGTTTGCAGCACACCAAGCGTCGTGATCGGCACGGTCTTCGAAGCAAGAACCTGCGCGTCGGATGGGTTGCCATCGCCGTTCGGATCGCTCCAAATGTAGATCGTCGCTGGTTGCGTACTTGGCACGAAAACAAACATGATTTCGACGGCTTCAACGGTGCTTGCGCCTTGTATCACGCGATGACTTGTGAGCCACGCCATGTTGTCGCCGGCGCCGCGAATTCCGAATTCCGGTCCGCCATCGTCGATGCGATAGTCGAGTGGTTCGCCAAGTTCGCAGGAGTCTGGCTGCTGATTGAAGTTGCAATCGGTCTCGCTGCCGTCTGCGAGATCGCATGCATCGGGGCGCCCGTTGCTGTTGCAGTCGTTGCCAACCAACTGGCAATCGTCGGGAATGCCGTCGTTGTTGCAGTCATTCTGCTTCAACTGGCAGTCATCGGGAATGCCGTCCTCGTTGCAGTCGCCGCTTGATCCGCCCGAGATATCACAGGCATCGGGAACGCCATTTCCGTTGCAATCTGCTTCACATTCATCAGGGAGTCCGTCGCGATCGCAGTCGGTCGAGCCGCCGGAAAGAATGTCACAGTTGTCGGGCGTGCCGTTGCTGTTGCAATCGCCGCCGCCCCAGCGCGCAAGCAAGAGCCCAGCATCGATCACGCCTTGTGAAATGCGGAGTTCGTCGAGCGTGCCGCGCAACGGCTGGTTGTACGCGCCAGACGAATTGGTGTGTGCGCCGACAACGACGGGCGCTGCGACAGACACGCGGCCGAGATTCGCGAAGACATGGTGTTCGACTTGCGCATCAAGCACGAAGCGCACTTCGCTGCGATCGATGTCGACCGACACACTGACAAAATGCCATGCTTGATCGTTGATTCGGAAGTTCGAAGTGACGGTCCAGAACGCGCTCGTCTGCGTGCCGCCGTTGCCGAATGCGATGCAGAGTTCGCGACCATCAAAGTTCCCTGTGCGGCCGAAATTACCAACGCCAATCGACGGCATGTCTCCGGCCTGCGCAAACAGGATGTAGTCGGCGAATTTGTCGCCCGATGCGAGTGCCTTGCGTTGCACGAGCACTTGTCGTCCATCGGCATTCGCGGCGGCCGCATTCTGCGACAACTTCACCCACGCTTCGATCGTGAAACTTTCGCCCGTCGTATCGAGGATGCGCGCCGGATCGTTCACGACGAAGCGGCTATTCGCGTCAAGCACCGCAGAGCCGTCGTTCGGCTCAGCCGTCGCTGGGATGATTGGTTCCGCGACGCTGTCACTCGCGGTGACTTGCGTTGGAACTCCATCAAGCATGAACGGACCGCTGTCTTCAATCGACGCGCCCACCGTTTCAAGCCGCCAATAGGCGAGCGTTGCACTTTGCGCAATTTCACACGAGTCGGGAATGCAGTTGGCGTTGCAATCGGTTGCGGTACCCGCTGCGAAATCTGCCGCATCTGGCATGCCGTCGAGGTTGCAATCATTGCAAGCATCTGGCCAGCCGTCGCCGTCGCCGTCTGCGACCGGATCAAACGCGGTCGTCGGCACGATCTGTCGCGCGGTTCCTGGGAACGCCCATTCCAGTTTCGCTTCGGCGCCGCCGCCGCCTTCGTAGTACTCCATGCGGAAGATGTAGCGTTGACCAGCAACAAGATTCACAGTCCCGCTCCAAGTGGTCGGCGACTGCGGTTGCCATTTGTTGATGAGCGTTGCGCCGCCGATCGCGAGGCGTACTCCGTCGTCGGTGGTGGTCCAAAAGGTGTAGGTGCCCGTTGCGGGCGCGATGAGCGTGCCCGTCCAACGCGCGGCGAAGTTGTCGTTCGGAATCGAGGGATCGGGCGAGTCACCGTTCCACTGGAAGGCGATCGTCTCGTCGATGCGCGAGAGGAGGCGCTCCGTGAACTGACCTCCACTTTGGCTACGCCAGTACTGGCCGACGAGCCCGCTCGGCGCAGCCTGCTCCGTTGCTTCAGGCAGGCCGTTGTCATCGCAGTCGTCGCAGGACTGCGCAAGCGCGCCACCCTCGATCGCGACGAAGGAGAGGGCGGAGAGGAATACAGGCAGCGTGCGCTGCGCGAGCGTGTCGAGGTAGGTCGAGTGCATTGGAGTATGAACGAGTGTGTTCAGCCGCAGTTGCCCCATGCGGAGAGAAGCAGCGAGAGATCCGCGGCGTCGGTGGTGCCGTTGCCGTCAACGTCGCCGCCGACCGCGCCCCACGCGCCGAGAAGTTGCGAGAGATCCGACGCTTCGACAGCGCCGTTCCCGTCAAGATCCGCCGGGCACGCGGGGCCTGAGCATGGAGTGGGAATGCCGGCACCGGGATCGGGCAGCGTGCCGTTCGCGATGTCGCAATCGTCTGGAATGCCGTTGTCGTTGCAATCGGGAACCGCCATGCGGAAGGCCGATGTCGGCACGGTCTCGTAGGCCGGATCGCTGCCTGCGGATGGCGGGGCCCATTCGAGGAAGCAGAACTGTCCGCCGTTTCCTTCGTGGAACTCCATTCGGAAGTCGTACGCGGTGTTCGCGGCGAGTTCAATCGCACCGAAGCCGATTCCAGCGTTGTCGAGCCAGCGGTTGATGACGATTTCGCCGTCGATGTACAGGCGCACGCCGTCGTCCGAATCGCTGCGGAAGCGCCACAGGCCCGATTCTCCGCCCGTCGTGATGGTGCCGGTCCAGATGACAATGAGATCATCACTCGGCGCGGTCGTCGGTTGCCAGTTGTTGTTCGCGAAAGCGATGTTCCCGTCGCGGCGAACCGCGACAAGCGCTCCAGGTCGATACGGATCCTTCGAATTCGACGAACCAAGCCGCGGGTAGTAGCGGCCAACAAGACCAGTCGCAGACGCTTCGCATGAATCGAGTACGCCGTTCGCGTTGCAGTCGGCGGCACCCGCGGCAACATCGCAGCCATCGAGCAGCCCGTTCGCGTTGCAGTCGGTCGCAAGGCCTTCCGACAGCTCGAAGCCATCAGGCAGGCCATTCGCATTGCAGTCGCCGGTTTCGCAGATGTCGCTCACGCCATCACCATCGCCGTCGTAACCAGGGCGATAGCGATCACCCGAGAGCGCCAACCAGTTGGGCGTACCGCTCGGGCGCCAACGCAGGCGCATGCGTTGGTCGCCGCCAAACTCGCGCAGGGTGAGTTGTATCAAGTGCGTGCCCGCTTCAAGGTAGAAAGGCCCGCGCTCTTCGTTGCCGGTGTTCGATCCGAACAGCAACACGCCGTCGACCGAAAGCGTCGCGCGATCGTCCGACTGCATCTGGAAGTCGTAGTTGCCGCTCTTCGGGACGATCAGCGAGCCGGTCCATCGTGCTGAGAAGTTGTCGGTGGGTACGCCTTCCGGCATCCACTCGTTGTTGTTGTCGTTGGTCACATTGAAATCAAGGCCGAGCGGTCCGGATGCGTCGCGGCGCTGTTCGCGCTTCCAACGGTCGATCTCGCGCGCGAGATGCGAGCGTCGGAATCCGCGGCCTGAGACGAGCCGCTGCCAGTCGGGCGCGTGGTCGAAGTGCTGCAGTTGGAAGTGGTAGTAGTTGACGTACTCGAGCACCGCGAGGAGAAGCAGCACCGCAGGTGCCAGGCATTGCGCGGAGAGTTCCAGGCCGCTGCTGAGCCACTCGGTCCCGTTTGCGACTGCCGCGGCCACGCACAGCGCGATCGCAGGCCAGCGCATCCGGACGAGGAGTGGGATCCGATCGGCGATCGCGTTCGCCTGGCCACGCGCCTTGCGAAGCATCATTCGCAGGACGATGGTGCCGATCACGAGCAGGAACGAGCACGCAAGCCCCGAGAGCACCAGCGCGGTCGAGATCCGGCCGCCCGACTTGAGCACCAGGTACACGGCCAGCGCCGGGATGAACAAGGCGTTGCCCGCCTCGATCTTCCAGTAGGTCGTCAGCCGCCGGACAGGTGAAGGGCTGTTGTCCATCGAGGACTCGCGAGAATATCGCGCAGATCGGCAGATCACAACCGCGTCCCCCAGCGATGAACAAGCGGGTCGACCGTTCTCGGCCAACCCGCCTTGGCGATTCCCGATCGCGGATGGCTGTGAACCAGTCCAGAGAGCGCGCGAGATCAAGGCGGGGTTTCGCCCGTTTCGCCGTCGCTCGGGTCCGAGCCCTTCACTCTCTCCACAAAGGCGAGGGCGCCCAACCCCCGCCACGGCGCGGCAGCAGGGGGTTTCACCCGCATCAGCCTGTAAACAAACCGGTCGGCCTCGCCTGAGGCCGACCGGTTGAACTCCCCCAGCGAAACGGATCCAAACTCTAGATGGCGTTCTGAGCGTGCCAGAGGGGGTGAAGTCCCATTTCCTCGCAACGGGCGTGAGGGGCCCGATCGAAACGTAGGGGCAAAGAGCGCGAAGCCAACCACGCCCCAAACGCATCGCTCACGCTCCGGGCACCCCCGAAACCCGCGACCTCGGATCAGGTTCCCGCAGGACCCGCGCGCCCATGCGAAAGACCCGTTCAGGTCCGGTGTCCCTCGTGGAGCACCGGGGTTCCCGAAGGCGCCGCCGCACCAACCCAATCGCACTTGACATTGTAGCAACGTATGATACAATGGTCATCATGCTCACGATCTCGCTCGCCAGCCCTGTCCCGATCCACGACCAGCTCGTGGCCGGCCTTCGCGGGCTCATCGCCGCGGGGCAGCTCGCGGAAGGCGATGAACTGCCGCCGGTCCGGCAGCTCGCCGCGGACCTGGGCATCAACCTGAACACCGTCGCTCGCGCCTACCGCGACCTCACGGACGCCGGGCTGTTCGCTTCCGTGCGCGGCCGCGGCACCATCGTCATCGCCACAGTCGAGCGCGCCGCGGGCCCCAAGGTCGAGGAACGCAAGCGCATCGAGGCAGGCATCGCCGCCGCGCTCGGCGATGCCAAGCTCGCGGGACTCATCCGTGAGGCCGCGGAATCCATGGCGGCACGCCAGATCGAGCGCCTGTGGAAGCACGCCTAGACCGCACGACACGCCGTTTCGAACACCAGATCACGGAGACCCATCATGTCGGATCCCTTCATCACGCTCGGCCGCTTGTTCATGCTCATCTTCGTCCCGGTGATGCTGCTCTTCCCGCTCGTGTTCGCGGCACTTGTGCCGAACCGCGCAGCCGACGACTCGGCGCGCATCAAGGCGCGCGGGATGCTGCTCACGCTCGCGATGAGCACCGCCGCGCTGCTTGCGATCTGGGTCGGACTGGTCCTGACCGGACTGCGGTTCAACTTCGCGATGGTCATCGCGGGCTTCTGGTGGCCGTGGTTCTTCCCGCTGTGGTTCTTCCTCGCGATGCCC
>CAMDMA010000054.1 GCA_945902075.1 Candidatus Kuenenia stuttgartensis | reverse complement strand
ACGGAGTCAAGACGCTCTTTGATGGGATCGAAGATCGCGCGGGCAATGTGACGCGATTTCTGGTTGTTGGGCGCACCCCTGTGCCACGGACTGGCAGCGATAAGACGACGCTCTGGTTCGCTCTTGCGGACCGCGCGGGTGCGCTCGTTGACGTGCTCGATAGCTTTCGTCGCGAGTCGATCAATCTCTCGCATATTGAAAAGCGGCCGAGCGGTGATGCGCACTGGGATTACGTCTTTTTCATCGATGCAATCGGTCATCGCGACGATCCAGCGATGGCACGCGCCATCACCGACGCGCGCACGCACTGTGCGCGCCTTACCGTGCTCGGAAGCTTCCCGCGCGCTGAGCGGGTACTCTGACGAATTCATCGACGCTGACCTTCATCCATCGCAGTGTGCGCATCTTCTCGCCGCTCCCGTGATTCAAACCATGGCTTCAACCACGACCGCCGCCCCGTTCCGCATCGCGCTCATTTCGACCGGAGGAACCATCGAGAAAACCTACGACGAGCTCGGAGGGTTTCTTTCGAACAAGGTCAGCGTGCTTGATCTGCTGCTCGCGACGCTCGAACTCCGGGGGGTCGCTATTGACCGCATCCCGCTACTCAACAAGGACTCGCTTGATATGAGCGAGGCCGATCATGATCTCATCGCGGATACGGCGGAGCTCATGTCACGAAATCACGATGGCGTCGTCATTGTGCACGGCACCGATCGCCTCGCGAAGACTGGCGAACGCATTCACGCGCGGCTTGTCGAGAAGGGCGGCGCGACAAAGGCGATCGTGCTCACCGGCGCGATGCGTCCCTACGAAATGCGCCGGACCGACGCGACGCAAAATGTCACAGAAGCCTTGCTCGCCGTGCAGGTGTGTGAGCCGGGGGTCTACGTGGCGATGCACAATCGTGTGCTTCGGTTTCCCGGAGTCGTAAAGGATCAGCAACAGGGAACATTCGTTCGCGCTTGAACGCGCACTTCTTGGAGATCGCATGGTTACTTCGACCGAGTCTAAGGGCCTCATTGCACGCATTCTCGGGCTTGTAGAGCGGGTGGGCAATCGGTTGCCCGATCCGGCGACGCTGTTTGTCCTCCTTGGCGTCGCGGTACTCGTTTGCAGCTTTGTCGGTGCGAAGGCGGGTTGGTCGGTGAGCGATCCGCGCGATCCGTCCAAGCAGATCATGGTCGACAACCTTCTTGATGCTGATGGCATCCGGTGGATGCTGACGGGTGCGCTGCGGAATTTCCTTGATTTTCCGCCACTCGCGATCGTCCTGGTCGCCATGCTTGGAATCGGAGTGGCTGAGCGCACAGGGCTCTTCACAGCACTCATCAAGCTACTGGTGTCGGTTACTCCCGCGCGGCTTCTCACCCCTGCACTGGTCTTCATCGGTGTCTCATCAAACATCGCGTCAGACGCTGGCTACGTCGTACTCCCGCCACTTGCAGCGGGAATGTTTGCAATGGTCGGTCGATCTCCACTGGTGGCGATCGCAGCGGTCACCTTCGGCGTCGCCGGAGGATTCAGCGCCAACCTGCTGTTTTCGAGCCTAGATCCGCTGCTCTCGAGTCTCACCGAGGGTGCTGCGCGCGCGATGGATCCCAACGCGGTGGTGCAGCCAACGTGCAACTACTGGTTCATGGCAGCGTCGACGCCGTTTCTTACGTTGCTTGGGTGGTTCGTGACGGCACGCATCGTCGAGCCACGCTTCAGCCGAGCCGCGGTCGATGCGCAGATCGCCGAGGGTGGCGTTCCGCGCGGTGCGCCGAGGCTCGACGCCGCTGAAAAACGTGGCCTTACCGCGGCGTTGCTGGCGCTGCTTCTGGCGGGTGGCGCCTTTTTCGCGATGGCGATGATTCCTGGCTGGCCGCTCGCGGGGCAAATGACTCGTCCCGGTACGGCGAGCCTCGTGCCGACGTGGTCAGAAGCGATTGTGCCGATGATCCTCGTGTTGTTCCTGCTCCCAGGGATTGCGTTTGGAGTCGTGTCAGGAGAGATTCGAACCGACCGATGCGTGACGAAGCGGATGAGTGACGCGATGGGCGCGATGGGTACCTACCTCGTCCTCGCGTTCTTTGCGGGGCAGACAATCGCTTGGTTCAAGCAGTCGAACCTCACGAGTATTCTTGGCGTCTCTGGTGGAGAGGCGATTCGGTCGATGGGTTTCGGTGAAGCACCGATGGTTGTGTCGATCGTCCTTGTGGTTGCTGCGATCAACCTCTTCGTTTCAAGTGCAAGTGCGAAGTGGGCCTTTCTCGCACCGATCCTCGTGCCGATGCTCGGAACCGCGGGAATCTCGCCAGAACTGGTGCAATGCGCCTATCGCGTTGGCGATTCTTGCACCAATCCTATCGCGCCGCTCTCGCCGTACCTCGTGGTGATCTTGATCGCAATCCAGCGCTACCAGCGCGCGGCCGGCCTCGGTACGCTCATCGCGCTGCTCATTCCGTATTGCGTTGCAGCACTCATCGCGTGGACGTTGTTTCTCGTTGCGTGGAACGCGCTTGGAATCCCGCTCGGCTTCTAGTTGCGGCTTGCCGCGACGAACGCGCCCCGCGTGCAGTGACGAAGGTCGCTGCACGCGGGGCGCGTCTTTGAGGTTTGCGAGTGGTTGAGTCTGCTCAGTGCGATCCGTGACCGGCAGCCTCGGCATCGTCGAGGTGCATCATGGACTTGAGCCATGGCGATATGGCAAACACAACCGCACCGGAGACGATGGCAGCAACGGCAATCATGCCGAACACACTCCCGTAGACGTTGACCGTCTCAAGCGGGGGTGGCATCACCGCATCAGCGCCGCCCTCGCTCACGCCGGTCATCTTCGCGATGGCAGCTGCGAGCAGGTGCGAGAACGCTGTTGCAAGGAACCAGGCGCCCATGATGGTGCTGACGACGCGCACGGGGGAGAGTTTGGTAACGAGCGATAGACCAACCGGGGAAAGGCAAAGCTCGCCCGTGGTCTGCAAGAGGTAGCCAAGGAGCAGCCAACTCATCGCGACCATACCGTTGGTATCGGCCTGCTGCGCGCCGATCCAGAAGCAGCCAAAGCCCAGCCCGCACTGCGCAAGTCCAAGACCGAACTTGACGCCCGCGCTTGGGTCGCGTCGGCCGAGTGCGCCCCACAGCCACGAAAACACGGGGCCAAGTAAGAGGATGAAGGTGGGATTTGCAGCTTGGTACACGGAGGCCTTGATCTCATTGCCTCCGACCTCGAGGCCCTGCGCAGCCTGAGCATCGGTCGCAACGAAAGTGACGCGGCCTCCAGACTTCTCCTCGACCAGCGCCTTTTGCGCCGCATCGATGTCATTGAGCGTCCAAACCTTTCCATCGACATTCACGCCGAGAAACTCCTGCGTGACAGCAACATCGGAGTAGGTCTGTCCGGCAACGACGGGAATACCACCGGTGACGCGATCAACGTTGCGGTCGGTGAAGTTGTTGACACTCGAACCGCCTTGTTCGAAGAACGCCCAGAACAGCATGGAGAAGAAGCACAAAATCAAGATGACGGTGAGGCGGCCCCGCTCGATCGTGTCGGCCTTCCATGCGGAGACGATGATCGAACCGAAGGCGAGCACGCCAATGACGTTCAATGCGTACCCCGCGTACCCGTGGTGTTTCACAAGCAGTGCAAGCGGTGCGACCGCAGCGATCGTCCCGAGCATGATGGGGAACACCATGCGTGGCTTCACGATCTTGCCACTTGCGTCGCGGGGGAGTCCCATGTCAGCAGGCAGCGTGCCGTGGCCAAGCTTGACGAAGCTCACCGCACCCGCGCCAAGTAGCGCAAGTGCGATCGGAATATTGAGAAGCATCTGCGTCGAATCATTTCTCGTCGTCCAGAACATTGTTCCGACAATCGAGAAACTCGTAAGCAGAATGAGGCCACGGGCAAGCATGCTCGGGGCCACGAAGGTTGCGATGCCGAGCAACATGCCGATCGTCGCGAGGCCGAATCCATAGTGCCAGCCATAAGTCTCACCGATGTAGCCGCACACCAGCGGCGCCAGTGCGGCACCGAGATTGATTCCCATGTAGAAAATCGTGAAGCCCGCATCGCGTTTGTTGCTCTTCTGCGGATACAGCGAGCCAACCATCGTGGAGATGTTCGGTTTGAAGAATCCGTTTCCGACGATGAGAAGACCAAGCGCGCCGAAGAGCGCCCACTCTTGTTCGATCGACATCAGAAGGTGGCCAGCAGCCATCAGTACGCCGCCGAAGATCACCGCAAGTCGCGCGCCAAGGTAGCGGTCGGCGAAGATACCGCCGAGGTACGGTGTGGCGTACACGAGCGCACCGTAGGCTCCGTAAATGGCGTATGCCTCGCTGTCGTCGGCCTTCAGAAAGCCCTTGATCAGGTAGAACGTGAGCAGGGCGCGCATCCCGTAAAACGAGAAGCGCTCCCACATTTCGACGAAGAACAGCAGGAAGAGTCCCGGAGGGTGGCCGTTGGAGCCGGGATGGATCGCATTGCCGAAGGGTTCGTCGAGCGGGGGATTGATTTGGGACATCGTGCCTTCCGTGGGATGGGGCGGCGGAGTGCCGCGGTTGCGGAAAGATAACGAAACCTTGGTGGGGGCATCAGCCGAGCATGAGCCGAGCATGAGCCGGGCAGTCCCAAGCGCGTGCCACGCCTGAGAGAAGTCTGAGCAAAGGCCATCCATCGACCTTGGCTCTATCCTTTCAAGCACAGCGCGACGATGCGTCACGACCCTTTCCGTGACACGCTCTGAGGCCGGTCAGTACACCCATGGACCCCGTGACCCCGATCCGCACCATTCAACTCCGCCGCCCACCGGTACTCGTCGAGGTCGCAGGGCGCTTCGTTCCCGAGCGCGCGACGCTCGAAGAGGTGGACGCGCGTTGGGCCGAACTTTGCGCGGCAAATCCACGATATTTCGACGGTTCAATCGTGCAGGTGCTTGGCACGAGCCGCAACGGTCACGGTGGCGTGCAGGTGCATGTCCAAGAGTGTTCCTATCGCTTTTACGCGGTGCAGAATTCGTTCAAGGATTGTCCAGGACTTGACTGCGGCGTTCGGCCGCTTGGCGTCAAGGGCATCGCCGTCTGTGGGAATCGTGTCCTGATGGGGCGCCGTTCGTCGAGCGTCGCGTTTTATCCCGGGATGTGGGAGTTCGTACCTGGCGGGGGACTTGAGCCGGGTGTTTCGCCCGCGGTGCAGGTGGTGCGCGAACTTGCGGAGGAGGCACGACTCGTCCCCCTGCAACCACCGATTGCTGTTGGGCTGCTCTTTGACCCCGTGGCAAGCACTTGGGAGGTCGTGCATCGGATCGCGCTGTCCGCAGATGTGGTGCCGGAGATCGGTTGGGAATACGACGCGTTTCAGTTTGTACGGCTTGACGCACTTCCCGAACCACTGGCGCCCGTCGCAGCGCAGATGCTCGCGCTCGCCGAGCGTGCGCTGCGGTAAGTTCGAATCACATCGCGTGTACGGGCGCAATACGGCGCAACGCTGGACTTTCACGGCTTCAGGTGCGAAGGCGCGAGAGAATCGTGAGTTCACGATCGAGGATATCGAGGCCAAATGGCTTCAGGATCGTTCGTGTCGTTGGACCAAACTCACTCGCGACATGATCGAGGAGATGGCCGCTTGCAAGGAGTACCGGAACCTGAAGCCCGGCCGCACGGAGCGTACGCAATGCCTCGAGCCCTCCACCACCGGCATCAAGCACGATGACGTCAAAGTGTTCGAGATCTACGCGCTGTCCAATCGAGCCAGGCACGTCCGTGGTGTCGACATCGTCGCCAATCGACTCAAGCGCGGCGACCAGTACCGCACGAACTGCTGGATCGTCGTCGGCAATCAGCACGCATCGCGGCGGAGAAGCACAGTCCATTTCATGGGCACAGGCGTCGTTCGAGTCGGACACGGTCGTCGTGTGCGCGAGCGGAATGCCGCGGCGAAGCTCAAATGAGAGCACGCTGCACAGGCCGCTCGCTGAGGGCCGAAGCTCGATCTTTCCGCCGAAATCGCGGATCGCGCGATGTGCGGCACCGAGTGGAGTCAAGGCAAAATCGAATGCTCCAGAGAGGAGCGACGGAACTGCGCATGGAAGTGGCCACGCGCCCGCATCGTCTGCGAAGGAGAGTTCAAGCCATGTTGCATCGACCGCCACCTGACTTGGCGTCGCGCCAGAGAGTGGAGTGCCATGCGCAATGGAAACGATCGCACTGCTGACTCGGATTGCATGCGCGTTGCGATGACGATGGAGAGCAATCAGTTGCCGTATCGCGACGGCGACCCCGTGCGTGTCTCCGATGATGGTCGCATCGCTCGGAATCGTGGTGAGCGCATGCTCGACACCTTCGAAAGAAATGCCAATCAATCGCTGCGCGTGCTCGAGTTCGCTCGTCACCGCAGCGCGCGCGAGCATGTTGTCAACTCCACGGGGGTCGCGTGGCGACGCATCGTGCAGGAGTGCGATCTGCTTCTCAAAGACTTGCGCTGTCGCTTGGAGTTCGTCGACGGATCGAATGAGCGCGGGGTCAGACACTTTCCGCTTCAACAATTGAAGGCGTCCCACGAGCGCAAAGAGCGCGTTGTTCAGATCGTGACCGATCATGGAGCCAAGAAATCGCGCGCGCTCGGACTCTTCTACATCACGCAGCGCGTGCACGCGCGCGAGAAGTTCCTTCGCAGCCTCGTTGGTGATTTGCGATTCGTGGGTCATCGTGTGAGCCGATTCTGGGTTGAAAAGGCAGGCCTGGGCTTTGTATGGGGGAGTGTTGTGGACCGCGTCCTCAAACCTCGTTTCGGGCAGCGTAGTCGGATGCAAAGCGACGATGGAACGCATGGCTGCAGCGGGAGGTGCTCAAACCACGGGAGCACCACGCTTGGCGAAATGGCGGGATCACGCCTCAGCGAGGTTCGATGAGACTAAGAAACGCGAGGAGCGTTGGACTTCAGAACGACCCATCAGGCGTGCCCCAAACCGGGGGCATGAAGCGGCGCATCAAGCAGCGCATCAAGCTCGGGAAGTACTGGGAACGAAGCGCCTTGTGAACGAAGCGCCTTGTGAACGAAGGCCAACTCGTTCGCAGCGTCGCCGCGAACGGCAACTTTCCAAATTCTCCAGCACGGCTGGGCTCCATTTTGAGCCACGCATGAGCCACGCAGAAGTGCCCCCGAAGTGCGCCAGAAGTGCGCCAGAAGTGCCTCGTGTAGGGGTTGAACCTACGACCCGCTGATTAAGAGTCAGCTGCTCTGCCAACTGAGCTAACGAGGCTTAGGGGGGGGATCCTAGCGACTTCCGCCGTGCGGTCAAGTGCGCTTTCTCGTGCCTTCCCGCATGTTCCTGCGAAAGCAAGGCTTGGGGCTCCGCAGGGGCGATGGGGGAGCCGCCCGCGTGAGTGAGTTCGATCCTGCCGTGACACGCGGCTTCGCGCATGTGTTGCTACCTCTACTGCTACCGCGTTTGCTACCACCCGACCTTGGCTTCCGAGCGATTCCCGCCGGAATCGGTGTCGTCGCCAGTGCGACCATTGGCACCGCCGCGAGTGCCGCCGCGGCCTCGAGGAGGCCGAGCTTCGCATAGTGTTTCAGGGTCGTCGCGATCGACAAGTGTCGCATGATCTTCTGAACGACCGTGGGTGGCGTGCCGGCACGCAGCAGGGTCGTGCACAGGGGCGTTCGGAGCGCGTGGAGATCGGCGCAGCGACCGTCAACGTCAGTGGTTGGGATGCCCGCGTCACGGAAGTCACGGAGCCGAACCTCGCCTGACACAGGTGCCGTAAAGACACGCTCGGTGCCTTCGGCGGTTGGGGCTGAGGCTCGATTCGCCCTCGCCGTCGTCAGCGATCCGATGAGCGCCGGGTGGATCGCTACTTCATCGACTCGCCCTGCCTTCTGAATCTTGATGCAAAGCACGCCCATCTGTAAGTCGATGTCTCCCCATGACACGCGGCTGAGCTCGCCGCGTCTCATGCCTGCGTAGTAGGCCATCGCTTACCAGAGAGCGCGTCCGTTCGCGGCAGCGACCGCGAACAGGCGCCCGAATTCCTCCTCGGAGAGCACTCGCCGCTCCCGCCGGCGGTCAAGCGCCTGGTCGAACTTCGGCACGCGCTTGCCGAAGCCTGCCAGGTCCACACAGCCCTCCTGTGTGAGCCAGTTCCCGAACGCAACAGCCTCCTTGCGGATTCCGTCGCAGGAACGGCAGAAAGACCGCTGTCGTGCTCTCGCTTCATCGCACGACGGATGAGGTCGGACTTGAGGTCGGCGAGCTTGGGCTCTCGCTCGACTAACCGCTTCGCGTGCATGAAGAGTTTCCGCAGCCCGTGCCGCTTCACGCGGAGTGATCCCTCGGAGCGTGGCGTCGTCTTAAATTTCTCGAAGTACGCCCTGATGTGCTCGCACAGCGGGCGTTCGAGCTCCCTCTTGCGGCGCAGGGCTTCAGGGTCGACAAGTCCCTCGCGGATCCGCTCGACCTCCACGATCTATCGATAGAGGATCCACTGCGCGTCCCCCTTGGTCGTGACCTTCGTCGAATGTTTTCGTCGCGTGCCGTTCTCGTCCGTGTACCACGCGATCCACACTCCCGCGCCCGAACTTGTAAGCGAGCCACGGCTGTTTCCATTCTTCCTCTTCGCGATCCTGCCTCCTCAATGTCCTTTCGTCTAGGAACAGCCCGAACCGCCCGACCGCCCGCGGTGGGGCGCCGTCGAAGGGATCCGTCGCGCGGGTGGTCGAGTGAGCAGTGATCTTCTCCAACCGCCACGTGCGTGTCTTGTCGGTTTTCGGAGGCGGTATGACCTCGATCCCCATCTTTGGAGCGCGGGGATGACGCGGCGGAGGCAACCGGAAAACTGTCGCGGACTCTTGGGCAGCTGACTACGCCGCGTCTCGTCGAGTTGGCCGCGGAGACAGCCAAGTAGCGACTCGCTGTTTCCCATTCACGGGAAGGTGCGGTTTTCCATGAAGTTTTGGACCAGATTGCCGACGATGTCGCCTTCCAGCACATCCCCCGCGAGATGGTCGCGGTGACGAAGGTACGCCCCCAACGACTCGGTGCCTCGGATCTGGTCGAGCACTGCGAGCACGGCGGCGAAATCCGCCATACGCGGCATCTTGTCGAGCTCGATCGAGGGAAGCGATGCAAGCACCTTCGAGACGAGCGTGTAGAACACCCCGACGAGCTTCGGGATGGCATTGTCGATTCTCGCCGCCAGTTCGGCTGGGCCGATCGTTTCAGACTCATCGATCGGCTGGAGCTCGATCTCAAGTACTCGATCCGCGAGATCCGCCTTGAGGGCGCCTCCATCGATTGTTGCCATTCCGATCACGCGCCGGAAGTTCACAATGCTCAACCCCTGGTCCGTGTGGAGCTTTCGGCGCACGAACGAGTCGCCGCTCATGGTTCGGCACATCGCGTCCGACATCCAATCCAGGATGTTGGAGCTGTTTTCGATCAGCGTCGGCCACGCCCCCGCAACCGTCAGCGAGTAGGTTTCGAGATTCGGGGTGGCGACCTCAGGGGGCAGAGCTCGCGGCGAGGATGCCGACGATCGTCTTCGCCGTGGTCGACTTCCCTTTGCCCTGATTCCCCGTGATCTTGAGGATGGGGTCATTGAGGTGCGGGCACATCCCACAGGCGATCCAGCCGACAAGGAGGTCAAAGTTGTCACCCGCGTTGAGGAGCGTTCGGAGCTCCAAGAGGCCCTTCCCGATATCGATGCCTTCGGAAGGCGGGTGTACTTCGATAATCAGCTTACTTCGGCTGAAGATAACGGGCGACCGTTCCAGGATCCGCCAGCCAGTCGGCTCGATCATCACAGCCCGACCATCGACGCCGCCTAGATCGGCCACGACACCACTCCCATGACGTGCGTAGCGGACCGCGAGCTTTGTCGACTGGCTTCTCCGGGCTTTGCCTCGCAGAACGGAGAGGGCCTCCGCGATCGCAGAGGACCCTGCAGCACCGTCATACGCATCGAAGTACAAGTCCGACAAGAGGTCCTTGACCGCCTCCGTATCGAGCGGGATAGCGACGTTCGGACCGAGTTTGTCGACCGCGAAGGGTCCTCGCTTCGGCGTGCATCCAAGCTCGAAGCGCTCGAGCTCGATCGCGATGATCTTGTTCGCCGCCTTCATGCTGGGTCGCTTCGGGTCGGCTTCGACCGCACGCTTGGCGGAGTTGATCGTGCGTATGAGGTAGTCGGCGCGTGCCGCCGTGTCGCCGCGACCCTCTGCGACCATCTTCTCGCGGATCCCGGCTTCGATCTCCTCCCTCGGCATGTTCTCGCGGACGAGATCGCACGCGAGGGCGAAGTCGGCGGCGGAGTCCTCGGAATTCCGCTTCCGCCTTGACCCCGCTGGCGAAGCTCGCTTTGGGGCGTCCTTTCGGAGCCACTTGTTGCAGAGCACGTTGACCGCGACTTGATCAGCGATCACATCGCGCCCCTCGTTGAGGCCCACCGCTGACCGTTAAGAAGCGAGCCCGCTCATCCAGCTCGACGAAGTCGCGTCGATTCTGCGACCACTCCGGCTTCACGACGTCGCGGAAGATGAGATGCAGACCCATTCCCGAAGGCGTTTTGATCCGCATAGGTCAGCGTCGTCGTGATTCAGGCCGCGACTTCTTCGTCGGCGATCGCGCCCGTTGCCCCGTCGAGTACGCCGTCGAGATCGACACCGACCCACCCGTCTACGAGCACGCAACCAATCCTGAGGTCCCCGTCCGCATGTGCTGCAGCGACCATTTCGTCTAAAATTCAGCCGCTGCTCTCGCTGCTCCCGTCAACGGGTCTCCTGTCGGCACCACATGGCACCTTCGTCCACTTGTCATCGCGCAGCTCGGCGCGCCAGTTCACCCAGCGTCGTTCCACCCGCATGCTCGGCGGGATCTCGTTGACATCGAATCGAACCAAGGGCTTGTGCTTGGTGCAGCTCACTTCGCAGCTCCTTCGCCATTCGCGATGCAGTGGAGCGCTGTGGTCGGGAACAACACGCGACTTGCGAGTCGCACGCAGGGGATCCCCCTTGCGGGTGAGCGCATCGAGCGTCGAGCGGCCGATGCCGAGCAGCCTCGCCGCAGTCGCGGCATCGACGAGCAGCGGGGCGCTGGGGCCGTTCGCTGGCGCCGCTGACTTCGGTGCCGGGGCCCGCGTCGGCTGTCCGAACAGGTCCTCCAAGCCTGCTGCTCGCTTGTTTTTGGCGCGCGCCGCGTGGTGCGCGCCTTCTTCACTTCCTCTTGGTGTGTCGAACACGTCATCTGGGTCGATCTTTATGTCGGCCCTCCGTAACTGTCATTTCGTGCCACCCCCGCGAGGGACGTCCCTCGCGTCGTGTGGCAACAGAATTACGGCGGATGTCGACTTGGGAGGCGAAGTTGAAGCGTGAACGAGCGCGCCTGGGCAGTTTCAACGATTCCGACGACCTAGACCCGTCGGAATCGCGGCTTATCGCACGACTTCATTTGTCGCTCGAACTGGCCGTTCTGCGCGGCGGCCTTGAGCACGCTGCGAACGTACTTGTCGCCGACCTTCAGCGCACGGTTCCTTAGTGCGCACTCGCCGAGCTTCGCTCCGCCGATCTTCCGACCGAAGACGGCTCGAAGGAACTCGACAGTCTTCTTCTCCGTGAGCAGGTCAGGAACATCGAAGGCGCTCGCATCCCAAGCGAGAGGGGTTCTGGCTAACGGATCGGAGACGCTCACGTCAACGCGCCCCCCTTGGAGACGGCGCGCGAGGTGGAGTGTCGCCGCTGGAACTGCCGAGGAAGTAACCTGACCTGCCATCCTGCCTGTCTGCTCCTGCTCCCAGTGATTCCACCATGCGCATCCTGTCGCTGACCACGTTCGCCACGCTCGTGCTCTCCACGCCCGTCGCGCACGCGCAGGATGCGAGCGGCCGGAACCGAATTCTGCTGATACGAGGCCCGCGGGACCCAAGCCGGAGACCAAGCCGCAAGTCACAAAGCCTGCCGACGCCAAGTGGCCGGTCAAGGTCGGCGCCATGGGCGAGGACATCGTGGGAGTGTGCGCGAAGGGCACGCCCATTTTCAAGTGGTCCGAGGGTCACAGTTTTACAGAAGGCCCCGCGTGCGCGCCCGATGGCACGATGTACTTCACCGACGTCCCGAGCAGACAGATCCCGCAGCTTGATCCGGCAGGCGCGAAGACCGGGCTGAAGGACTCGAAGCGAATGAACGGACTCTTCTTCTCCAAGGAGGGGATGCTCTACGGTTGCCAGGGCGGTGGGCAGTCGATCTTGCCGCCGGAACCGTCCGCGCCGTGTGCGGCAAGGGTCCGGGCGGCAGCTGGTTCACGGCACCCGTGATCGGCCGCAAGCGCGCGGGCAGCGCGCCCGATGCTGCGTATTTCGTACCCGTCGAAGGCGGCGAAGCGGTGCAGTTCGTGCGCGACGACGAGGTCGTGGCGCCGAACGGCGTGCATCTTTCGCCGGACAGCAAGACGCTCTACGTACTGCCGTGGCTCTCCTACGACGTGAAGGCGTAGCCGATCGAGGGGCCGGGCAAGCTCGGCGCAGGCAAGGCGATCTATACGATCCCGAGCGGAACCCGCGAGAACCTCGGCGACGATGCACTCAGCATCGAAACCAAGGGCAATCTCTTTATCACGGTGCCCGCGCGTTCATCAGTGGTCGTGCTCTCGCCCGAAGGGAAGCCCCTCGGGATGATCCGCTTCCCCGAGCACCCGTCGAACTGCACGCTCGGCGGCAAGGAAGGCCGCACGCTATCGATGAACGCGCAGACTGGCGTGTATCCGATCGGCATCGAGGGCGCGCAGTCGCGGTGAGTGCGCGCTCGCTGTCAATCTCGCGATCATCTCCCGCCCTCGTGCCCTGCGCGGTCAGTCGCCAAATTTCGCGAGTGACTTGCGGCACCAAGGTCAGAGAGATTCGACATGTGAAAGACGCAGGCGAAGCGTCTATCAGATCTTGCCCCGGGTGCGCGAGAGGGTCCCGGCACAAACGCTCGTGGATCGAATTGACATCGTCGCAGCGTTCGCGCAGACGTCTGAGTTAGCCACCTTCCATGCACTCATCCGCGCGCAATCGATAAGCCTCGCCCATTGATGTCTATAGAAATAATTCCTGTTTTCAATAACTCGTCATGTATGTCTTGTCTGATTGCCGATATACCAACAATAAACACGCTCTGCCGCGGTCGCGACTGGATGTGGGGCGCGAGGCGACCAATTGCGCAGCGGAATCTGCCCATGAAATTCCCGAAGATCCTATTTCGCAGCGCGCCTTCGAGCGTGCTCTATCTTCCGGAGATCGACGGGCTGAGGTCGCTCGCGATCCTGGCGGTCGTCCTGTTCCATTCAAGTGGCTACTTCTACGTCAAAAATCTCGAGCGCGGGATGTATACAGCCACCGAGTCTGCGGGGGATGAACTGATCCGCTGGGTTCTCTCGCACGGATTTCTCGGAGTGCAGCTCTTCTTCGCGATCTCCGGGTTCGTGCTTGCACTGCCCTTCGCGCGGCGCGCGCGCGCTGGCGAGTCACCACCGGACTATCGCTCGTACATCCTCCGCAGGGTCACGAGAATCGAGCCGCCTTATGTCATCGCACTGTGCTTCTATGCCGCGGCATCGCTCTTCCTCGCCCCCGAGTCGTTTCGGCCAATCCAGTACATGGCTGGCCTGTGCTATGCGAGGAACGCGTTCTTCGACGATGGCACTTGGCTGTTTTATGTCTCCTGGAGTCTGGAGATTGAGATCCAGTTCTACCTGATCGCTCCCCTCCTTTCGCTGATATTCCGCCTCACGTCGCCGATACTGCGACGAGGCACGCTCGCTGTCGCAATCGTGGCTGCAGGCTTCTACGCCGCTACCTACCGACTCTCGGGAGTTGAGCCCATGCCTCTAGGAGGCCCCCTGCAGCATGGCTGGTGGCTTGGGCCAGAACTGGCCTTCTTCCTGATCGGGATGCTCGTGGCGGACATCGCGTCCACCGTTCACTCGAAGTCCTCCGACAAACTCGTTTCCTTTTGCTGGGATGTTGCATGGGTCGCCGGCCTACTGCTCGTGCTGAGCTCCTATCGAATGCTCGAGCATTCGGCCGCGGGCATCACCGCGCTGCTCGTCGGACTATTCCTTGTGATGCTGGGAACCCTCCGATCCAAGTGGGTACGTGGAGCCCTCGCCCGACCGATTCCCAGCATGGTTGGCGGCGCGTGCTATACCATCTACCTGTTTCATCCGCTTCCCTTGGCGTTCTGCGGAAAGCTGCTCCTTCCGCTCACCGGCAACCGATACGGATGGGACATGCTGCTTGTCGCGATTCCGATGGGCATCGCTGTCACAGTGAGCCTCCTTTTGCTTTTCCCGCTGGTGGAGCGCCCCTTCATGAATCGCCATTGGCCTCAGGAGTTGGTCCTGGCCATTCGGGAGCGCGCTCTAGGCAGAGTCATTCGGCTGATCCGCGGACAGGATTAAGCGATCGCAAACCGACCGACGGCATCCCGCTAGTAACTGTGAGCCCCTGGTTGGATTCGGCGTGGGAGGGTGACATCGAGGCTGCGGAAGCAACGGCTATCTCGCTCCATCCCAATCATCCGTGTTGGGGTGTCTCGTCGCGACAGCGCTTCCTCATCACTACGCCAGCACCTGGGGATCACCTCCGCGTGGCGCTGCACGCCGGTGAGGCGATGTTTGAGGCCCACGGGCATGTAGCCAAGCCGCAGGTGGTCGAGCCCCAGCAAGTGCAGCACCGTCGACTGGAATTCCTTCATGCGCACGGGGTCGCGCGCGATGCGGTAGCCGAGTTCGTTGGTGGCGCCGTACGCGGTGCCGCCCTTCACGCCGCCGCTGGCCATCCACATCGTGAACGCATGCGTGCATTCAAACTTGCACGTCTGGCTTCTTTCCGTGGCAAAGGCGGTACTTGAGTCCGCTTCCGCATGGGCACGGTTCGTTGCGGCCGACGACGGCGATCGACGACGGGTCGACGGGCGTGTCGGCTGCGAGCGCGCGCTCCG
>CAMDMA010000053.1 GCA_945902075.1 Candidatus Kuenenia stuttgartensis | reverse complement strand
AGTCATCACCCACGGGTCACTGTTCGCACCGGTTCGGCCCCGCCCCAGCGCTCCCGACCCCGGGGGTAGTGACCGCTCCAGCGGGCCCGACCCACTCTTAACCCGGCACCCTCCCGCGGAGAGACCCAAAGCTGACTGGTGTGGGAGACTTTCGGCCCATCCGGTCGGCCAGTGGGGGTGTCCGGGCGACCCGGCGGTGAAGACTCCGAGACTCGCCGCGACCGGCCGCCCGGGCCCACCCCTCGAAATCCCTGCGTACAAAGCGAAAGACGCGCCCTCGTGATTGAGATCATGAGGACGCGTCTCTCGTGCGTTTGGCGAGGGCTGCTGTTCGCAACCACTCGAGTGTTCCGTTTCCGCCTTCGGCGGAAAGCAAAGAACCTCGGTCGCAGGCGACCGAGGTTCTTCGCGAAGTAGCGGGGACAGGACTTGAACCTGCGACCTCCGGGTTATGAGCCCGACGAGCTACCAACTGCTCTACCCCGCAGTCCGGAGAGTAGCAGAAGCCCTCTTGAAAGGCAAGCGTGTTGACGAGTGCGTACATCGGTTGAAATTGAGCCGAAAGGACGGACGAAGTCCGCGCTGAAACCCGTGGGCTTCCGTAGGATCCCTTTCCCTATTTCGACGTTCCATCTGAACGTTTTCCTTGAAGGAAGAGCAAGCGATCCATATGAGCAACAATGCCAACGACACGCAACGCGTCATCTATTCGATGCTTGGTGTCTCGAAGACCATCAATCAGAAGCAGATCCTCAAAGGGATCAACCTTTCGTACTTCTATGGCGCAAAAATTGGCGTACTTGGCCTAAACGGCTCAGGTAAGTCGACGCTGCTCAAGATTCTCGCTGGCGTTGACAAGGAGTTTGAAGGCAAGGTTGAGATGGCCCCAGGATTTCGTGTGGGCTATCTCGAGCAGGAGCCGCTCAAGCACGAGAAGCGCACCGTCGACGAAGTGATCCGCGAAGGTGCTGCTGAGGTGACAAAGTTGCTTGAGGAGTTCGATCGCCTCAACGAGAAGCTGTGCGATCCGAATATTTTGCCTGAAGACATGGACAAGACGCTCGCACGCACGGGCGATCTTCAGGAGAAGCTTGATCTGATCGATGCGTGGACGCTCGATAGTCAGCTTGAAATGGCGATGGATGCTCTCCGTTGTCCCCCAAAGGAAGCCACATGCGACACGCTTTCCGGCGGTGAACGCCGTCGCGTCGCGCTTTGTCGACTGCTTCTCTCGAAGCCTGAAGTCATCCTCCTCGACGAGCCCACCAACCATCTCGACCCCGAGAGCGTGTACTGGCTCGAACAGCATCTGCAGCGCTATCCCGGCACCGTCATCGCGGTCACCCACGATCGCTACTTTCTCGACAACGTGGCGAACTGGATCCTTGAGCTCGATCGCGGGATTGGCTTGCCGTACAAGGGAAACTACACCGGTTGGCTCGAGCAGAAGCACAAGCGCCTCGTACTCGAAGAGAAGCAGGAGTCGGTTCGCCAGAAGACCCTCGCGCGCGAGCTCGACTGGGTGCGGCAGAATCCGAAGGGGCGTCAGGCGAAATCGAAGGCGCGCGTCACCTCGTATGAGAAGCTCTTGAGCGAGGACTCCGAGAAGCGTGCAAAGGAAATCGAGATCTACATCCCACCGGGACCGCGGCTGGGCAACCTCGTTATTGAGGCGAAGGATCTCTCGAAGTCGTTCGGCGACACGCTGCTCCTTGAGAATGTTGAGTTCTCAATTCCGCCGGGCGCGATCGTGGGCATCATCGGTCCGAACGGCGCAGGAAAGACGACGCTCTTCAAGATGATCGTCGGCCTCGAGAAGCCGGACACTGGGACGTTCAAAGTCGGCGACACCGTCAAGATCGCCTATGTTGAGCAGACGCGTGACTCGCTTCCGGCGGGAAAAAACGTCTGGGAAGTGATTTCGGAGGGCAGCGAAGAAATCAAACTCGGTAACGCGAAGGTCAACAGTCGCGCGTACGTCGCGCGCTTTGGTTTCTCGGGCACCGATCAACAGAAGACTGTCGATACGCTCTCCGGCGGCGAGCGAAATCGAGTGCACCTCGCGCGGCTTCTCAAGAGCCATGCGAACGTGATCCTCCTCGATGAGCCGACCAATGATCTCGACGTCAACGTGATGCGCGGCCTCGAAGAGGCGCTTGAGAACTTCGCGGGCACCGCTGTGATCATTAGCCACGATCGCTGGTTTCTTGACCGGCTGGCGACGCACATCATTGCTTTCGAGGGCGATGCCAAGATCCACTTCCACAACGGCAACTGGTCGAGCTACGAAGAGGAGCGGCAAAAGCGATTCGGTGAAGCTGCTTCGCAGCCCCATCGGCTGAAGTATCGGAAACTCACGAGGTCGTAAACCCGGGACTGTTTGCGTGCTCGTGGGTGATGCGTGAATGGGGCGAATGCCCCGCCCATGTGCGCGCGGATTCGCGTCATGCTGAGAGCGTCCTACTCGTCCTAGGACGAATCTCGGATTCAGCATGAGGAGTCGACCAACCGAACCAACCGCGGCGCTTGCCGCGCTGATCTCCGGCAACCACGGATATGTGCAACGGCGCGCTTCCGGGGAGCCGTTGGTTGTCGCACGGTCCCTTGGGCGTGCGTTCGCAGTGGCGTGGAACTGGGGCCCCTTACTCGCACCCCCGTCGGAACTCTTCGGATTCCCGCACGGCGAGATTCTCCAGATTGATGCTGCCGACGGAGTCGCGGATGAAGGTGCTGGCTCAATCATCGAGATAAATGCTGCGCTCAGCGCGCCCGGTTCGGACAGCGTGGACTTCGGTCCATCAGGAGTCGCACTCATCGTCGCACTGGTACCGATGCGCGCAGGTGTGGCGGAGCGTGCGATCGCATGGCATCAGGCGGAAGCACGGGTGTTCGATGCCATTGCGAAGCTTCTTGCAACGAGCATTCCTGCACGCAGTGCTGTCGTGGCACGCACGATTCGGATCGTCGGCGCGATCGTCGCAGACGCGGATGGTCGCGTGCATTGGATTGGAGAGCACCCCGAACAGGTGTCGCTCCTCGCGCAGTCGCGCGAGGAGCATGACCGTGGCAGTCCGCGCTAGAGTGCGTCGATGACCACGACGACCGTGATGGCCGGCATTCCGGCGACAAACCTCTCACTCTTTCGCGCGATCCGGTTTAAGGTCGGCGATCCAACCGCCCTCGTCACGCTCCGGGACGCGGATGGTCGTGAGCGGCGGCTCCTGATCATTCGCGATATCGAAATGGAGCGAGCAAAACTTCACGCGCGCGTGGACAGCGTGCACTGCCCCGCAGATTTTGAGCCCGCGTCGGGGCTCTCCGGCGACCGCGAGACGGCAACTGCCCAAGCACTCGCGCACTGCCTCGTCGGGAAGGGAGTTTCCTCGGTGCGCGCAGATCGATCACTGCCCCTGATCTATGCCCACTTCATTCGCGCTGCTGGAGTTTCTATCGAGTGCGACACAGAGATGGGTGTCCTTGAGCGGCGCGCGAAGGACGCGCAGGAACTCGCATGGCTTCGCGAGGCGCAGGCGGCAACGGAGGATGCGATGCGTCTCGCGTGTGAGACCGTCGCACGCGCGGGTGTTGCTCGAGACGGCACGCTTTTGCTTGGTGGCGCGTCGCTCACGGCAGAACGGTTGCGCGCGCTGATTGATATCCATCTCCTCGAGCGCGGCTACGAAAATCCCGAGTCGATTGTCGCTTGCGGTGCGCAGGGTGCTGACTGCCACGATCACGGCCACGGCATCTTGCGAACAGGTGAGCCGGTGATCGTGGACATTTTTCCGCGCAATCGGAAGACGCTCTACAACGGCGATATGACGCGAACCGTTGTGCATGGAGTGGCATCGCCACTCGTCACCCGAATGCACGCCGCTGTCATCGACGCGAAGCGGGCGGCGATCGCCGCTGTCCGTGCCGGGGTGACCGGTGAGTCTGTGCACCATGCGACCCTCGCGACGCTCGCCGCCCACGGATTCAGCAATGGTCAGCCGAGCGTCGAACGCGTCCCTGTCATCAGCCACGGTACTGGTCACGGCATCGGCCTTGAGGTTCACGAGCCGCCGCTCCTCGCCGGAAAGGGCCCCGAACTTGTTGTAGGCGATGTCCTCACCGTCGAGCCAGGGCTTTACGCGATTGGCGTCGGCGGCGTGCGAGTTGAGGACATGGTTGCAGTGACAGCCGATGGTTGTGAGAACTTCAACCAACTGCAGGAAGGCCTCGACTGGCGTTAGGTGCGGGCGGACGCCGAGGCTCAAACATGTTTGATGCGTCGTTGCGGCTACTCGTTGATATCAGGTGACGCGCTCTCGCCCGTTCGAATGCGCACCGCCGAACGCGGCGGAGGCGTGGTCCCCACATAGGCCCTGGCGGCATCCTTGCATGTCTCCGCAAGTGCTTGGTGGAGTTTCTCGTGATCAGGCAGCGCGTCGAGTCGCTCGAGGAGCGCATCCACCTGCTTCGCAAGTTCAGCACCTCGGTCGAGTGTCTCAATCGCCGCATCACCAAGTTGTTCGCAGGCGTCGATGTACCAAGCGATCGTGGGCTTCTCCCACGTGCGCGGTGGATCAATACGGGTTCGAATGGTGACCTGTCCGATGGCGACCACCGGACACAGACCGAGTTGGGTCTTTGGTTCGCGGCAGAGGAACATCGCGGGGATCTCCCGCTCAAGTGCGAGTAGTCGCAGCCTTCGCGCGTCTGCACCGACCAGAGGCGGCTGAATGAGGTAGCACTGCGGCTCAAGTCCGCGTTCATCTGGAATTGCCGCGTCGAGCACCGTGAGCTTTCGCGAGTCGATTGCAATCTGCATTCGTTGGCGGCGAGCTTCTTGAAGCGGCAGCGTGATGCGCGCCATCAGGTTGAAATCGCCTTCCGCGCGCGTCATATCAAGCGCTTTGGCTGCAAGTCGTTCGGCCTCGAACCAGTGGTTCCGGGTCAGGGCCTGCTGGGCCTTGGTCATCAGACTATTGACGGATGCATGCTTAACAGTGGCCATGGTTCAATCCACATCGAGGGCAAAAGCCGGGAAGTTCAGGAAGTGCGTCCGGCTGCATGACGTTCAGCCACGTGTGCAAGTTCGCCGGCCAGTGCCGCGAGGGTCGAGGCGAAGCGCTTGGAGGTTGTCGGAAACTCATACAGAAGGCAATCAGAGATTGCGGTTGTGTCCTGCGCGACCATGGAGTCGCGAAGGGCGCGGAGTTGGGTGTCGAGCGCTGCGATGGATCCGTCGAGGTCGATACCTTTGCGCTTGATCTCATCACGAGACAGCACTCCAAGCTCGAGTCCGCGCGAAACGGCGGTTTGCACTGAGCCCCAAACGGCGAGTGCTTCCAAGAGTGATTGCAGCCCTTCGCGGACACGATTTCCCTGCATGAGACGGGCGGCGTTTCGTTGGATTTCTTCGGCGTTCAGGACGGCATCCGCTGCGTGGAGCAGTGTGTCGCGCAGCAGCGCTGCAGGATGCGCGGTGAGGAGACGCAGTTCTTCGGCCGCGCGCGCGGTGAAGTCGGGGGACGCGAGATCCTCTTCGCCCCAAGCCACGCCATCGACCGAGACCTCGACGATCATGCGTCCGCTCTGCTCGACCAACTCGGCGGCCGCGCGTAGAGCACCCGCAATGTCTGTTGCACAGAGGCTGGTCTCGAAGTCGTCGAGGTAGATCCGCATCGCGCCAAATGCCTTTCGACGGCAGGAAAGAGGGTGCCGCGCGGATGCTATCGGCCGTCGGTTGACGGCGATTGAGCGAAAGCTCGCGAATATGCGGTTTGTGAGGGCTGTAACGAAAGGGGCCGCGGTTCGCGCAGACTTACTGCTCGATTGAGGCGCCTTCGGGGCGCGCCGCGAGCGTCGGGTGCCACATCGAGGGGACTGAGCGCTTGTCATCCGCGCGGAGGACCTCAAGGGCCCGGCCATGGACGCCAGCGTGGCTCGCCACGAGTGCGTCACAGAGTTCGTGGAGCTCGCGGATGGCCGGAAATTCGGCGCGCAACTCATTGATGCGGACTGCCATCGCGGCACCAGCTTCGCAGAACAACTTTCGATACGCGGTACGGATCGCCTCGACGGCCATTTCGCTTGCGCCGCGACGAGACATCTGAATATGGTTGTGGCCGCGGATGCGTGCGGGTGAGCCTTCGACGATGAGGTAGGGCGGAACATCCTTGTTCACGCGCGCGAGTCCGCCGACAAGCGATGCGCGTCCGACGGTCACAAAGTGGTGAAACGCCGCATTTCCACCAATGGTCGCGCCGTCGCCAACGTGCACATGTCCAGCGAGGAGTGCCGCGTTTGCGATTGTCACCTCGTTCCCGATGACACAATCATGCGCGACGTGGACGCCCACCATGAGTAGGTTGCTATCACCGATGCGGGTGGCCCCGCCCCCAATCATGGTTCCGCGATGGATGGTGACCTGCTCGCGAATGTGGTTGCGGTCGCCGATGACGCACCACGTCTCTTCGCCGCGGTACTTGCGGTCCTGCGGTGTTCCGCCGATCGAAACGAAGGGATAGACCACATTGTCGCGGCCGAAACGCGTGTGGCTCTCCACCACAACGTGATTCCGGAGGATCGTTCCCGCGCCGATCGAAACCCGAGGGCCGATGACACACCATGGGCCGACGACGACATCCTCCGCGATTTCCGCGGTTGGATCGATGACGGCAGTGGGATGAATCTGGGGCATGCGCGGCTCGGAGCTCACTCGATGTCGGGATCAACCATCATAAAACGAAGTTCAGCCTCAGCGACCGTCTTATCGCCGACGATTGCGCGGCACTTGAGATGCCCCGTGCGCGCGGTCGCGCGAATGTTCTCAGCCTCGAGCACCACTTGGTCACCCGGAACAACTGGGCGTCGGAGTTTCACGCGATCGATTGACAAGAGAATCGCAATCTTTCCAGTGTGTTCCAGCACATTCGAAAGCAGTAGGCCGCCGAGTTGCGCCATCGCTTCAACAAGCAACACGCCAGGCATGATGGGCGTGCCAGGATAGTGACCTTGGAAAAACGGCTCATTGATGGTCACATTCTTGATGCCGACCGCGCGTCGCGAACCGTCGACTTCCACCACACGATCCACCAGTAGCATCGGATAGCGATGGGGCATCAGCTTCTGAATCGCGCGGATGTCCATCACGCGGCCGTCGACGACGGTCTTCCGGAGATCCGCGGCGAGCATCTGTTCCCGCACCCTCATCGCGAGTTTGCGATTCAGGCCGTGTCCCGAACGCACCGCGAGCACGCGGCCTTGGATCGGCGCGCCAATGAGCGAGAGGTCGCCGATCACATCAAGCGTCTTGTGACGAACGGGCTCATCGTCGAAGCGATAGGCATTGTCGATCGGCACGCCGTCATCGCCGATCACCAAGATGTCGCGTGGAGTGAGATGTTTGCAAAGCCCGGCGGCTTGCAACGCTTCTGCCTCTTCACGCAGGCTGTACGTGCGCGCGGGCGCGACATCGTTGATGTAGTCGCCTTCTGCGACGTTGTATGAGAATGTCTGATGGCGGATCCGATGCCCGTGACTTCCATAGTCAAGGTCGTAGACCACGCGCATGCCTTCGGCTTCGAAGGGCATTGCCGCGATCATCCCATCGGGCTCCTCAATAATGATCGGCTCGCGAATCTTGAAGACCTTGCGCGGCGCGTCTTGCTCGACAATTCCTGCCTCAAGCATGGGCTCTGCGAAGAGTGCCGCCGATCCGTCACCGCAAGGAAGTTCGGGACCATTGATCTCGATGGTGGCGTTGTCGATGCGCAGCCCGGCGATCGCAGACAAGCAGTGTTCGACGGTGTCAATGGTGACATCGCCCATCTTGAGGGTCGTCCGTCGCGGACGCGGCGCAACATGTTCTACGGTCGCCGGAATGCGCAGGGGCGGATTCAAATCGGTTCGGACGAAGGACACGCCACTGTTCGGCGGCGCTGGTTGGATGACGACAATCGCCTCAATGCCGAGCATCAGGCCTTTGCCGCGCACTGTGACTGGACGAGCCAGCGTGCGCTGGCGCGGAGCAGCTTTTAGCGCGGTTGGTCCGCTCTCAGGCGTGCGCGACGTGACGGGACTCAACGCGCCTTCGGCGGATCGAGCAGGTGTTTGAGCTGACGGTGCCACTCCGGCAGTTTACGGATGAGCGCGATCTCTCGCAAAGCGTGTCGGAGATCCTGTGCCGGAAATCCGCCCCATGTCGAACCATCCGGAACATCGCTCATCAGCCCGGAGCGGGCCGCGAGTTGGACACCGCGGCCGATCGTGAGATGGTCCGCGATACCGCAGCCTCCGCCAATGCGAGTACCGTCGCCAATTCGCGTGCTGCCAGCGACGCCGGTGAGCCCGCTCATCACCACCGAGCGGCCGATCTCGACGTTGTGCCCAATCTGGCAAAGATTGTCGATCTTCGACCCCGCGCCGACGCGTGTCGCGCCGAACTTCCCGCGGTCGACACAGGTGTTGGCGCCGATCTCAACATCGTCGTCAATCACGACATTTCCGATGTGCGGAACCTTGGAAATCCCGCGCCCGTCGGCGCTCGGGCGATAACCAAATCCGTCGGTACCGATGATGACACCGGACGCGAGGATGACCCGATTGCCGATCACGCAGCGCTCGCGGATCACGACATTCGAATGCAACACGCAGTCGCACCCGACGCTGGCGCGCTCGTAGACGGAAGCATTCGCAAACAGTGCTGTTCTCGCGCCGATTGTTGCGCCGTCGCCGATCGTCACACAGGGCCCGATGCGCGCTGACGCGTCGATGCGCGCAGTAGGTGCGATGCGAGCGGAGGCATCAACACCCACGGCGGGGAGGGCCTCGGGCTCAGCGAATCGCTCGAGAATCGTGGCCATCGCCTGGTCGGCGCTCTTGACGCGGAGCACGATCCGCGCCGACGCGCGCGGTGAAAGCTCAATCTCGTCCGAAACAACCGCTGCCAACGCCTCGGAACTCTCGAGGAGCCGCGCGTATTTGCCGCTTCCAACGAACGTGAGTTCGCCCGCACGCGCGCGATCGACGGTGTTGAGTCCAACCACTTCGCATGCGCCGGCGGAGGTCGCATCGGCGCCAGCTGGAAGCTCAATTCGTGCACCAACAAGTTCGGCAAGCTCCGCGATCGACAGGCCTGCTGCGCCGCGATCAGCCACCCGAGGCCGCCTTCCAGTCCTCATTCATGAAGCCGATCAGCGCATCGGTCACATCTGATTTTGGATTGGCGAAGATGAATCGGCGCGCAGAGATTTGCTGCATCGTCTTCGTCGCATTCGCCGGATCCATTTCGGGCAGCGAATCGTCGAGAAGGATGTAGTCAAGTCCCTCGCGCTCCGCGAATCGGCGCGCTGCGTCCTTGATCGCGATATAGGTGTCGCGCAGTGCACGCGCACGCTCCATCTCGAGTTTGGCATTGGCGAACTGCTGCACGGCGCGGAATTCGCCGATTGAAGTCTGCAACTTCTGAACCGCAGCGGCCTGCGCGTCGGAACCAGCTTGGTAACTATCAAGCTCCGCTTCAAGATCCTTGACCGACGCTTCGGACACGCCTACTTGCGCATCGAGTTGCTCGGCGAGTTTTTTCAGCGAAGCCTGGGTGTCGGAATAACGCTGGATCGAGTTGTAGGTCTTCTCAAGATCGATCGTGGCAATCTTTGAAGGCGTTGCTTCTGGCGCGGCAGGACGGAGCGAAGTGCTCACAATCGCGGCGACGAGCGCGAGGCCAGCAAAGGTCTCGACGCGAAGAAACTGCTTGATTCGGCTGTTTTGAGTGAGCGTGGTGGTGGGCATTGTGGTGGGCTTCAGCATCGGTTGCTGCATTTGGGGTCAGAATCGAGCACTCGACATGAGACATCCAAACGGTGTTGACAATGTCAGCGCGGAGTCGTTGGCGCAGGTGTCCCGGAACGCGCATTGTTGAGTTGCACGATGAGTTTGTCGGTGACATCGATCAACTTCCCGGCGTAGAGCACGCGCAACTCTGCAATCTGCCCCTTCGCCTGCGCCTCAAGTGGCGGAGAATTTTGCGAGCGCTGCGTCTGGATCTCAATGCGCGAGTCATCGACGATGATGAGTTCATACTTCTCAGCTTCGGCGAGCTGCTTCGCGCCCTCTCGGAGCGTGCGGTAGACCGCCTGCCACTTCAAACTTCGCTCGCGGTCAACCTCGAGCTCCTTCAGCCCGCTCCATTGTTCCGCTTGCAATTTTTTCAGCCGAAGTTCATCGAGTCGCGCGTCTTTCTCCGAACCGTTTGCCATTGCCTCGAGTGCCTTTGCGCCATCCTCAAGCGCGGTCTTTCGCGCGCGTCCTTCATCGAGAATTCGCGCCTCGAGTGCCTTGATTCGCACATCCCACTCCGCGCATTCGGTGAGTTTATCGAACAGCTTGGCGAGATCGACAACGCCGACTGGTGTCGGCGGCGCGGGAAGCAAAAACGAGCGGTTGGCATCGGCGGATCCCGCGAGAAAACCGGCGAGTGCGACGGTGGCGCCAAGGGCGAATGCAGCGATGGTGGGTCGGTTCATGGGCAATATGCTCGGCGTGTTCTTGCGATGCTGTCAGGGTAAGCGCAACGAAGCGGGGCGGATTGTAAGGACGAGAGCGTGACCCGCGGGCATTCCGTGTTCAATCCGAAAATGGCCGCGCGCTCAGAAAGGAATTTCCGCAGAGAAGCTAAACGTCTGCGTTTCGTCGGTCTCTTCCTTCACAATCGGCACCGCGAAGTCGAAGGCCAACGGAGCTGGCCCGAATTGCGGAATGTAGAGGCGGACGCCGACGCCGACCGACACGCGATACTCGTCGAAACCGACTTCGTTCGTCACCGTACCTGAGTCGACAAAGGCCACGCCGGAGAACGCGTTCTGGAAGATTGGTTGTTCGTACTGGGTACCGAGGAAGAAGAGCCAAAGGCCACCAACTGGATCGTTCGCGAGTGGAACAGTCGGGTCGATGTTCGCCGTCGACTTCGGGCTGATGGTGCGGAAATCAAAGCCACGGAAGGTTCGGCCGCCGAGGTAGAAGCGCTCGTAGACCGGCGCATCGTCACCGAGGATGTAGCCAAGGTCGGACGAGAGTTTGAGCGTCGAACGACGGCCGAGGAAATCCTCACTCACGGTGAAGAACTGCGTGTATCCCGCACGGAAGACGGTGAAGGGATCGACGTCGTCGAAACTCACAAACTGGTTCATCGAGAACTCTACCGCTGAGCCTCGCGATGGCCGGAACTGACGATCGACATCTGTGCGCTTGACGAAGAAGCCCGCTGAGACATACGACGCCGGTCCGCGATCGTCGTACACCTCGACGGGCGTATCGGGATCGAATTCGGTGAGCTCGACCCAGGTGAGCGCGGAGTTGACTCCCACCGACCAGAAATCTCCGAGACGTCGCGAGAGCGAGATCGGCGCGGAGGCGCGGTTCTCGTCGTAATCCTCGTAGATTCGATAGCGGTAGAAGGGCGAGATACGAAATGCGTAGTCAGTTTCGAAGAGGTGTGGCTCGAGGAAATCAATGGAGAACGACGAGACTTCGTTGCCGGGAGAAATCGACATTGAGAACTGCTGTCCCGCCCCGCGAAATGCGCGACCTGCGAGCATTTCGTCGACCGTTTCAGGCCTATCGGCGATGTCAAAGTTCTTCTGACTGACGCTCAATTCGCCGAAAACGCCGGAGTCGGTTCCGAGTCCGACGCCAAAGTTCACGCTGCCCGTGTTGCGTTCTTTGATCTCAGTGAGGACATCGCGCACTTGGGTACGAACGAGTTCCTTCCGCTCTTCCGCAGTCTTTGCTTCGCGCGCGGCTCGCAGTTCCGCTTCCGTCGGAGTCGTAGAGCTCGCGTCCGGCGCGGCACCCGATGCAGTTTCATCCGTCGCGCTTGGCGTATCTAGCGCATCCTGCTCGGCCGCAATGGGCCGCTGGACCGTGATGCGCACATCATTGAAAAGTTGCGTCGATTGCACGCGCGACTTTGAGCGCTCAAGTTCGCGTCCGTCGAGGACGCGTCCGGGCTGGATGCGTACGAGTCGACGAATCACTTTGTCCTTGGTCAGGAAGTTCCCTTGGATGTTCACGAGCCCGGCGATCGTGCGTGGGCCTTCGCGGACGCTCAGGAGGAGGTCCACCTCAGGCTCCTCGCCGATGCGGACGGTGCGGTCTGAGACTTGCACGTCCACGTGGCCAAGTAGGAAGTAGCTGTCGCGTACGCTCGCGATACTCTTGTCGATCTTGAAGCGCGAAAAGATGTCGCCGGGATGGATGTAAAGGAGGTCCTCAATCTGTCGCTCATCGAACACGACGAGCGACCTTGGTCCTTCGGCGCCAAGTCCCTCGATGACGACCGAGCGCAGTCGATACCGTCGTCCTTCGCTGACGACGAAGACGACCTTTGCCTCTTTCGAGTCGGCTGAGATCTCAATGCGACGGTCGACGCGGACATCGACGAATCCGCGGTCTTTGTAGAACTTATCGAGAATCGCAACATCATCGACGAGTCGATCCTCATCGAGTTCGCCCTTGCCGAAAAGCGGAATGGCAGTGCGCGTCTTCACTTCGGCGGCGAGTTCGTCAGCAGTGAAACTCGCGTTGCCAACGAACGCGATTTCCTTCACCTTCACGCGCGGCCCCTCGACGATGCGAAGGATGAGAATGCCAGAATCCTTCAGCAGATTTTCGTCGACGGTGACCTCTGCGAGATAGTTGCCGCGTTTGCGGTAGAGCTCCTTGATGCGCGTGACCGACTGCTCAAGCAGAAAGTCATCGCGAGGTCCGCCTGCATAAAGCGGAATCGCCTTGCGCAGTTCCTGGTCAGAAATGAGTTTGTTGCCAACGACTTGCAGGTCGCGCACGATCGGCTGCTCGACGAGCGCAAAGGTGATCTCCACCGATCCATCCGGCATGACCGTCGCGATGGCGTCGACCGTATCGAATTGGCCAAGTCGATACAGCGTGGCAACATCGTTCCGGATCGCCTGCGCCTCGAATGGCTGACCGGCCGCGACGCGCGTGTTGTTGAGAATCTCGCGTTCGGAAACGCGCTCGTATCCCTTGAAGAGCACCTTGGAAATGGGCCGATCGGCAAGTGTCTCGTCATCAAGCGGCGCGACTTGCGCGAGGGCGGGTGCGGTCAACGCGATGGCAACCGCCGCGGTCGCGAGACGCCGCGCGCACGCAGCGAACGAAGGCTTCGCGGAGTGCGGACGCATGGGGTCCTGACCAAAAGGGGACATCGTCGCAGAATAGCGGTTTGTTCCCTCATGCGCGGCATCAAGGGCGGTGGCGGGGCTTGCGGCGGATGGGTACTCTTCGGATCTATGACGACCTCCGAAGCCGTTCTCAAGCGCACGCCGTTTCACGCCCTCCATCTTGACCACAAAGCCAAGATGGTTGAGTTCGCTGGCTACGACATGCCTATTTCGTACGGGTCGATCATCGAGGAGCACCGACAGTGTCGCGCCTCCGCGGGGTTTTTCGACGTCTCGCACATGGGTCGACTTCGCTTCAGCGGTCGCCATGCGCGGAAGTTCCTCGACCATGTTTGCACAAGGCAAATCTGCGGGATGCAGCCGGGAATGGTGCGCTACTCGCTCGTGTGCAACCCAAAGGGCGGCTGCCACGATGATGTGCTCGTGTATTGCATCGACGAGGATGAGTACCTCATGGTCTGCAACGCGTCGAATCGGCACAAGCTGCTTGCGCACTTTGCGGAGACCAAGGTGTCCGGCGTCGGTGGGCCGTTTGCGTTCAAGTTCGAGGACGAAACAGAGTCCACCGCGATGGTCGCGATTCAGGGCCCGCGCGCGATGGACATCATCTCGAAGATGTCCTCAACTATTCCCTCGATGAAGCGCTATCGCTTCATGGTGAAAAACCTCGTGGTGATCAAGCTTCTTGTCTCTCGGACCGGCTACACCGGCGAGGATGGCGTCGAGGTGATTCTGCCCTCGTCGATGGCGAAACTCGCTCTTGGAATGGTGCTCAAGGACATGGGCGGTGAGTCGAGCTTGGTGAAACCCGTTGGTCTCGGCGCGCGGGACACCCTGCGTATGGAGGCGGGTATGCCGCTCTATGGCCACGAGATCAGTGAAGACATCGATCCGGTTTCCGCGGGCCTTGAGTTTGCCATCAAGTTCGACAAGGGAATGACGGGTGGGCCCGACGACGAGCGCACCGGAACCTTCATCGGGCAGGACGCCCTTCGCAAGATCAAGGCGGACGGCCCAGCTCGGAGGCTGGTGGGGCTCTTTATCGAGGGTCGACGATCGCCGCGGCAGGGGATGGCCATTCTTCACGGCGGGAACGTGGTTGGCGAGGTCACAAGCGGTTGCCTGTCACCGACGCTCGATCGCGGCATCGCGATGGCGTACGTCCCAGCCGCGCTCGCAACCGAGGGCACCGCGTTCGAACTCGATCTCGCGGGCAAGGGCACGACTCCTGCGGTGGTGACCAAGCTGCCGTTCGTTTCGAACACCTAAGCCGAGCAGTGCGAAGTTTGAGGCGTTGACGGGTTCCCAACTGTTGGCGCGGGCTTTCGCAAATTCGAGAGCCCGCGCGATTTCAGTTTCGCGTCGGGGCTTGGCGTCGCGTCGGGGCTTGGCGTCGCGTCGGGGCGTGGAGTTGGGTCGTCGAGAATGACCTCACGCGAGGCTACGGAATTTGTCAGCCGATTCGCGCATCACGGTGCTTGATCGGGATGTTCCGTGGAGCATCGTGCGGCAAATCGCGATGCAGGTTGCCACGATGAGGGGGCCGCTGATCATGAAGTTGATCATGAAGTTGATCATGACGTTGATCATGACGTTGATCATGACGAGCAATCTGACGCGGCTCGCTCACCGGAGTTTCACGCTGCACGAGAGGTCGCACGAGAGGCCGCACGAGAGGTCGCACGAGAGGCCGCACGTCCGGATCGCCCTCATCGCGTTCCTGCATGAGGTGGCGAAGGAGCCGAAGCGGTCGATCGTCGGTGATCTTCTGTTGGAGTCGGCGGAGAGCCTCAACCTCAATCTGGCGAACGCGCTCGCGGGTGAGTCCGACTTCGCGACCGATCTGCTTGAGGGTCAGTGGCTCCTTGCCTTCAAGTCCGTAGCGGAGTCGGATCACGCGTGCATCACGCTCATCAATC
>CAMDMA010000052.1 GCA_945902075.1 Candidatus Kuenenia stuttgartensis | reverse complement strand
AACGCCGGGCTCGGCGGTTGGTGGATCGGCGTCGAGTTCACCGGCGTCAACGCGGCCAATACCGCCAACGGCTGGCGCGTGGTCAATGCCCCGACCACCGGTGCGTCGCTCAACGCCTTCGGCGTCTTCAACAACGCCGGCAGCGGCGTCTTCCAGTCGTTCTTCGCTTTCGGCACTCCTCCAGGAGCTTCGCCAAGCCGCTTCATGGTCGATGTGAACGGCACGCTTGTGCCTGCTCCCGGCGCAATCGCCCTGATGGGCCTCGCGGGTCTCGTCGGTCGACGTCGTCGCTGATTGATCCGGCGCGCATCAGCAATTGAACACGCCGCCCCCTTTCATCCGGGGGCGGCGTTCTTTTCGGTGCCAAGAATCGGTGCCAAGAATCGGACGGCCGATCAGCGGAGCGCGCTCGCCCACGCCACGCATCGATCGATGCGTGCAAGCGCCGCGTTGCAACCGACAAGGACAAGCGTGTCCCAAATCGGCGGGCTGACGGTCGTTCCCGACACCGCGATCCGAAGCGGCTGCGCGACAGACCCGATCTTGCCGGCCGCGTACTCGGCGGTGTAGGCGTTCGCCGCACTTTCGAGCGCGACCTGTGTCCACTCGGGGAGCGCGGCGAGGATGCTGCGCATTGCACGCAGATGGTCGAGACCTGACTTCGCGCCGTCTACTGACGACGCGCCGATTCCAAGTGCCTTGCGCACGTTTTTGTCGTCCGCGAAGACGAGCGCGTCATCGTCGACGAGCAGGAAGCCGTTCGTGCGGAATGGCTCGTCGAGGGTCTTCGAACGCTCATGGCATGCATGCATGAGCAGTGCGAATTTCGCCTCGTCAAATCGAGCGACAAACTCTGGGCGGAATTGCGCAGCGTGCTCACGACAACGTCGTGCAAACTCCTCGCGCGGCATCGCGTTGATCGCATCGGTGTTGAATGCGAGGAGTTTGACGCGGTCAAACTTGGCGGGCGTTTTAATCACGCGATCGAGGCTAAAGCGCTCACACAAAAACGTATTATCAAACTTCTCGATGTCATGGCCCGGACTCCATCCATTCAGTGCCAAGAAGTTGCAGATGGTTTCCGGCAGATACCCTGAACGGCGGAAGTCGTCGACATTGATCTCCGGCAGCGCAACTTTCAATGCTTCCGAAAGTCGGATTGCGGCTTCAAGATCAAGTTGCACGTTGTCGTCACCGATCCACCGCCCCCAATCCTCCGTGGACACCGTGCCGGCCGGCGGCGCGGAAAGCGACCGCTCTTTCACAGCTTTGCGGAGTACTTTGTCTTTGTCGCGCTTCGACATTTTCGAATCATCGGGATTTTTGATGATCGAAAGATGGCCGTAGGTAGGACGCCGGAAACCGAGTGCATCCTGCAACACGATGTGCTTTGCGGTGTTCGTGAAATGCTCCTGCGCCCGAAGCACATGGGTCACACCCATCAGTTCGTCGTCAACCACAACCGCGAAGTGGTAGGTCGGGAATCCATCCTTCTTGCGGATGACGAAATCATCGACTTCGCCCGCAGGAAGCGTCGCGTCACCGAGCACGTCGTCTTTGATGGTGATCGCAACCTGCGGCGTGCGAAAACGCACGACTGCCGTACGCCCTTCGGCTACGAACTGGGTGCGCTGCTCCGGCGAAATCAAACCGCGGAAACGATATCGAAACGCCTCTTTGCGAGCCATCGATTCCTTCCGCATCGCATCGAGTTCTTCGGTGGTATCCCACGCCTCGTACGCGTGACCTGCCGCGATCAATTGCGCGAAGTATCGCTCATAGATCTCAAGACGCTCGCTTTGAAAGTATGACCCGTTCGCTCCACCACCAACCACGCTGCCGTCTGGGGCGGTAAAGGTCGGTCCCTGGTCCCAGCGGATGCCGAGCCATTCTAAATCCCTGAGAAACCCAACACTCGCTGCGTCGGAAGAGCGCTTCTGGTCTGTGTCTTCGATGCGGATGATGAACTGTCCGCCTCGTCCGCGCGCAAATGCCCAGGAATAAAGCGCTGTTCGCGCACCACCGACGTGGAGATGTCCCGAGGGGGAAGGTGCGAATCGCGTGACGGGGCAAGAAGGGTTCGGTATCGTCATATTCAAGTGGCCTTGTCGAGCCCGGAAGCGTATCCGAAGGCGCAATGCGCGGAATCGCGGGAAAAAGCTTTGACTTTCGTGGTTGAACGATCACCATCGCAGAGGTTCAGCTGGTGGATTTCTCTGGAACCCTCGTGACCCATCGCCTCGGCATCATTTCAGACACGCACGGTCACGCATTACGCGCGCGGAAGGCAATCGAGCTCTTGCTCGCCCGAGGCGCGTCGCACATCATTCATCTTGGCGATGTCGGTAGTGAAGAAGTGCTTGATGCGCTTGCGGGTCTCGAGGCGACGGTGGTCTTTGGAAACTGTGACGATGACCGAGGACTCGCCCGCTATGCCGGTTCTCTCGGGATCAATGTGGTGCATCCTGGAGCGATTCTCGAGGTGAAGTCAGTCCGTATTGGAATGACGCACGGTCATATTGAACGCGAAGTCGCACGGCTGCTCGATGCTGGGGTCGACATTCTCATGCACGGCCACACGCACGAGATACGCGACGATTTGGTAGGCACGACTCGGGTCATGAACCCGGGTGCCCTTCATAGAGCCGTACGCCACACTGCGATGTGCCTAGACCCGTCCACTGGTCACGCCGAGTGGATCGATGTCGACGAATCGAACTCCGCAGAAGTCCGCGCGGTCAACCAGATCGAAAGTCACTCGCCGAAGCGCGAAACCGATCGCTGATATCGATCGAAGCTCGCCCGCATGCACTGGATTCTCCTGGCCAATGTATTCTCGACGATCTTCATGACTGGGCTCATTTGGATCATTCAGGTTGTGCACTACCCGTTGTTTGCGAAGGTCGGACTTGATGTGTTTCCCGCCTATTCGCGCGCTCATCAAACGCTCATCACTCTTGTGGTTGGACCGCCGATGCTCCTTGAGGCAGCGACCGCCGTACTGCTTGTGGTCGTACGGCCCGCTGGAGTCTCGGTGACGCTCGCGTGGGCTGGACTCGCAATCCTGGTCGTGGTGTGGTTGAGTACAGCGGCTCTCCAGGTTCCCGCACATGCGAAGTTGGTGTCCGGATTCGATGCTGCTACGGCTGATTTCCTCGTGCGCTCGAACTGGATTCGCACGATCGGATGGACTGCGCGCGCTGGAATCGCTCTTGCCATGGTCGAGCAGGCGTGGCGCGCAGACCGTTGACGGTACAGTTCGTCCATGGCTGAGGTAGCGCCTGCGGACACTTCGCGTATTGAACTTTTCGGATGGACCGACTCGTCGATCGAGCGTGTCGAGTTCGCCGATATCCACCAGGCAGTCGCGACGCTTGATCGCTATCGCTTCGCATGGATCGATGTCGACGGTGCGCCGATCGCTGACTGTGTTGGCGCGCTTGAGGCAGAACTCAGGCTCGCTCCCCTTGCGTGCGACACGCTTATCGAGGGTGTCCGCAGGCCCGGCGCCGACGACTTTGGAGATGTGACGCTCGTGACGATGCGTTCTCATCTGCCGGAGGGGCATGTTGAATTCATCGATTTCGTACTTGCACCGCAGTTACTCGTCACGCTCCAGGAAAAAACGGGGGGCGATGTCTTTGAGCCCGTTCGGCAGCGCTTACTCGCGCAGAATCAGCGGCTACTTCGATCGGACGTCACGGTGATATTTCTGCTGCTCGGTCGAGCAGTATGCGAGGCGTACCGCCCGGTTTTGATCCAGTACAACGATCATCTCGAGCGGTTTGAGCGTGCGCTTGTGCGCAGGCCTGACGCGTCGATGCTCGACAAGATCCACCAACATCGACGTCAACTCCTGTTTCTTCGCCAGGGACTTGCGCCGCTCCATGAGGCTCTTGCCAACCTTCAGGCATCGCTTTCGGTTCGTCAGGAAACCGAGCGGAGCCTTCGCGCTCGTCTCGCTGCGCTCCGCGAATTGCAGGACGAAATCGGAGCGCTGCTTGACCTTGTCGAGTTCCAAAAGGACAGCGCGCAACACCTGCTTGATTTGTACCTCAATGCAGCGAGCAATCGCCTGAACGAGATTGTGCGCGTACTCACGATCATCAGTGTGATTTTCATGCCGCTCACGCTTATCGCGGGCATTTACGGCATGAACTTTGAAGGTGACGGCTCCCTCGCCATGCCAGAGCTCAAATGGCGCTTCGGCTATCCATTCGCGCTTGGATTGATGGCACTTTCGACCGTGAGTTTCTTGCTGTTTTTCTGGCGAAAGGGCTGGATCGGTGACCCGTTGAAACGGCGCAAACATCCGACCTACCGATCGCCCGTTCCTGGCATCGAGTCGACTTGGCCGCTCACGATCATGCTGGCGCGGCGACGCGGCAAGGGCGGAAGACCGCCGCGCGAGCAAAGTGGCGGGGCAAAACCGACGAAATAGCCGGTCGTCAGCCCCTTGCGGGTCTGGCAGACTCGTCCGATACTCACGACTTGGCCTCAGGACGCCCCTAAGGACTCCGATTCCGTTTTGGACAACAACAGCATGTCGCACAGCAATCCGCAGCGTCAGGACACCGCTTCATTCTCGAAGGACAAGACCATGGCACACCGCGCCTCCGATCTCTACGGTTCCCTCGTGTTCGCAGGCGATGTGATGCTCAAGCGTCTTCCGCCGGATGTTTTCATGAATCTCCAGCGCACCATCAAAAATGGATCGCCGCTCGACCCAGCCATCGCCAATACCGTCGCGGGAGCGATGAAGGATTGGGCACTTGAGCATGGCGCGACCCATTACTGCCACTGGTTCCAACCGCTCACCGGCACGACCGCGGAGAAGCACGACGCGTTTCTCTCGACGACGAGCGATGGCGGCGCGATTGAGAAGTTCAGTGGCTCGCAACTCATCCAGGGCGAACCGGACGCGTCGAGCTTTCCGCACGGAGGTATTCGCGACACCTACGAGGCGCGTGGCTACACGGCGTGGGATGCAACGAGCCCCGCGTTTATCTATCGATCAGGCGATGAGGCAACACTCTGCATTCCAACAGCGTTCGTGAGTTACACCGGCGAGGCGCTTGATAAGAAGATCCCGCTCCTGCGGTCAATCCAGGCTGTTTCGGCGCAGGCAATGCGCATCTTGCGAATCTTCGGCGCTGATGTGGGCACACCAAGTGGCGTAAACCAAATCATCATGACCCTCGGCGTTGAACAGGAGTATTTCCTCGTCGATGCAGAACTTGCCTCACAACGCCCTGACCTCATGATTTGCGGCCGAACGCTCATCGGTGCGCCCGCACCGAAGGGACAACAACTCGAAGACCACTATTTCGGCTCAATTCCGCAGCGCGTAATGGCGTTCATGGCTGATGTCGAAACCAGACTGTTCGAACTCGGCGTCCCAGTCAAGACGCGCCACAATGAGGTTGCGCCCGGACAGTTCGAAATCGCGCCGACGTTTGAGAATGCCAACGTCGCGGTTGATCACCAGATGATCACGATGAGTGTCCTTCGTGAAACCGCAGAGCGGCACGGATTTGTCTGCTTGATGCATGAAAAGCCTTTCGCGGGCGTCAATGGCTCTGGCAAGCACAACAACTGGTCACTCTCGACAGATACGGGCGTCAATCTGCTTGATCCGCGCGACGAAACCCACACCAACATGCAGTTCTTGGTGTTTCTCTGCGGCATTATTCGTGCGATCGATTTGCACGCGGATCTTCTGCGCGCATCGATTGCGAGCGCCGCGAACGATCATCGTCTCGGTGCCAACGAAGCCCCTCCGGCAATCATGTCTGTGTTCCTCGGTGACATGCTGACCGACATCCTCGATCAGCTGGAATCGGGAAATCCAAAGAAGACGATGAAGGGCGGCGCGCTTGAGATGGGAGCGACCACGCTTCCGCAGATCCCCAAGCACACAAGTGACCGCAACCGAACTTCGCCCTTTGCATTCACGGGCAACAAGTTCGAGTTCCGTGCAGTTGGTTCGACTGCGCCAGTCGCGTGGCCGAACACTGTGCTCAACACGATCATCGCGGACAGCCTTGATTTCATGGCGACCCAACTCGAGAAACGTGCGGGCAAGAATCCATCGCAAGCAAAGCTCGAGATCGCAGTCAAAGCGCTTCTCAAGGAAGTCGTCAAGTCCCACCGCCGCGTCTGCTTCGATGGCGATGGCTACTCAAAGGCGTGGCATGATGAGGCGGCGAAGCGTGGACTTCCGAACTTCCGCTCGACGGTCGAGGCACTGGCAGCATTTGGTACGAAGAAGGCTTCAGAGCTTTTCGCGAAGTATGGAGTGCTATCAAAGCGTGAGCTCGACGCTCGCCACGAAATTCTCATTGAGCAGTACGTCAAAATTCTTCGCATCGAATCGCGCACACTGCAAAGCCTTGTCCGCACTGCGATGATTCCCTGCGCCATGCGCTTTCAGGCCGAACTCGCCGATGCAGTTGGCGCGACGCAGGCATGTGGCGTTGAATGCCCCGGCGCAGAGGCACAACTTCGCGAGGTCGTCGGCCTGGTTGAGGGATTGCGCAAGTCCATCGCGCTCGTTGAGAAAGCCGAGCAAGCAGTGCAGTTCAAGGGCGACCACACGAAGGAAGCCACGCACTATCGCGACGTGCTTCTTCCCGCGATGACTGATGTGCGCAATGGATGCGACAGCCTTGAGAAGATCATGCCGGCTGATCTCTATCCACTCCCGACCTACGCTGAACTCCTGTTTTCGACGCATTGAGCGTGTCCTAAGTGACCCGACCAGTTGATCTGCGGTTCACCCGCGGCGTGTGTGTTGCCGCGAAACTGTTCTGCTGGTTGATTTTCAGCGAATCGACTTCTCGTCGGTTCTCAGACGCTCCATTCGAAGCGGCTGCGGATCCTCGGGATCGCCTGTATACTTGCCCCCCTTTCCCACCGTTTGGGTACTGACGAAAGAACACCAATGGCCACCGCGACCGAATCCCAGCTCGACGTCGAGATCACGCTCACTGAAACCGCCCCTTGCACGAAGCAGATCAAGTTGCACGTGCCTGCGGCCGCGGTCGATGCGCGCCTTGAGCTCGCTCTCTCCGCTTTCATGTCCGATGCCGCCCTCCCCGGCTTCCGCAAGGGTAAGGCCCCACGAGCCCTTCTCGAGAAGCGATTCGGCGGGTCGATCCTTAACGAGACGCGCGGTCAGCTCATGTCTGAGGCCTACACCAAGGCAATCGAGGACAACAAACTTCGGCCGATCAGCGAGCCCCGCCCTGTGGATAGTGAAGTAATCCCTGAACTCACGCGCGGCAAGCCTTTCTACTTCACCGTCGAGATCGAGGTCGCGCCAGAATTCGCGACCCCAGATTTCACCTCGTTCGAGGTGAAGAAGCCAACGATCGAAGTCACTCCTGACCACATCGAAGGCGAGATCCTCCGTCAGAGTTACCGCTGGGGCACCCCTGCTCGAATCGAAGGACCGCTTGAGAATCTCGACCGAATGCTCGGCAAGGCCGTGGTGAGCGTCGAGGGACGCGAAGGCGCGTACTTTGAAACCGACAAGGCGCTCTGCGTCGTTCCGGCCAAGGAAGATGAAGGCAAGGGCGCACTGCTCGGATTGCTCTTCGATGGACTCGATGTTGCTCTGCTTGGCAAGAAGGTCGGCGATACCGTGAAAGTCTCGACGACTGGCTCCGACAGCCACGAGCGCGAGGAACTCCGCGGCAAGAAAATCACGATTGAGTACACGATCGTCGAAGCCGAACGCATCACGCCTCGCACCAACAAGGAACTCGCAGAGATGTTCGGCGTTGAAACCGAAGAACTGTTTATGGAACAGGTCAAGGATGCGCTTGAGCAGCGCCGCGATGGCGAGCAGCGCGCGGCGATGCGCGAGCAGATCGCTGAGCAACTGATTTCGAAGATTGATTTCGAACTTCCGACGAAGCTCACCGAAGAACAAGCCACGCGCACGATCGAGCAGCAGCGCATGGAACTGCTCTCTCGCGGCATCGATCCTGCGTCTGTCGAAACCCGACTTGCAGAGCTCCGCGGAAAGAGCGAGCAATCGGCGAAGGATCGCCTCAAGCTTTTCTTCATCATGGCGCGTCTCGCTGAGTACTTTGGCGTGAATGTCACCGAACAAGAACTCAACGGACGGATCGCGGCCATGGCTGCGCAACAGAATGCCCGACCCGAGCAGATGCGTGCGCAGATTGAGAAGTCAGGCCGCATGAACGAGGTCGTCTCAGTCATTCGTGACGCCAAGGTCAGCGACCGAATCATCGCGCAGGCGAAGGTCACTGACATCGCAGCAGACGAGTGGAACAAGATCGTCGAGGCGAAGTCTGCAAGCTCGAAAGCCTGATCGATTGGCGGCCGCGTGATGGTGCGTTGAATCGCATGGATCAATTGGAATTCTCGCGCAGCTTCCCGCTCAGGCGATGAGCGACGCGAACAAAGCCCAGTGGACACGCACCCGCGTTCACTGGGCTTTTTAGGTGAGGCTTTTTAGGTGAGGCTTTCGGGCTTCGCAGACGGATCTACCCAAGAATGAGGCCCGACCCCCGCACTGTTTGAGGGTGCTTACCCACCCTTTTGCAGCAGACACCGCGCACGAACCGAACCAAGAGACGTGAGCATCCTCGATTTCCACGCCAAGTCGATCGTCCCCATCCTCGCGCAGGATCCGATGTTGTCTTTTCTGAAGAGTGTGTTGACGGCTGTTCTCGGACTTATCGCGTTGATCTTCGTCGGCTGGTTGGCGATCTCGGCGATACGGCGGTGGATGGGGCCTGCATCCTCTGCGGCGAACGGCTTCACCCTGGACGATCTGCGACGTCTACGCAAGGCCGGGCAGATGACCGAGGAGGAGTTTTCTCGCGCGCGCGAAGCGATGCTCGGGTCCGTCCGATCGAAGAGCAGTGCCGTTGTCCCGTCAACCAAACTTCAGCTTCAACAGCCACCACCTGCAAACCCACGCACAAGCGTGCGAATCGCCCCACCCAAGCGTCCTCCGGGGCTCGATGATCCACGTGCTTGAAAGTGCGGGATGAAAGTGCTCTTGACGCGTAGTGCTTATCCCGTCCGATACAGTCCCACTCGCCGCCGACCCTCGCGCGGCTCCCACTCCTATCGATAACCATGATGACTCCGAGCCCCCAGCGACACCAGCCCGCCCCAAACGCCCCTGCCGCCAACTGCCAACACCTTGCCCAGTCGCACGGTGAGATCAGTGCAAGTACGCCCCCGCGGCGCGGTGGTGGTGGACCAAACACCCCTGGTGGCCGGAATGATGGTGGCCGGAATGATGGTGGCCGAACTGATGGCAACGAGTTTGGCGGCGGAGGTGGCGCCTCGGGCGGCGGAGGTGGCGATGGTGGATTCCGAGGAAAGAAGAGCACCACCTGCTCCTTCTGCGGCAAGACGAGCCGTGAAGTCGGCGCGATGGTCGAAGGACCGGGCGACGTTTACATCTGTTCCAACTGCACAGATCTCTGTCAGAACATCTTCAAGCAGGAAAAGCGTCGCGTCGCCGCAGCGCGTCCGCTCTTTGCGACAATTCCGGCGCCTCGTCAAATCAAAGAGTTTCTTGATCAATACGTCATCGGTCAGGATGCCGCTAAGCGCGCGCTCGCCGTCGCTGTGCACAACCACTACAAGCGCTTGACGGTCGTTGAGGGCGAAGACAATTCGATCGAACTCGACAAGTCGAACGTCATGCTGATCGGGCCGACCGGAACCGGCAAGACGCTCCTCGCGAAGACGCTCGCGCGCATTCTCAATGTGCCGTTTGCCATCGGTGATGCAACCACGCTTACGGAGGCTGGCTACGTTGGTGAAGACGTTGAAAACCTGCTGCTCAAACTTCTCCAAGCAGCGGATTACGACCTGGAGAACGCGCAGCGCGGAATCATCTACATCGATGAAATCGACAAGATCGGTAAGACTTCTCAGAACGTCTCGATCACGCGCGATGTCTCGGGCGAAGGTGTGCAGCAATCGCTGCTGAAGATGCTCGAAGGAACCGTTGCAAATGTTCCACCTCAGGGCGGCCGTAAGCATCCAGAGCAACAGTACATTCAGATGGATACGACGAACATCCTGTTCGTCTGCGGCGGATCATTCGTCGGACTTGACGACATCATCCGCAAGCGACTCGGCAAACGCCGCATCGGGTTTGGATCGGACATCAACGAAGCACAGAGCAAGGACGACTCGCTTCGCGCGGTGCTCGCGCAAGTACTCCCTGAGGACGTGCTGGAGTTTGGTCTGATCCCAGAGCTCGTTGGTCGACTCCCGATCATCTGTCCACTGATGCCGCTCGACCGCGTCGCGATGATTTCGATTCTCACCGAGCCGAAGAATGCAATTGTGCGCCAGTATCAGTATCTCTTCTCGCTCGAAGGTGCGCGTCTTGAGTTCACCCGCGAAGCACTTGAGTTGATCGCAGATCGCGCACTCGCCCGCCAAACAGGTGCGCGCGCCCTTCGCGCAGTCATCGACGAGATCATGGTCCCCCACATGTACGTGCTTCCTGACCTTGAAAATCGTGATGCGCTCTACACCATCGATGCGGAGGCGATTGAGCGAAAGCTTCCGCTCACACAGATCATGCGGAATGTGGGCAAGGAATCGGCATGACCGCGCCGTTGAGGCGTGACAATCATCGTGGGTGCGGAGATGAGGCTCTTTACGTGCGACTGTCGCTTCTCGCGAGAGCGATCGCTGATGCCCATGCTCCCGTGGAACGCCTTCCCATGCTGGCGGACTTGCTTTGGGACGCACTCTCGGCGAGAGGCCTCAGTTGGGTCGGGTTTTATGTCATCGACGAGCAATTCCCTATCGACCGAGCGTCGGCGACTGGGCAGCTGCTGCTCGCCGCACGTCGGGACACTCCCGCCTGCTCACCAATCGGACTCCATGGCGTCTGTGGTCAAGGATTCCTCGAGGAGCAGGCTCGGCTCGTTGAAGATGTCGGGCTTCTTGGGGCCGGCTACATCGCCTGTGATCCTCGCGATCGATCAGAAGTTGTGTTGCCGATTTATCGGAATGGCAAATGTTGGGGTGTCCTTGATGCAGACAGCCATCAGGTCCGTTGTTTCGGTGACATCGACGTTTGGGGACTAAGCCAGTTCCTTCAGTCCGGGGGGCTTCTCGCCAAGCCTCTGTCATTGCGCGCCGACCGCTTGCAGGAACCGGCCGGATTGCTATAGTGCGGAACTCACGCCCGATGGGCGCCTGTTCGAAAAAGAGAATCAACTATGCCACGCGTCTGCCACTTTTCCGGTGCCTCTACTTCCTCTGGCTGGGTCTGCAAGTATCGCGGCAAGGCCAAGTATCTCGGTGGCGTTGGTATCAAGACCACGTCCCGCAAGAAGCGCACCTTCATGCCGAATCTTCAGAACGTCACGACTATGGTCGATGGTGTTCCTACTCGCGTAAAGGCGTCAACCCGCGCGATTCGCGAAGGTCTCGTTGTGAAGCCGATCAAGCGAAAGTATGCATACACGCGACGCGTAAAGAATGGCGAGCTCGTTTAAACGACGCGCGAGCCTCGATCTCGAATTGGTCGCCGGAGTATTGCGAAAAATCGCAAAAGCACAACAAAGCTCTTTTAAGCAAGCCGCGCCTCGCGCGGCTTGTTTGTTCTCGCTTCGTGTCTCCCCCTCACTGCGCGTCGCTTCTGCGGGGACAACTTGCGTGTCGGAATTCAAGAGATTTCCGTGGAATTCCGCAGGGATTTGTGTGAGTTGTGTTGCCGTATGGCTGTTTGGGGCTATTGTCTTGCGCGGCAGGTCACCTGGTCCATTGCTCCGCGAGTCGGACAGGACAATTCATCCTGCTTGTCATCCAGTTGCCACGATGTCTGCGAAGAGCTGTTTCGCAGGTGGTTCTGCCTCTCGCGTTGTCGTTCTCACGCGTGATGGCCTCCCGTGCGCACTCAAGATGTTCGCGCCTCAATGAAACCTTCGCCGTCATGACCTTGGTCGTGGGGCTGTCCGCAACTCTCGCTCGCTTCGTTCTCTGTAGCACCTGCCCGTTCGTCAGCGATTTTTTAGGCCCCATCACCCCAACGCCCATCTTTCACCACTCCGCTTCAGTTTGCGACCTGATTCCCTCGCCTGTCGAATCTCGCCCCCTCCCCCGTGTCCAACGTCCATTCCAGCTCCGATCGCGACCGCGTACTCGCGGCAACTGACATCCTCGCGATCGTCGGTGAGGTGGTCGCGTTGCGTCCGAAGGGGCGCGAGCACCTTGGATTGTGCCCTTTTCACGATGATCGCTCCCCCTCACTTGCGGTAGTGACCCACAAGTCAGGTATGGGCGGGACTGGCTTCTACAAGTGTTTTTCTTGTGGCGCGGCCGGGAACGCAATCGACTTCGTGATCAATTACCACCGGATGGAGTTTCCAGAAGCGCTGAAGTTCCTCGCAGCTCGCGCTGGGGTGGAACTCACGCCGTTTCTTCCGAGTGGCGGCCGACCGCGGGTGGATGGCGAACCCACCCGCGACGACATTCTTCGTGCAAACGCACTTGCGGAAAAGTTTTACCGACGGGTCTACGCAGATGCCGAAGCGGGCTCAAAGGCACGAGGCGAAGTGAGCCGCCGCGGTTTTGAAGCGGACATCGTGGACAATTTCGCGATCGGCGCCGCACCAATGAAGAGTGATGCACTTGTCGAGGGCATCCGGAAGGCGCTCAAGAACGCAGGAAGCGACTATCCGCCCTTCGAGGCGTTCGTTCAAGCTGGTGTCATCCGTCCCGCTCGCTCTGGTGGCGGTTACATCGATCTTCTTCGCGACCGGCTTGTCTTTCCGATTTGTGACGATCTTGGTCGGCCGATTGCCTTCGGTGGGCGCAAACTCGACCCTGAGCAGGAGCCGAAGTACCTCAATAGTCCCGAGTCGCCCGTGTTTCATAAATCGCGTGCGCTGTACGGAATTCACCGCGCGAAGCGACGCATCGTTGAGGCGAAGTGCGCGATCGTGACCGAGGGCTACACCGATGTCATTGCCTGCCATCGTGCGGGTTTTACGAACACCGTCGCGACTCTCGGTACTGCGCTAACGCGTGAGCACGCTCGAATGCTTCGACGACTCGCGGACACGGTCGTGCTTTTGTTTGATGGTGATGAGGCGGGTCAGAAGGCCGCGGATCGCGCGCTTGAAGTGTTTTTCTCCGAATCGATCGACATCAAAATCTGCGTACTCCCGGATCGGCTCGATCCAGACGACCTTCTCCGCCAGGAAAATGGGGGCGATCGTTTCCGACACGCAGTGGATCACTCGGTGGACGCACTTCCATTCATGGCTTCGCGCGTTCGGAAGCAACTTGATGGCCGTGGACTCTCCGGCCGCCAACAGCTTATTGAGCAGACTGTCGCGAAGTTCGTAGACCTCGGGCTGAATGCGATGAGTGGTTTGCGTCGGCAACTCGTGATGCAAACCATGTCTGACTTGTTTGGACTTTCCGTGAGCGACCTCGATCGGCTCGCGAAGTCGATGCGACAGCGTCCAACCGCAGGCGGCTCGGCGATCGAAGTCGCCGAGCAATCAGAGAACCGATCGCGCGAGATTTCTCAGGGATCGGGTTCTACGAGTGAGGTGCTTGGAAGCTCTTTCACCGAGCCCCGCCAGGGTGGCCAGATCGGAAGCACCGCCCGAGCGCGCGCCCGTCGAGACGCCGAACGACGCCTTCTAGGGCTCCTCTGCTCCGACCCGGCGCTCGCGTCTGTCGCTGTACCCATATCAGGGGCTGGAACGCTGCCCCTTTCCGAAGCCATCGCACCAGAGGAGTTTACGGACCAGGGACATTCGGCAATCTTTGCGGCGATACGAAACGCCGCGGAGGAAGCACGCGTACTGAACTTTGATGGTCTCCTGGGGGAATTGGCCGATCCACTACTCAAGAAACTTGCATCCGATCTTTATCTGTTCGGCATGGAAGTATTTCGAAACGCCTCGGCACTCTCCGGAGGTTCAGGACAGGTCAATGTTGGGCATATTGGAGGCCGTCACAGCGGCGAGTCCGCGCAAGGAAATACAAACAGTTTCGGAGACCGAAATGTCTCCGATGAAGTCGTTGTCAGTTGGTGCGACCTCGAGAACCTCGAGCGTCGGGAACGTTTTCGGAACTCGGGAGAGCGTGGCGACGACTCGCCACCTCGAACTCTCGACCCAAACGGTGCCGTTGAGCGACTCGCGCGCCTGCGCGAGCGTGGTCATGACGTCACCGCAGTCAGCACATTTTTCTCGCGCCGATCATCCCCGGCGTCAGATTCAGGACGGAGCAAAACAACGTGAGCATGTCACTCGATTCTCTTGATACCGCATCGCCCGTTCTTCGCGCGCTCGTCGAGCACGGTATCCGCCGTCGCTGGATCAGCTATGAGGAACTGAATACGTGCCTGCCGGACGAATATGTCGATCCTGAAAAGATCGATGAGTTGCTCGTTTTCATGGGCGAGCATTCCATCGAGATGGTCGATGAAGTCGAAATCCGTCGCAACAACTACGTCTGCTTTGATGCGCCGCTTCAGACCAATCTGAAGTTCCAGCGTGATGACCCCAAGAAGGGTGCGCGCGCAGACGGCGCCGCGCATGCTGGTCCCGCGCAGCCTTCGGCGGCGGCTTTGGCTGCAGCTGAGCTTGAGATTAAGAAGAACAAGCGCAAGAAGAAGGCAGCCGACGGCGACGTTCGAAGCGAGGAAGATGGACCGGAACCGGACGATTTCGACGTCGAGGAGGACATCCTCGATGACACTGAGATGCAGGCTGCTGTTGAGAAGGCACTTGCTGAACAGGGTTCGAAGCGAATCGATGATCCGATCCGCATGTACCTCACGCAGATGGGCACGATCCCGCTGCTCACCCGCGAGGAAGAGATTCGACTCGCTAAAAAGATCGAAACCACGCGCATGATCTTCCGCCGAAAGGTGCTTGAAAGTGACTACGCCGCGGCTGAGGCCGTGAAGATCCTGAAAGATGTGCACGCTCAGAAGCTTCCGTTTGATCGCACGATGCGTATCTCGACTGCCGAGCCGCACGCGAAGCAGAAGATCGAGCAGCGCATTCCGGCCAATCTGCCGACGATTGAGCGCCTTCTCAAGTTGAATCTCACCGCGTGGGAGCAACTTGAGGCTGGAGGGATGAGTACGTCACAACGTTCGACGCTGCAACGTGAGATCACCTTGCGTCGCCGACGAATTGGCACACTTCTTGAGGAGTGTTGCCTGCGCACAGGTCGCATCATCCCGCTGTACCGGAAACTTCTCGGCATCATTTCGAAGATGCGCGAGATGCAGCGTAATCTCGTCAAGGCAGAGAAGAATCCGGATCGCTACGACCCTGAAGACGTGTATGTCATGCAGGAGGAGTTTGACGGCCTCCGCAACCTTGTGCTTGAGCCGATGGATGAGTTCGAGCGTCGTATGCGCGACATTCTTCGCGTCTTCGGTGAGTACGAACAGGCGAAGCGCGATCTTTCGGG
>CAMDMA010000051.1 GCA_945902075.1 Candidatus Kuenenia stuttgartensis | reverse complement strand
TTCAGCCCGAGCTTCCTGCCGATCGTCGGGTTCGCAGAGGGCGTCGGCATCGACGGCGACAACAGCCGCGATGCGCGCGAGTACCCGCTCGACCACTGGAAGTCGCGCGTCGATCCTGCGTTCGGCCCCGCGTGGGATACCGATGTCCGCCTCGCCGTCGAAGGCCCGTCCGACTGGACGATCAATGTCGTCGGCGTCGAGAAGGAATCGACCGAAGAGAACGGCCGCAAGCGCACGGTGTGGGAGACCGAGCATCCCGTGCGGTTCTTCAACATCGTCGGTGGCCCGCTCGAGTCGAAGGAAGGCGACGGCGCGCGCGTCTACTTCTCGCGCCGCACGCCGCACAATGTTGACACGATGGTGAATGCGCTGGCCGCCGCGCGGAAGAGCTACGGCGGGTGGTTCGGCGAGTATCCGTGGACGAACCTGCGCGTGACGCAGTTCCCTGGGCTTGCCGGCTACGCGCAGGGTTTCCCGGGCAACATCTCCTTCTCCGAGGGAATCGGCTACCTCGCGAAGCCACTCGGCGGCGCAGAGGGCGAGGATGGCGAGGACGCAGACACGCTCGACATCGCGTTCTACATCGTCGCGCACGAGGCCGGCCACCAGTGGTGGGGCAACATCGTGATGCCGGGCAAGGGCCCGGGCGGCAACATCATCAGCGAAGGTCTTGCCGAGTTCAGCTCGCTCATGCTCGTGCACCACGAGCTCGGCGAAGACCAGGGCCAGGCGCTGCGCCGCCGGTGGGAGCGCGCGTACGCGTTCGGCCGTAGCCCCGACGATGAACGCTCGATCAACCGCACCGACGGCACGCGCCCGGGCGACACGGTCATCACCTACAACCGCGCTGGATTCGTGTTCTGGATGCTGCGCGATTGCATGGGCGAGGACGCGATGGTCGCGGGCCTGCGCGCGTTCGTCGCCAAGTGGAAGAACGGCGTCGAGACGCCGGAAGGCCTTGATTTCCCGCTGATCGAGGACATGGTGGCGAGCCTGCGCGAGCATGCGCCCGACACCGAGAAGTTCGACGCGTTCGTGGCCGACTGGATCCTCGGAACGAAGTTCCCCGAGCTCGAGGTGGCCGACGCGCGCATCGCCGACGGAAGCACCGACGGCGCATACGCGGTCGAAGGCGCGCTCCGCAACATCGCGATGGGTCGCGGCGCGTCCGCGAATCCCATGGAGGTCGTGGTGCGCGTCGTGGGCGAGAAGCCGAAGGCGGAGGGCGCGACCGCGCCGTTCCAGGATGTCGTCGTGCAGCTGAACGGCGGCGGCGCATCGAACTTCCGCGTCGAGACGGCGTTCAGGCCCGTGAAGATCGTCGTCGACCCGAAGGTCAGCCTGCTGTTTGCAGGGCGCCAGCGCTGCGAGAAGAGTCTCTGAGCGTGGCCATCGCGGCCTCGCACGCGCGCGGGTTCGGCACATACATCAGCGAGTTCGCCTCGGTCGACTGTACGCCGCCCTGAAAGCGGACATGGCCGCACTTCGGCGAGACGATCCAGCAGAAGACCTCGGTGATGTCGCGTGCCTCGATCGAGAGCACCGAGCGCGACGGCGATGTCGCGAGCAGGATCGCGCGCTGGTTGGTGACCACGCAGGCAGACCGCGCGGCCTTGCGGCGGGCGTTCCGCATGGTGAACCAGTCGTTCGCCATCATCACTTCGACGAAGAGAAACCCGCCTGACATTCCAAGAAACTGCGAGTGGGTCTCCCAGTCGAAGATGAGGCTCGCGATCAGCCCGATCGTGCAGCCGATCATCAGGACCAGCCCAAGGGGCATGAGAAAGCACACCATCCGCGCACGCAGGTCCCCCGCGTCGTACATCGTCATCGGTACGCCCGCATACGCCACGCGCTCGCCCGCGCGCAGTTCGGCGCGCACGGCGTCGGCGGTCGCGGCAGGGAGGCTGGCAAGCGGATCGCCCTGATTCATGCGAGTTGCGACTCCTGCGGCGTCGTGACGCCGAGAAGCGCACGCACGGCTGATTCGCAGGCCTCGGGCGCGGGCACGAACATCAGTGCATTTCCATCGTGCGAGTAGATCCCCTTGAGATACCGCACATTCCCGCAGTCCGGCTTGATGTCGCGGCGCGAGACCTCGGTGACGGCGGACGCCTCCCATGCGTCGACCTTGAGCTTCGGCCAGGTGGCGATTCTCAGCACGCGCTGGTTGGTGACGGCGTACAGGGTGTGGCGATTCACGCGTCGATCGCGGATCGCGCGCTGAACATCGGCCGCTCCCGAGAGGAGGAAGAAGGCGAAGAAGAAAAAGTCTAGCGGACCGTTGAATGGGTCTTCTGTTCCTCGGAACTCGCAGATGAGCCAGTTCACGACGCCTGCGAGTCCGGCCATCGCCGCCAAGAGTCCAAGCAGCATGGTCGTGTCAAATCGCCAGATCCTGCCCCACGCATGCAGATCACGCTGCATCCTCGGCTGCCGCGCGTACGCGACCACCTCGCCCTCGCGCAACTGCGTGCGCACGGCGGCGTCCAGTTCAGGTGCAAGCTCGATCGCCGCGCTCATGCCCGCAATATAGCGGTGTTCGCCTTGCCCTTGACATCCGTCAGGCGGAAGTCGCGCCCCGCGTGGCGGTAGGTCAGGCGCTCGGGGTCGAGGCCCGTGAGGTGGAGCACCGTCGCGTGCCAGTCGTGGATGTCCATCACGCCGTCGACGGCGGTGTCGCCGACCTCGTTCGTGCCGCCGTGGCTCAGGCCGCCCTGCACGCCGCCGCCGGCCATCCACATCGTGAAGCCCTTCGCATTGTGATCGCGGCCGTCGCCGTTCTGAGCGTACGGAGTGCGACCGAACTCGCCGCCCCAAAGGACGAGCGTGTCATCAAGCATGCCACGTTGCTTGAGATCAGCAAGCAACGCGGCGATCGGCTGATCAATCTCGCCGCATTGCTTGGTGAGTTCTTCGCGCATGTTTCGGTGGGTGTCCCAGCCTCCGTGGCTCACCTCAATGAAGCGCACGCCCTTCTCTGCAAATCGCCGGGCGAGAAGGCATTGACGCGCGAAATCGTCGGTTGGTTCCTTGCCGACGCCGTACATCTCAAGCGTCTTCTTGTCTTCGTCGGCAAAGTCCACGAGGTCAGGAACCTCCGCCTGCATTCGGAACGCCAACTCATAACTCTCAATCACACCTTCAAGTTCGCGATCCGTTTTCTCGCGCTTCAGTCGTTCTCTATTCAATCGTTGCACGAGATCAAGCTGCTCGCGCTGGGATTTGGTGCCAAATCTCTCGTTGTCGATATGAGGAATGGCATCACCACTCGCATTGTTTCGGCCGCCACCAAGTCGCACTGGAGTCGCTTGATAGCTCGCGGGGAGAAAACCCGATCCGTAGAGTTGCGCGCCTCCGTTATCGCTGCGCGGATTGATCGCGATGAAGCCCGGAAGATTTTCGTTTTCCGTGCCGAGTCCGTAGAGGCTCCACGCGCCCATCGAGGGCCGAACGAACTGGAACGATCCTGTATGCAACTGAATCGATGCCTGCGCATGCGCAGGAATTTCTGCCTTCATGCCGCGAAGGAGACAGAGATTGTCCGCTTGCTTCTGGAGATTGGGAAAGAGATCGCTGATCCAGAGTCCCGACTTGCCAGACTGTTTGAACTTCCACGGACTCGCGAGGAGTTTGGAGTTTCCGCGAAAGGTCTTCCCATCCATCGAGGCGAGCTCAGGCTTGTAGTCGAACGTGTCGACGTGCGAGGGCGCGCCCGCCATGCAGAGAAAGATGATGCGCTTTGCTCGTGGGGTGAAGTGTGGCTTTTGAGGCGCGAGCGGGCGAGTTGTCGTATTGGCTTCATCATCAAAGATCGAAAGCGCTGACGCACGCGAGGCCATAGCCGAAAAGGCAACCGAACCGAATCCACACGCGGCAAGACGAAGCATGTCGCGGCGAGAGATTGCGGTGGGGAGGCGATTGCAGCAGAGGTCAGACATGGTGGTGCTCGCTTTTACAGAAGAATCGAGTGGTTTGCGATTCGTTCGAGGTCAGTCGACGGTTCTGAATTCGCCGCTCAACAGCAGTGCCTGACAGAGCGCGGAGTAGGCGGGATCTGAATTTGTCGGCCCGGTTGGTCGATTGTTGTTCGCGGCAGCGCGTTCGCGCATTCGTTCGCGGAGTCCAACGGCGCGGCGATTGTTGCTTGGGGGAGGGGCGTTGGTCACGCCGTCTTTCGCGAAGGTCTTGGCAAAATCGTCAAGGAAATCGCGGCATGCACGCACTTCGCCCGAAGTAGCCTTGCGACCGAAAGCCATTGCGAAGGCAGCGTTGATGCGCTCAATCTCTGACTTTCCAGATTCGACAACACGTCGCGCAAATGCATCGGCGATGCGCGCGATCTCCGCACTATTCATGAGGAAGAGCGCTTGCGTTGGTACGTTCGTTGTGTCGCGCTGACCGGTCACGAACGCAGACTCCGCAAAGTCAAACACCTCAAGCGATTCAGGAATCCGGTCGCGGACGATTGGCAGATACACGCTCCGTTGGTTGTCGGAAGTCTGAATCGCTGCTGCGAAAACCCGATCCTGCGCTGGTCCACGCGTACCGCCTTCGGTGAACGCGACCGGCGACCCAAGGCGTGGTGTCGGATCGAGAAGCCCTGCGACCGAGAGCATCGAATCGCGGATCGCCTCCGCTTCGAGGCGCTTTTTCGGCATGCGCCAGACAAACGTGTTGTCGGGATCGATGTCGGCGTCCCCTTCGTCGTGCGCGCTCGACATTCCGTAGGCGCGGGTCAGCATGATCTCGCGGATGAACTTCTTCGTGCTCCATTCATTCGCGACGAGCCGGGATGCGAGATGGTCAAGCAGTGCGGGGTGCGATGGTTGCTGGCCGCTCATGCCGAAGTTGTCCGGTGTGGAGACCAGGCCTTTCCCGAAAAGATGCAGCCACACGCGATTTGCCCAAACGCGCGCAGTCAATGGATTCTCTGCGTCAGCGATCCATTGTGCGAACTCAAGTCGACCTGATCCCGAGGTGATCGTTGGTTCATCACCATCCGAGATGAGCTGCACAAATCCTCTCCGCACGACTTCGCCCGGTTTATCGAGTTCACCACGATCGAGGATGCGGGCATTGAGCGATCGGGATCGATCAACAACACCCATGGCAACGAGGTTGTCGAGCGTGGGATTTCCCGCGTCGTCATAGCGATCAGCGATACTCGCGAGATTGCGGTTCGCACCCTGTACGGCACGCGCACGCACGATTTGCTGTTGAAGGTTCGCGGGAAGATCTTCGCCTTTTTGCCGCGCCTCGCGCGCTTCTGCAATCACCGCTGCGGCGCGTTCCGATTCGGCCCGAGCGCGCTCCTCGGCGGCAGCAATGATCGATCGCTGCGGAGTGGGCATCGATTCGCCGAGCGGAAGTCCGCAGTCATCGGGAAGTTCGATGAGCGCCGCTGGATGGTTGTTTCCTTGTGCGTCAAATGTCCCGTAGCGCGTGTCGGTCGAGAGGAAGATCCCCGCGACCGCGTAGTAGTCCTTCTGCGGGATCGGATCGAACTTGTGGTCGTGGCAGCGCGCGCACGCGACGGTGAGCCCGAGCATGCCTTGTGTTGCGGCGTCGATCTGCTCGTCGGCGAGATCCATCTGAAACTGCGGCTTTCCGCGAGCATTGTGGCTTTTTGTTCCCACCGCGAGATAGCCGGTTGCGACAAGTTGTTCCGCACGCTGCGCGCTTCCCTCGGCAGGAAGCAGATCGCCGGCCAGCTGCTCGACGAGAAAGCGATCGTACGGTTTGTCTTTGTGAAACGACTCGATCACGTAGTCGCGATAGCGCCAAGCGTGCGGGTAGTAGATGTTTGATTCCTTGCCACTCGACTCCGCGTACCGCGCGACATCAAGCCAGTGTCGACCCCAACGCTCGCCGAACTGTGGGCTCGCGAGCATCACATCCACTGCGCGTGCGAAGGCTTCGGGGGACGGGTCCAACTCGAATGCCGCAAGCGCGTTCGCAGTCGGCGGAAGTCCGATGAGATCAAAACTCGCGCGACGCAGGAGCTCTCGCGGATCGGCGTCGGGTGCGGGAGTAAGTCCCCGCGGTTCCATCTCAGCAAGTAGAAACGCGTCGATCGGACTGCGCGGCCACGCAGTATTCGCCACGCTCGGCGTCGGAGCGTTGACCACCGCGCGGTACGCCCAATGCGCAGTCCTCCCATCGGCGATGTCTTTCGTGCTCCACCGATGCGCTGTTCCAGGCGACGCGCCCGCTGCTGATGTGGTGTTTGCGCGCGGATCCGGCGCACCCATCGAGACCCATTGTTCGAGTAGCGCAATCTCATCGTCCCTGAGACGTCCTTTCGGTGGCATCTCATAGTCCGAGTCGTGGTAGCGCACCGCTCGAATCAACAGGCTCGAGTCAAGATCACCGGGAACGACCGCAGGGCCTGAGTCGCCTCCGCGCAGCGTCGCTTCGCGCGTGTCGAGATGAAGTCCGCCCTTTGCCTTTCCACCCGACACGGAATGGCAGCCGTAACAGTTGGCGATCAGGATCGGTCGGATTTTCGACTCGAAAAACTTCACCTCTTCGGCGGTCAGTTGTGGTTTCTCAGCGGCGCCGACTGCTGCCATCGATTCCATGCCGCCTTCGTCCGGCGTCATCTGCGCAACTGCGGGTGGCGTGAGCACGAGCAGCGAGATCATCGGGAGAAGTTGAGGACATCGGCGCATGGCGGCGGTTCCGTGGGCTTGCCTGAGGTTTGGCTTGAATGCCGAGGACATCGGCCTGAACGGACGTCATGAATCTGCGATTGCGCGTTTCGCGGGGGATCTTCAGGAATTCCTCCGTGGCGCGAGAGGTTTCCGGGCTTTCTTCAACCAATCGCACGACCGTTCCTTGCAAAGGTGTTCGTGGCGAGGATATTCACAAATCGCCTGCACCCGGAGTCCCGAGTGGCTCGGCGCGACCGCATGTCTCTTTTCAATTCGGAGAATCCCGATGGCGCACTGGCAAATTGGTATTTCGATTGTTGTTTCGTCCATGCTGGCTTCGGGTACGGCGCTCGCGCAGGGGGCTGATAGTTGCTCATCCGCGCAGCGTGTGAAGGGCTATGGAGTCCACGCGTTTGATTCAAGTACCGCCACGACCGACGGACTTCCTGATGGGCTCTGCAACTTCTTCAGTAATCAGCAGATCTTCAATGATGTCTGGTTCGCGTTCACCGCGCCAGAGACCTTTGTCGTGGAAATCTCGACGTGTGCACAGACCAGCCTTGATTCGAAGATCGCGATCTATCAAGGACTGGACTGCGCGGCGCCGGTGATCGCCTGTTCGGACGACAACTGTTCGTTGCAGACCAAAGTGACGTTGGCAATGACGGCGGGTCAAAGTTATTTGATTCGATTGGGTGGATACGGCGCGACAGACTTCGGCACGGGAACTCTGACAATCGCGCCGATCGCGCTGCTTGCCGACCTTACCAACAAGGTGACCGGCATCCGTTACGCAGCAGTCGCTGGTACCACCTGGTCTGCATCAGAATCCCTCGCAAATGCGCTCGGCGGGCATCTCGTTTCAATCAACGATGCGGAGGAGCAAGACTTTGTTGCCGCGAATTTCGGCAATCTCGGTGGTGTCGATCGACGCCTTTGGATTGGCTACACCGACCGCGATTCGGAAGGCTTTTTCCAGTGGAGCGATGGGACAACCTCCAAGTATTCCAACTGGAACGGTGGCGAGCCGAACAACTCGGGCAACGTCGAGGATTATGCGGAGATGCTTGGTTCAAACGGCCGGTGGAACGACCTCAACGACGCAGGCGCGGGCTATGCGCACATCGCCGTGATGGAACTTCCAACTGTCGGCGGTCCTGATCCGTGCCCCGCGGATTTCGACGGCGATGGCTTCGTCACTGCTGCAGATCTCTCTGGGCTACTCGCGAATTGGGGTGACGCGAGCGCGGGTGTAGATATCAACGGTGACGGATTCGTCGATGCTGCCGACCTCTCGCTCCTGCTTGCCGCATGGGGCGCGTGTCCGTAACGACACGCATTAGGCAACGAATGTCGAGTCGCCGAGCTTCGCCAGCTGCACGCTGCGGAGCTCGGCGATTTCATCGCCTGCATGACATTCGACTCCGCCGTCCACCATGGCGAATCCGGCGCGCAGCGCATCGGCTTGGCGGATCGATTCCGGCGGACGCGATGGCGCGTATCGGCGTTCGTCGCCATCGATACGGTGCGCGAGCCCGGCATTTTCAAACATCGTGAGAAGTCGGCGCGCATTGGCCGGGGCAACTGCGCATGATCGCACAAGCGTGTCGACCGACGCACCTTTTCCTTCGCGGAATCGCGTGCATATCGCGCGGAAGCAACCGATCGCCTCCGCAGGTTCGAAGAGATCTGATCGGTTCGTGCCACTCGCGAGGAGCCGCCCGTCACGGGAAAAGCCCTGGAGAATTGCTGAAACCTGCAGCCCAAAAAGGACCGCGATCCACATGAGATAAATCCACAGCATGAGGAGCGGCACGAGACCGAGCGAGCCATAAAGCCTACTCGCAGAGAAACTGCCAGCGAGCGATGCACCGAGAAATCGCTTACCGATCTCGATCAGGAGCGTCGCAACGAATGCTCCAATCAGTGCTGCTCGGATGTTCACCTTCGCGTTAGGAACCGTTGCATACGCAGCTCCAAGCAAGATCCAAAGCGAGACGAATCCGCCAAGGAGTGAGAAGGCTGTCATCAACAGACTTGTCGCGAGGCTGTCACTTCCCATCAAATCAGCGAGCGCACGAAAGGTGAGCGGAATTGCAGCAAAAAGCACCGGCCCCGCCGTGATGACAAACCAGTAAATGAGCACACGTCGGACGAAGGGACGTCCGCTCGGTGCGCGGTAGATGGTGTTGAAGCTCGACTCGATGGCAACCATCGTCCAGACTGCAGAGAACACCACGGCGAGCGCACCGACGAGTCCGATTGCGGAGAGGTCGATCTCTGCAGCCTCTTTGGCGATCGACTCAAGCCACGCTCCGAGTGGAACGCCAACTTCGGTTCCCTCTGTTGGAGCCATCGCAACCTCATGCAGGCCGAGTACGCGGATCGAACTCGAAACAAGTTCGTTGAATCCATCCCCGAGAATCGCTCGCGTCACGATGGTCGCGACAACGAGCACGGGGAGCAGCCCGAAAAGGGTGCGAAACGCGAGGTTTGCAGCCATCGTCGGCGCTTGCGATTCCTGCAGTTGACCGGCGGCAAACCGCAGCGCTGCAGCGATGTCTCGCGTGCGCGGTTTGATGGGAGTTCCGATGATTTGCGCCGACTGCGCTGTCGGTGTGGAATTCGACGTTGTCATAGGACGATCGGCCTCCACGGCGTGTACTCCGATTGGACGACCGTTTCAGCGGCCGTCGTTGCGTGGCACCATCTCAAGATTCTTCCGCAGTCGCTTGTGCACCACTCGGCGGAAGGTACCGAAGATGGATTGCACCTTCGCCCGAAGCGAGAGCCGTGACAGCCAAAAGCGAAAGGTCGGAAGCCCGATGTAACGTGGCACGCCAGCACCTGCGAGGCGAAGTGCGATCAAGCGCCCCCAAACCGAACCGCGCACAAGCATCAAAAATGGTTGGCTCGCCTCAAGCACTCGACCGGGGACGGGAACCAAGGTCAGCAGGCCTTGCTCGCGCATTTCTGCGATCCAACGCGCACCGCGTTCTGTTCGCACGATCACCAAGCTTTCGCCAGCCGCGCCCTCCGTCGGCGGCTCGTACCACGGGTCGCCAACGGCGATGTCGGCAAACTCTCCCGTGTGATCCGGGCAGATGTAGCAGCGCCATTGTCGGTGCCGTTGCAAAATCTTGTTCCAACTCTCGTTGTAGGTCAACTTTACCTCGGTCTCCTTGCCGTCAATTTTTCCGCGTGCGGCCGCATGGCCGGGCCAGCCGTGTCCGCGGTAGCGCAGGTACTCAACCGAGGCTGGATCATCGAAGCCCATCGCCGCGAGCATCTCAAGCGTTCCGCGCCAGGTTGGAGTTCCCGCGCAGAAAATCGCGACCGTGACCGCGATCTTCGCTCGGATCTCCGGGTCACGCTTGGCAATCGCATGGACTGCCGCTGCGTCACAAGGTTTCCCGATAAACACCGTGGGTTTGTCGGAATCACGCAAAAGGTGGAGGGATTCCACGGGGCTGGCGGGGGAGTAGCGTGAGCCCGTTGCGGCGTGGACATCCTCTGCCGATTGACTGAGGACGGTTTCATTGAGCCAAGGGGCGTCGGGACGCGATCGGATGTGCAGTACGCCGTTCGTTGTCCCGCTGGCAACTGCGTGCAGCGCCAGCGCCGTCGCAACTCCGCCGCTCGAGCCTTCGTAGCGCACGCGTGGATCAGTCGCGAAACCCTGCCAGACCTCCACGATCGGTCCCCAACCCTTGGCGAGCGATGGGTCGATACGCGGAGACCATGTCGTACGATCATGCTCAAGCCCAACGCCAGGACAGATATCGAGGAGCGCGCGTTCGGTGTCGTCGGCGTGTACCTCGCCGATCGCAATTGGCCGCCGACCGTGATCGGTCACGTCCGCCATGCGGTAGCGGTCCGGAGCAAGCGACGCACACGCGCCGCAGCCGGTGCAGAGTTGAGCCGACGCGACGCTCTTGATAGTGGCGATTCTCACGGGACGATGGCTCCAGGGCGCATGGATTGCTCACGAGTCAAGAGTTCAACCTAGCAAGTCTCAAAGCACGCGTGATGCGGGCGATTCCATTGCGGACTTTGCGGCGCCACGGGCTGTAGTAACGCGGATCGATGGAAGCGGACTGTACTTCGAGGGCGGAACGTTTCAGTCGTGCGATCCAGTCTGCGCGCGTGCGTACGCCGTTACGGATCGCGGAGAGGGGAAGCGTCGCAAGGAGGTCTTCATCAGATTTGATCGCGGTGAGAGGCTCCCGTGGGTCATCAAGGTGAAGTTGCCGCACCGGAGGCCAGTACCAACCGACGATGTTCCCAGCCAGAGCGATACGCGTGCAATAGGCAGAGAAGCCGAACTCGTTGTCGCGCAAGAGCCCTGCCTGTTCAACACAAGTCCGTCGGAGCAGGAACCCACTTCCCGCAACCCACATGTTTCGCAAAATCTGGTGCCGGCCAAACGTCTGCATCTTTGGTGCAGCAAGCACCGGATCGTAGTCCTCTTCCTGAAAATGCCAACAGCTCAGGACTCCGAAGCGGGGTTCATCCTGCATGGCGGTGACAAGCGTCTCTGCCCATCCAAACGGCATCATGCGGTCATCGTCAATCTTCGACACAAAGTCCGCGCGTGACTCGCTGAAGAGCCAGTTTGTTGGGGCGCGCAGCCGGAGATTCTCCGGGCAGTGATGAAAGCGATGAAGCCGCGGATGGCCTTCAAAGCCTCGCACGACCTCAAGCGTCTCCGCGTGATCACCGTTGTGCCACACCCAGACACGCATGTTCTCGTTGCAGGTCGCGAGGAGCCGCTCAAGCGTCAGCCGCGTGTAGTGCGGACGTCGATAGGTGATCATCAAAATGTCAACGGAGTCGGTCACGGTCATGACGGAACGCAGGGTACAGGTCGAATGACGCGACTTTGTCAACGAACCCGACCTATTTTGCGACGAAAATACGTTCTTAGGCTCAGGTCCGATCTCCCGACCTGCCCGAGTTGAAATTGCATCGACATCACCCTGCTGACGTGCGTCGATCCAGGCATTTCGAGCGAGACACTCAAACCTCCGACCGGCGTCGACAAAGTGGGTTTGCATGCTCGTTCTTGTTCTCGTTCTCGTTCGCCAGGTGCTGTGCGATCCCATGTTTCAATAGCCGTGACGATCAATCCAGAGCCACCTCTTCATTTTCACGATGCCACGCCGCGCCATGACGCGGAACGGGTGATAGTGCGAAGGCTCAATTGATGCCGTTTGTACTTCACGCGCGCTGCGCTGAAGCCGATTGATCCAAGCGGCGCGTGTGCGAATATTTGCCCGAATCGCGGAAAGTGGAAGATTCTCAAGCACATCAGCATCCGACTTGATTGCGCTCAGGGGTTCTCGCGGATCATCAAGATGTGCTTGTCGGAGTGGCGGCCAATACCAGCCATTGATCCATCCAGCGCAACCAACCCGAATCCCATAGGTGGAGAAACTTTCTCGCTCCCGAATTGGGCCAGCTTGCTGCACGCAGGCGCGTCGCATGAGATAGCCACTGCCCTCGACCCACATGTTTCGCAGGACTTTGTGGCGGCCGAACGTCTGAATCTTTTTCCCGGCAAGGTCGGCATCGAAGTCTTCTTCCTGGAAGCGCCAGCAACCGAGCATGCCAAATCGGGGCTCCTCGTCCATGGCCGCACGCAACGTGTCGGCCCAACCAAAGGGCATTAGGCAGTCGTCATCGACCTTTGTGACAAACGCGCCCGTCGACTCTCTGAACAGCCAGTTCGTGGGCTCACGGAGTCGGAGATTCTCTGGGCAGTGGTGAAATCGGTGAACGCGCGGATGGCTCTCGTAACTCTTCACAAGTTCGAGGGTCTCCGCGTGATCGCCGTTGTGCCAAAGCCAAACCCGCATGGATTCATCGCATGTCGCGAGGAGCCGATCAAGCGCAAGCCGCGTGTAATGCGGGCGGCGGTAAGTGATCATCAGAATGTCGATGGAGCGGGTGTCAGTCATAACAGGAGCAAGGGTATCGGCCAATGAACACCCTTCTATAGACGAGTTCATCGCCGTTCGCGCCAAGAAGGGATTCGCGGACTTGTCTCTGTGGAAACAGCGGTCAAGACAAAGCAGGGCGGCTTGTTGGAGGCAGTACCGCTGAAAATCGCAAGTCACTTATTGGACTGCTGAGGCTCCGCTGGCTCACGTCACGAAGACGCCCGCCATGCTGCGTGTCTGATGGGTGGCCTCACGCGGGTTGTCCGAATGAGCATGGATGTCAATGAAGCGGACACTGTTCCCGAAGGCGGATCGAACGCCCTTGCTCGACTGGCGTCGGCTTGGATCAGGTCCAATTGCTCAAGAGGACCGAAAGATCCGCGGCGCCCACCGTGCCGTCGCCGTTGATGTCGCCGACACCCGTGCCGCCCCAGTTCCCAAGGAGGGCCGAAAGATCAGCCGCGTTCACCGCGCCGTCACCATTGAGGTCGGCGGGAATGCTCGCGGCCGACGGTCCCCGGACCGCGACCGCGACGGCCGTGGGCGCTTCGGCGGCGCCGGGCTTGAAGAGGCCAATCGTCCCCGACACCGCGGTCGGCGCCGTGGTCGCGTCGAACCAGAAGTTGTACATGGTCGCGAACCGCAGCGCGTTCGCGTTGGCGTTGGTGGCGTAGTTGCCACCGGTCCACGTCACTGCGTTCCCGCTGGTGGTCACTGTCCAGTCAGTGCCGTCATAAGGATCACCGGAGTGGTACGCGATGTCCTTGAACCCGGCATTCGTGACCGTCACTCCTGCGGGCAGCGGCACTGAGAACGAGCGGCCGCAGCGATCCGAGTTGAGGTTCTCAATGGCGTACTCGTAGCGCCAGGTTCCATTTCCATTGTCCTTGACGAAGTGACCAACGATAAATCGACCGTCGTCTACGACATCGACGTACGCGAGCGTGACCCCAGTGTTGAGCGAGGGCCATGCTTCGATCGCAGCCTTCTGCTGGTTGGTCGGGCCGGTGAGGTTCAGGGTGTAGGCCCCCGACGAGAGCGCTCCGACGGTCAACGATCGCCAGGATGCGTTGTTGTCGTCGTTGCTCGCCGCTGCGTCCTGCGCATGGATGTACTGCGCCTCGACGAGATACGTGGCACCGGGATTCAAGGAGGGGTTCAAATCATTGCCATTCACCTGCAGGCGCCGACCAATGGTGGCAGCGGCAGCAGTCGCGCCGACGTTGAAACTCCCCGGAAACACGCCAGTGGCCGCGTTGACTTCCTTTCGGGTGCCAAGCCCGCTTTGGCTACCGTTGAGACCTGCGCTGTACGGATCGGAGCAGCCAACGCCGAGATAGGTTCCAGTCGGTGATGCCGTGCAGGCTCCACACAGCGCGCCTTGCAGCGCGGTGAAACCGTGCTTGCCCCAACTCATGCCAATCTGTTCGAGGCGTCCATCTTTGTGGCGGTACATGTTCTGCGGGATGAACGGGTGTCGACTGTCGGGTGACGCGAACCACTCCAGTTGCGCCGTGCCGATATTGCAACTGGTCGTCCCAATTGCGTAGGCCATGATGGTCTGGCCGCCCACAACAGTTGACCCGTACTTCAAGATATCTGGAATCGCACCGACGATGACATCGGCATCGGTACCGCCGCCACCACCGCCGCCGCCGCCGCCGGTTCCCTCCGTGATGTTGATCGAACCGGTACCGCCGTCGCTTCCTCCGTATCCACCCACCACGATCTTGTAGGTCGTGCCCGCAACGAGCGTCGCTGCCAACTGTGTTTGGTAGTTGCAAGCATCATCGTTGCAGGCGACAACCGTCCCGCCCGATGGGCAAGCGGTCATCACGGCGATTCGGGTATCCCAAGTCGCCGTGCCACAGGTCGTGAGCGTGTAGGTCGCGCTGTTGGGAGCGGTGAAATCGAAATAGTTCACCTTGTAGATCGTGTGCGCACCACATCCGCCGCCGCTTGGGATGCTGGCCGCCGCGATGGAACTGGTCGTGTCGAAAGCGTTGTCGCCGATGATCGCGCCAGAAGCGGTCGAGCAACTCGTCGAGCCGCCTGCGACGCCGCCATCACCCTTTCCACGCGCGCCACCAGCGGTCGCGGTGAGTTGGCCGAGGAGAACGGCGCTGGTGCTGAGTGCGAGAAAACCGAAGATGGCAGTCGACTTCATGAAAGGCTCCGAGGCGTGTAGAAGTGAAGAGCCTAATCGAAGCCTTGACACTGGCGAGGGAAAAGCCCGAATTCCCCTTCGCTTGCTGAAAAACAGCCTCTTCGGATCCAGGGTTTGCAGTCCGTGCTCAAACTGTGGCGGTGGATTGTGAAGCCGGCTGCTAGGTGGCGTGCCGTCTAATGGGCATTGACGTAGTACGACGGCGAAGTGTCGATGGGCAGCGCGCGCGCAAGCGTTGAAAGCGGCGTGTTTCCTATCGAATCATCGTTCGATCCTGCAGCTTGGCGCGAATCCAACCCGCGGCAACCTTCGCACTGCGCAGGGCTGAGGCATGCGCAGGAGCGGAGTTCCGAGGGATCTTCTCGCACCTCAAAAAGAACACCGCCGCTGGTGACCCAACGGCGGCGCTTTAAAGCGGGCAAAGGGATTCGAACCCTCGACATTCAGCTTGGGAAGCCTGTGGGCTGACCTTCCCCCGCCATTGAGTCCACAGTTTACGCAGTAGTCGTCCGATTCGGAAGCCGCTGCTGGACGGCCCGGAGCGAAGCGGAGGGCGGTCCAGCAGCGATCGCCTCCGGTGCCGGCGGGCGGTATCCGAGCGCGCTGTGTGGGCGCACCCGGTTGTAGTGCTTGCGCCAGCGCTCGATCAGCACCCGCGCCTCGGCCACCGTGTAGAAGATCTCGCCGTTCAGCAGCTCGTCGCGCAGCTTCCCGTTCAGGCTTTCCACGTAGCCGTTCTCCCACGGGCTGCCCGGCTCGATGTAGAGCGTCTTCACCCCGACCTTCCCGAGCCACTCCCGCACCGCCGTCGCGGTGAATTCGCTCCCGTTGTCGCTGCGCACGTGGTCCGGCACGCCGCGCGTGGCCATCAGCCACGAGAGCCGCTCCAGCACGTCGTCCGAGCCCAGCTGCCTCGCCACGTCGATCGACAGGCACTCGCGCGTCCACTCGTCCACCACCACCGGGAGCCGCAGCGGCAGCCCCTCGTGCGTCCGGGCCAGGACGAAGTCATACGCCCATACGTGGTCCTTCTCTCCGGCCGCAGCCTCACGCAGCTGCCGTCGTTCAGCCACAGCCTGCCGCGGCGAGGCTGTTTCCTCGGCACCTTCATGCCTGCCTGCCGCCAGATGCGCTCCACCCGCTTGTGGTTCACGTTCCAGCCCTCGTTCCGCAGCATTCCCGTGATCCGCGGCGATCCGTACCGGCCGTACACCGACGCCAGCTCAACGATCCGGCCCGTCAGCGGCGCCTCGTCGTCGCGCACCCGTGCCGTGTACCGCTGCACCGCCCGCGGCTGCCCGAGCACGCGGCATGCTCGGCGCTCACTCACCTCGGGAAGCGCGCGCCGGACTTCCTCGACCGCAGCCCGGCGGCGCGCCGGGCTCAGAAGTTTCCCTTGGCGGCCTCCTTGAGGATCGCCTTGTCGAGCTCCGCGTCCGCCAGCAGCCGCTTCAGACGGGCGTTCTCCTGCTCGAGCGCCTTCAGGCGCTTCGCCTGGTCGACCTTCATCCCGCCGTACTCCTTGCGCCAGCGGAAGTACGTGGCGTCCGTGATCCCCAGCAGCTTGCACACCGCCGCCACCGTGCTTCCCCGAGCGAGCTCGACGTCCGCCTGACGCAGCTTGTTGACGATCTCCTC
>CAMDMA010000050.1 GCA_945902075.1 Candidatus Kuenenia stuttgartensis | reverse complement strand
GCGAGGAGTATGCGGGCAAACTTCCAAGTCAGGTTCTTGTTGAGTTTCAGCGCGCGGCTTGCATCCTGCGGCTTCAACGGGTTGACCGCGACGTCCGCATTCAGCCGCTCGACGGCTGACCGAATGCGCTGCATCACACTCTCGCACTCGTTCCGGAACGCCGTCATCCCGTCGAACGCGCCATCCTGCGCGATGGGCGCACCGCTCGCTCGGCGAGCAACGCGTGCTCGGCTTGACAATGATTTGCGCGATCCCCGGTTTGGAACTGAAGCCATGGCTTGAAGTTACTAGGAACTGGCTCCGTGGTGCGTCCGTGCGTCGGGCGACCGTCCATGAAACGACTGCGGGGGATGGAACGGCGACCACGAGGTACAGGTCGCAGGTGAGTTTGATGTCGGCTCGAACCCCAAGACTCGACCGGGCAGACTCGCTTCACCAGACCTGAACTATGTACGCGAATTTTCCCTAGGGAAGATTGCAGTGGCGGAATTCCACATTATGCTCGCCCCGCCGTGCGGGTCGCTGCACGCCCCTAGTCCCTTCCCGCCTCGGTGGAACCGAGCACATTCTTAGAGGAGTTTCCATGAAGAGCATCGTTCGGCCCTCCGTTGTCGGCCTGTTTTTGACCGCATCCCTCGCCGCGACGTTGTCGACCTCCGCCTTTGCGGACGGCTCCTGGGAAATCCTCACGGTCGCTGACGGCTTGTCCCCCGCGAACGTCACTGGTGTCGATGGCGTGGTCTGGGTGCCGAATCAGTTCTCAACTCCGGCGATCGATGCCAACGGCAAGGTGACCTTCCGCTCGCAGATCGCGGGCCCCGGCATCACCGCGACGGGCGCGACGGCGAACCACGTTGTGCTCGTCACAGGAACGGGCGCACCATGGACAGTTGTCGCTCGCAACAATTCGGCGGTCCCAGGAAACTTGCCCGCCGGCGCGATCATTTCGCGCACTGCGAGCCCGAACAACTCGATCGCTTCGAGCAACAACATCTCGTCGAATGGTGGCATCGTTGTCTCGGGCTATATGACGGGCCCAACGATTGTGAACTCCGGCGCAACGACGCAGAACGACACGGCCATGTGGTTCTTGCCTCCGTCGGGTGCTCCGGTGCTGCTTGCCCAGCGCCTCGATGCGTGCCCCGGCACCGCGGGAGCGCAGTACTCCGCGTCACCTATGAACGCAGGCTCTGGTCAGCGGACCAACAACGCGGGTGAATCGCTCTTCTACACCGCGCTCGTTGGTGGCGACACCGTGACTGCCAACAACGCCGCCATCGTGCTCCTCAACGGAGGCTCCGATGTGCTGGTTTCGCGCAAGGGCGAAGCCGCGCCGGGCTACAAGGGGCTCACGCTGAACCCCGACTCGTTCGGTCAGTTCCTCAACGGCAGCACCTATGCGTTCTCCGCGAAGCTTGTGGGCACCGGTATCACCACCGCCAACGACTCGGTGTACTGCACCAATGCGTTCGCGACCGGCTCATACCGCATCTTTGCGCGGGAAGGTGATCCGATTCCAGGCTTTGACGGCTTGACCATTGCCAATACCTCGTCCTTGTCCTTCGGCCAGCGACCAGTCTCGACGGATGGAACCATGACGTTCATCGCCACACTCGGCGGAGCGGTCACGTCCGTCGACAACGGCGCGGTGATGACTGAGCGCAATGGCGTCTTCTCGATTCTCATCCGAAAGGGTCAGGCGATTCCGGGCATCACTGATTCGACCGACCCGAATTTCGCCGGCAAGGTTTTCCAATCTCCAAATACGACCGGCTTCGTCCGTACCGCCAGCGGCATGCTTGCGTTCGAAGGCATCTTTATGAATCCGGACGGCACGGGGATCTCGTCGCCCGCGCCGGCCACCTTCGTCGGTGTGCGCAAGACGGACGGCACGCTCGTGACGGTGTGCCGTCAGGGTGATGCGGTTCCTGGTTTGAAGGGCTGGGTGTTCAACAGCCTGAACGGCAGCACGAGCATCTGCGCAAGCGACAACGGTTGCGTGGTCTTCGCGGCCAACATCAACAACGGGGTCGACAACGGAACCGCGCTCATGGCGTGGGATGCTGTTGGTGGTCTTCGCCTGCTTGCCAAGGCGGGAACGACGATCGGTGACACCAACTTCACCGGCACGGCAATCAACCAGATCAGCCTCGCGGGTAGCACGGCAAGCAACGGCGATGGTGGCGGCACGTGTCTCACCGACACGGGCTGGCTCGTCGTTCGCGCGAACGACACGGCGAGCGCGCTGTACGCGATTGCCCGCATTCGCGTTGAATCAAGCGGCGCGGCTTGCCCCGCCGACCTCGATGGCGACGGTGACGTTGGCGCATCCGATCTTGCCGAGCTGTTGAGCGCATGGGGTACTGCGAACGCGGACCTCGACGGCGATGGCGACACGGGCGCATCAGATCTCGCGATCGTGCTTTCCTCGTGGGGCGCATGCCCGTGATCGATCGATCTCGGTGAGTATTCAAACTTTCGCGGAAGCACGGTTGACGCCGTGCTTCCGTCTTCATCTCGCACCGTCTGACGACCCGCACTCCGACCTGCGGTCATTCTCGAAAGCATGCACATGAACCACTCCACGCGTCTTGCTTGTGTTCTCACCACGGCGATCTCCGGCACGCTGCTCGCTGTTGCGTCATCCTCCAATGCAGGCGAGGTTTTCTTCCTTGGTCCGGTTCCATATGCGTATGTCAATGACATCAGTGCGGATGGGCGGATCGCGGTCGGCTACGACCAAGCAAATGTGTGGTTTTGGACGCGCGAGAATTGGGTTGTCCTCGTCGACGGGGCTCTTGCGCCGGGCAACGGCGTCGGCGGACATCCAAACATCACCGCTGACGGCTTCGAGATGACGTGCAGCACGCTGCAGGGAAAGCCGCTGAAGTCGGAAGCCACCATCTACGACATCAAGAATCTGGCCTTCGCAGAGTCGATGGGGAATGTTGGCCCGAACTGCGACATCGAGCGATCCGGCCCGTGGGGCATGTCGCGCGACGGTCGTTACGTCTGCGGTTTGAACTGGAACAGTTGCTCCGAGGCCCGCGGCTTCGTGCGCGATCGCGCGACCGGCGAAGAGCGGCGCATGCAGTCGAGCTACTTCTACAAGCCGACCCGCGCGAATGCCATCAGTGACAATGGCGGTGTGATCGCCGGTTGGGCCGACGATTACGTTGGCTGGCGTCAAGGTTCGGTCTGGATTCGCGACGCAGCCGGTGAGTACGTCCAGACGCTCATCTCTCGCGGCGTGGCAACGGCGAAAGTGAGCGAGGCCTCGTCGGTGAGTGGCAACGGTCAGTGGGTCTTTGGTCGAGGTCGAACCAACTTTGATGGCGGCGCCGCGTGGCGTTGGAGCGTCGCGACGGGCTATCAAGCCATGATTCCAGCTCCTGCCGGCCTCGGCGCGGTGACCGATTCGAACGTCGATGGTTCGATGGCGCTTGTTCTCGCGGGTGGCGGAACCTATCTGTGGTTTGCCGATCGCGGATACGTGTCGCTCTCCCAGTGGGCTGCGGAACACGGATTCAAGCTCCCCTCAAACTGGTCGTACTCCGGCTTCACGATGTCTGACGACGGGCTCTTCATCGGCGGCGCAGCGATGCGCGACGATGGCACGCCCTCGCCATTCGTCTTGGATTTGACGCCCTCCGCGCCCGCGTGCCCTGCCGACTTCAATAACGATGGCGAGGTCGGCGCCGCAGACCTTTCGAGTTTGTTGGCGGCATGGGATTCGCTGAACCCCGATGTCGATCTTGACGGTGACAAGATCATTGGCGCGGCCGATCTCTCGTTGCTTCTCGCAGCCTGGGGAGTTTGTCCTTGACCTGCCTTTTCGCGACCGCCACATCGTCTCGCGCCGCGTGTCTTGCGTCGGTTGTTCTTTCGACCGCCTTTGTGGTCACATCCGCGAATGCAGGTGGAACGTCGGGAAGCCTTGCGCTGATCGAGGGCTCATACGCCACAGGCGTCAGTGATGACGGCAGCGTGGTCGTTCTGAATGATGTCGTGCAGTACTGGTACTGGACGGCGGCTTCGGGGCACGTACCGATCGGCGGCATTGCGCCGGGCTTTCAAGGTGCGGGTGGATCCGGGGGTATCTCAAATGATGGCTCGCGCATCGGATTCACAACCATCAATCCGAAGACCAGCAAAACGGAGGGCGCGATCTACGAAATCGCCACGGGCGAAACAACGCGCATTGGCAATCTTGGATTCTCGTGTGACATCGGAGCAACGAGCGCTTGGGGTATCTCAGGTGATGGCACGCGTGTCGTCGGTCTTGGTCAACAAGCGCAATGCTCGGCTATTGGCTACGTCTGGGACGAGTCGACGGGGTTTACAACCCTGCCGACGGCGTTCTTCTATGAACCCAATCGCGCAAACGGCTGCAACATGGACGGCACGACGGTTGTGGGCTGGCAATCCGATTACGTCGGATCATGGCGTGGGTGCATTTGGCGCAACGGCGTACAGACGGTGTTGACGGGACCAAACAACCTCAAACTCGGCGAGGCGAACGCGTGCTCCGGCGATGGACAGTGGGTCGTCGGGCTCGGACTCCTCAGCGAGCAGCCTGCATGGCGGTGGAATCAAACCAGCGGCTACGCGCCGCTGCCTTTGTCGCCGATTCCGGGCTATCGCGCGTATGCGACGGATGTGAGTGACGATGGTTCGCGCGTCGCGATGTTCTTCCGCGCCGGTCCGCCGGCGACGAGTGGTGAGGGATACATTTGGATCGACGGCACGCTCCATGAACTCGAGGAGTATGCGCGCTCGCAGGGTGTCGATGTCCCAAATGATGTGCGCATGTCGTTGCCGCTCGCGATGTCGAGTGACGGGTACACCGTCGTTGGCACGGGGCGAACCGCATTTGGCAATCGCATTTTCGTGTTGAATCTCCCGCGTCCGGCGTCGAAGTGCCCAACGGATATCGACGGCGATGGAGAGACGGGTGCGTCTGATCTCTCGCTGCTGCTTGCCGCGTGGGGTACTTCGGGCGCAGGCGATGTCGATGGCGACGGCGATGTCGGCGCTGCGGACCTCTCACTTCTGTTGGCCGCATGGGGCGCGTGCCCTTGAAGCGAGCTTTGTAAACGCGCTCTTCTCGAAGAGCTTCGTTGAGGATGCCGGATCGATCGGGTCTGGTGGAAATTGGAATTGGCGTGACACGCGCTTCGGGCTTGAACGGTTGCGGCCGACCGCGCTCGAAGCGTTCGAGTACCAGAACGTCTCAGCGACATTCGATGGACTTCTCGTCTCCTACACGCGGCCAATTGATGCGGCGTGGCTTTCCGATCCGCGCAACTTCACGCTCCGTCAGTGGCGCTACGAGGCGACGCCGCAGTACGGTGGGCCGAAACTAGATGATGAAGCAGTGGAAATTGTGCGGTGCGAGCCAGCGGCTGATGGCCGATCGGTGCGCATCGTCGCACCCGCAATCAAATCGGGGCGCGTCGTCCACATTCGCTCGAATCCGACTGCAGCTTCGCCTGCGAGAGCGTTTGTCGCAATGCCGGTGCGCGAGTAAGTCACAACGGTGGCGCGTGCGAGTCGGGTGTCCGGAACCACTCGCGCACGCGAAACATTCCACGAGTAACACGTTGGACTTCCTGTTTTGCTCGCGATGCACCATGTTTTTGTCACCATGTTTTTGTCACCATGTGCTTTCGCACCACTTCTTTCTCTCTATCGTCCCGAGCGATTCTGGATACGGTGCTTGCGCATCAGCTTTCGCCGTGGGAGTTCATTGTTTTTGACCATGATCGTTGTGCGTGTTTTTCAATCGCGTGATCATCCACAGCGGGCGAAGCGGCGAGAGGTCGGCTTCGCCCCGCGCTTATGTGTACTGCGACGTTTCTCTGTGTGGCTCTGTGGGTTGCCCGTCGCGGCGAATGCCGGTGCAGTTTTCTGAGGAGGGATTCTTCGCGAGCCTCCCCAGCAACCCCACGTCCGATCAGTTGCTTGAGGTTGTGCGCGGTGAATCCAGAACGACCAACGGAGGCCAATGATGAGTGAGCGTTTCGTCAATACCGCCAAGGCATCACGGCGCAACCTGTCATTTCAATGCACCGGATGCCTGAAGGAAGATTTGGCGCGCATCGAGCAGGCGCATCAAGCGGGAAGACGCTCCCCGCAGGGTTCAAACTCGACAAGCGGAGTGCCTACATGCAGCCAGCCCCGGGATGTGCATTCGACGTGGGACTGGCGCGACTTCGCCGAGTGGTGGATCGCCTTGATCGCGGTGAGCAGATGACGCAGTCAAGTCCGGCGTTTGGTCGGATGCATCATGATGAGTGGATGCGGCTCCACCTTGGGCACGCGCAACTCCATCTCGGGTTTCTCCATCCGCGCGCGTGAAAGGTGGACGATGGAAGCAGCGGCGTTTGTGCCGCGAGCGTGCATCTCGCGTGCATCTCGCGTCTATCGCGCGTGCCGCGCATGTTTGCCAAAGAAACTGCTACGACGCCGCGCGCGGTTTGGAGGCGGCCTTCGACGGCTTCGAAGCAACCTTCGATTTCGGAGCGGGTTCCTTCGTCCCAGTCTTGTTTCGTGAGCGTCGCGCACGTTGGAGTGTCTTCGTGCGCTGGTCTGGAATGACCGCGAGCATCAGACGAACAATTTCGCCGCCGTTTGGCTTTGCGTGACGGGTTGCAAAATCGCGGAGTGCATTCTTGAGCTCAATCAATTCCTCCATCCCGCTGCGATCAAGATGCATGACCTTGCCGAAGAGGTAGTGAATGTCGAGGCCTTCGACGAGCGTCGTGCCGCCCTCCATTGCGCGGATCGAGGCTTGGTGTTCGCGCGCGTGCAGCCGGAAAAACGCATCGCTCGCGCGGATCCACTCCGGTCCACGGTTGAAGTTTGTGACGTCGTACGGGGGAATGTCCATCATCGGACCGCGGCCATAGACCGCGACAGGTCGTCGAGCCGACGGTCGGTATTCAACCACCACAAGAAACCCAGCCCCGGCCATCGCCTGGAGGTGCGGGTAAATGCTCGCGCGTGTGCGGCCGGTGGCCTCGGCAAAGTCCTGTGCGGTAGCAGGGCAGATCGACCCAGCGACAATTTCGAGTTCAAACCGTAATGGAGAACTCATCGCGCGCCACTGGACGTTGCCCCAGACCGGGGTGATATTGGAAGACTCGGTACTCATGTCGTTCCTCGCGATCACAAGAAACGAGGCTCTACCGAAAGCGCAAGTCGAGAACGGCGAAAACGACGAAGTGGTTTACTTCGCAAGTTGGCCCAGTTTCAGAGCCATTGAGTTTCGCGCATCCAAGATCCCACGCCGACCGATCTCACCGGACGAGCACCGCTGCGTGAAATGTTGTGCACTCAAGCGCGACGCGTGCTGCGCGAAGATGCGCGTGATCGCCGATGAAACTCGAAACGCCGCATGGAGGATGAAGCGAGACTGCGGCACAAGCGCGAGGTCGAACGCTTCATTGATCATTTCGATGATTTGAATCGCGAATCAATTGGGAACATGCACGCGTCGCGGCCAGCGCCGTCGGTCGGAAGTGGTCCCGAAAGTGTGGCATGGGCGGAAGCGCGTCGCGAGTCGGCCATCGAGCTGAGTCGACTCGACGAAGCCTTGAGGAGGCAGGAGAGTGCGCGGGCAAAAGCGCTCATTCTCTCCCCGCGCCATCCACGTCGCTAAGTGGTGCAGATCAGCGGATAAAAGGAGATAACGCGCGTCTCGGCCAACCTGCTTTGTCAGGGTGCACTTCGACATCGGAAGCGGGGACCGTGCTGCAGCACGTTCGTCGTAGGCCGCTTCTTGTTGAGCAACCGCAAAAGCGCAGCGCTTGCAGCTGCCGAAGCGCGTGAAGTCGACGGGGCAAGCACTCGCGAGTGGACGATTTGAGAAGCAAAAACCTCCGGCAATGTCACCATCGCCGGAGGCTTGTTCGTGTGCAGAGCGTTCGGTCGCAAACCGGGATTCCCCCGCGATGCGTCGTTGCTCGTTACCTACCGCCGAAGCCGCCAGGCTTTTTCGTGCCGCGGCTACTCGGGCTTGCTTGCTTAAATCCTGCGCCTCGCGGATTGCTGTTGAAGCCGGGCCTGCTCGCGGCAGCGTATGAAGCGCCTCCCGGGGTGGCCATGGGCGGAGTATTTCCGTTCGCGCGGGACTCACCCTGCGGACGAGCCGATTGCTGCGGACGCGGGCCTTGCTGCGTCCGCGCCGGAGTCACTTGTGGCTCTCGGTGTGGACGATCCTCTCGAGTTGCGCTCGACGATTCGAGTGGACGGTCGATGCGCGGTCCGCGCGCGCGTTCACTGGAGCGTTGAGGACCTGCGTGGGCTCGTGTGGCCTCGCTGATCGGGGCCCGTTGCGACGGCGTCGGAGCGCTCTTCGCCGCCACTTCATCCGACTTCGGGACATCCACAGGCACGCGCTCACGCGGGATTTCGAACTTGATCAGTTTCTCAACCTGCTTGAGCAGGCCCTTCTCTTCGACATCGCAGAACGAAATGGCGTGTCCAGACTTGCCTGCGCGCGCGGTGCGGCCGATGCGGTGGACGTAAGCCTCAGGTTCCATCGGAAGATCGAAGTTTACGACATGGGTAATGTCGTCAACGTCGAGCCCGCGTGCGGCAACGTCGGTTGCCACCAGCACAGGAGTCCGGCCCGACTTAAATGCATCGAGCGCGCGCGTGCGTTGGTTCTGCGCCTTGTCGCCGTGGATGGCGTCGGCCTGGATTCCCGCGGCCTTGAGTTTGCGAGTGAGTCGGTCGGCGCCGTGCTTCGTCTTCGTGAATACAACCGCGCGATCCATCTGAAGCGTGCCGAAGAGATGCACCAACAGTTGGGTCTTCTGCGCTTTCAGCACGAAATACAGCTTTTGATCGATGCGATCGACCGCAGAGGACACTGGAGTGACCGTCACTGTGACCGGCTGGTTGAGCAAGGAGTCCGCGAGGTGGCGGATCTCCTTCGGCATAGTCGCCGAGAAGAGCATCGTCTGTCGCGATTTCGGAAGAAGCGCGGAGATGCGGCGAATCGGCTCGATGAACCCCATGTCGAGCATGCGATCTGCTTCGTCGAGCACAAAGAACTCAACCTCTGAAAGGTTGACGAGTCGTTGTTGAAGCAAGTCGATGAGGCGGCCCGGAGTCGCAACAAGAATATCGATGCCTTGTTGGATTGCGCGAACCTGCGGGCCCTGGCCAACGCCGCCGAAGATGACCGCGAATCGAATGGGCGTATGGCGACCGTAACTGGCGAAACTTTCGCTGATCTGCGCGGCAAGTTCGCGCGTCGGCGAGAGTACAAGCACCCGAGGTTTACGACCAACAGGCAGTCGAGCCCCAGGCTTGTTGCCGCCGACGCTGCTCGCAATGAGTCGATTGAGGATCGGAAGCGCGAAGGCCGCGGTCTTTCCAGTACCGGTTTGCGCAATACCAAGGACATCGCGGCCGGCGAGCGCATGCGGAATCGCTTGAGCCTGAATTGGTGTGGGGTTCTGATAGCCGTCGGCGATCAGCGCGTCGAGGATCGGTGGCGCGAGCGCGAGTTGAGCGAAGGTGGTTGCGGTGGAAGAAGCGGGGGAAGAAACAGCTGGCGTCACGAAAAAGAAACCTTTCGTCCGCGCGTTTCGATGCGGCAACGCACAAAAACGCACACGGACCTCAATGAGGGCGGAATCGCGTTCCAGCTGGGTTTCCGGGTCAACCGGAGCGCCTTGGGGTACGGGATCAAGCCGTTCGGAGCACGCAGGACGCTGGAGACACAAGTCCCAGCCTGTCCTTGATCGCATGCTGCCGGCTGATTCCCAGTTGTTGCGTCGGACGAGAGTCCGACCTGAGTACACCGGCGGGGGGAAGTTCGATACTAGCACATCGTCGGCAATTTCGCGCCACCATCATTTGATTTCCTCGCAAACGCTCTGTTCGAGCGCGTTACGACCCCGTCATTGGTCGCAGGTATCGTGCGAAATGCTCATGGCATTTATCGATGAAAGTGGCGACCGACTCTCAGAGGAACGTCCGTGAAACAGCAGTCAAAGTTTTCGCGGTATCAAAAAAAGGCCTTTCTGGCCACGATCGCACCAGCGCGACGCGCCATCGCGTTGCAGCTCTGCGAACTGCTCGAAGCGGCATTTACGCCGAAGGAAATCTCGGTCTACGCTGGGTTTCCCATCGTCGTCCGAGACATGGAGTGGATTGCCGGTTTCGCGATGCGCGCGAGCGGTCCAATCGCGTACTGCTGTTCGCCGCCGGTACTCGTCGCGATGGGTGCAGAGCTTGCGCCGTACATGTCAGGAAAGTCGTGTATCGCGGTCAAGGCGAAGAAGGGTGGCTCGCTGGACGAGGTACTTGCGCTTGTTGGTCGGGCGTTCCGAGAAGCCTCGAAGCATGGCGGCATGATCTCGACGTCCGACAAGAAACAGCGAGAGAAGCTTCGCGCAGCCGCGACCAGCGCGCCGAAAGCGAAGAAAAGTACGAGCAAAAAGCATGCAACGCGATCTGCCGCAGGGGCAGATATGCGTGCGAAATCGCAACGTGCGAGATAAATTGACCTCTGCGTGGGTGGTTGCATCAACGTTGCTTCCGAACATGATGCTTCCGCCGCGGAGTCCGCAAGCATGCGGTCTCTCATCGATGTTCCAACGCTTGTGCCACACCCCTCTGAGAGTCTTCTATGCATGGACACCAATCCCAAAAACCGGTCTCCCATCGGGTCGTCATCGTGGGAGGCGGAACCGCGGGGATCTCAGTCGCAGCGCGACTCGCGCGTGTGCGCGGAATTGATGTCGAACTCATCGAGCCCTCCGAGACCCACGATTACCAACCGCTCTGGACGCTCGTCGGTGCGGGCGTGCTGCGGCGCGAGAAGGCTCGCCGTCGCGAGTCCGACCTGATACCGCGTGGAGTGCGTTGGCGCCGCGATGCCGTCGCAAGCTTCGACCCCGATCGCTCAACGCTTACCACGCGTCGTGGCGATGTTGTTGGCTATGACATTCTCGTCGTCGCCGCAGGTATCCAACTCGACTGGAAAAAGATCAAAGGACTCGAAGGCAATATTGGCCGTCATGGCATCTGCTCGAACTACTCCTTCGACACCGTCGAGTCAACGTGGGACGCCATTCGCAATTTTCGCGGTGGCGACGCGGTCTTCACCCATCTTGCGACACCGATCAAGTGTGGAGGTGCACCGCAGAAGACCATGTATCTCGCTGATGCGGCATTTCGGAGGCAGGGCGTGCGCGATGCGGCGCGCATTCAATTCTACTCTGGAGAGCCGTTGATCTTTAAGGTGGATCGATACGCGAAGGCATTGAACAAAGTGATTCTTCGGAAGGGCATTGAAGCCCCTCATTTTCGGCACAATCTGAAGGAAGTGCGCGTCGAAACGCGCGAGGCAATTTTCGATGACCTTGATCATGGCACCGAAGTGGTGCAGCACTTCGATCTCTTACACATCACGCCACCGATGTCCGCACCCGACTTCATCAAGGCAAGCCCACTCGCGGCAGCGACGGGTTGGGTCGAAGTCGACAAGTTGAGTTGTCGTCACACGCGATTTCCCAACGTCTTTGCACTTGGCGATTGTTCGAGTCTTCCGACGAGTAAGACCGGCGCAGCGATTCATAAACAAGCGCCCGTTGTCGTCGCCAACGTGCGCGCGGTACTTGATGGCCGCAAGCCCGACGCGACATACGACGGCTACACCTCATGTCCGCTCGTCACCGATTACGGATCGCTCATCCTCGCAGAGTTCGACTACGACGGGAAGCCGAGCGAGACGTTCCCCTTCGACCAAAGCAAGGAGCGGTGGAGCATGTACATGCTGAAACGTCACTTGCTACCGCAGCTTTACTGGCATGGCATGCTAAAGGGGCGTGCATGAGCGGCGAGAGATGTTCGCACTGGGAGCGGGTGTACGAGACAAAGAAGCCTGCGGAAGTCAGTTGGTTTCAGTCCGATGTGGATGCAACGATCTCACGCATCCAACGCTTTGTTGGGAGCGACTTGCGTGGACTCCGCGTTTTGGACGCAGGTAGCGGCGCGTCAACAATTGTGGATGTATTGCTTGAGCAGGGCGCAATGGTGACTGCAGTGGACATCTCCGTGCAGGCCCTTGAGCACACTCGAGCGCGTCAAGTTGCGGCACATCGGAATCGGCTGACGTGTGTGGTCGCGGATCTATGCGATGTATCAAGCGATTCGAGTCTCCGCGTGGTGCCCGATCGATCAATTGACTTCTGGCATGACCGTGCCGCGTTTCACTTTCTCATCGATGAAAGTGATCGGCACGCATACGCGCACAACCTCAGGCGCATCCTTTGCCCCGGTGGAAGCGCACTTTTCTCGAGCTTTGCCCTAGACGGTCCTGAGCGCTGTAGCGGACTTCCTGTCGCGAGGCAGAATGGTGTCGCAATCGCTTGCGCACTGACATCCACTGAGCGCACATTCGAACTCGTGGGCGAAGAGTGCGACGAACACATCACGCCGTGGGGCAGCGTACAGCGATTCGCTCACGCGATGCTCCGCGCAAACGACCTCGCGCATCCACGCGCAGGGTGAACTGGTCGGCACGTCGTGCAGTCAGGTTGAGCATGAACCCGCGGCGCAGGCCGACGGTCGATTCCACGGCAGGCGCGCGATCATCACCGCCATGCCGCAGGTTCCTGTCGAGCCAGCGACAATCAGGCCGGCACCCATGAACGCGGGAATCGCGAGAAATCCAGGATGCACGAGATAGCCCAGTGCGGTTCCAGCCAGCACGCCAGTGCCGATGGCAACCTGCGTCTGTTGCATCACGCTCCACTTTGGTCGCGCGGTGTCCACGACGGTCGGTAGACCCGCGGCCTTCCATGCTTCGATTCCACCGTGCACACTGGTGACCGAAACGCCACTCGACGCAAGCGAGGCACAGCGCGACGCTGCATCAGCTGAGCGACGGCCAGACTTGCAATGAACAAGAACCCGCGTGGCGCCGAGCGCGGCGATCTTCGCCGGCGTGAGCGTGGAAAGCGGCATGAGCACTGATCCTGCGATGCGCTCGCGCATGTGTTCGTCCGGCTCTCGCACATCGACGAGTACGCCCTCACGGCGGTCAAGCATCGCCTTCGCAACGACTGGATCGACTTCGGAGAGTGGCTGTGCGATTGGACTCGCGGTGGTGGTTGCAGTGGTCATGATGGTGCTCCTTTAGGCGCGCACGGGCGCTGGGGTGTGCTTTGTGAAGGCGGCGTATCCGTCTGCGAGGTTGGTGACGGAATACCCGTGGCGCTCGAGGAGTGCGCACGCGCGCGCACTGCGCACGCCGCCCTGACAGTGCACGAGAAGCTCGCGATCCTTCGGGACTTGGTCTAGTTTCGCGAGGAGTCGCGTGTGGGCGATGTTCAGTGCCCCCGCGATGTTTCCGGCCGCAAACTCAGAAGCGCGGCGCACATCGAGGATGAACGGCTTGCGTGTGTCGATTTCGTGGCGCGCTTCCGCGGGAGCGATTTCTCGCGTCGCACGCAGCGATCCACCAACCTTCGCAAACTCTTGCATCGCGCCTGCGTCGAAGAACCCGACCACGCGATCAAGACCAATTCGTACGAGGTCACGCACCGCTTCTTCGACTCGAGTGGGATCGACGATCAACACGATGTCTTCCTCTTCGGTGACAAACGATCCTGCGTCGGAGTTGAACGAATTCGTGAGCGGTGCAAACAATGAGCCTGCAATGTGCGCATCACGAAACGCCGCCCACGTACGCGTATCGATGATCGCGGTACGTTTCGGGTCGATCGCGCGCAGTTCGACGGCGGTCAACTGTCGCGGCGTCGGCAGCGCACCGAGAATACGCGGCCCGAGTTTGTTGTCACGCTTCATGCGCGCGAAGTACAACGGCGGCTCAGGCTGTCCTTCTAGAATAAACTCAACAAAGTTCCGCTCGCTCGTTGCTGCGCGAATCGCAGGATTCATGCGCTTTTCGTAACCAACAGTTGTCTGTGGCACTGCACCGAGCGCCTTGCCACACGCGCTTCCCGCGCCGTGCCCAGGCCAGATCTGCAGGTAGTCGGGCCACGCGCTGAACTTGCGGACAGTCTGATAGAGGCGGTGCGCGGAGGGATCAGCAATACCCGCGATTCCCGCGGCGCTTTCGAGGAGATCTGGCCGGCCGAGATCGCCGACAAATACGAAGTCGCCGGTCGCGACCCCCATGGGCTCGTTCGCGCCGCCGCCCACATCGGTGACCTCATAGGAGAGATGCTCCGGAGTATGGCCCGGAGTGTGGAGCGCACGGAACAGAATGTTGCCCACCTTGAATGTGTCGCCGTTTCGAAGCAGCACAGCGTCATAGCGCCCGCCACCTGATTTTTTGTCGAGCCACTGATACTTCCAGTCGGCGTCGCCTTCGTCGGAGACATATACGCGCGCGCCTTTTTCGCCGAACTCGCGCACGCCGGAGAGGAAATCCGCGTGAATGTGTGTTTCAGCGGCGGCGATGATTCGGAGGCCGTTCGCCGCCGCGACCTTTTCGTAGCGGTCGATATCCCGCTCGGGGTCGATCACGATTGCCTCGCCCGTTTTTTGGCAGCCAATCAGGTAAGCAGCTTCAGCCAGTTTTTCGTCGTAGATTTGTCGGAGAAACATAGAGATCCCTTTCTGCCGCGGGAGCCGCAGTGGGGGCGTCTGAGGCCGCGATGGCCGCATTCGTTTCGGAGCGGAACAGTTTCTCAGGAAAATCTCGATGGCGCATCGCGAAGTTCTTCTTGGATGGCGAAGGTAAAGCCACGTTGGACGGCGTACGCGCCGATGCGACCCTCGAAGTCAAGCGCGAGCATACCCACCTGGTATCCGGACGGATCCCCATTCTTTTCGATGATTCGATCGATCGCCCTTTCGCACGCCTCTTGTGGCGTCGCGCCCGCGCGCATCGCTTCGACCGCGAGGTGCGCTCCAAGCGTTCGGAGCACCGTTTCACCGAGCCCGGTGCAGATCGCACCGCCGATTGGGGCATCGACAAAGATTCCCGCGCCGATGATGGGCGAATCACCGACGCGTCCATGCATTTTAAACGCAAGTCCACTGGTGGTCGATGCCGCCGCCATGTTTCCAGCGGCATCGAGTGCGAGCATGGAAATCGTGTCGTGGTTCTCGATGTTGATCGTTGGCTGGTAGCGCCGCTCCGCGAGCCACGCACGCCATTCGGCCTCGGCGGCGCGAGTCAGCGTCGGCGCGGTCACCGAGATTCCGGACTCCCGTGCGAACTGTTCCGCGCCTGCGCCGACAAGGAGAACATGTGGCGTACGTTCCATCACAAGTCGGGCAAGCGAAACCGGGTGCGCGACGCCTTGAACAAACGCGACACAGCCCGCCCGCCCGTCTCCGGTCATGATTGCGGCATCAAGCGTGACGCGCCCGTCCCGGTCCGGTCGTGAACCAAGCCCCACCGTCATGTCCGGACACTCAAGTTCCACCACTCGGCAGCCAGTTTCAACCGCGTCAAGTGCAGAACCGTCGGCATGAAGCACCCCAAGCGCAGCACGGTTTGCGGGGAGCCCGTGGTCCCAGGTTGAAAGGGCGATGGGTCGCCGTCGCGGCGTAGGCGTCGTACTCTTTTCGAGGGTTACAGGCTCAGTGCACCGACTGGCGGTTGCTGCAGTACGGCAGCCAGAAGCGGCGGTCGCAAGAATGGCTGCAAGGATCGCGCCGCAGGCCGATCGCCGGTTTGTCTCGGGAGCACCGTCGGCCGAGAGCGGGGGAATGTCGGCAGTAGGGTCCATCGCGGCAATTTACCCGGGGACACCAGTTTTCGGCCATTCCGTTCGGACTCGCCTCAGCGCGAGCAACCGCGCAGATCGATCACAAAATGGGTTACATGAGAACTTCGGGAACTTTTCGTCAATCTTGGCCGCGACTTGCTTGACCGCTCGCTGAACCGTGCCATTGTCGTTCGTGAAGATTTGAGTGCGCAGCTCGGTCTCTGTCAGGCCAAGCGTCGAGATTCGATACAAGCGTCGAGATTCGATAGAGGTTGTTCCGCCTCTGCACACTCAAATCTGAAATTTTAGAAAGGCAGAGAGAGATGCTTTCGAATCGTCTTGCAAAGCACTTCGGTGCAGCCGCTGCTGCGGCAGTCGTTGTTGGCTCGGCCAACGCCGCCGTCGTGTACAGCGGTGTCATCAACTTCGTCTGCGCCGTCGACATCGATGGTTGCTACATCAACGTTCAGACCAACACCCTCAGCAACGGCCCGGGCTCCGGCGTTCCGGGCTGGGACGTTAACCCGTACTCGTCCGGTGGCGGCATGAACTTCTTCAACTCGACCGGTGGCGGCCAGATGCGCTATCCGGGCGTGACGGCCGGCCCTGCAGGCAACCTTGCCTTGGGCACTTCGATCGGCAGCACTGGCTCGTTCAACACGTCCACCACCGGCGTGGTGTTCGGCAGCGCGGCTGGCAACTGGCAGTACAGCGCTGAGAACATTATTGGTTTCCGTTTCGTCGCTACGGCTGGCACCACCCACTACGGCTGGATGCGCTTTGCGATGGGCGCGGCTGGCAGTTCGGGCACCTCGATGACCCGCACCGTGGTTGAC
>CAMDMA010000049.1 GCA_945902075.1 Candidatus Kuenenia stuttgartensis | reverse complement strand
GCAGTCGAGTAACCTGACGGCGACATGCCGGGGGACTGCGTGTTGCGGTACACGGCCATCGAGTTCGCCGGGGTGCAGCTGTCACCCGAGAACGGGAAGTCGGTGCTCCAGTTGAAGCCCGCGTAACTGCTGGGCATGACGCCGAAGTTTTGGAAGTAGTTGACGCAGGTGTTCGGCGTGGCGAAGTTCTCGAAATCGATGATGTCGGCGTGCGTAGCGGGGGCGGCAAGCAGCGATGCGAGAAGGGCGATCTGCGGGCGTGGGATGGGCATGGGATGTCCTCTTGCGAGAGGACAGCGCCCGCGAAAAAGGTTCTGCGCCGAAACCCGACGGATTTCCGAAGTTCGGCACGACGGGTGGCTCACGCGCGCGGGCACGTCGCGTTTCAGCCCGCCGCGATTCACTCGCGGCGAGGCGTGCCAGAGCGAGCGAAAGCGAAGCCGCACCAGAGGGAGCCGCCGCAGCGGCGACCGCCGCGAAAGAACGACCGCCGCGCTTCGCGCGGCGTCTCACGAAACTTGGAACGCGGAGCGACCACGACCTCGCGCACCTCCGGCGCGCGAGGTTCGTGGCACCCGGTCGGCAACGCCGACCGGAATGACACACGAGGCGAGTTTGACGACCGGAATCGAACCACTCGGTCGGCTTCGTCCATCGGAGGAGGACGTCGAATGAAGTCCAACGGCCACCAGGCCGTTGGGTGCCACGAGCCCGTTGGTCGCTTCGCGACCAACGGGTCGTGGTCGTCTCGTATCACAAGCGTCGAGGGACGGCGCGCAGCGCCGGTCGCTCTCACCGTCGGCGTCGTCGTGCACCGCCCACGAGCGCGAAGAGCGCGAGCGCGCCGGGTGCGGGGACGGAGTCGAACGTCAGGTCATCGAAGCCGATCCGGTCCGACGTCCCTGAGAGCACGATGGATCGCCCAATCCAGGCACCGTCACCGTTGGCACCGAACAACTCCCAGTTTGAATACGCGCCATTCGGATCGCCGCTCGAAGAACCAAGTGCATTGAAGATGCCGGAGGCAACAATCGAGCCGGTTGCATCTGCGCCGCTGTAAACGGCCCACGAACCGGTGTAATCGATCGTGGTGTAGTAGCCAGAGAAACTAGTGAAGCCATTGGCAACATCGATCGAAATCGATGAGGCACCATTATTCCAATATGCGCACGTCGAGGCCGAGGGCTCGTTCGCGAAATTGCCAGTTCCACCCGCATCCGAGTCGATGACGGACAGCGCATTCGCGCTGAACGAAATACCGAAGTCGCCGCCTGCCCCTCCTGCGTAGTACCCCCCGATTCCCTGATTATTCCCAAGTCCTTCGAAGGTGAGAGTCGTGACTGCGCCCGGTGCGATCGAACACAGCGTGAACACCGACGCGCTAGCAAAAATCGAACGATGGTTCATGACAAGTACTCCTTGGGTGATTGGTGAGCGAGCTTCGAGGACAAGCTCAGGTGAATGCCGGGGAGCCAGGAAGCTCCGAAGTCGAACGACATGACGATGTCGCCCGGCGAGGCGTTGCGGCCTTGCATCCGTCAGCAGACGGTGAAGTACGAAACTCCATCGAGTCAAAAACGAACGAAACATGCCGAGGCGCGTGCCGGGCAAATGGCCAGCACCGCGAGGAGAGAGGCGACGCGTTCGCAATCTCTGCGTAAAATCTGTCGATATTGATTTAAATTGACGGCTTGGCTGGACCGTCGATAGCCGCTCTCACATCGAGGGGGTCTTTCGATTGGGTGCCCAGGGACGAAGTTCTCGGAGCGGATGACGTGCGACGTCGATCGTGCTTCGACAGGCTGATATCCACGTCTTGTGTTACTGGAATTTCATCCCGGTGCACGCAGCCGTACTCCATCCCCGCCAAAACAAGCGAAAACGAAGCGAGCACCAGAGGGAGCGGCCGCAGCGGCGAGCGCTACAACATCGGAATCTTGACCGCTTCGGCGCGCGCGCACTGCTTCGCGAGTTCGTAGCCCGCGTCGGCGTGACGGAACACGCCCATCATCGGGTCGTTCGTCAACACGCGCTCGATGCGCGCAGCGGCCTCATCGGTGCCATCGGCGACGATGACTTGCCCAGCGTGCTGCGAGAAGCCGATGCCGACGCCGCCGCCGTGGTGGAAGCTCGTCCAGCTCGCGCCGCTTGCCGTATTCACCGCGAAGTTGAGAATCGCCCAGTCGCTCACCGCGTCGGTGCCGTCGAGCATCGCCTCGGTCTCGCGGTTTGGGCTCGCAACGCTGCCGCAGTCGAGGTGATCGCGACCAATCACGATCGGCGCCTTTACCCTGCCGCTGCGCACGAGTTCGTTGAAGAGAAGCCCCGCCTTGTGCCGCTCGCCGAGGCCGAGCCAGCAGATGCGCGCGGGTAAACCCTGGAACGCGATGCGTTCGCCAGCCATCGTGATCCAGCGCTTGAGCGACGCGTCGTTCGGAAACAACTTGAGTATCGCTTCATCGGTCGTCTTGATGTCTGCCGGATCACCGGACAGCGCAACCCACCGGAACGGCCCGCGTCCCGTGCAAAATTGCGGGCGAATGTACGCAGGCACGAAGCCCGGAAACGCGAACGCGTCGGCGAAGCCATGATCAAGCGCGCGCTGGCGAATGTTGTTGCCGTAGTCGAAAACCTTCGAGCCCTTGTGCAGGAACCCGACCATCAGACGCACGTGCTCTTCCATCGAAGCGCACGCGAGTTCTTGATACTCGGCGGGGTTCTGTTCGCGCAGAATGTCGGCGCTCTCGCGCGACATGTCGGCGGGGTAGTAGCCCTCGAGCGGGTCGTGCGCGCTCGTTTGGTCGGTGAGCGTCTCGGGCACGATTCCGCGCGCGTCGAGTCGGCGTAAGAGGTCGACGATGTTGCCGAGCCAGCCGACGGAAATGCCGTGATTCTTCCCTTCCTTCGCTTCAGCGGTCAGTTGAAGCGCACGGTCGATTGCGACATCAATATCCTCGTGCATCTCGTCGAGGTAGCGATCGTGGATGCGCTTTTCGAGCCGTTCGCGGCAGATATCTGCGATGAGGCACGTTCCTTCATTCATCGTGATCGCAAGCGGTTGCGCGCCGCCCATGCCGCCGCAGCCGCCGGTCACGTTGAGCGTTCCGCGCAGCGAGCCGCCGAAATGTTGGCGCGCTGCCTCCGCGTAGGTTTCATACGTGCCTTGCAAGATGCCTTGCGTACCGATGTAGATCCACGAGCCCGCAGTCATCTGCCCGAACATCATCAGGCCTTTCGCGGCGAGTTCATCGAACTTCGCTTGCGTCGCCCAGTGCGGTACGAGATTTGAGTTCGCGATGAGGACACGTGGCGAATCGGTCGTCGTGCGCACGATGCCGACGGGCTTGCCGCTCTGGACAAGCAGCGTTTCGTCCGGCGCGAGCTTCTGAAGGCTTGCGATGATCGCATCGAAGCACTCCCAGTTGCGCGCGGCCTGCCCGCGACCGCCGTAGACGACGAGATTCTCCGGGCGTTCTGCCACCTCAGGGTCGAGGTTGTTCATGAGCATGCGCATCGCGGCTTCGGCAGCCCACGTCGAGCAGGTACGGGTGTTGCCGCGTGGTGCGCGGATGACGCGAGTCGGAGCGGAGATGGTGGTCATAGTCGCGAGTCTAGCCGCGAACTCAAATCATGCTGAACGCGCCTCGCGCGACAAGTTGCTCAAGCGCGCGAATATCGGGCGCGGGGATGCGGTCGCGGTTGAGCTTGGGCACACGCGATCGCACGATGGCGTGCGCGGCCTCGACGCCGGCGCCTGAGCGGAGTGGGCGGTGGGCCTCGAGTGCCTCCGCCATCACGAGCAATTCAATCGCGACGACCGAGCGCATCAGCGACACACAGCGTGTGGCCTTGAGCGCGCTCGTGGCACCAAAGCTGTTGTAGTCCTCGATGCCAGCGCTCGTCGGAATGTTGGTCACACTCGCGGGATTCGCGGAGGTGGCGATCTCATTGACGCACGCAGCTGCGGTGTATTGCGCGATCATGAGCCCGCTGTCAACGCCGGGATCGGTGGCGAGATAAGGCCGATGCGCGACAAACTGGTCGAAGCCCGAGACCACCCAAAAGGTTCGGCGCTCGGAGATACCCGCCACATGCGAGCACGCGATCGCGAGGAGATCAAGCGCGATGGCGAGCGGCATACCGTGGAAGTTTCCACCGGAGACGATGTCGCCTGCACCAGCAGTATCGTTGGCAAAGACCAACGGATTGTCCGTGACAGCGCCAAGTTCGCGGGCGACCGTGCCCTCGACGAAGCGAAACGCATCGAGCGCCGCCCCGAGAACTTGCGGCATCGCGCGCAGTGAGTAGGGGTCCTGCACGCGGGGATCGTTTTCCGAGTGCGAAGGAAGGATCGTGCTTCCAGAGAGAAGTCCTCGGAGGCGAGTCGCGACCTCCATTTGCCCGGGTTGGCAGCGAATTTCGTGGATCCGCGCATCGAGAAACGCGTCGGTCGCTTTCGCAGCATCGATCGCCATCGCGGCGGCTGCGAGGGCGGCGTCGAACACGCGGCGGAAATCATGGCAGAGGAGTGCGCCCGTCGCGCACATGAGGTGCGTGCCATTCAGAAGCGCGAGGCCCTCTTTTTCTTCCAGCGCGATGGGCGCGAGGCCGAAGCTTCGGATCACGTAGGCCGCAGGCTCGACCCGGCCGTTGCTCCAGCACTCGCCCTCGCCAAGGAGAATCAGTGCAGCATGCGCAAGCGGCGCGAGGTCGCCGGACGCGCCGACGGATCCGCGGCTTGGGATTGCTGGGTCGACATGTTGATTGATGAGTTCGACAATTCGTTCGAGTGTCTCAATACGAATGCCAGACGCGCCGCGCGCAAGGCTCGCGGCGAGGACGACCATCATCGCCCGCGAGGTTTCGACAGGGAGATACTCGCCGACACCTGCTGCGTGCGATCGAATGATGTTTATTTGAAGTTCGCAGGCACGCGCGTGCTCGATGCGGACGCGCGAGAGGCTGCCGAAACCCGTGTTCAGTCCGTAGATCGCATCACCAGTCGAGAGCGCGCGCTCGACGACTGCGCGCGCGGCGGCGACGCGCGTGCGCGCACTTGGCGCGAGTTCAATCCGGACCGGCGCAGCAAGCGTCGCGCGAGCGACGCGAGCGACATCGTCGATTGAAAGTGGGGATCCATCAAGAATGACGGGAGCGGTGGGCGCAGCGGGAGCGATCGGCGACATGGAGGGCGGGGAATATACGGATTCCCCACGCGAACCGATCGTCTGCCTTGCGACAAAGTCGGCTTTCGCGCACACTGACGGTATGGGTGAAGTCCGCGCCACTGCCGAAAACAACGTTCCACAGGACGCGCCACTGCGAAGGTTGGTGGTGCTGAGTTGCGCGATCGCGCTCGTTGCGGGTGCGTTTGCACTTGTCGTCCCACTCTGGATGAGCGAACGCGGCGTTGTTGGGCCGCTCCTCGTCGACAGCGAGCGCCCGGTGCTTTCGGGCTTGGCGGCGCTTGCGGCATTCGTGTTTGCCACGCTTGTGGCGCTCGTCGTAAGCCGTGTCGTGAACACCGCGGTCGGTACGTTTGTGCTCGGCGCTGGCGTCGGCTACCTCGCGCTGCGCTCGGGAAGTGCGATCGACTTTGCCTTTGGTGCATCGCGTCTGGTTCCTGCGGCGGTCGAAATCGCGGGGTGGTCGGTCTTGATCGCGGCGGCATCGTGGGCGCTCTACCGCTTCGGTGGAAGGCTGCCCGACTTTCCGCTGACTGGCGACGACGAGATCGACTCGCCGACCGGCCCGCTCGCGCGGCGTTCTTGGTTTGCCGCGGCGCTCGCGGTCGCAGTCGCGTGGCTTGTCGCTGCCAATGACACAAAGGGCCAGGCGATTGCGGCAGTGGTCATCGGCTCATTTGTTGCTGCGTTTGTCGCGCGTTCGCTTGCGAAGGCGACTCAGCCGGTCTACCTCCCAGCAATCATCGTGCTTGGGTTTGCGATTGTGAGCGGCTACCTCGCCTTCGCTGCGCGCGGCGACCTCGCGACCGGGTTTGTGGATGGCAGCTTTCCGCGGCTTCTTCGTTTGATGCCCGTCGATATCGCCGCTGGAACCCTCGTGGGCTCAGCGATGGGGTTCGGATTCGCTCGCGGATTTGTCTCACCCACCGAGTGAGTTTCGCCGCATGATGCGCGGCCGCGGCATTGCTACCCTGCGCGACCAATGACGACCTCTGCGCACGCTCCGGCCTCGCTTCTTGTAACTGGCACCATCGGGATTGACACCGTCGAAACCCCGCTTTCGCGCGCGGATCGTGTGCTCGGTGGCAGTGCAGCCTACTTCGCAGCGGCAGCCAGTCGACTGGGCCCGGTTCGCATGGTCGGAGTGGTCGGTGAAGACTGGCCCGCGCACCACCGCACGATTCTCGAGGGCCTCGAGGGTGTCGACCTTCGCGGGCTCGAAACGCGTGCTGGCGGAAAGACGTTCGCCTGGGGAGGAAAGTACCTCGACAACATGAACGAGCGTGAGACGCTGTTCACCGAACTCGGCGTCGTCGCTGATGCGCCGCCGACGGTGCCTGCGGTATTTGCCGATAGCCGCTACCTCTTCCTCGGGAACACGCACCCTGAGGTGCAGATCGGCCTCCTTGAGCAAGTGCCGAACCGCACCCTCGTGGTCGCCGACACGATGGATCTGTGGATCAACATCGCGCATGATTCGCTTGTCCGGCTGCTCAGCAAGATCGATGGCATCGTGCTCAACGACTCCGAGGCGATGCAGCTCACTGGAGTCCGCAACGCCGTCACTGCTGGCCGACGAATCCTTGGCTACGGCCCGACCTTCTGCGTTGTGAAGAAGGGCGAACACGGCGCGGTATTGGTGCATCGTGACGGCGTCGCAGTCGTCCCTGCGTTTCCTGCGGAAGAGGACATGGTGATCGATCCCACGGGCGCTGGTGACACGTTCGCTGGCGGCTTCATGGCACACATCGCTCGCAGCGGTTCGATTGACCTTGAGACGCTGCAGTCGGCGCTTGCGTGGGGCACGGTGATGGCGAGCTTCACCATCTCGTCGTTCTCGCTCGACGCCGTCTCACGCGCATCCGCCGAGGATCTTGCCAAGCGATACCGCCGATTTGCGGAAGCCGCTCGCGTCTAACGCCGAAATTTGCGTCGTCGGTTTCCGCGCTACGCTGCGCGGATGCTGAGAATTCATGCTCTCTCCGCTCTTGTCGTCGGCGTTGTACTGACCACTGCGCAGCAGCTTGCAGCGCAGACCTACACGCCGATCAAACAGATTCCCGGTGGCGAGCTCATGCAGCGCATGCAGAGCGCGATGGCTGGGATTGGCGATGGCGGAGCGGTCGGGTCGATCCGCTGGAATCTGATCGCAGGAGAACTCTGCTTCGAGAAGAACGGTTGGAAAACGATGGAGCTTGCAACCGGCCGCGTCCAACCGATGGACGGCGAGCCGCCGGAATCCGCGCTGCCGTCGCGCGTCGAGCGAGGGAGCGGTAGTCGACGACCCGCGCGAGGGCGGCAATTCACAAGCGAAGCGAGTCCGGACGGAGCGTGGACGGCGCTGAGCGAGGATGGCAACGTGTTTCTTGTTCCCCGAGAGACCGACGTGGCGGCGACACGCGTCGCGTTGACCACCGATGGCACAGCCGACATCAAATATGGGCAGGCTTCGTGGGTCTACGGCGAGGAACTCGATCAGACGACCGCGATGTGGTGGTCGCCTGATTCACGCTTCGTTGCGTTCTACAAGTTCGACGAATCGCAGGTCAAGGACTTCTACATCCTCGGTGGCTGGACTGACACCAATACGCGCGTCATGAGCGAGGCGTACCCAAAGCCTGGCGCGCCCAATCCGACGGCACGCATCCTTGTGCATGATCTTGTCACGAAATCCAACGTCGAGATCGATGCGTTGACTGCCGACGCGGGCGCGGTCGCAGGGACCGAGTATTACTTGTTCAATGTGCGCTGGACGCCGGACGGAAAGGAACTGCTGCTCTCACGCACGCCTCGGCGGCAAGACGTGCTCGAGGTGCTTGCCGCCGACCCACTCACCGGGAAGACCAGAGTCGTCGTCCGTGAGCAACAGGACACCTGGCAGGAGAATCGTCCGCTCATGCGCTTTCTGAAAGATGGACGGCGCTTCATCTGGGAAACCGAAAAGTCGGGCTACAAGCAATTCGAACTGCGCGAACTGAACGGTGCCTCCCTCGCAACGCTCACAACCGGTGCCTGGCCAGTCGAGTCGATCATCGCGCTCGACGAGGAAGCCGGTGAACTTTGGTTTACCGCGTGGAGCGGTGCCGTCGCGGTGCAGCAGCAACTGCATGTCGCGATGTTGGATGGTTCGGGCGCAAGCCGCGTGACGAGCAGCGATTTTCACCACACGAATTTCCGCATCTCCCCGGATGGTTCGTTTGTGGTCGCAACCGCAGAAACGACGGCGACTCCCCCGAAAACCGTCGTGTATGCGCGGGAGGGCCGACAAGTCGCGACGCTCGCAGAAGGTGATAGTCGGGGCTTCTCGATTCATCAAATGACGCCATGCGAGCTGTTCACCTGCAAAGCGGCCGATGGGTCGACAGATTTGTACGGCAGGATCGCGTTTCCGCCAGCATTCGATCCAACCAAGAAGTATCCGGTTGTCGTCGAGACCTACGGTGGCCCGAGGGTACGTCTGGTCACCGACCGCTTCGAAGCTGGCGATCCGCCAACCGCGCTCGGCTTTGTGCTCGTGAGCGTCGACAATCGAGGGACGCCCGGTCGTGGGAAAGCGTTCGAGAGTGCGGCGTATCTGAAGCTCGGCGTCGTCGACGCGGATGACCAAGCGGCCGCGGTGCAGCACCTCGCAGCGACGCGACCCTACATCGACGGCACGCGGGTGGGAATCACGGGTCACAGCTACGGCGGCTACATGTCGGCGATCTGCGCGGTGCGTCGGAGCGATGTATTCGCAGCCGCAGTCGCAGGTGCGCCACCGACGGACTGGCGGAACTACGACACGATTTACACGGAACGCTACATGCGTACGCCGCAGGAAAATCCGGAGGGTTACGACGCGGGAAGTTGCGTCAAGCTCGCGCCAAAGCTGCAGGCGAAACTGCTACTCCTGCACGGAATGTTGGATGACAACGTGCATCCAAACAACACGTTCCAACTGGCGAATGCCTTGCAGTCGGTGAATCGACCCTTCTCGATGATGCTTTTTCCAAACGCCGATCACAGCATCGGTAGTCCGGCGGAACAGAGCGTGAAGTGGTCATTCTTTGTTGAGGCGCTCTTGCCAGACGCCCCAGATTGGCCGAAGCGATCTGAAGCAACGCAGCCGACAACGGAGGATGGAAAGAATTGAACAAACTTCCTCCCGATCGATCTCACGTCGCAACAGAGCAACGCCACCACGAGTCGCACGCGCTCGACGCACTCGCTACCACCGACATCGTCACACTACTTGTAGAGGACCAGCACCGCGCCGTCGATGCTGTGAAGCAGTCGGCCGCGGCGATTGCCGCCTTCGCAGATGCAGTTGCGCACGCGATCGCATTGGGTGGCAGGCTTGTCTCTGCAGGTGCCGGTACGAGCGGTCGACTCGGAGTGCTGGACGCGAGTGAATGTCCACCGACATTTCGGAGTGATCCTTCGCAAGTCATCGGCATCATCGCTGGCGGCGACCCTGCGCTGCGTCGTTCGAGCGAAGGTCGCGAGGACGAGGAAGCGGGTATTGCTGCGGAATTCGAGCGATTGTCCCTGAGCGCGCACGATGTCTTTCTCGGTATTGCTGCCGGAGGCACGACGCCCTACGTATTGGGCGCGCTGAGGCTTGCCAAAGAACGAGGCGCCGTCACGGGTTTCTTGACATGCGCGCCTCATGCGAAGCCTGATCATTGCGATCATCACATGCTGCTCGATAGCGGCGCGGAGATCCTCACCGGATCAACGCGACTGAAGGCAGGAACCGCCACGAAAATCGCGCTCAACGCGATCACGACGGCGGCTTTCGTTCGACTGGGAAAGACGCACGGAAATCTGATGGTGGATGTTGCAGCGACGAACGACAAACTCGTGGATCGCGCGATTCGCATCTACCGCGAGTTTTTCCCAAGTGACTCGCGTGAATCTGCGCACGCGCAGTTGATTGCATCAGGCTCACTTCTCAAGACTGCAATCGTGATGCGTGCGCATGGCGAGTCACGTGACGCTGCAGAAGCTCGGCTCGTCGCGTGCAACGGTTCGCTGCGTCGTGCGCTTGCATGACGCGCGTGATGCGTGCACGGTTGGAAAATGAAGCGCGCCGCGATCGGATGATCCAATCGCGGCGCGCGTTCGTTTGTCAAAGTTCGAGATCGATTAGATCGACTCGTTGAGGCCCTTCATTGCGCGGATACGAACCTTGCGGCTCGCCGGCTTGGCCTTGATGGTGATCTCTTCACCGGTGAAGGGGTTCTTGCCCTTGCGGGTCTTGGTTGCCGGCTTGATCACGGTACGCATCTTTGCGAGACCGAAGAGGTTGAAGGTTCCGCAGCCCTTCTTACCGAGGTCAGCCTTCATCATCTCAGTGAGGGTGTCGAACACAGTCACGACCTGCTTGCGGGTTAGGCCTGCAGTGGTGGCGATGTCCTTGTAGATGGAACCCTTGGTGCGAACCTTGGAAGCGGCGGTGATTTTGGTCTTGCTGGCCATGTGTCGGAATCCTTTCGTGCGTTGGCAGACAAGCTCCATGCCTGTCGATTTTGCAGAAAATAAAGGGCATGGACGTTCGGTTCAAGGCCTGAGCATGGTGAAAATCGCGAAAAACACGATGTTTTTCGCGAGGTGCTTGATTTACCCTATTTTTCAAGTGTTTTTGGTGCGATCAACCCGCGACTGATCAAGGCGATCAATTCGCGTCGTCGAGAAATGCAGAAGGTTTGCGCGGCGCGCGCGGCGCTCCCAGTTCGGTTGAGTGGATCGCAACTGGTGGAAGTGGTGGGGTTGTTCGCACGATCCGCTGCATCGAAACACGGAAATCTCCGACGGGGAGCGTCACTCCGCGCTCAAGGCGCTTGCGGTACCAACGCTTGCCGTCGTACAGAATTCCGCTCGAGGAGCCGGCGTCGATCAGCGACCACTTTTCACTGCCAATCGCCACGACGCAGTGCAGCGGATCGACCGAGGGGTGGCAAAGTTGAAGATCCATGGTGTTGGCGCGACCAATCGTGAGCCGCGGCGCACCGCCGGCTCGGCCTGCGGAGAGACCGGAGAGATCGGCGCAGAGATGCACGGTTCCCTCGCGATCGGACACCACAAACAGGTCCCGGACTGGCGTTGGCTCCGAGTCTGTGATTTCCTCAATGGCAAGTTTGACGATCCGGCTTGGGCGCTGGTCGGCCATCACATCGGGGCGCGCGTCGATCCACGCAGGTGCTGATCCCGGCGCGCCAGCGAGCCACACAAACACGGAGCCCACGTTGACCCACGCGTCTGCGGAGAGTTGTGCCGAACGAACTGGGCCAGACTCGGTTTCAAGCCCGCCCGTCGAGCCTGCATCACACGCAAGCCACCGACCGTTCGTGTGAAACACAAACGCGTGCCGACGGCTCACCGCGGCGTTGTCGATCACGATGTCGCAGTTGGATTCGCGTCCGATCCAATATCCCCGAGTAGGGTCGAGCTTTCGCTGCGCGAGAACGGTACCGTCAGGCTGGGAGATGATGAGTTCGGCCACGGGGAGTCCGGGAGGTTTGATCGCGGTGCAGGAGAAACGAACAGCAAGGCGCGAAAGATTCTCGCGAAAGATTCTCGAGAAAGATTCTCGCGAAAGATTCTCGCGAGGGAATCTCGCAAAGGAGTCTGAAGAATCGCAGGTCGTCAGATCCCGGCCGCGCGATCAGCCCAGATTGGCTGAATGAGTGACTGCCGCGCGGCCTACAGAGTAATACGCAAACCCATGACCCGCCATCGTCTCGCGACGGAAGAGATTTCGACCATCGAAGATCAATCTTGACGGCATCAACTTCGCAACGCGGCCAAAGTCCGGCGTTCGAAACTCGTTCCATTCCGTCGCGATGACCAAGGCATCCGCGCCCTCAAGCGCGTCATACATATCGGCGGCGTGCTCCGCCTGAGGCAGGTCCTTGCCGAGGTTTTCCAGAGCCACGGGGTCGAATGCGCGAACCTTTGCGCCGGCAGCGAGCGCGCGTTTCATAAGGCTAATCGCTGGTGCCTCACGGATGTCGTCGGTCCGAGGTTTGAATGCAACCCCCCAGAAAGCGAGCCGTTTTCCCGTGAGATCCCTTCCGAACGCGCCTTCGATTTTTGCCCAGAAGTGGCTGCGTTGGGCCTGATTGACCCGGTGCACCGCGGCATTCAACTCACAGTCGAACCCGATAGCGCGCCCCATCGAGACAACCGCGAGTGTGTCCTTTGGAAAGCACGATCCACCGTAACCAAGGCCCGGATAGAGAAACTGGTTGCCGATGCGCTTATCCGCGCACATTCCCTCGCGCACACTTGTGATGTTTGCGCCGTAGCGTTCACAAAGGTTCGCCATCTCGTTGATAAACGAGATCTTGCAGGCGAGCATTGCGTTCGAGGCATACTTGACCATCTCTGCCGAGCGCACATCCATGACGTAGATCGGATTGCCTTGTCGGACAAATGGATCGTAGAGTTCGCGCATCACGCGGCCCGCATGCTCCGTCTCGACACCGCAGACGACACGATCGGGCTTCATGAAGTCATTGATCGCGTCGCCTTCCTTCAGAAACTCGGGATTGTCCGCGATATGAAAGGGAATCGTCGTACGCGAAGCGATCAGATCGCGCACCTGATGGCTGGTTCCGACGGGCACCGTGCTCTTGACGACGATGGTCTTCGGCGGCGCGCCCGAGCCGATTTCATTGATCGCATCCGCGATATCGCTCGCGACGCGGAGTACATACTGGAGGTCGGCACTTCCGTCTTCATCGCTCGGCGTACCGACGCAGATGAAGACGATGTCGGCATGGCGATAGGCGGCGAGTTTGTCTGTGGTGAACGCGAGGCGATTGGCTGCCGCGTTCCGCAAAATCATCTCAGACAAACCTGGTTCGTAAATCGGGCTCTCACCGCGGCGGAGCATTTCGATCTTTGCTTGATCGACGTCAAGGCAGATGACATCGTTCCCAGTTTCTGCGAAGCAAGCGCCCGTGACCAACCCAACGTAACCCGTGCCCACCATTGTCAGTTTCATCGCATGCTCCAGAACGGACTGAGATTGAGGTCGCGAGTGACGCCCGCTCCGAGCCTCGCACTCTAACGCCTCAGCCGATGTTGTTGCGACGAAATGAGCGCGGCTTCAAACGCGAGCAGTGCGTTCTTGACGTCGAGCAGCGGGCCATCTCTTGCACCCGCGTAACCTCCCGGACCTTTCGCGCCCACGACGCGGTGACATGGAACGACGATCGGTAACGGATTCCGCCGGAGCGCTTGGCCAATCGCGCGACAAGCAGCGCGCGACACGCCGAGGTGGCTCGCAATCCAGCCGTAGGTGCGCACCTCGCCGCAGGGAATATCCCGGCAGGCGTCCCAGACCCGCCGCTGAAACGCGGTCCCCGCACCAGTGGGAATCGCGTCAAGGGCGCAGGATTCGCCCTCGAAATAGCGTCTTACGGCCGCTGCGCACTGGGCGACCTCTGGATCGTCCGCGTCGGAACATGCCTTCAAACCCGTGTCGCTCTGCGAGGAATGGTGGAGCCGGGCCTGGGTATCGGCTGACGCTGTGGCCTCCCAGTCGGCGACCAACGCGCCATTCCGTCGGCCAATGACAATCCTCCCCGCGGGGGTCTCGCAACTGCGATGGGGAGCCTCGCGCATGCGCGAAGCGTAGCCGATCGCGTCGCGTCGACTACCATCCGCGCCATGACTCCAGCGACCGCCGCCACCTCCGCGCCCCGCACAGCGCCTGCGGGCTTTCCCTCTGATATCGCGCTCGATCCGATGTCGGCTGCGCTCCTCCAGATGCTGGAGCGCCACGATCCAGCGGCCGCGCGGTTGTTCGCTCAGGAAGCAGAGCGGCAAGCGACCACGCTCGAACTGATCGCAAGCGAAAACCATGTGTCGACTGAGGTCATGCACGCAGTTGGCTCTTGGTTGACCAACAAGTATGCAGAGGGCTACCCCGGCAAGCGGTATTACGGTGGCTGCGAGTTTCACGACGGAATCGAAGACCTCGCGCGCGATCGCGCGAAGCAGCTCTTCGGCTGCGCATTCGCCAACGTCCAACCGCACTGCGGAGCCAACGCAAACACCGCAACCTTCATGGCGATGTGCAATCCGGGCGACACCATCCTGTCGCTGCCGATCAAGTCCGGCGGGCATCTTTCCCACGGCCTGAAGGTCAACTTCTCTGGAACGTTCTACAAGATCGTCGAGTACGACCTCGATGCAGCGACCGAGCTCCTCGACTACAACGAGATCGCGCGCATTGCGCGTGAAACCAAGCCAAAAATGATCATTTGTGGCTACTCGGCTTATCCGCGCACGATCGACTTTGCGAGGTTCCGCGCGATTGCCGACGAAGTAGGCGCGGTGCTGATGGCGGACATTGCCCACATCGCCGGGCTCTGTGCCACCGGCGTTCATCCGTCGCCCTTTCCGCATGCGCATGTGGTGACGACCACGACACACAAGACGCTGCGCGGCCCGCGTGGTGGATTGATCCTCACCAACGACGAGGAGATCGCGAAGAAGATCGATCGCAAGGTCTTCCCAGGAACACAGGGCGGGCCGCTGATGCATGTGATTGGCGCGAAGGCCATCGCGTTTGGCGAGGCACTCAAGCCGGAGTTCAGAGCGTACTGTCAACAGGTCGTGCGTAACGCGCAGGCGCTCGCCGCGGCACTCGTGAAGCGCGGATACCGACTTTGTTCCGGTGGAACGGACAATCATCTGATGCTCGTCGATCTTCGTGCGCGCTCCGCCGACCTCACCGGCGCCGACGCGGAAAAGTGGCTTGAGAAGGCCGGCATCATCGTGAATAAGAACGGCATTCCCAACGATCCCCGGCCGCCGATGATGACGAGTGGGCTTCGCCTCGGGACGCCCGCGCTCACCACGCGTGGGCTCAAGGAGGCGGAGATGGAGCTGGTCGCTGCGTGGATCGACCGCGTGCTCGGTGCGTCGGGTGATGCGAGTACGGTTGAAGCGGTGCGTTTGGAAATCCGCTCGTTCTGTGCCGGATTTCCGCTCTTCCACTGATCGGGGCCGGCGATTCCTGTTCGACCACTCCTTCGAATCTGACCCTGCAACGTCGCGCGTGCGAGGAGAATTGCTTGAGCGCGGATGGCGCCACGAAACCTGTTGCCACGTTTTCAACGGCGCAATCTGGCGTGAATTCCGATTGGGCCTCGGAGCTTTTTCATGATCGTCGTGCGGTGGTCGCGCAGGTGCCGTCCATGCCCGCGAAAGCGCTGAGGCCGAATCTCGCGATGGTGCTGCGCGTATTTTTGTTCCTCCTCGTACTTTGTATCGCCGTCGGTGGAGGGCTCATCCTCGGATCGGTCAGCGGTCGCTGGTGGGTCGGCCTTCTTGTGTCGCTCATCATTGGATGGGTCGCGCTGCTCCTTGGAATAGGCCTCATTGGTGCGTTTAAGGTGGAGCGCGAGGCGCGCACGCGTCGCGACGAACGCGCACGCGAAGACCCGATCGGGCGGCTGCTTCCGAGTCGAGGTGTTGGTCGGCGAATCCTCCGGGATCCCGCCAGTTACCGCGCGCTGCTCGCGCTGCCTGACCGACCAGCGCTCGTCCTGGATAGAGCGCTCTTCGAGCAAAAGAGCCCGGGCGCGATAGGCGCGCTTGCGCGACGAGGTCGTATGCCTGAGCCAGAGGTCCTTGAGACGTCGAACGTGCCGGCAGGCATATGGATCTTGGGACTGATCCTGCCGATTCAAACCATTGGACTATGGACTCCGCTGCTTGAGTCGTACACGGCTGGGGCGCCGATTGTCTGGTGGAATTGGTTTGGGCTGGTGCCGCCCGTGCTTGGGCTCTACCTTGTCGTGCGCGATCCATTCATCCGGCGCAAACTTGGCCTCTCCGGTTTTTTTGGGCGCGATGCGATCATCGGTGCGGGTTGGATCGTTGATAAATCAGGTCGTACATGGACAGTTGACGACACGGTCGTCCTCGTCACTGCGCAGGGCGGGGGGGTTGAGGTACGGCTTCTTCATCGCGAACGCGTTCTTGCGTTTTTTCTCCCCGTCATGCTGACGAAACGCACTGGGCGTGGTGTCGAAAAGCCCAAACCCCGGGCGTTGCGAGGTCATGCGAAGGCACTCGTTGTTGAGGCCATCGCGGGCAGCGCGGAGGCGGTCGGAATTGGGCGGAATCAACCGCCTGATGATGAGATGCCCGGCCCCGACGAGCCACTCCGCCTTCTCCTCTCAAGCTGGACCTACCCCGAGCCTCGGCCAGATCTCGCCATGACCGAGCGCGGCTGAGCGGCTTGCCGCGTGCGGCGTCGCGTGCTTCTCTCGCGAGGGTTGCGGAGAGTCGTTCCGTTGCGCCGATACCTTGAATCCATGGAGCCGCACCCTAAGCCGTCGCTACCCCACACACAGGGCCTTGCGGATTCCGCCATCGACGCGGCGTGGGCATTGATGCCGCCGGACCTCGAGCCGGACACGCTTCGCATGCTGCCGATCGTGGTCGGAGCGCATCCGCGCGGCGAGATCGCGGATCGGCCGCTCGCGAACCGCCTCGTCGCCGCGATCCGTCAGTGGCAGCGTGCGCACATCACCGACGAGGCTACTCGGCTGATCCCGATGGTGATGACCGATCTTTGGTACCTCAACGATAAAGAGTTGTTGCTTCAGCCGGTCATCGCGATTGGCGAGCCGGGATCAAACGCGGCGAGCGCGTACTACGGCACGCGGCTTCCCCGCGCATACGTCATCGATGGCAAGTTGCAGGTGCTCGCGGACCTCCAATTTCTCGAACCGAGCGTCGCGATGTGGGGTGTGGACGCGCACGCGACGCGCACGGCGCTCGATTGGTTTATTGATCGGCATCTCGCGAATTTTCTCGAGTGCGTCCATCACTGACGACGCGCGTCACTCGACTCGACGGTCGAATGTGCGTTCTTCGATGGCGCGCGCGATTCCAGCAAGGTTCATGGCGCGGAACGCCTTTCCGAGAAGTGCTTCGATGAGCTCCTCGCGAAGTCCAGCTGCACTTGCGCGGGACGCGAGGAAGTCGTGATAGCGCGCATCAGCTGCATCTTCGTCGGTCGCAGAAAGCAGAACGAGCTCCTCAAGCAGTGGAAGTTCTTCATTCATACGCATGACGAACGCATCGATATGCGCACCAAGCCGAACCTCGCCTCCATGGGTAAGCATCGCGCGGAGTTCGCGGGGCAATGCGCGCAGCCGCCGCAACGATTCAGCCCACTGCGGGATATCGATATCGGAAGGCGGAACGGGGATTGAAATGTGCGTCGATCGCGGCGAGA
>CAMDMA010000048.1 GCA_945902075.1 Candidatus Kuenenia stuttgartensis | reverse complement strand
CACCTCGCCAAGTAGCACGTCCGCCATCGCCTCGCTCAGCGCACGCGATGCATTGAGAACATGGACGGCGCGCGTCCCTGCCTGCGCAGTCTTGTTCGTTGGCGCACCGACTTTTAGCACAGATGTGCTTGGCGACGCAGTGGTCGCTGCGGACCGATCTTCCGGTGACATAGACAGTCTTCTCCTTCCCTTTGATCGCGCGACGTGCGAATCAGTTCTTTCAACCGAAGCGCGAATATACCGCGCGAAAATCGCGCACCCGCGAAACGCGGCAAAAATTCCGGCGCACCATGTACTCCTCGCGTCAGTCGCGGTATTTCACGTGACAAGCCTTGCAGTTTGCGCCAACCGCGGCCAAAGCTGCCTTGAGTCGCGCTCGTTCCGCGTCGCTCATCGAGTTTCCGTCCGAACTGGACAACATCGCTTCGAGCGCTCCCGCCTTCAGCACTCCATCCGCGAGCAGCGCGCGAAAGTCGCTGCGGGCTAGGTCGTCAAGCGCCGTGATATGCGCGTCGTCGGTCGCGAGCCGCAAGAGATCCGCGAGTTTGCCCGCGTCTGCTGCTGGCGCGAGGTCGGGGTGATCGGCGGGAACCTTCCAGTCGTTCCTTTCCACGAGTTTGATCCGATCGAGTGCCTCATCGATCGCGACCATTGCCGCAATCATCGACTCCGGCTTCGTCACCTCCGGAAAATCCGCCCGCGCCGCATCGATCGCCGCCGCCATCATCGGTGCCGCTTTCGCGGCGCATGACCAAAGCCCCGTGTATCCCGCCGCAGTCCCGGAAACCTTCATGCGTTCGATGGCCGCATCGTTCGTGAGCCATCCAAGTGAAACCGCAATCGTCGCGGCCGCTCCCGCGCTGCGATGTTTTCCGTGGTGACAGTGGATGTAAATCGGTCGCGGAAGATCGCGCACCGCACGCACGAGTTCCGCACGGCGCGTCTCATCAAAACCGTTGTAGCCAATCGGCAAGTGCACGTATCGCATGCCGCCTGCGCGTGCGGCAATGACGTCGGGCACAGCGCCGTCCACAGAAATGACCGTACGCACACCGAGATCGGCGAGTGATGCAAACGCTTCGGGGCTATCCGGCGCAGACCCTGAGTAAAAACCCTCGTGAAACGCGACAACGTTGTGCAGGCCGACAAAGTCGACGGGTTTCACGGCATCAACTGCAGGCGGCATGGCCGAAGAGGCAGGCGGCGGCATCAGCGCACCCGCGCCGAGGAGTAACACCAAAAGGAGTACTCCCATCCCAGAGCTGAGGAGGATCGCAGGTCGAGTCATAAGAGAACCGAATATAGCGGCCATCTCGGGGTGACAACCCTCTCAACAACTTTTCAAGCAACGCACGAGGGCCGTTGCTATCCTGTCCGCTTCCCAAGGAACCTCACATGAGCGGCATTACCGAACCAACCGGCTACAACCACGAAGACGCGGCATTCAAGGCGAAGGACGCAGAAAAACTCGCAGCAATCCGCGCGACGCTCGATGCGAAGCGAAAGACTGCAGAAGTTGGGTCGGCCAAGGCTGCGCACTGGATGTGCTGCCCGAAGTGTGGCGGCAAGATGGCGGAGAAGACATTTGAGAACGTCGTCATCGACGTGTGCGCTTCCTGCGGCGGCGTCTACTTCGACGCGGGCGAACTTGAACTTCTCATCAAGCATGAGAAGAACGAAGCCTCGTTTCTTGGGCGCTTTTTCCGCGGCTAAACGCGCGGAGATTTCGACGTTTCCCGCACGCGAAGTACATCGACTCACAGCCCGATCGAAACTCCGTTGAGCATGTCGAGCATCGCTCTCACTGACCAGTAGGTCAGCAGTAGCCCGATCGCGACGAAAAACAATGAGATGGTCAGCCACACGCGATACGCTCGCTCCGCCTGAGCGCCGCCGATTGTGTCGCCGTTGGCGTACTTCGTGTTTGCTTGGATCGCCGTGATGACGGCACCGAGCCCAAGCGGCAGGCAGCAAAAAAGCACGCTGCCAACTGTCGCGACGATCGACCAGAACAGCCCGATGCGCCGCACAGGCTCGAAAGCTTGATGTGGCGAAGTTCTCGCTGCATCGACAGCTGGCGGCGGCGGCGCGGAGAGACCAGCGATCACCGTACCCGCGGCGACCCACGCGGAGTCTCCATCCGCGCAAAGCATGCAATCTGCGTGAACGCGACCATCCGAGGCATATGCGCGCAACTCTTCGAGTGTGTACGGGCCGTAGGAGGTTCCGTCACCGATCGAAAGCCAATAGCGCATCAAACGATACCTTCGTAGAGGATCCGATCGACGCGTCGCGACGGCGTTTGCGTCCTGTTGCCAGGGTACAGCACGCGATCACCGATCAAAGGTTTGTTACTTCCCAACCCTTGCGGTAGGTGCGCTTCAGCGCTGCGCTCGCAACCGCGCTGTTCTTGAAGACGCACTTCGCCGCGTCATACTCAAGCACCTTGCCCGGCTCAAGGCAGCTCATTGCGCCGATCGAGAGGCTCTCGCACATCTTGCCGCCCTTTTCGAATCGCGAGACGCACGCGTCCTTCTTGCCGGCGAGACACGCGTCGACCCAGTTGTGCCAGTGGTTGGTCTGCGAGAACTCACCCGGCTTCAACTCGACCGGCTTGCCGTCGGCAAAGATGCGCGCCCAGGCGTGCTCGATGGGGAACCACATCGTCCCCTTCTCGCCGACGAGGATCACGCCGCCGTCACCCTTGACGACCTTCTTGCCGTCTTCGCCGCCTTCCCAACCCTCAGGAAGGCCGAGTGCCTTGAAGTCGGGGAACTGTCCGCCGTCAAACCAGTTGAGGGTGAGCCCATTCTTCGAGGTCATCTTGTTTGGCGCGTATTTGACGACGACCGACTCACTCTCCGGGAACTGGTCGGACGATGCTTTGACCGGCGTGCAGAGTGCCGAAATCGGCGCACCGAGGTCGAGCTCATAGAACGGCACGTCCAACATGTGGCAGCCCATGTCGCCGAAGGCACCGGTGCCCCAGTCGATCGTGCCGCGCCAGTTGAATGGCGTGTAGCCATCCTTGTACGGGCGGTCGGCGGAGGTTCCAAGGAAGAGATCCCATGAGAGCTCGGCAGGAATCGGGTCGGATCCCGTTGGGCGCGGATTGCCCTGCGGCCACCAGCCTGCGGGACGGTTGGTCCACGCATGAATCTCCTTCACTGGCCCAATCGCGCCCTCACGAAGAAGTTGTCCACCGTACTGGCGCCACTTGGTCGCAATGCGCTGCGTACCCATCTGCGTGACGACATTCGGCATGCGCGCGGCGACCGCGGCAAGTTGACGATTTTCCCACGCGCCTTGAGCAAGCGGCTTCTGGCAATAGACGTGTTTGCCGAGGTTCATCGCAGCCATGGAGATGGGCGCGTGCATATGGTCGGCAGTTGAGCAGCAGACGGCATCGAAGCCGTTTCCGAGCTTCGCGTAGGCTTCGCGCCAATCGCGGAACGTCGGGACATTTGGCAACGCAGCCTTCTTCGTCTCGCCCTTCTCGTTCGTCGAATCCTTGGTCCAACCATCGAGCTGACGCTGGTCGATGTCGACGAGGGCAACGATTTCAACCATCTTGTGCTTCATGATCTCGCTGAGATCGGCGTTACCCATGCCGCCGACGCCAACCTTGATCACGCGAAGCTTTGAACTTTGGTTGAGCCCCCCGCGAAGAAAGGCGGGCGCGGTGGCCGTGGCCGATTGGGTGGCGATCTGCGACGCGATGCCTGCCGCGATCGGAGTTGCGAGCGAGGTAAGAACGAAGCGGCGACGCGTAATGCTCATCAATGTATTCAACCAAAAAGAATGCCGCGCTGAGCAAGCTGTACGCCGGGTTTGCAAAAATTGACCGGTTCCCGATTTCGAGTATCGATGGAAAGTTCTTCCGCGCGGGGTGCTGCGCGCGCGGTACTGGCGGCGCTCTTACAGTGCGCAGCCCATGCCTTCCAAGACATCGCCGCAGCGAAAACCCGCCACCACACCAACCACCACATCGGCGACATCGGCCACACACTTCGACCCCGATGCCGCCGCGACCGGCGACGGACTATTCGGGCTCGACACGCGCGTCGAAGAGGCGATGCTTGTCGTGATTCCTGTGCCGTTCGATGCGACCACGAGCTATCGCGCGGGCACCGCAGCGGGTCCGGCGGCTGTCCTCGAAGCGAGTAAGCAAGTTGATCTTGAGGATTTGCAGTACGGACCTGTTTGGAAGGCTGGTTTCGCCATGCTTCCGATTCCAAAGGAGATCGCTGCGTTGTCCAAGTCTGCGCGACGCGCGGCTGAGCCGATCATTCAGGCCGGTGGCGCAACACCGGGTCACCGCGCGCACGCGAAGGCGATCGACACCGTCAACGCCGCGAGCGAACGCGTGCATGGATACGTCGCTCGCGAGGCGGATCGCATTCTCGATCGCGGCGCGATTCCCGCGCTCCTCGGCGGGGATCACGCGAGTCCGTTTGCGCTCATCGCTGCACTCTCGCAGCGTCACAGAGGTATGGGCGTGTTGCAAATCGATGCGCACGCCGACTTGCGTGAAGAGTTCGAGGGCTTTCGCTGGTCGCACGCGAGCATCTTTCACAATGTGATGACACGACTGCCCGGCATTGGTCGATTGGTGCAGGTCGGTATCCGCGATTTCGGCCTGCGCGAGCGCGAATTCGTCGAGAAATCGAAGGGGCGCGTGCACTGCTTCTACGACCAACAACTTCGCGACAGGCAATTCGTGGGCGGCGCGAAGGGATCGTGGAGCGCAATCTGTAAGGACATCATCAAGGCACTACCGAAGGATGTCTACATCAGTTTCGACATCGACGGGCTCATGAGCGACCTCTGCCCGAACACGGGTACGCCGGTTCCGGGCGGGCTCAGCTTCGCAGAGGTTTGTCACCTGCTAGAGACACTCGCAAAGAGCGGGCGGCGCGTCGTCGGATTCGATTTGTGCGAAGTGTCACCAGGTCGCAAAAGCAGCGAAGACGCTGGCGAGTGGGACGCAAACGTTGGTGCTCGCGTGCTCTACAAACTGATCGGCTGCACACTCAAAAGCCATGGCGCACTTCGGTAAGCACCTCACTCGCGCGGAAGCGCCGTATCAACAACCGCCTGTGCGTCTTGGGATTGTTCGAGGCCTGCAGGCGTGACGGGACTCTGCGCGAAACCAATCGCGACGGCGCTGCAGAGCGCATGGGGTGTCGCTGAAACTTTTTCCTGACGACAAATCCAAACCCGATGACGATCTTCGACCTCGGCGCGCATTGCAGGCGTGAGACTCTTCCCGATTTCTCTGCAATATCGACCAACCGCAGCGTCGAGCGACCCGTTGTACGAGGCGACTGCGTTTCGAGCCCAGAAGTATGCGAGCGCCATGTCGCGCTCAACACCCCGACCCTCGCGATAGAGGCCCGAAAGATTCAGCATCGCCTCCGCGGCGCCAGCTTCCGCTGCGATCTGAAAGAGCCGCGCGGCTTCGGCTGCATCCGTCGCAACTCCTCTGCCCTCGGCGTGCAAAACGCCAAGGTTCACCACCGCACCAGCATGACCAAGTCCCGCAGCACGGGAGTACCAACGGTGTGCCTGCGCGTAATCGCAGGCAACACTCTCACCGAGCGAATGATGGTCCCCAAGCGCAACCATCGCAAGCGCATCACCACATTCCGCCGCAGTTTGAAGCCACTTTCGTCCGAGTTCGAGATTCTTCGAGACACCCTCGCCCGCGAGATACGCAGCCCCAAGATTTGCCATCGCTGTGACATCGCCCGCATCAGCCGCGCGCGCGAACCAACGCGCTGCCTCGCGTGGATGCTTCGAAACGGCACGCGCAGCGCCGCCAACGCCTGCGTAGGCGGCACCGATTGCTGTCATCGCCCGCGCTTCACCAGCGTCCGCCGAAAGGCGATACCAGTACATCGCCTTGACGCCGTCTTGTTTGGTCCCTCGCCCGTTGGCGTACATCGAGCCGAGCAGAAACATCGCGGCTCCATCTCCAGCTTCCGCCGCGCGTTGGTACCAACGCACAGCCTCAGCCTCATCGCGTGTGGCAGCGTCGCCATTTGCGCATCGCGCTGCAAGTATCGTCATCGCGCGCGCACTGCCAGCTTCAGCTGCCTTGCGATACAAGCAGACTGCCCTCTCATCATCGCGCTCCACACCTTCGCCACGCGCGTGAAGCACCCCGAGATTCGTCATCGCATCCGCGTGACCAGCGTCGGCGGCGAGGCCGTACCAACGTGCCGCCTCCACGTCATTCTCACCAATCCCGCGGCCGTTGGCATGCATCACACCGAGGACGTACATCGCGCGTGCGTCGCCGCACGAGGCTTGCGATCGCAGAGTCGATAGATTTTGAAACACCCTCCCCGTGGAACTGTTCTGAGTCGCGGCCACGGCGCTCGACCCGAATCCCGCAGTCAGCGCCAAGCCAGCGATCGTCGCGAGACGGGACCAACGGACGCATCCGTTTCGGACGACAGCAGCGGCGGCGAAGTTCATGGATCGCGAGTTGTCACGAGCGGTTCGAATCATGGGAGCCTCCTGTGGCATCGGTTCCATGAAAGGTCGACACCGCAGGGCGCTGCTTCGAGTCAACGTTCTGATATCAGAGATTATGAAGCCGTGTGAAGTGCGGACCTGCCCACACAGACCGCAATTCGTGCTTCAGTCACGCGCTATTCGCTCACGAGGCGAGCGCGCGACTCGGCGAGCCGGCCGAGCGCGACGTCATCGAGCCGCGGGTAGTGAAGGTCGACCGACGCAAGCGCATCGATGATCACGCTCGCTACCGCGAGACGCGTGTACCACTTGTTATCCGCAGGAATAACAAACCAAGGCGCGTGATCGCTGGCGGTTCCGCGGATCATCTCTTCGTATGCAGACATGTAAGCATCCCAATGCGCCCGCTCGGCAACATCGGCCGCACTGAACTTCCAATTCTTCGCCGGATCATCAATGCGCTCGAGGAAACGTTTCTTCTGTTCCTCGCGCGAAACGTTCAGGAAAAACTTCCTCACGATCGTTCCGTTGCGCGCCATGTACCGCTCGTACTTGCGGATGTCTTGGAACCGCTCGTCCCAGATTTCCTTCGACACCACCGCTTCCGGGAGTTGCTGTTTGCGAAGAAACTCAGGATGGACGCGCACGACAAGCACTTCTTCGTAGTACGACCGATTGAATATTCCGATCATTCCGCGACGCGGCGCGAGGCGCGAGCAGCGCCACAGAAAATCGTGGTCAAGTTCCTCTGCACTCGGAGCCTTAAATGAGTGCACCTCGCATCCCTGCGGATTCACACCGCTCATAACGTGCTTGATGACCCCATCTTTTCCCGCTGCATCCATCGCTTGGAAAATGAGAAGAAGCGACCATCGGTCTTGCGCGTACAACATGTCCTGCATCTCAGTCAGGACACGTACGCCATCAGAGAGTGTCGCGCGCGTTTCCTCTCGATGTGGTGCAGCTTCGCCATTCGCAAACGGACCGATATCGCGCGGGTCATGCGCGTTTACACAAAAATTGGTTCCATCGCGCACGATGTGTTGAGAAGCGAGTCGGCGCGCTCTCTCGATGATTTCCTTCGAACCCACGGCGGACCTCCCCGCGCGATGCGCGTTCAAAGATCATCGCTCTTTTCAAAGTCACGAGCAAGCCGCGACCCACGACGAGTGCGCTAGCCAGCATCTCGCGTATGGAAGCGACATGCGCCACGACGCTCGATCGCCTCTCGCAACACCACCACGACCTCGCGCGCATCAAACGGCTTCGTGAGATACGCAGTTGCCCCTGCTGCAAGTGCCGCCTGGCGCGCGGAGTCTTGAACATTTGCCGACAAAAACACAACGGGAATGTCGGCAAGATGCGGATTCAGCCGGAGCCGTGTAAAGGCTTCGAAACCATCCATATCCGGCATGCGCATGTCGAGCACGATCGCGTCGGGTGGTCGGAGATGTGCCGCCGCAAGCCCAGAAAACCCGCTATCGGCTGTCGATGCATCGAAGCCCGCCGCCCGAAGCCGAATCGCAAGTGCCAGTGAAACACCGGCCTCGTCGTCGATGATGAGAACGCTATGCAACATAGATTTTCTCCAGTATGCCGTTTGCGCAGATCGCCGCGCGCGCCACTGCGCCATCGTCGGGATACGCCCAACTTCCGACGACACGAACCGCGGGCTCACGTTCAACGGACACGCGCTGATCGCGGATACCCTCCGCAAGCCGCAACGACCACGTCTCGACGGAAGAAGTCGGCCCGAAGACGACGAGCGAAAGCCCGTCGCTAGCCTCGACGACGATATCTGCCGGACGCGTCGACGCGACGACGAGCCTCCGGACGTCGTCGCGAGAAGTCCCAAGCGCAGGCACCACCCGCAACATCCCCACCGCAGTTGGCTGTTCCTCGCGTTCGGCAAGACGCTCGAAAAATCGGTTGGCGACCAACTCCATATCCATTGAGGGCAGCGTAAAAGAGAAGGTCGCACCTTTTCCCTGCTCGCTCGCCACCGAGATCGTGCCGAGATTCAGCCAGACCAGTTGACGCGCAATGTTGAGTCCGAGACCGAAGCCTTTCACGCTTGGACTCAATGCATTCGGCAACTGACGGAAGCGGGCGAAGAGTCGCCCCATGTCCGCCGGCGAAAGCCCAGGTCCTTCGTCGATCACCGAGAACTTCACGTCGCCCTCGACACATGAGCGCACCTCAAGCACGACTGTCCCACCATCTGGCGAGAACTTCATGGCGTTTGTGATGAGATTCATCACAATCCGGCGAACCTTTTCTTCGTCCACAAAGACCTGTGGGAGTCCAGGTTCGATGCGCTCGACCACTTGAATCGCGCGCGACGCCGCCTTGCGCGCGACCATACGGCGCACGCCTGCCACGATCGAATCTACTGCACACGGTCGACGATCGACGCGCAATCGTCCCATCCGAAGTTTGCTTGAATCAAGGAAGTCCTCAACCATTTGATTGAGATCAACCGCAGCAACATCGATGATTTGCAACCACTCTGACTGCTGTGCGCTCACCGGACCACCGAGGCCGTCGGCAATGATCGACGAAAACTCCTTGATGACCGTTAGAGGTGTCCGAAACTCGTGCGATACATCGTCGACGAAACGGTGTGCGCGCTCAGTCATTTCCTCGAGTTTTCGATTCTGACCAGCAAGTAGCACATTGAGTTTTTCGAGTTCACGCTTCTCACGCCGATCTGAGATATCGCGGACGATCTTCGCAGCTCCGACAACGAAACCTTCCTCATCACGTATCGGCGAGAGCGCCACTGAGACCTCGATCCACGTTCCGTCTGCACGAATGCGTCGCGACTCGTATTGCTCTCCGCGGGCTCCGTCGGTCATACGTGCGAGGGCGGCCGACTCAAGTGCGCGCTCAGGCTCCGGAACAAAGTCACGTTCCGATCCGTGCGCCGTACTTCGCACCGTCGGCCCAAACATCCGCAACGCTGCATCATTTGATGTGTGGATTACTCCGTCCTTGGCGAGTCCGAAAATAGCGTCCTCTGAACTCTCAACGATCGCGGCGAGGCGCTGACGCGCTCCTTCAAGCACGCGCCGATCATGAATGTCTTCGAGCGATCCAGCCATGCGCACCGCGCACCCCGAAGTGTTCCAGACTGCCTGGCCACTTGCGTGAAACCAGCGGAAATCGCCACTTTTATGACGCAAGCGAAAATCGATCGCGTATGGAACCTTGCGCTCAAGGTGTGCTTCAAGCGCGGCGAGCGCGCGAGCGCTGTCTTCGGGATGAATCAGCTTTACCCAAGAATCAAAGTGATTCGTGAGTTCATCATCGCGATACCCGAGGAGTTCCTTCCACCGCGGTGAAAGGTAGTCCTCGCCGGTGAGCACGTTCCAATCCCAGATGCCGGCAGACGAGCCCTTGACCACCAGTTCGAACCGCTCGTCCGCGCGACGGCGCTCCGTGATGTCAAGGTGGATACCAGCCATCCGCCGCGGCCGTCCCTCAGAGCAACGCTCGTAGGTCTTCCCTGAGTCGATGACCCACACGACAGACCCGTCTTTATGTCGGAGTCGGTGCTCGCAACGATACAGGTCGGTTCGCCCCGCGAAGTAATCCTCTAACGCGCTGCGAACTCGAACGACATCGTCCGGGTGCAACAGGCGCTCCCATGAGCGAATGTGTGGCTCAATCTCGTTTGGGCTGTAGCCGAGCATCGTGCACCAACGCTCATTGAAGTGCACCTCGCCAGTCTCGACATTCCAATCCCAGGTACCAAGGTCGGCACCCGCAACGATCATGTGCTGACGCCGCTCGCTGGCCGCGATCTCCTCTCGCGCGCGCACCGCTGCCGTGATATCGCTCTCGATCGCCATAAATCCCGTCACAACGCCACCGGAATCGCGCATGGGTTGGATCTCGATGTCGAGCCAGTACTCGCGCCCATCTTTTGCGACGTTGAGCAACTCAACGCGACAGCCTTGGTGATCATTCATCGCCGCGCGCATGGTGGCAATGGCGGAGCGATCGGTTTTTCCGCACTGAAGAATCGAACCCGGGACACGACCGCGCACCTCATCAAGCGTGTAGCCCGTGATGCGCGTAAAACCCTCGTTGACCCAAACCACACGACGCTCGATGTCCGTAATGAGGACCGCGTTGGTGGTCTTGCGTGCGACAAGTGCGAGGCGCTCAAGTTCTTCGAAGGATTGCCCGACTTTGCGGTGCGCAGCGTGAATCGTCTCTCCGAGAAGCGTGATCTCATCGAATGGTCCATGGTCGAGTGGAAACCCGCGATGGACAGCGAAGTCGCCGGAAATTCCGCGTGCAATTGCCGCAATTCGACCGACGACTCGACGACGCAGGAGCGATGCGGAAAAGATCCCGAAGACGACGAACCCGCACAACGAGATGCCGCCGACTTGAAGCGTCGCCGCCAGTGCCTGACGTCCGAGTCCGCCCGCTTCGATGTGGATCATCGCCGCACCGTCGACTCCGAACGGAAGCGTGCAGTCAAACTCACTGCGGTCGGAATGCATACGCGTCAATCCCACCCGCTTTTGTGCAACCTCAAGTAAGTCCTCGCCTACCGCCGCCACTGGAAGCGCGGTGACTGGCTTTCCAATCCAATCGCTGCGCGTACTCGCGATGACCACCGATGGCGTACCGCGCACCACGACGACAAGTTTGAGCTGATCCTCGCGGCTGAATCCACGCACAAACTCCTGAAGTACCGCCGGATCCGAAATGGCTGATTGCATGCTCACGAGTGCGGTTGCGGCGAGTCGAGCCTCAGTCTCAAGGCTTCGGGTGTACTGACGCACAGCAATCCACGCGGTGGTCGCGCCAATGGCGATGGCTACCAAGACAAAGACGGCGATGAGGCGAAGGAGGAGATCCCGCTGCAGTGAGCGAAAGCGCCTTCGCGGCGCCGCCTTTGGTAATGCATTTTCCGAAACGCCGCTGAACACGAAAACACCTCGACAGAAGAGTGCATTGCACGCGGGTCCATGTCGACACCGCGCGAGCCATCGGTAGACGTCCGTGCGATGCACCGTCGGCCTTCGAGGGATCTTCCGGAAATACGGCTGTTTGAGAGGGCTGCTTGCGCGAAGCGCAGTCAATCAACCACGAATGGGGTCGGCTCCTGACCGGAAGTCGGGAATCGCACATCGACCGGGCAAACTCAGCGCACCGCGCCGACCTCAGCGCGCGACTCGATCAACGCTGCATCGCGCGCGGGAAGCGCGGGAACTACGAACGTCCCCTCGTGCACCCCGAGATCCGCGCCGGTCCAGACATCACGCAGTCGACTCCGCGACGCAAGATGGATCGTGCGCGTGACGGGCATATCGGCCCAGTTCAAGAGTGCGTAGCGCGTGACCCCGTCCGGGAGTGGGATTGTTCCTACCGAAAGCGAAGTGTCCGCAAATGCAGCCACGACTCCGCTTGGCTTCGAGAGCATGCGCACGATCGGAACGCGATCGGCTGGCAGTGTGGCGAGATCGTCACCCGCGAGCATCGCGCCACCGGTTGCGTAGACGAGCGTCGCGTGGAATCGCGACTCATTCTCCGGAAGCCCGGTTTGCACGAGCGTGTCAGGATCATTCCACCAGAGCGCACCGTTTTGCCAACCACGGAGCAAATTCTCGCGACCCGTCCTCGACACACTTTGCCACTTCCGCTCAATGTCGAGCGAGCTGCGCGAGCCGTCGATCAGCCCGAGGCTCGGCCAGATCGGATGGTTACAGCCGAGGATGTACGACTTGTCTCCTGCTCCGCGGCGGATTGCCTGCATGCCAAGGCGATAGGCCTCGACGCGCGTCGCCTTGGGATCGTGAAAGCGCCCACCATGCATCATGCCCCAGAAGATTGCATCGAGCTTGAAATACTCGACCTTCCAATCGTCCTTCATCGTGCGGAAGAGCTTCTCAAAATGCGCCTGCACCTCGGGATGCGTTCCGTCGAGCACATACCACGGCCCGAGGCGCCAGCCGCCAAACATCACGCGGTCGCTCGGCATCGGCTTGCCATCCTCGCCCTTCACGAACCAGTCGGGGTGCTCACGCAGGATCTTCGAATCAGGACTTGCAACAAACGGCGCCACCCAGATCGCGGGCTCGCGGCCGCGCGATTTGATCTCGCGCAGGATGTCCTGCACGGGCTTTCCGCCGAAGCCAGGCCCGGTATCGAGCCAGTCGCCCATCGTTGGCTGGTAGCCATCGTCAATCTGCACGAACTTCAGATTCGGGTAGTCGCGCTCCATCGCGCCCAGATTGTCGAGCACGTTTTTCGCCGTCACCTTCGGGCCGAAGCAGTACCACGAGCACCAGCCCGCGGGCGGCGCGGGATATGCGCTGCGTGGATGGACGCGGGCGATGCGCGTCGCGAGATTGTCAAGAAGTCCCGCGCGCGAAGCGCCTTCACGCACAACGAGCGATTCGAGGTTCCAAGTGCTCTTTGCTGGAATCACGAGCCCCTCGCAGTCGATCGTGCAGCGCACGCGCGTGGGCGAGATGTCGAACGCGCCCACGAAGCGTGCGCAGGTCGTGAAGGCAGCGATGAACTGCGGCGCCCCCGCGGGCTCGAGCGCGAGCACTCCGTACACACGGCGGAAACCAGAGGGCTCGGGTAAACGATAGTGTGAACGATCGGGGTAGTCGCCGACATCCTCGGGCGCAGTGATCGTGCCCGCCGTTTGCGCGAGCATCTGCAGTCCCTCGCCATACATGCGGGTGTCAGGGGCAAGGCCGTGCGCGATATCGAAGAGGACGATCTCATTCAATGCGATGGGTGCATCGGATTCGTTGCGCACGATCGGCGCGGCTTCATCGCCATTCCAGCGCAGCTCGACGACGAGGTCGCGCGCGCGGTCAGGATCGGCGGTGATGGCCTGCGGGACAGCGGAGCGAATCGCCAACGAGACTTGCGCAGAGGCAACCGCAGCCATCGAACCAAGCGCAAGTGTGGCGAGACACGCAAGAAACGGCTTGTTGGCACGCATCGTTCGAGTGTACCTTCGCGCCGTGCCGAAGCACGCTTGTCAAACAGATCTCGTTTCGATCCAGACCGCGCGTCGACTTCTTCTTGCGGGCTGCGGGCTTAACCGCGCGCCCGCGCGTGCGACCAAGGCGCGCGTGATCGCGCTCGTGCGCGAACTTGGCTTTGTGCAGGTCGATAGCATCAACTCGGTTGAGCGCGCGCATCACCTGATCTTTCACGCACGGCTCGATGGCTACGAGCCCGCGCAGCTCGCGCACCACACCGAGCACTCGCGCCACGCGTTCGAACATTGGACGCACGACGCAAGCGTGATTCGCAGCGACTGGCTGCAGTGGTGGACGCACCGCTTCGAGCAAAGCCGCGCGCGGCTTGGGCAAAGTGCGTGGATGCGTGAACGCCTTGGGCGAAATTGGAAGAAGACGCTTGCAGAAGTGCGCGATGCACTCTCGACCCGCGGTCCGCTTGCAACCCGCGATTTCCCACGGCCTGCGCGCATGGGAAAGAGCGAGGGCTGGTGGGACTGGTCTCCGCACAAGGCGGCACTCGAGTTTCTCTGGCGCACTGGCGAGGTCGCGATCCACGCGCGGCGCGGCTTCGAGAAGATCTACGACATCGCCGAGCGCGTGCACGGCGTGCAGCCCGAACGGCCCGCGCGCGAGGCGCTGGTCGCGTGGGCGTGCCGCGAGGCGCTCGAGCGGCTCGGCGCCGCCACGCCGCGCGAGATCGCGCACTTCGTGTGGGCGATCACGCCGACCGAATCGAGTGCCTGGTGCGCGAAGGCCGCAAAAAATGGCGAAATCGCGCAAGTCGCGCTCGAGCGCCTCGGCCGCGCGCCGCGTGCCGGATTTGCGCGCATCGACTGGAAGAAAGCCGCAGCGCGGGTTCGACTTGACGACACCCCCCGCCTCCTCGCGCCATTCGACCCACTCATCCGCGAGCGCGCGCGTCTTACCGAACTCTTCGCCTTCGACTACCGCTTTGAGGCGTTCGTACCCGCGGCCAAGCGCGTGCATGGGTACTACACGATGCCCGTGCTCACTGGCGAACGGCTCGTCTCGCGGCTCGATCTTGCGAGCGACCGCGATACGGGCATCCTTCGCATCAACCGCGCGTGGCACGAGCCCGGCGTCACTGCGCGCGCAGCGGACGCATGCGCCCACGCATCGGCGGCGCGGCTCGCGGACCAACTTGGCCTCGGACTCGCGTGGCCCACCAAGCCGAAGCGCTCGGCGCTGCGCGCGCCTTGACGGACTATGCTGCCAACCGTGCCGGAAGTTCCGCCAAAAAAGCCCGCGTCGTTCCTCCACGCATTTCTTGCAGGAATCACGCGGCCACCCAAGGCCTCGCGTGGCCGCTTCATCCTCGCCATGTGCGTGGCGCTCGTTGCTGATTTCCTCTTTTGGTGGCTTGGCGAATCGCTCCCCGTCGTGACCGACTTTGTGGTGGGGTTCATCCTTGCGCTCTGCCTTGGTGGCTTCAGCGTCGAACTCCTTGGCGCGTTCATCGCCGAGGCGACCCCGGGCATTGGGCTCTTCCCAGTTTGGTCCATCGCCGTCCCGATCCTCTGGGCGCGGGCGAACGCGGCGCGCAAGCCTGCGCAGCCTCCCGCCGCGCGCTGACCAAAATTCGCGAATTCCAGCGCAGAACAGTCGGACACATACTGCACTTGCGGTTCAATGTCGGACCATGCGAATCTCAACTGCCCTGCTGGCCGCCCTGATCAGCGTGCTCGCGCCGAGCCTGTCCGCCCACGCCGCGCCGCCGCCGATTCCCGACGAATGGTTTTTCGAAGGTGCAAATCGGCCCGCTGACCTCAAGAGTCTCGAAGGCAAACCCGCGCCCGTCTTGTCGCTTGAGTCGTGGATCGGCACTGAGACGAAGCTCAGCGACCAGCGCGGGAAGGTCGTGGTTGTCGACTTCTGGGCAACCTGGTGCGGACCGTGCATGGCGTCGATTCCTGAGAACGTCGAACTCATGTCGAAGCACAAGGACGACGGGCTGGTGTTCATCGGCGTCCACGACTCGAACGCGGGCTTCGAAAAAGCCGCCCAGACCGTGAAGGACAAAAAGATCAACTACCCAGTTGCGAAGGACAAGGGTGGTGCGAGCACCAAGGCCTACAACCTACAGTTCTGGCCCACCTATGTCGTGATCGACCGCGCGGGCATCGTGCGAGCAGCGGGCCTGATTCCGTCGAACGTTGGCAAGGTGGTCGAGATGCTGCTCAAGGAAGGTGCGCCCGCAGCGGGAGCTGGCGACGGCGCAGAAGCAAACGGTCTGGCGGCAGAGTATTTCGCGGGCGGTGCCAAGCGACCGCAGTCGCTGCGCGCAGCCGAGGGCAAGCCCATGCCCTCGCTCGCAGCGCAGGCATGGGCAGAAAACCCCGTGACGCCCGAGCAGCTGAAGGGCGCCGTCGTCCTACTGCACTTCACCAAAGCTGGCGGCGGACTCGCCGCCACGCAGCTCGCTGAGTTTGCCGCGCTCGACAGAGAACTCTCAAGCCAAGGCGTGGTCTGCATTGCCGTCTGTAGCGCGAACGCCGAACTGAAGCCGCTTCAGGACGCAGTCGCCGCACTCAAGAGCACCATCCCGATCGCGCATGACAAGCCATCGGAAACCGCGGAGAGCGACGCGCGGAAGCCACAGCAGCCCGGCCAGACCGCGCAGGCCTTTGGTGTGCAATTCATGCCCAGCACGATCATCATCGACCGCAGCGGCATCGTCCGCGCTGCAGGCGTCAAGCTCAGGAAGACCAAGGAACTCATCGAGAAGTTCCTCGCCGAAGAGGCGCGCTGAAAGTAACCGCACATGACCGCCACCTCCACCACCTCCGGACATTCACCCTTCGTCGACCATGTGCGCACGCAGGTCGCGCGTACCGTCGTCGGCCAGGATGCCGTCGTCGAGCGCGTGATGATTGCGCTGCTCACGGGCGGACATCTTCTGCTCGAAGGCGTACCGGGTATCGCCAAGACGCTGCTCGTGCAGTCGGTCGCGAAGGCAATCGACCTCAAGTTTGCGCGTGTGCAGTTCACGATCGACCTCCTGCCGAGCGACATCGTGGGGAGCGAGATCCTTGAGCAGAAGACGGGCGAATTCCGCATTCACAAGGGGCCGATCTTCACCAATCTTCTGCTCGCCGACGAAATCAACCGCGCGAGCCCGAAGGTGCAGTCGGCGCTGCTCGAAGCGATGCAAGAGCGCCGTGTTTCGATCGGTGATACCACCCACGACCTTCCCGCGCCTTTCCTCGTGATCGCGACGCAGAATCCTGTCGAGCAAGCGGGAACCTTCGAACTGCCCGAAGCGCAACTCGACCGCTTCATGCTTCGGCATCGCCTCACCTACCCGCTGCCTGCCGACGAAGCCGAAGTCGTGCGGCGGAGTCTCGCGCTCAAGCTCAAGCGGCACGGCGAGGGCGCGGTGCCGATGTCGGCGTTCGACGCCATCGACGGCTCGCAGCGCATGCATGTGCGCGACCTCTCGACGGCGATGGCGGCGGTGCAGCAGGTGCATGTGAGCGATGTCTTCGTGCGCGACGTGGTCGAGCTCGTGAACCTCACGCGGAAGCACAAAGATATTGAACTCGGCTGCAGTCCGCGCGCTGCGCTTGCGCTGGTGCACGCATCGCGTGCGCGTGCGTTTATCCACGGTCGCGACTACACGATTCCCGAGGACATCTTCGCGCTCGCGGACGATGTGATCCTCCACCGCATGCGCCTCACCTATGAAGCGCTCGCGACTGGAAAGACCGCCGCGGCGGTGCTGCGCGAGCTGCTCTCGACGATGGCGTGACCCGTTCATCACACAAGCACCGTGCAACCTGCCGCCGCCAACAACACCGATCTTGATCTCCCCGCGCCCGAGTCGCTCGCGCGCGGCGATTTCGACATCGTCATCCGCAGACTCGCCGACGACCTTGCGTTTGGTAGCGACACCTCTCGGCTCGTCGGCAGCGGGCTTGAGTACGCGAGTTCGCGTCCGTACACGCCCGGCGATTCGGTGCGACTCCTCAACTGGCGCCTCACCGCGCGCACGGGCCGCGCGTTTGTGCGCGAGTACGAGGCGCTCAAGCGGACAAGTACGTACATCGTGGTCGACACATCGGCATCGATGGCGGTCACGAGTGTCGCGCGCTCGAAGCATGATCTCGCGGTGTGGATCGCGTCAGCGCTTGGCCTGGTCGCGCAGCGGCGCATGAGCCCGGTAGCGGTCGTCGGTGGCGGCGAGCGCAAGGTGCCCCTCGTCGCGAGCCTCTCGCGTAACGACCTATGGAATGTGCTTGAGCCGCTGCGCGCTCATGATTTCGGCGAAGGCACGCGGCTCGCCGAGCGACTGAAGGAAGCCGCCACGCGTGCCACGCGCGCGAGCCTCTTCGTCATTCTGAGCGATCTCCACGACCCCGATGCGGTGCCGGCGATCCGCCACGCTGCGCAGAAGCATGATGTCGCCGTCATGCAACTTCTCGATCCAACAGAGACGAAGCCGCTTCGCGCGGGCTACTTCCGCGGGCGTGAAGCCGAGACTGGCCGCGCGTTCGTAGGCACCAGCCGCACACAATTCGCGCAGCCGGACGCGATGCGCGCGGAGCTCCTTCGTTCGGGCGCCGATTACCTTCGCCTCGAAACCGACCAACCGTTTGTCGCCGCGCTGCGCTCCTTTCTCGGTGCTCGCGGAATTCTCACTCGGGGCCGCGGATGAAGCGCACGACCCGCGACATTACTGCGCTTGGCGCGTGCACGGCCGTCTATGCGTGCGCATCGTGGGTGCTGGCCGAACCACCACGCGCTGCGCGCGGAAGTACAGGCGCGATCGACATCGCCAGCACCGCACCACTGCGCGCGAAGGCCGTGCGTGATGCCACCTCCCCCATTCTTGCGCGCGTGAATCCTCTCGGTGGCGACCGCTACCGCGTCGAATACATCGGCGCCATCGAAGGAACCTTCGACCTCGCGACGCTCATCGAGCGGAGCGAT
>CAMDMA010000047.1 GCA_945902075.1 Candidatus Kuenenia stuttgartensis | reverse complement strand
AAAGCGGGCAAAGGGATTCGAACCCTCGACATTCAGCTTGGGAAGCTGACGCTCTACCAACTGAGCTATGCCCGCAACGGCAGGGTCGCACTATAGCGAGCGTCTGCCTCTCTCGCGAAACGGTGTGGTGACGATGGCGGGGCACTTGTGACGCTCCGACCGCTTGATGGGTGTCAGCCGCTCTTACGCGAACTGTCTTCGCCGAGGGCTGTGGCCACGGCTTGCTGAAACACAGTTTCCTCCGGTCGGATCCCCGTCCACTGCTCGAAGATCTGCATCGCCAACTGCACCAGCATCTCTACCCCGTCGACGATTTGGGAGCCGCGCTCGCGTGCCGCGTGAAGGAACGGCGTGATTCGTGGATTGGTAATCACATCGACCGCGAGGCAGCCCGGCTCGACCGTGTTCCAGTCAACCGGAACCGACTCCAGATGAGGCGCACAACCAAGATGGGTCGCATTCATCAACATCGTTGTGCCCTTCGGCAACTTCACGGGGGAATCCCATTGTTGCCAATCACAGGCCACGCCTGAGGCCTTGCGCACCCGATCTGCGACTTCCCGGCCTTGTTCTTCGCGACGCGTGACGAGGGTGAGGTGCGCAGCGCCTGCCCACGCGATCTCGACCGCCATCGCGCGGCCAGCACCGCCCGCGCCAAGCATCACCACGCGTTGGCCGCGCAGCGGCGCGACCTTCGCGATCGCTTTCACCACACCCTTGCCATCGTTGTTGTGGCCAATCAAACGACCGTCTTTGATGGTGATGTAGTTTGCGGCACCGATTGCCCGTACATCGTCGTCTACCTCATCGAGCAGTGGGATGACCGCGACCTTCCAGGGAACGGTAATCGCCATCCCGCGGTAGCCAAGGGGTCTGAGCGCGCGAATGGCAAGCGCCAGATCGGTCTCGTTGGCGATGTCATTCTTCCAAAATTGCCAGTTCAGGCCGTGGTGCGCGTAGACCGCATCGAACATGCGATCGATTGGGTTCTCAGCGACGGGATGACCAAGCATGCCGGTCATCTGCTTCTGCGGTCCGATCACGGGAGTGGGTGGGGCCATCATGCAATACTTGTACTCGGCCACGCAAAGAGCCGCCTGAGCGAAACTACTTTCTTTGGTGGATTCGGTTGGAGATGCCGTCGTGCGGAAATCGGAGCATGCTCAGCCACTCCAATTGGCGAGCAGCATCGCCATATCCTGAGCGTTCACGAGCGTGTCGTCGTTGAAGTCGGCTGCACATGCACCCTTCGGTGGACAGGAACCCCATGCTTCAAGGAGAAGAGACAGGTCCGTCGCGTCGATGGCGCCGTTGCCATCAACATCTCCCGCAAGCGGGACGATCGTCCGCGCGACGGTGATGTTGTCGATTCTGAACGTGTGGTCGGTAAATCCAAAGACAAACCCCGGCTCCAGCGTCGTAAACGCGATGGCGTCGATGCCGCGAAGTACATCACGGAAGGTCACGCCAGGTGGAAGTCGCGGTTGGTAGGTCACCGGATCTTCTGAGCCCGAGCCTCCCCATCCAGAAGGAAGCACAGTCGCGTTTGGGTCGAAGGTCACAGTGAGCCGCGTCCAACTGCCATGTGACGCTGCGGAAACCTGCGCGAACCGAAACCAGACGCCGTTCCACGGATACCCGCCCGTTGCGCCGTCGTAGTCACGCAACTCAACGAGCCACGGTCGACTGACGTTTGTGCCGAAGAACCGAAGCAACTCAACTTTGAGGTCGATGGCGATGGTGACACTTGTTGCGGTGGTGAAATCGCCGACGCATGATGGATTTGTGCTGTTGAAAAATGTGATGCCGAAATCATTGAACACTGTGCGCATGTTCGCCCCAGGATTGCCGCCTGTTGTCACGATCGATGTCGCACCTCCGGAACCAAGCGGGCCGATCCAGCCTTCGGTGCCGGCATCGAAGGTCACGGTTTCGGATTGACCGAAAGCAGGCGCGGCACCAAGCGCGATGCACGAGAGCAACAAGACGATTCGCATCATCGAAGCCTACCCGCCCGTACGCGTCAAGCAACACATTTGCCGGCCGTTCCCTCAATCTCCGCGGAAATCACGACGTGCGGCGGCCTCGGCACGCGCACGGCGCGCGGCGATTTGGGTGAGTCGGTCGATTTCGGGAATGTCGAGTTCTGCCACAAGTTGCGCGAGAACTTCAGGAACACGTTGCGTGTTAGCCAGCGCGGCGAGGGATGCGAGCAGCTCACGCGAACCGGCGACGAACGCGCTTCGCGCCACGGTCGCTGCGCCAAACTCGCGCCAGGCATCACCGAATCCACGCAGGATCAAGGTGCCGGGTAGGAGCATCGCGGTTTGGGTGAGCGGCTCAGGAACGAGGTCCTCATCGAGGAGATCGAGAATGAGGAGCGGGCGTGGAGCACGCGAGCGAAGTCGTAGAAGTTCGCGCGGACCGAGCGCGGTGCGCGCCAAACCGTTGCGAAGAACCGGGGTCGACACCACCACGACGTCCGCGTCCTTGGCAGCGAGCGCGATGGAATCAAGCATCGTGCGGCGTGACTCCGGGCTCGCAACTTGCGGGTCACCATCGATCGGCCATGTCGTGACATCTACGCGTCTTGCAGCAACGCCCACCTTCGAGGCAAGCGTGTCACGCGCAGGTTGCGCAAGCACCACGCGCCGACCGACTACGAATTGCGCGACAATGGCCGTGAGTGCAGAGTCGACATCCGTGAACGCCGCAATCTCGTCGCAGGAAGCCGAGATACGCGAGGCGAGACGCTCAATGAGGAGCCGTTCTGCGCGGGCGCCATTTGTGACATTGAGGTCGTTTCGGTCGAATCGTTCGAGTGTGGTGTTGCGAGAAATCACAGCGAAGGCTTCGGGTCGTGCGAGTGTGGTGAGTGGCGTGGTCACGGGAGGCCTTTCAAGAGTTGTGAGCCATCAAGGCTCGGTTGTCCGGTTTCACCGCGCGGCGTAAAAGCGACCGACGCCGGCGGATGCCGGCGTCGGGAGAGATCGGGAAACACTGTTTTTAGCGTGTTTCAGCGAGTTCCATCGGCCAGCGTGGCAACATGCATGCGCATGCGCATGTTCATGTGCTCGTGGCTGTGATGGTTCGTGCTGAACATGGGCCGGAGAATAGGCAGCGTGTCGCACCAGTCAAGTGAGAAACTGCGGAGAAGCGACTTTTGTTGAAGCGTTGCGCGCCGCACGTTGTCGTAGCACCAATCAAGTCGAGAAGAGTTTCGAGGCCTCGCGTTCAGCAGGTGTGAGTTGTTCGTTCTTCGTTTGTCCGCTCGCCGCAGCCGCAGCATCCGCTTCCTCTGCGGTTTCGTAGATACCGATTTGTTCTCCGAACGCAGCGATCACTCCATCACCAACGCCGAGTAACGCCCAGCCTGCAATAAGCCCCGCGCACACGGCTTCTTTCGAGTCGACCCAAAGCTTCCAGCCGAAACTTCCGATTGCCTTGTGATACTGACGCTCGAAGAAACTGAAGATGCACGCGCCGGTGAACATCATCACGGTTGATTCAGGGGGAAGCACGATGCCAAGGCCGATACCAACAGCGCTCAGCGGAAACTTGCCCTTTGTCGTGGTGCGGGCGATTTCGAAGACGAGCGCGATGAGCGCGCCAGCGAGCATCGCCCATGCGGCCGAAACCGGAAGAACGCCCCAGAGTTTCACAATGCCATCGGCGCCGGTTTGGATGAGTTCCGCGCCGGATTTCCCCATTCCAGCGATGACGTCGGAGATGGCCGCCCACTGAATCGCGCCCGGCACCGCCCAGTCGTCGGTGATGTGATCCTTGATCGAAGTCTCGGGCTTCTTGTTCGACATGAACAGGATGAAGAAGAGCGGCGTCGAAGCGAGCGCCCCGGCGACGATACCGATGCAGTGACCGACCGCCTGCTGGCGCGGCTTCGCGCCAAGCATGTAGCCCGGCTTGATATCCATCAGGAGATTGGATGCATTGGAGGCAACCTCTGTCGTGACGCCCGCGGTCATGAGATTCGTTGCGGGATTCGCTGGTTGCAGCGCGCCGAAGGTGAACTGCGTGATCTTCGAGAGCGAGCCAGTCGGAGTCGTCGAAGTAAGTGCGGTCGCGTTCGCGGCGATGAGCGTGAGCACGATGATCAGCGGAATCGAAAGCGCGCCGAGCAACGGATCGACGTCGAACCACAGCCAGTTGAGCCAGATGATCGCCGCTGAAGCGATCGGGATACCGATGATGCTCCACTTGATCGGGAACTCAATCTCCCGGAGGCAGTCTTCGGTCTTAGCCTTCTTTGCGAAGAGACCAGTGAATGCGCTCAGGATCATCTTTGGTTTGGCGAAGAGGCCGACCATTGACGCAGTGACCATCATCGCGACGCCCCACCAGAGGCACCACGAGTTCGTTAGCCAAGCGCGGCCGAAGATCGCCTCAGCCATCGGGTAACTCCCGTCAGGCTGCACGATCTTCGCGTAGTTTTTCGGAACAATCTCGCCGTAGCTGATCATGAGCGGAGCGACGACGAGGAAGTTTGCCACCATGCCAATGAACACACTCGAGGCGACGCGCATGCCCATGAGTCCACCCGCGCCGACCATCGAGAGGTCAAACGCCAGCGTGACGCCGAGTTCTTGCAGCGGGACACCCTTGATATTCGGAAGCCAGGTTCCTGGGCTTTTTTCGGCAAGTTTGTAGTACCACTCGTCGAGACGGTCAGGAATCTTGAGCAGCGTGTCTTTGGCTTTCGACGTTCCAAGCAGGTTGATTTGGAGAATCGCCATATAGCCGCCAGCCACGAGGATCTGGAAGCCCGCGCCGATGAGCGCAGCCGCTGCGAGTGCTTTGGCTTTGAACAATCCAGCATCGACACCGCCACCGGACTGCGACTTCTCAACTGCGACCGGCTCCATACCAACCATATTTTTGGTGCCGCCCTTGGGCGCATCCGGGTAGAGCGAGTCGAGGACGACGGCGCACGCGCGTCCCTCGGGAAAGGGCTGCTGTTCATCATTGATGAAGCGACGCTTCATGGGAAATGCGACGAGAACACCGAGGATGCTCGCGACGACATTCCAAACAAGCATTTTGTACCACTCCATGGTCGTGTTGGTCACGAACATGTAGGCCATAAGCGCCGAGATAAGCGGCCCAGTCATGTAGCCAGCGGCAGTCGCGATGGACTGTACAGCGTTGTTCTCGAGGATCGTCATGTCTCGCGACACTTGGATCTTCGAAAGCGTGCGGAACATGACAAAGGAGAGGATCACGCTTGTGACGCCAACACCAAGCGTCCAACCGGTCTTTGCGCCGATGTAGAGGTTGGTGGCTGACAAGACGCCGCCGAGTAGAAACCCAGTGCATGCTGCACGAAGGGTCAACTGCGGCATGTTTCCGCGGAAGATGTTTTCAAGCCACCAGCGATCCTTCTGCTCGCGCGTCCAGGTGCGGGTTTGTTCGTCGGTCAGGTTCGAAAGTGCCATGGTCCCGGAATGTACGGGAACACGGACAAATCCTCCAACTGTGCGTGACGGATACGCTCTGCGCATGGCACGACGCGACCGTGATGAGGAGCCGAAGTGGGGAAAGCGCACGCCTCCAAAGGCCGAGCGCGCTTCAGCTGCGGAGGCACTGGAGGCGGAAGAGCGGCGAAAAGCTGCAGGAATATCAAAGTCTGCGGAGGCGATGCGTGCACCGTCTCCGCGCATGCTCGGTGAGAAGTCGAGGTTCGTCGGGATCGATCTTGGGCTCGCAACCGCGCTCGCGGTCTACGGGCGTGACGGGCGGCTTGAGTTGGTTCGCTCGCGGCACTTCCAGTCGCGTGACGCGCTCCGTGCGGCTGCAGGCGCGATGCTTGACGAAATCCCTCACATATACAGCGTGATCATCGAGGGTGGCGGCGAACTGGCCGAGGCCTGGACGCGCGCCGCGGTGCATCGCGGGATTCATGTGCGCTCCGTGCATGCGAACGACTGGCGGCCGACTCTATTACTTGCACGCGAGCGGCGCGATGGCGCTGCTGCCAAGGCCCACGCCACGAAACTGGCCGCGCAGGTCGTCGCTTGGAGTGAGACCAAGGGACTTGTCGGCACGCTCGGTCATGATGCAGCGGAAGCAATTCTTGTCGGGCTCTTCGGGGTGGTTCAGGCAGGTTGGTTGCGTGAACTGCCGAAGTTTCGTCACTGAGCGCAGCGCCCGGAAGTTCCGACTATCAAACTACGAAGTCATACGCGCGGCGACTGCGAAAATGGCGTCACGCGACTGCCATGCATGGGCTCGCATCGGTGGCTGTGACTCGAAGGAAATCTCGAGATTCCAAGCTCGCTCTGCGCCCTCGATACACGGGGCACAAACATCGAACCGCGTCGCAACGAGTGCCGTGCCAAACCAACCAACTTCGAGCGCGTGCGCTTTCACGCAGGATTCTCGTGCACACCAAAGTGCAATAGGGCCAGCGAGCATCGCAGTATCGACAGTGCGCACCAGCGTGAGCTCCGCTTCGGAAAGCGACATTCGCACAAGTGCATGTGCGCGGTGTTCGTCGATCTCTTCGACATCCACGCCGATCGCCGCACAGGCTGAGGAGCGGCCAACCGCCGCGATTGCTCGCAGCCGCGAATGCGCGATCGAGATCGGCGCGGCATCCGGCCACGTTGGCATGGGTCGGCCTCGCTGATCGCGCAGGACTGCTTTCGCAGCATGGAGGCGTTGCTCGCTCTCCGCGAGTGCGGCGTGCAGTGCGAGCCGCCCGGAGGTGAAGCCAGCTCGTCGAGTTGCGGAACGCAGCGTCTCCGCAAACGCCCGCTCTTCCGTGGGAAGCGCCGCCTCGTCGCGCGCGATGCGCTTTGAATGACGGCTGTCATACTCGGCAAGCACCGTTCCCTCGGGGAATGCGGGCGGCGTTGGTCGGAAAATCCGCGTCACGCTCTGTTGAGTCCTTTCTTCAAGGCAGCCTTCCGCAGCGTTTTTGGTCGTTTTTTTGCGGTCGATCCATTGGTGGAGCGCCGCGTCGCTCCCGCTCTGGCTGGTGCCGGGTCCCGAGCCCGAAGGACGAGCACGACATCACCCGCACCCTTGCGAAAGGCCTTCGGCGGCAGCGACTCATCCGTGGCGTCGTGGCATCCAAGGACCTCGAACCCACCCGAGGCGAGCAGGATGTCTTTCAACATTGCGAATGTGAACGTAAGGAGGTCATACTGTTCTGCAATCACTGGAGGAGTATCGGGAACGTTTGCAGTAATGGTGATCTGCCGAATGCGTTCGCACCGCGTGGTTTTCTGGATCCCAAGCGACTCAGTGCGCAGCGCCGCGAAGCCGCCACCCTCGATGTCCACCGGGCCTCGTTCGAACACGACTCCGGAAGGGATCACGTCGTCCGCCTCGCGAATTGCAAGGCCAATCATGTAGATTCCGCGCTTCGTGAGTCGTTGGCGGATCGACGCGAAGTGTGTGACAACATCGACATAGTCGGCCAAATGACCAACGGAATTGTCGAGGTTGATGGCACAGTCGAAGTCGGTTCCGAGTTCGTCAGGAGGGCGACGCATGTCCCCGATGACGACGCGCGCGCCGCGCGTTGGAAGGCGCGCGGCTGCTCCGGTGATCGCACTTTCCTCAAGGTCACAACCATAAACTTCGGCACCTTCCTTTACAAAATGGGCCAGCCAAAGTCCGGGCCCGCACGCTGGATCGAGGACGCGACGCGCACGTCGGCCGAGGTTCCGGCGAACGAGTCGATTGATCGAGTCGCGGATTTCCTGCGAAGGTGAGAAGAAGGCTGCGTAGAGCGCACTGCGGCGATAAAAGGCTGTCATGGTGGGCATCAAGAAGCAGGAAAGCCAAGAAATTCTCGTGAAAGGCGATTCTCGGAAGAATTCGCGCGTCGTGCGCGGTGAGTACTCAAACAGAATGTTTGAGTGCCGATTTTTGTTGTCGCTGAATCCATCTGAACGACTCTTCTACGAGTCGCCGAGAGAACAGAGTGTTTGAGGCTAGCATGCGCCTTCATTCGAGCGGGAAACGCGCAGAGAGACTAACCAACAATCGATTATTTTTTACAGTTTCAGAATCTTGACAGAATCCAGGTGCCGACCGACGATCTCACCGTGAACGGTCGTATGGTCACGAATGGGAAAGAAAGAAGCTCCAACCAAGCGGAACTCGCGCCGAACTGGGCGGTCCTCTGCGGGCGAACCTTCGCCTGCGTCTGCTCATATTCGACCTTTTCTTGCTGGAGCGTCGCTCAGCGACACGAAGATGTGGGCTGCGCTGCGCTCGCTGCTGCGGATGCAGATTCTTGAAGCGATCATCGCGAGGCCGGGTATCGATGCGCGGATGCTTGCGGACGCGCTCGAATCAAGTGCGCCTCGACTGTATTACCACATCAAGATTCTCGTGCGCTCGGGCCTCGTCGTCGAAGAGAGTCTTGGGGAGCGTCGACGCGCGCGCGGCCCGGAAGCCACCGTGTATCGCGCGCGCATCGAACGGTTTCCCACCGGATTCCTTGATGCTGACCCGCGCGCTGATGTTCGTCGACAACTACTTGTTCGCGAACTCGCAAACCAAGGTCTTACGCACGCGTTGCCACAGATCCGCGCTGAGCGCGCAACCGCAGTCTTTCGGCATGAAGTCATGCTTGAGTCCGAGCGTACGCAGATACAGACGTACATCGCTTCGATCGTGCAGATCCTTGACGCGGCCCGCCACCGACGACACACCACCAATGGCCTTGGCGGAGCAAATGCGTTTGTCGGAATCTGCATCTCGCCGGTCACGGAGCCGACGCTGCCGGATGGCCTGCTTGATCAACCAAACGTCTGACCGGTGCGATTGCGATCGGGGAGCGGGGGGCGTCCGAAAATCGCGGGCTTCGTCGCCTCCCAATGGTCCATTCCCGGTGAGAACTTGATTCGCGGAAGTCCTGATCGACGTTTCTACGCCAGATCAGGCAGCGAGCGCAGGAGAATCCAAATGTATGGCAAGCAAACTGAAACCGCGATCGCCGCTCTGAGCCGTCTTGCCGAAGTGTGGGACGACGGGCGAACTCGATTGTCCGCGGCTGATATTGCGGCACAGCGCGGCTTGCCCGCGGCGATGGTTGCCAAGATTCTCTCAGGGCTTTCACAAGCGGGTCTGGTGCAAGGATCTTGCGGTCCGGGTGGAGGCTACGCGTTGTCTCGTCACCCACGCGAGATCTCACTTCGCGATGCCCATGCGCTCTTCGAACGTGAGGATCGCACGGCAAACTGCCCGTTCGGCGGAGGCGTTTGTGGCGTCGGTGAGCCGTGCGCGTTGCACGCGAGGCTGGTCACGATGGAGGCGTCGGTTCGAAAACTCCTCGACGAGACGAGTTTCGAAATCTTCCGCAAGGCAGTGCAGGAAGATGGACTTCAGCCGGTGCCGAAGGGTGTGCGATCGGAAACTCTGCGGGAGAGCTACCGAGCAGCACAATCTCGTCGCAAGAGGGAATGATCAGTACGGAAGTCGAAGGGGTACCGATCAGCGTACGCGTACAAAACTTGCCGCGGTACTCGCGATCTGTCGAGCGTCCATCGCGGTCTTCCCGTGCGCAAGCGCGACGCCCATGCGTCGATACTTTCGCGTTGCAGGCTTTCCGAATAGGCGAACCTCAACCGATGGAATTGCGAGCGCAGCTTCGACTCCGGAATAGCTCGGTGGTGTCGTCGCGTCGCGTGTGGCGAGGATCACAGCGGAGGCGGTCGGCCCGGCGTAGCGAATCTCAGGAATCGGAAGCCCAAGGATTGCACGCAAGTGAAGGTCAAACTCGGACAGATCTTGCGAGCGGAGCGTCACCATGCCGGTGTCATGGGGCCGCGGCGACAGTTCACTGAAGATCACTTCGCTTCCGCGCACAAAAAACTCGACGCCGAAGATTCCCGCGCCGTCGCGGCCCGCGAGGCGCTCGACGACGGCGGCAGACATCGCTTGCGCCGCCCGCTTGGCGGCGGGTTTCATCGGGCACGGCATCCACGATTCCTGGTAATCGCCGCGTTCTTGGCGATGTCCGATTGGCTCAACGAACATGATCTCGCCGCCCCGCGAGGCACGTTGCTTGACCGTGAGTTGCGTGATCTCGTAGTCGAAGTTGATGAACTCCTCGACGATCACCACGCGCCGGTCGCCGCGCATGTTGGAGACCGCGTACTCCCATGCCTTCGCGACATCCTTTTTTGCGCGCAGCACAGACTGCCCCTTTCCGGACGAACTCATCGTTGGCTTGACCACGCAGGGAAAGCCGGTTCCACCTTTCGCGGTGATCGCATCGTGAAGTTCGGCCGCGCTCGTTGCGTAGGCGTAGCGGGCGGTGCGGAGGCCGAGTTCCTTCGCGGCGAGTTCGCGGATCGCGTCGCGGTTCATGGTCATGTGTGCGGCGAAGGCGCTCGGAACGACCGAAAATCCGGCCTTTTCGAGTTTCAAAAGTTCGCTCGTACGGATCGCCTCAATCTCAGGAACGATGAAGTCCGGCTTGTGTCGACGAATACATCGCGCAAGCGCCGCGCCGTCGAGCATGTCGACGACTTCGCGTGCGTCTGAGACCTGCATTGCAGGCGCGTCAGGATAGCGGTCCACCGCGATAACCCGACAACCAAGACGCTTCGCGCTGATCGCAAATTCTTTGCCGAGTTCGCCGGAGCCGAGGAGCACAATGCGTGCGGTCATGGAGTCGATCCTGCTGGAGTGGTGGGGACTGGATCCGCGCCGATGGACTCGGCGACATCGCGCTCACGTCGCGTAAGGAGTTCCGCGTAGGCGGCTTCAAAAGCGGATTGAAAGGTGCTCGAGGTCTTCTCGTTGATCGCGCGGCCGAAACGAACAATCGTCATCCCCACGGGATAGTCAACCCACATGCGAATAGAGCGGCTGCGCGACTCGCGGGGCGAGCCAATGTCGACCTGCAGAAATGCGGCACCCTCGCCGTAGTACACGCTCTCCGCGTACGGCAGATCGATCTCGCCCGCAGCGCGGTCGATGCGCGGTCGATCAAGACCAGGCTGGATCGACTCCGGGAAGATGCCTTGGATGCGAAGCGTCTCAAGCGTGTCCGCCCAGACCTCGTCGGCAGTTCCAGTCATCGTGACCGTGCGGCCACAAGCCACAAGTGCGAGGCTGGCGACGAGGACGGATGCGATTCGTGTGGTGACTCTCGGAAACAAAGACATCGTCAGAGCGTACCCGCCGCGCAGACGGCGCGGGGTCGCTCACTGGCCGAGTGCACGGAGCAGCACCGTCGCATACGCGCCGCGGGGAAGTTCGAATCGGACGGTGCAAGCGATGTTCGCGGGACTCCTGCCAGCGAACTCGTCGCGCATGGGCGGGTCGATCGAAAATCCGCGGGCTCTCGCGATGAACGGCCGATCGCCGCCACCAAACCACGGTCGCGCAAGCCCCGGGATCCGGAGTCGATCAAGGGAGATTCCCTCGTCGTCGAGGATTCCACCGACGATCTCAGATAGGCATTCGTGCATCTGACTCGTCGGCGATGGTGTTGGAATCATGAAGGCGCGGAACGCGGGCGTCAGCGCCGAGGCGCGGGGGAAGATCAGCGGTCCGAAGAGGTCGTCCGCCTCGAAGGCGCGCTGCGCGGTGGTTTCAGCGAGGGCGTGCGCCAGTTCACGCGCGATCGCGTTCCAAAGATGCGACTGGTACGCCTCAACGCAGATTTCTTGAGTAAAACTCGGTAGCGCCGCAAAAGCATCTTTGAACGAGCCGCCGCGTGCAAGGACCTCGATCGCGCCCCGCTCGGGCATACGGGGAATCTCCGCGAGTGCCGCCTGCCAGTCGCCCCAGTGGATTCCGAGCGCGCGTGTGAGCGAACGCACGCCACCAGAATCTTTACGCGCTGGCGTTCCAATCGCGAGTCGGAGCGCTTCCTCGAAGTTGCCGTCGATCAGTGCGCGTCCCACAAATCCCTTGCCGTGGCGGGCACTACCAAAGCGTTGATCACCGAAATAGTTCACAAAAAGAAGCTCAGGCACCGGGCCTCGCGAAGCCGCGTCGACAAGCAGTGACGATCGACTCGCGAGCTCGTCGAACGGTCGCTTCTCAAGCCCACGCACGACAATGGTGAACGCGTTGCGGGCAATGATGTTGGCATCGGCGGCGCGTGGCACGAAACCGATGCGAGTCAATCGCCACGCAGTATCTTCGGCATGCATCGGTGGATGGGAACGCAGAGCCGCGCAATCGATGGTGATGACTTGCGAGGTGACCGCGTGACGGTCTTTGAGACCAGCAGCACTGATTGCTGGGCGAGGAACATCAAGCGCGTTCGAGATGAAGCCGAGCGCATCGGGTGTTGCCAAGGAGATCTTCTCGAGCGTGTAGGCTGCGAACGGATGCGAGGGAATCCGTTCAGGCGTGAGTGAGCCAAGAAACGCATCGGTGTGGCGTTCCTCAACGCGGAAATCCTCTGGTGTGCGGCGGATGGTCAACGGACGGCCACTGTATCCTCCCGCAGGTGACTGCCGCAGGTGCTTCCGATGTCCTTCGTGTGATCGAGCCGAATCTCATCGGACCGAGTGGCCATTACGCCGAGTTCGTTCGCGCGTTGGCCTCACGTGCGGATGGCAGCTTCACCAAGATCGAAGTGGTCGCCTCGCCTCGGGCGGCAGGCTTTCTTGAAAGTCTCAGTGGCGAGGTTCCCGTGGTGCCGATCGTCATGCCATCCGGAGTATTGGCGGAGACGCGCGCGATCCGCGCATCGCTGAATGAGGGGCGACAAACGCTGGTGCTGACAGCAAGTGCCTCGCATGTGCTCTTGGCCGAGATCACATGTACATTCGATCCGAAGCTGCTCAACCATCTTTCGTTTTTCGTGCACTGGCCGCTTGCGAAACCGAGTGAGCGACTCGGGCTTGCCCTTGGTCGCCGCGCGCGCGCGAACGCAAGTTTCATCGTTCCCACGCGTGGCGTGCGTGACGCATTGCGTGCTGCCGATTGCGAGCATGTCACGCAAGTTGCCTATCCCGCGACCCGCGCGCTTGGTGCACCGATGCGCACGCCATTCCGGCATCTGTTGATGGCTGGTGCAGCGCGCATCAACAAAGGTCTCGATGTGGTGGCGGAGCTTGCGGAGATTCTCGCGCGGGAGCAAGGCTCAACTGATCGTGCATGGCCGCTTTTGGTGCAGGTTTCGCCAAAGCACATCGACCGACACGGCTCGCGCGAGGACGCCACGGTCGCTCGACTCCTCGCGGCGAAGTACAGCGGGCTTGTTGCAGATCCGTCTGCTCCCGATCGCAGTGCGTATGCCGATCGGTTCCGAGGGGCGCTCGTACTTGCACCATACGAACGCGCGAAGTTTGCCAATGGCGTGAGCGGAGTGGTGCTCGATGCGCTCCTGCACGGAGCACCGGTGGTTGCGACCGAAGGTACGTGGGCGGGCGATGTCGTTGCGCGTTTCGACGCTGGAATCGCCATCCGCGAACGCACGGGTGCACAGTTGTCAACGGCGGTTGCGCGGATTCTCGCGCGGTGGGATCGTTACGCGCAGAATGCGGCGGTCGCTTCCGAGGCGCTTGCGCGTGAGCACGATCCGCGAGGACTCGCACGTGTGATCGCCGCGCACCGCGGTTGATAGGTACAGTGCGAGTGATGGCCAACATCATCTGCATGAAGTGGGGCACCAAGTATGGGCCCGAATACGTGAACCGGCTCGCCTCGATGGTGCGCCGGAACATGACCATCCCGCATCGCTTTGTATGCATGACCGACGACGCAACTGGCCTCGACGCTGGGATTGATGCGCGGCCGCTCCCCGATTTCGACGACCCGGGAGGGCCCGAGCGTGGATGGCGGAAAATTTCGACGTTTCGTCGTCCGCTCTTTGACCTCGAGGGGCCCACGCTTTTTCTCGATATCGACATCGTGATCGTTGGCAACATCGACTGTCTCTTCACGCATCCTGGTGAGTTTCTCATCATCAAAGACTGGGCGCGGCCGTGGCGGCCGACGGGCAATTCATCGGTCTACCGCTTTGATGCTGGTGCCCATCCCGAGCTTCTCTCCAAGTTCATGCAGGAGCACGCTGCGATTCGCAGCGAAGTGCGCAATGAGCAGGAGTATATCTCGCGCGAACTCTTCCGAGCAGGCAAACTCTCGTACTGGCCGAAGGAGTGGTGCGTGTCCTTCAAGTACGGATGTATGGCGAAGTTTCCGATGAACTGGTGGATCAAGCCGCAGATTCCAGCGGATTGCCGCATCGTCGTGTTCCATGGACATCCCAACCCGCCGGATGCAGTGCACGGGGTGACGAAGAAGCTCACCCGACATGTTCACGCGACACCTTGGGTTGCGGAGCACTGGCGATGAGTGCTGCGCTCCCTTATCAACTGCACCTGCCCGCACGCGGATCAACGGGCGAAGCGCAGGCATTCGCAGACTTGATGCGTTCACGGCGAAGCGTGCGTAACTTCTCAACGAAGCCCGTCGCGCGCGAGACCATTGCCGCATGCGTTGATGCGGCGAATGCTGCACCAAGTGGTGCAAACAAACAGCCCTGGCGATTTGTCGTGGTCGGTGATCCAGCGATCAAGCGCGAGATTCGCTTCGGTGCGGAGGCTGAGGAGCGAAAGTTTTATGAGGAACGCGCGAACGACGAGTGGCTTGCGGACCTCGGATTACTTGGAACAACCTGGGAAAAGCCATTTCTTGAGGTCGCTCCTTGGCTTGTGGTCGTGTTCAAACTTATGAAGGATGACCGTGAGGAGCGCGTCAGTGATCAGGTGTACTACGTCAACGAGTCGGTTGGAATCGCCGTTGGCCTCTTTCTCGCAGCGGTGCATCAAGCAGGCCTCGCGACGCTGACTCACACACCAAGCCCAATGCACTTTCTTGCGACGATTCTGAAGCGGCCATCGTTCGAGAGACCGTATCTGTTGCTTCCCGTGGGGTATCCCGCGGAGGACTGCACGGTGCCCGATATCCAACGGAAGCCGCTCTCGGAAGTTTTGGTCTTCGATCGCGGGTAATCGCATGAAGGAGACGTGAAGCACGCGCGCCGGTCAGTCGACTGTCCAAAGTGGAAAGGTCAAACTTGGCGTGTGTTCCACTTCCGCGATTGTCGCAAGGCGCGCGATGATTTCCGGATGGGCGTCAGCGAGATTGCGAGTTTCTGACGCGTCCTCCGCAAGATCGAAAAGTTGCCAAGGTGCGCAGTCGGACTGAAGTCCAGTACGGATGATTTTCCAACGACCCTCGCGCACCGACTGCTGCCCGCCGTACCCGCGCGTCTCCCAGTAGAGCGCCCGCTCGGGGAGTGTCGAGAGGCCGGCGAGGCACTCTGATAGATCGATACCGTCAGTGGGTCCAGTGGGCGTCGTTCCAGCCAATGCGCCGAATGTCACGCGAAGATCTGCAGACCACGCGACATCGTTGATCACCATTCCAGCTGGAAATCGTCCCGGCCACCAAGCAACACAAGGAACGCGAACGCCACCTTCCCAGAGTGAACCCTTGCGACCGCGAAGCTCGCCAGTCGACACAAAGAACGATGTATCGACGCCGCCAACATCATGCGTGGGGCCGTTGTCGCTTGTGACCACGATGATGGTGTTGTGCGCGTGGCCGGCACGCTCGATCGCGTCGCGCAACGCGCCGACTTCAGCATCGAGGCGCGTGATCATCGCCGCATAGGCTGCGCGCGGCGTGGGATGTGGGAGGTAGCCCTTGCCGCCAACGTAGGGCGACTCGTCGAATTGGCCTGCATAACGCTGCAGATCGAAAGCGGTCGGCTGCAAGGCGAGGTGCGGCAGCGTGGATGTGTAGGCCAAGAAAAAGGGTGATTCGCCGGCGCACTCGATAAAGCGCGTCGCCTCAGCAAGCATCAGATCGGGCGCGTAGATCGTCTCGGCACGGGTGGCAGGATTGTTCCCGGGAAGCGGGATTTTCGTGCTGTTTCGCCACAGATGCGTGGGATAGAAGTTGTGGGCTTGCCGTTGGCAGTTGTAGCCGAAGAAAAGATCGAAGCCATTCGAGTTTGGATCGCCGGTGGTGCCGACGAAGCCAAGTCCCCACTTGCCGATGCAAGCGGTGAGGTAGCCAGCCTCGCGAAGGTCATTGGCAAGACTCGATGTACCGGCAGGGAGTGGTCCTTGTCCCTCGGGCTTTGTCTCCGAGTTGTCGCGAACCGGCGTGCGTCCGAGGTGCTGGCCTGTGAAAAGCGCAGAGCGCGCCGGAGCGCAGACGGGTGCGGCGCTTGAGAAGGTGGTGAGTCGCGCACCCTCAGCTGCGAGGCGATCGATGTGCGGAGTTTTGATGTGCGTTTGTCCGTAGCAACCGAGTTCGCCTGAACCAAGATCGTCCGCGTACACAAGCACGATGTTGGCCCTTCGCATCGCGGGTGCGATGCGCGCGTGGACGGCAGTGACGGTGGAGAGTACGAGGAGTTCTGCGTACATCGCTGATTCAGACGTCGCAGATATCAATCGACTCGCGCAGACTCGTCATGGGATCGCGACGGGGAATGAACTCCTGCGCGAGGAATCCTTTGAAGCCAGTCTCAATGATTGCCCGACAAATCGGCGGATAGAAGAGCTCTTGCGTGTTGTCGATCTCATTGCGGCCGGGATTCCCAGCCGTGTGGTAGTGACCGATGTACTGGTGATTGTCACGGATGGTTCGGATGACATCGCCTTCCATGATTTGCATGTGGTAGATGTCGTAGAGCATGCGGAATCGATCGCTGCCGACGCGCTTGACAAGTTCGACGCCCCATGGCGTGCGATCGCACATGTAGTCCCCGTGGTCGACGCGCGAGTTCAGCAATTCCATGAGAATCGTGACGCCATGCTTCTCCGCAAGCGGCATCACGCGCTTGAGGCCGATGACGCAGTTCTTCAGACCCTCGTCGTCCGACATGCCCTTTCGGTTTCCGGAGAAAAGCATGAGATTGGGAACGCCTGCATTGGCGGCGAGCGGCAGCATGCGCTCGCACTCCGCAACAACGCGGTCGTGGTTGGCCAGTCGATTCATGCCGTCACTGATCGACGTCGGCCCGTTGGCGAGCGAGCACAGCATGCCGTACTTCCGCGGTGTCTCCCAGTCTTTCTCGCTCAGGAGGTCGATGCCTTCGATTCCCATCGCCGATGCGTTTCTACAAAGCTCGTCAAGGGGCATTCCGCCGAAGCACCACTGCGAAACCGCGTGACGAATGTGTCCTTTTCGCGGAGGTTGATCGGATGTCACTCCGGCAGCCGGAACTGTTGTTTTGGAATCTTGAGCGGCTTCTGCCAGGCTCGCCGCGAGTGGAATCGAGGCGGCTGCGGTCATGGACGTGGCGAGAAAGTCGCGGCGTTGCATCGACGCACTTTACCGCAGCACTGCCTCGACGCGCCAGGAATACTCGCCGATCTCAGAACCGCTGCGCTTCGCGGTGATCACGATGGTTCGTTCGTGTGGGCTGTACTTGCCGCTGAGCGAAATGGATCCAGATTTCGACGAGATCGAGCCGGAGTCGGTGTGGCGATTGCCGAGTGGATCGATGCTGATGGTGGCGGTCGAGGTGTCCGACTTAAACTTGAAGTCGAAGCCCTTATCGAACGGCGCGTCCTTTGCTTCAACCGAGAGTCCGGCGGGGGGTGCAGCTGTGATCACGACAAGCGGCGTCCGAGCGTGCGTGGTTGTCGCGATCGTCACGATGACGGATGCGGTGAGGCTAGCGAGGAAGATCGAAGCAGTGATGAGGCGCATGGAGTTCCGTTCGTTGAAGGGCGCGGGCAGCAGGTGGGGGATCGTTCAAGAGAGTGTTGCGTGGACCGTGCGATATTGACACCTTGATATGGCGGAGTTCTCAAAATTCGCAAACAATTCCATTGCGGCGGCTGCAGATGAGATGAGAATCAAACAGGACACACTGGGGGCGCCGTCCGAAGGAACGCGCCGCATGCCAACTCGCGCAACACGCCACAACACACGCCACAACACACGCCGAACAGCATGGGCAACGGCATTTCGGCCGATTGCCGCACTACTCGCTGGAATTTTCGGGTGCGCAGGTGCTGCCTCAGCGGCGCCGCCGCTTGTCACCTTTGCAGTGACAAGCAGTTGGGATGGTGGATACAACGGCGAAATTCATATTGAAAACCGTGCGAACTCTGCGATTGCCTCGTGGCAACTTGGGTTTGACAATGGCCCAGTGATCTCATCACTTTGGAATGGCACGCACATGCTCGATGGAGTGCGGCACACGGTGACAAACGCGGGTTGGAATGGTCTACTTGCGCCGGGCGCGACAGTGATCGTTGGCTTCGGCGGCGTGGGGACACTCGCACAGAACGTTTTGAATTGTGTGGTGAGTGGCCTGACCGCGGAGGTTGCGTATGCGGTTCCGGGCGGCGGCTCGGGTGGCGGTGCGCAGCCTGCGGTCGAAGCGAAAGGGCCATTCTGGGCACCGGAGGACATCGATGGTGATCGCATGGTTGGTGCTGCGGATCTTGCGGCACTTCTCGGCATGTGGGGCTCAGAGGGCGAGGCTGGCCCTTTGTTTAGCGCAGACGTCAACCGCGACGGAGTTGTCGATGCCGCGGATCTTGGGCAGTTACTTGCGCGATGGGGCGCGCTCCCCGACGAGAAGCGCATCGTTGGCTATTGGATCGAGTGGGGAATCTATGGCCGCAACTACCAGCCGATGGACACGCCGTTTGAAAAGCTCACCCATCTCAACTACGCGTTCGCGAAGATCAATCCCGATTACACCATCGCGCCCTTTGACACCTACGCAGCGACTGACAAAAACTATCCAGGCGACACATGGGATCAATCTCTGCGTGGTTGCTACAACCAAATCAACAACGTACACAAGCGGCAGCATCCGCACCTGAAGACATTGATCTCCATCGGTGGATGGACGCTCTCCGGATTGTTTAGCGACGCAGCGCTCACGGACTCACGACGGACGATTTTCGCAGATTCCTGCGTGGAATTCCTACGCACCTACGGCTTCGACGGAATCGACATCGACTGGGAGTATCCGTGCGGCGGTGGGCTTGACGCAAACGTCGCGCGACCTGAGGACAAGCAAAATTTCACGCTGCTGCTTGCGAAAATCCGCGAGAAGCTGAATGCCGCGGCGAAGACGGATGGTCGCGCTTACCTGCTTACGGTTGCGGTGGGTGCTGGGCTTGACAAGATTGCGAATACCGAAGTCGATGCGTATCACGAGCACCTCGACTGGATCAACGTGATGAGTTACGACTTCTTCGGTGCGTGGGATCTTGCGCAGACCGGGCATCACGCAGGGTTTGAATGGAACCCGGCCGCGGGTGAATCGCTCACGCAGCGCAGCTACAACGCGCGCACAGCGATCGACGCATTTTTAGCCGCAGGCGTACCGAGCGGTAAAATCGTGCCTGGGCTTGCGTTTTATGGCCGCGCGTGGAGCGGCGTGCCTTTCGCAAACAACGGTCTTTTCCAGCCTGCATCTGCGATCGCGCCGGGAACCTGGGACGACTGGTCGTCGGGTCTGACCGGTGTCAACGATTTCACACAGATCGAGGCGTTCATCACAACCGGTGGTTACGCGCGTCACTGGGATCCAATCGCGAAGGCGGTGTGGGCGTATCACCCGACGCAGTTTGGCGGGCACTTCATTTCGTACGAGGATGCGCAGTCCATCGGCGTGAAGGCCGACTATCTCCGTGAGCACGATCTCGGTGGCTTCATGTTTTGGGAAGTCACGGCGGATCGGAACGAGACGCTTCTAAACACAGTCGTCGACGAACTTGGCGGGCGGCGCTGAGGGTGTGCAGTGTCCGCGCGGTAACTTCAATCTTGAGCAGCATGGGTCTTGCCGCGTGAGGATCGTGTGCCAGAGGCATGACTTGGAATATCACTCGAGTAGCCGCGCTTGGATCTCGGGCGTGCGCAGCATGCAAACGTCGCTTCGGCCGAACCAGCGATCGCGGTTGCGCGCGACGAGTCGGTAAATCCAGTCGCGAAGCACACGCGGAACGAGCCGAAAGGCGACGAAAATCGGCCACGGTGGTGGAAGACGCGCAACGATCACGAGTAATGCATCAGATTGCTCGCTGGCACGGCCATCTGCGATCACGATCACGCTGTCTGGTGCGGTGGCGATAGGGATATGTACACCGACGCGGGCGCATTCCCGAGCTGCCGCATCGCTTGAGAGCGACGCGAAACGAAAGCGTGCGGCGCGATCTCGCTCGAGGATGAAGCGAACGCTGCGGGTGCAAAGTGCGCAGTGACCGTCAAAGAGGATGATGGCGGGCTCGCGGTCCATGAGCGCGTTTACGGAGTTCCAGCGAGACTGGTCGCTCTTGGTTTCGAGGCTACGACTCCGCGATGTTGCGCGATCTCAAGGAGCAGGCGGCGTTGATATCCAACTTGACGGGTCCTTCCCAAGCCGCGCGCCAATATCCGCCAGTTCGCTCATCGTTTCTCGCTTGAAAATCCCCTCAACCTTCGGTCGCCAGTCATTTGGGATCGCGATCCAACGCACCTCAATCG
>CAMDMA010000046.1 GCA_945902075.1 Candidatus Kuenenia stuttgartensis | reverse complement strand
GCCACGGCGAACCGTCCGTTCGATTCGTTCCTCCTCATCGGTGGAAACCCGCTCGGCACCAACAGCACCTCGTCTGACCCGTCGTGGAACATGGCCGGCGCGAACCCAAGCGGCTGGTCCATGGCTCAGCTCCCGCTTGCCAACGACCTCGGCTGGTTCAACTCGTCCCCGCCGAACAACCAAGGCCGCGTCGGCGTCACGCCGAACACCGCGACCGACGTCAAGCTCGGCCAGTTCATACTCTCGACCAATGACACGGCCTTCCGCAGTTACACCCTCCGTACCGCTTACAACAACGGTACGGGTGGCAGTGTGACCTTTGCCGACGGGAGCTTCAACCTTCCGACCCCGGGCGCCATCGCCCTCCTCGGACTCGCTGGCCTCACCGGCCGCCGTCGTCGCTGATCGCTCGCCGATCCGGCTCTGACAACAGCACTCTTCACCCAACCCGCGGCAATCGCCGCGGGTTGGGTTGTTTTTCGACTGTCCTTAGTTGTGTCAATGTTCGGAGTAAACCCGAGAAAATCCTGCAAATCGCGCGCAGAGACGACGCTTTGCCCGCTCTTCCCGTGGCAGGGTTTCTCTGCGCTGTTCTTGCCCCAAACACGCCCGTGCATTCCCGCACTGGTCATCCCCCTCGAGGAGAGAATTATGAAGTCCGTGATGATCGCCGCCGCCACCCTCGCGGCAACTTCCGCTGCGTCCGCAACCCTCACCAACTGGGCCGTTACTTCGACTGCTGTCAGCAGCGGCGGATACAACCTCATTCGCTATGAGGTCTTTGCGACCTTTAACGGCCCAAATGACACCTTGCTCAACGTGTTTAACTTCGGCACGGTCGGCAGCGGCAGCGAGGACTGGAACGGCGGCTTCTGGCACAAGGACAATTCCGACTACAACGGCGGCGTCCTCTCGCAGCAGTACGGAACTTGGGCCCCGCAGCTCACCGGCTCAGCCACTCTGAACCGCCCGTTCGACTCGTTTCTTCTCATCGGCGGTAACCCGGCCGGCACCAACACCACCTCGGCCGATCCGTCGTGGAATTCTGGTGGTTCCGGATCGCACATCGGCGATGGAAATGGCTGGAGCCGCGCTGACCTCCCCAGCAATGGCCAACTCGGCTGGTTCAACTCCTCGCCCCCGAACCTCCAGGGCCGCGTCGGCACCGCGCCAAACACCGCGACTACGGTGAAGATCGGTCAGTTCATGCTGAGCGCCGGTCACGAGACTCGCAATTACACCCTCACTGCCGGCTACAACTCTGGAGTCGCTGGGCAGACTGTCCAGTTCTTCACGGGCGGCTTCAGCCTGCCGACCCCCGGCGCCATCGCGGTTCTCGGTGTGGCTGGACTTTTCGGTCGCCGTCGCCGCTGATCATTCGGTCTCGCGAACTCGCAAAACAGACAACCGGGCGCTGCAAAGTGCCCGGTTGTCCGTTTTGCCCCGGAAATGCGGCAGCTCAATAGAGGGGCATAACGCAAGTCTTTTTCGAAAGCGGCTTGCGTCAAGGCTCGCATATGTGCGTCAGCGAGGCAGTTTGCGTAAAGAGACCATTTTTTCCTCGAATCACTGAAGCGGCTGCTTGACTCCGTTGGGAACGGGGACAATATCGAGCCGAGGGTTGTCTGAGCGCCGCAAGGAGCTTGGACATGTATGGGAAATCAGGGACTGCTCCTCAAGCTCTGGCTTGAGTCGCGGTGAGAGCGAAAATCGTGGTGTCGCCGTTTCGGCGAAACCGTCTTGTCCCTGTGCGTTCCTGTCCCCCTGTTCAATTGCAAGGAGTGAGTTTATGAAGCTCATGTCTCTGGCCCTCGCGGCCGCTGTTTCGAGCGTGGCCTCGGCGTCGTTTGTCGAGTTCTACACCGTCAAGACCCAGACCAGCACTGGCGGTACCAATCTTGATGTCTACAACCTGTACGCCCGTTTCAACGGCGCGACGGACACCGTCCTGAACGCGTTCAACTGGAACGCGATCAACGGCGCGATCTGCAACGCGTTCTACCACAAGGACAACTCTGATTACAACGGCGGCGTCCTTTCCCAGCAGTACGGAACTTGGGCTCCGCAGCTCGTCGGCTCAGCCACGCTGAACCGTCCGTTCGATTCGTTCGTCTCGATTGGCGCCACCAATGGCGGCACGAGCGGAACATCGGCTGACCCGTCGTGGAACACCGCGGGCGCTGCCGGCTGGAGCCGTCCAGACCTGCCGACCGGCTTCAACGTTGGCTGGTTCAACTCATCCCCGCCGAACCTTCAGGGTCGCGTCGGTGTCGGTGGCAACTCAGCTGACTCGGTCCGCCTCGGCCAATTCGTCCTTGCTCGGGACTTCACCGCTGGCGAGTTCAACATCAAGGTTGGTTTCAACAGCGGTGTGGCCGGCGCTCCGGTCCAGTTCGCTGAAGGAACTTTCCTCCTCGGTATTCCGACCCCAGGCGCGATCGCGCTCCTCGGACTCGCTGGCCTCACCGGCCGCCGTCGTCGCTGATTCGGAATCCCTCACGGGTCCTAGTCGACGATCAGATTTGAGATTCGACACCCGCCGCAGGCTTGCCTGCGGCGGGTTTCTTTCTGTGCGCGCTCGCGGAAACGCAGATGAATCGTGACATTTCGCCGAGATCGAATCGGACCCCGGAACCAATGCGAAGGTTCGACGTAGCCGTCAAGATCCATCCTCTAGGGATCCCGTGGCGCGCGCATTTCCCAAACGATTGAATGCGCGCATGCAAGAAAAACTCAGTGGTGGTCATCGCAGGACGACCACGTGTTCAAAAAACTCGTGTGTCCGCTTGAGAAGTGCGGGCGCGCAAGTTGTGGAAATTTTGGTCAATCTCATCGTTCCCCGTGCGGTTGGGGGTATGTTGGTTAAGCGTGCTCGACCGGGGCCGGCGAGCGGGTCAAAGTCCTAAAGCCAATTTCAGAGCAGGAGTTTCAATTGAAGACAAGCATGACTCTCGGCGGTCTCCTTCTCGGCAGCGTTGCCGTGTACCTCGGTCAATTTCAAGCGACAGCTGTTCCGGGTTCCGGTGACGGTGGAGTCGCCTCTGCTGGTCCCGACGTCATCGTCGGCGCGATTCCAGACCAACAGGGCTACGGCTCGGTTGTCTCAGGCGCCGATCGCCTGATGGCTTACGCGGTGGGCACCACCAGCTGCAACCTTGGTACCACCAATCTTGCTTGGCAGGACTTCCCGTCCACGCTTCACCCGTTCATTCCGATGAACATGTTTCGCTATCGCAACGGCCGTCTCGAGCACATCGGGATGAGCTGGGGAAAGCACGGCTTCTGTGCGCTTCAAGAGACGCTCTGTGGTTCTTGCGCCCCGGCAGGCGCTGGCTGCCCGAACGCCCTCGGCGTGGGCTGCTCTGATCCCTACACTGCGGGCCTCAACGGAGCCCAGGGCGATCTGGGGACGCGCTCGCAGGTCAACCCGACCACGGGCCTCTTCCCGACCACGCTGAATTCAGGAATGCCGGCGGCTGCATCGACCGTCGGTCGTCGCCTCCAAGTTCTCAAGTCGGAAATCGACTCGGGTGCATTCGCTCCGATCGGCGTTGCTTCCGCCAGCGTTGACATCACCGCTGATGTGTTCACTGCGCCGACTGCCCATGGCCTCTCGACCGGATCGCCCGTCACCGGTTACTCGTCGACGACCTTCCCAACCGGAATCACCGCTGGAACGACGTACTACGCAATCGTGACGAGTTCGACGCAGTTCAAGCTTGCAACAACTGCGGCGAATGCGACCGCTGGCACCGCGATCAACATCACCGCTGCAGGCACGGGTACGCACACGTTCAGCAGCGCATCCGCGGGCTGGTCGGTTGCCCCTGCCAATGTCAATCTCACCAACGACACCTTTGCAGCGGCCGTTGCCCACGGCTTTACCAATGGCCAGCGCGTGACGTTCTTCTCTGCCGGCGCGCCGGCTGGAACAACGAGCAACTCGATCTACTATGCGATTGTGGTGGACGCGAACACCGTCAAGCTTGCGACCTCGCAGGCAAACGCACTTGCAAATGTTGCCATCAATGTGACCAGCACTGGTACGGGCCAGAACGTGATCAACGGCACATTCTTCTTGGCTGAAGGCCAGTATGTTCACCAGCAGGATGCTGCAGCTGAAAACGATAACAACAACGCCTCCTGGCGCGAGGTTGTGTTCGGCGCCTACTCAGCGACCTCTGGCGGTAGCTTTGCCTTGAACCTCAATGGTTCGACCAAGCAGCAGCTTGCGGCCATCAATGCTTGGAAGACCTTCAATCCGGCGGTCACCCTTGTGAACGTCGATGTCGCTGCCGACGGCCGCTTCATTGTCGGTTACTCCGTGAAGGACAACGGAAACGGGACTTGGCGCTACGAGTACGCGATTCAGAATCTCAACTCTGATCGTGGTGCTGGTTCGTTCTCTGTGCCGGTTCCTGCCGGTGTGAACCTCACGAACGTTGGCTTCCATGACGTTCCCTATCACTCGGGCGATCCGTACGCGGGCACCGATTGGTCGGCGAGCGTTTCGGGTGGCTCGATCACCTGGTCGACGCAGTCGTACGCAACCAATGTGAACGCGAACGCGCTTCGCTTTGCCACGCTGTACAACTTCTGGTTTGACGCGGATACCGCGCCAGACGCGGCAACGCTGAGCGGCGCCATCGGCCTGTTCAAGCCGGGTGCTGCTGGCTCCCCAACGAGCGCTGCGGTGGCCCTGATTGTGCCCTCGGCTGCTGCTCCGGAGACCCCGGGCGATCTCGACGGCAACGGCAATGTTGATGCGGCAGATCTCTCAGTACTCCTCAGTTCGTGGGGCACCGCGAGCGCCGATCTCAATGGTGATGGGTCGACCGATGCCTCTGACCTCGCGATTCTTCTCGGGAACTGGAGCTAAATCCTCCGGCGCCAGTGATGGCTCGATGAGTTGTAGACCAACGAAGGCGGGGGCCCGTACATGGGCCCCCGCCTTTCATTTTGAAGGCATGTTGTAGAAGGACGGACAGCAAGTTGACGGTATCAATCTCTCCTGTCACGCCCGCCACCTGCGGGCGGCGACCCAAGTCTGATTTCTTACGAACACCGGCGCAGCGTGAGCCGTTTCCCAGGGGTCCTGCGAACCTTGTCTGCGGTTGCCGAGCGCATCCGAAATTGATTCGGAACATCGGAATCCGCGTGATCTCGCCGACTTGATCGGCGATTCGGCTTCACACTCCCCGACGCTCCGAAAACGACCGATCTCTTCCGAAGACCACTGCCATTCGCGCTCCCAACCCGAAGAACACCATGCGAAATCTGTTGACTGCCACTCTTCCTGCAATGCTTGTGTCGTCGGTTCTCGCACTCTCTGCGACAGCCGCAGGCAAAGAAGCCGCCCCACCGTCGAAGCCCGGTAAGCCTACGACCGCCTTGGCTGCCGCGAAGCCGATTCTTGAGTCGTTGACGAAGTACTCAAGCGTCCGACTCTCGGTACCGTCCGGGATTCCCGAGCAAGTCGAGATTGCCGTTCCGATCAACGGCGTGATGGAGACTCTTCGCCTCTACCGAACGTCGCTTCGAAGCGCGAACGCGCGAATGATTCTCGATCGCGGTAACGGTGTTATGGAAGACGCACCGCTACCACCCTACCGGACATACCGCGGGACGATCGCCTCGAACGGTGCGCGCGTTGCTGCATCGGTGATCGATGGGAAACTCTGGGCTTACATCGACCTGCCTGACGACACGATCTTCGTGCAGCCGATGTCAGATTTTGACGGCCGTCGGCCCGCGAATGAGCATGTGGTGTTCTCTCACGCCGATGTCGTACCGATGGACAACCACCGCTGCGGCGTCGATGACGCCGGACTTGGAGCACCGGATTGGACTTTGGGGTTGCCCAACGATCCCGCTGAGACGAATGGATCCATGCAGAGCGATGGCGCAGGTCATGGCGAGACCAACCAGATGGGCGGCGGAGAAGGCGGCGTTGCGGGAACCAACCCGTTTATGACCGAAATCGCGTTCGATGCCGACTTCGAGTTCTTTCAGAAGAACGCCTCGAGTGCCGTCAATACCGTGAACGACATCGAGAACGTGATGAACAGCGTCTCGCTCGTCTACGACCGTGATGTCAACATCAACTACGACTTTACAGCCTTTGTGATTCGCACCACCGCCGCCGATCCGTACACCACGAGCGTCATGACCGACCTGCTCTGCGAGTTCCGTGCGAAGTGGAATAGCTCGCCAGAGAACCAGATTCAGCGTGATGTGGCCCAACTCTTCACGGGCAAGACGATCACTGGAAGCGTCATCGGTCTCGCCTGGCTCGGCGTAGTCTGCAACCAGTCGGGAAATGATTGCTCTGGAGTGGGAAACTTGGCGTACTCGGCGGTCGAGAGTCGCTTCACCTCGAATCTCGACTTCCGTGTGTCACTGTCGTCGCACGAGCTCGGGCACAACTGGCAAGCACAGCACTGCGATTCTGTAAACCCGTGCAACATCATGTGCTCCATCATCAACAGCTGCCAAGGAACGATTGGAACAAACCTCAAGTTCTCGACAACCGAGCAGACGCAGATTGTGAGCTATCGAACCTCGGTCGGCTGCGATGTCGCGCTTCCCGCGCCAATTGCGCTCCCCTTCTTTGACGGCTTCGACGCTTCCACGGTGGTCAATGCCTCCAACTGGATTTACTCGAAGGGCGCCGCCGTTTCGACCGCTGCACTCGGGGAGCCGAGTCCAACACGCTCGCTCAATCTCGATGCGCTTGGAAACCTTGAGTATGGTGACGACGAGATTCGCTCAAACTACATGTTGCTTTCAGGACTTGCGACGGTCTATCTCGAGTATTCGACCCAACACCGCGGGGTTGAGGCTGGAAAGCAGCTCATCATCGAGTACCTGAACTCCTCGCTCGACTGGGTCGTGCTTAACACCATCACCGCGGATGGTGTCGATGAAAGCACATTCACTCGATTTCAGCACACGCTTCCCGCAAATGCGAAGCACAACAAGTTCCGATTGCGCTTCCGTTCGCTCGTCGACGCGCAAGATGATGATTGGTACATCGACAACGTCGGCGTCTCGACGGTGATCCTCCCGGATAATGACGAATGCGCCTCCGCTACGACGATTACTGTTGGCTCTGTGGCGTTCAACTCAACGAATGCGACGGACAGCGCGATTGCGCTTCCCGTGAGTTGTGATGACGGAACCGGAACTGTCATGTCAAAAGACCTTTGGTACTTCATCGAAGCTCCCTGCACGGGTGATATGACCGTCTCCACGTGCGGTGCGGCGAACTTCAACACTAAGCTCGCCGCATATGTGCTGGCGTGTCCGCCCGTCGGCTCGTTGGTGGCGTGCAACAATGACGGCGCGGGATGCTCCGGCTTCACCTCGTCGATGACGTTCTCGGTTTCTGCGGGTGGCGCGATCCTGATTCGCGTCGGTGGAGTGACGACTGGCGGAACGGGAACTCTCACGGTTGGATGCGTTCCGGTCGCCGCGTGCCCGGCTGATTTTGACGGCGATGGCGTTGTGTCCGCGACCGACCTTGCGGAGGTGCTTAATTCGTGGGGGCTTCCGGGCGGCGATCTCAATGATGATGGCACGACCGACGCCTCAGACCTCTCGACGCTACTCAACGCGTGGGGCGAGTGCCTTTGAGTAGGCTTCTGATCCACGAATCACCTTGCCTTCGACACACGCCGCCTGCTGCGGCGTGTGTCACTTTTGCAGTGTGCTGCCGTGGCAACCGATGGTTGTGCGCGATATAACCAACTGCTTGTCTGCACCTGACGAACCACCGACTCCGCCCGTACCGCCTTCCGCATCGCCGAACCCCGCTATGCCAAGAAGTCGACTTTCTATCGCGTCAGTTGCGATGGGCGCGTTCGCGCTACTGACGTCATGTCTTGGCGTTGATTTCGCTGGCGTGTTCGCCGTGACGCTTGGAATCATCGCGCTTGAACGGATTCGTTCGAGCGGCGCACTCTTGCGCGGACGAGGCTTGGCGTGGACCGGGATCGGACTCGGGGCGTGTGCCGCCTTATGTTCGATCGCATTCGCGTGGGGGCGCAGCACACTCCAAGAACGTTGGCACGGGCAACTCGACGCCGCGCTCCGTACAACATTCGCGGCGATCGATGCGCCTGGCGAAACAGCTGCGATGTCGTATTGGATCGCGCCGGCTGGCAGTTCGCTGACACCGCAGGACCTCGGAGAGTTTGCACGCACTGTCAATGCACGCTTCGGGACGCTCAAGGGGTTTGCCGAAATCTCGAAGGACACTGAAGCGTCCTTCGATGGCTCAAACCGCGTGACGAGTGCCACCAGTTTTGAATTCGCGGACGCGCGGGTGTTAGGGTCGATGACGTTTCGTCTCGTTCCCGGGACGGCGGACCTCTTTCCAGAGGTTCGACTGGAGTCGGTCCGCCTGCTTGATTCAAGCGGCGGGAACCTCACGTTGCCAACACAGGCCAACGACCTGAGCAAGCCCTCGCCTGACGCCGCGCAGGGCAAAGTTCTCGAGGAGAATGCACCATGAGCGCTTCCACGTTTGCTCTTCCAAACTTCACCGGCGCACGGGTCACGGTGATGGGGCTTGGTCAGTTCGGAGGCGGTGTGGGCGTGAGTCGCTACCTCGTTGCGCGCGGTGCGACGGTGACGCTCACTGATCGCGAGCCTGCATCGAAGCTCACGAAACCACTCGCGGAGCTCGCGCAAGAGATCGCTGACGGCACCGTTCGATGCGTGCTCGGAGAACATCGCGAATGCGATTTCACAGCATGCGACTTCGTCGTGGCGAACCCCGCCGTACCAAGACCGTGGACGAATCCGTATCTCGCCGCTGCGATCGGCGCGAAGGTGCCCCTTCTCACAGAGATTGGTCTTACCGTAACGGAGCTCGGGGCGCGGGGGGTGACGAACATTGTCGGCGTGACCGGAAGTGCTGGGAAAAGCACCACAAGCGCGATGCTACGGGCGGCGCTCGAGGGCGCCGGTCGACGCGCACACTTCGGCGGAAACATCGGTGGATCGCTGCTTGGGTCGCTTGACGTGATACACCGCGATGACTTTATCGTGCTCGAATTGTCGAGCGCAATGCTCTGGTGGCTCGGCGAGACGCTGAAATGGTCGCCAGCAGTTGCTGTGTTCACCAACCTGCTCGAGAACCACATTGACTGGCACGGTTCGTTCGCCCACTACTCGAGGTCGAAGGCGATGATCCGGGCGCATGCACCTTCGGGTGCGCGATTTGTAAGTTCGTTCGCCGGAACGACCGCTGCAGCGCGAGCGATCGCACTCGGCACGGACGCATGGTGGGAATGCGCGACGGATCCCGCCTGCACGCTGCCGGATGTCGACGAGATGCGCCCGGCGATTCCCGGCGCACACAACCGCGTCAACGCGCGGCTCGCACTTGAGGGCGCCGCGGCGGCCTATGGGAACGCGGGCCTCGATGCTTGCGAGTCGCTCGCGGATCTTCGTGCGCGCGTCGAGGCTTTCGCGGGGCTTCCGCATCGACTCGCATTCGTCGGCGAGCGGGAAGGCGTGCGGTACTACAACGACTCCAAGTCGACAACGCCTGAGGCGACGATGCTCGCAATCGATGCATTTGAGGATGCGGCGCGCATCCATCTGATCGCGGGCGGCTACGACAAGGGTGCTGACCTTGCGGTCATTCGAGCGCTTGGCGATCGGGTCGCCGGACTTTACGCCATCGGCAGAACCGCGTCGGCGCTTCTCGGCGGTTCTCGTAGCCACAACGCCATCACTCTTGAGGGCGCGATGCGTGAGATCCGCAAGCGAGCGCGGCAAGGTGACATCGTGCTTCTCTCACCGGCGTGTGCGAGCTGGGATCAATTCACAAATTACGAAGAGCGCGGCGAGCTCTTCACGCGACTCGCCTTCGCGGGCGAGATCGCTGCCGAAACGAATTCGGTTTGCTGAACGGTTGATGCACGTATCCGAGAGGTAGACGGGTGCGAAAGTCTACCCAGCCGCGTTTTCTGTCGGGCGGTTGAACTCCATCGATGCTCGCCGGGAGGCGTCAGTTGTAAAACTTCGTCTCAGGCGGAAGCGGTCCGCCCTGCGGGGTCCACCAGGCGGGCTTTCCGGGGACCGCATCGATGCGGTTCTCGAACTCTGGCGGTTCTTCGCGCCACTCGGGGCCTTCGCGGATCTCGTACGCGATACGACGGCAGCCGGTGGGCGGGCATGTGAGTTGATTGGTGAGTCGACCCGTGCTCGTTCCGGTCGCCCAGACCGAGTACACCATGCGGTCCGGTCGAAGCACCGGGTCGTCGCCCTTCCCCTCAAGGAAGTTGAGGGTGAGCTGCTTACCCGCTGGGATCTCGAGTTTGAAGAACGGCTCTTCCGTGCGGGTGTCAAAGAGCGTGATCGTCACGGGTCGCATCTCTGACGAGATATAGGTGTAGCCGTTTCCACTCGCGGGATAGAGTCCGCCACCTGGCGAGTAGCAACCTGCAAGTGTGAGCGTGGCGGCGAGGATCGAGAGCGAGTGGGTGCGGTTCATGGTGTGCGACCTGATGTGCGACCTGATATGCGACCTGATGTGCGTGCTTGCGGCCCGCAGCTCCCGACGCGAGCCGCGAAGGGGAACCCGGATATCGGCCGACTGCCCCCCCACGCTTCGGGATTTTGAGTGCAGAGGGCGATGCTTTTGGCGAGAATCCTTCCGCATGAATCCTCACGCGCTTCGAATTGGCCACGGATACGACCTCCATCGACTTGAACCACCGCCGCCAAACGGCCATGGTCGCCCCTTTGTGCTCGCTGGCGTCCGCTTTGACCATCCCGTCGGTCCGGTGGGGCACTCTGATGGCGACGCGGTGTATCACGCGATCGTCGATGCACTCATGGGCGCCCTGGGGCTTCCAGATATCGGACAGTTCTTCCCAGACAACGATCCAAAGTGGGACGGGCAAGACTCCGAGGTGTTTCTCGAGGCAGCAAGGGCGCGTGTCGCCGAGGCGGGCTACGCAGTGGTGAATCTCGACATGACGGTCATCTGCGAGCGACCAAAGCTTTCGCCGCGCAAGACTGAGATGATGGCGAATATCGCTCGCGTCCTTGGAATCGAGCTTGGGCAGGTCAACCTCAAGGGGAAGACGCACGAAAAAGTGGATGCCGTTGGCGAAGGCCGCGCGATTGAGGTGCATGTCGTCGCGTTACTTGCGCGTGAGTGACACAGAGGATCTCGTTGCGGGTTCCTCCTGTTACCCTCCGTCGTCCCACATTTAGGGACCGCACACCCGTTGGAGTTTCCGCATGCGCGCAATCGTGACCGGCCAGATCGGCGTCGACAAGAAGCCTTACCTCAAGGCCGTCAAAGACGCGGCAGAGCTTCGCGGCGAATCGGTCGAACTCTTTCACCTCGGTGACATGATGTATCGCGAGGCCCCGGATGTTCGGCCCGGTCGAATCCTCGACCTTCCGATTTCCCGGCTCGCAACACTACGCAGGGCGGCATTCAAAGATGTCATTGGCGAGACGCTCCCTGCGAAGGACCATCGCAACGTGGTTGTCAATACGCACGCGACCTTTCGCTGGCGCCACGGTCTATTTTCAGCTTTCGACTTCGATCAGATCGCGAAGTTTGAGCCCAACATGTTTGTCTGCCTCGTCGACAACGTGGAGGTCGTACACCAACGACTTCATGCTGAGCATGACATCGATGCCACGCTGAAGGACTGCATGGTGTGGCGTGAAGAGGAGATCCTCGCGACCGAACTCCTCGCGCAAGCGATGGGATGCTCGAACAACTTTTACATCCTCTCGCGCGGACGTCAACAGGACACCGTCGAGACCGCAACTCGCTTGGTCACCCGACCAGAGATGCGCAAGGTCTACCCAAGTTTCCCCATGAGCCATGTCGTCGATATGCCTGATGTGCTCGCGGAGATCGACCACTTCCGTGCGGAGCTCGCCAAGCACTTCATCACCTTCGATCCCGGTGATGTCGACGAGAAGTTGCTGCTCGACCGCGCGCTCGCAGCTGCACGTGAGGGCAAGGATTGGATCGAGACAAGTGCGCACACTTTCGGCGGCCGCGCTGGACGGAATTTGCGCGTGTCGGTGCGCGAGGTACTTGATATCGCTGGTGATATCGACGGACAGATCTACATGCGCGACTTCAAACTTGTGGATCAAAGCGACATGATTGTTTCGCTCGTCCCGGAGTTGGCCAACGGAACGCCGGGGCTCTCGAGCGGCGTGGAGCGCGAGTTGCACCACGCGTGGGAACACACCAAAGAGGTGTACGTCGTGTGGAAACCGCGCAAGGCACCAAGTCCGTTTATCACGGAAACCGCGACGAAGATCTTTCCGTCGGTTGACGCCGCGCTCACCTACTTTGAGTCCAAGGGCATGTTCCACCCGGGCGACCTCTTCGGCCGCTGAGCGCTTTGCGCGGAGGGCCTTCATGCCGCGCTACCGGCTGAAAATTGCATATGACGGCACCGACTTCCACGGCTGGCAACGGCAGGAGCCGAAAGACGCACCGCCGCTTCGTACGGTGCAGGGGGTGGTTGAGGAGGCCGTTGCGGAATTGATCGGTGTGCGAGTCGATGTCGTGGGCGCGAGTCGAACCGATTCGGGCGTTCATGCGATCGGTCAAGAGGCGGCGTTCACTGCGGACATTCGCGTGCCCGTCGAACGACTCGCGGCCGCCATCACCGCGCGGCTTCCGCGGGATGTACAGATTCTGCACGCGGAGCGCACGTGCGATGATTTCAACCCGATCGGTGATGCCCGTAGTAAGTGCTATCGATACACCATCGAGCACACGAGTCATCCCCACCATCCCAGACCGCTCTTCGATCGCAATACCGTGTTCGCGACTCCGTATCTCCTCGATCCGACCCGCATGCAGCAGGCGGCGTCGGGGTTCATCGGAACCTACGACTGTGTGAGTTTCGCGCAGATCGATCACGGGCGCGCGACCACGGTGCGCAGCATTTATGACTGCACCGTGCGATGCCCATCGCCACGCCGCGTCGAGATCGAAATCGCAGCCAGCGGTTTTCTCTACAACATGGTGCGGATCATCGCTGGAACGCTCCTCGAGGTCGGACGTGGTCGCACTGAGCCGGGAGATATCCGTGCGATCGCTGATGCGCGCGACCGTAGGCGCGCTGGCCCGACGCTTCCGCCGCAGGGACTTTGCCTTCGATGGATTTGGTACGGAACCCGCGCGGCGGTGCCCGCGGACACTGCGCCGACGATCGGTACTCTGACTGACATCATGAGCGACTGATGGCGACGCCATGCAAATGACCCCCCCGCTCGTTCTGTCCGCAGTCTTGGGTCGCGTTTCGCGTGCGGGAGCACTACTCGCCCTCCTGGCCACGATCAGCGCGACCAATGCTCAGACGCTCAACCTCAACGGCGTGAAGCCCGGGCCAACGCTCCCAGCGGCAAATGCCTCGACCGACCTTGGCGGCGAGCTTGAGTCAGAAGCCAAAGTCCTCTTCGCGGAGGCCACGCGGCGAACTGCCGAAGCGAAAGCAGCTGTCGAGGCACGCGCGCGACTTCGGGCGTTGGGCGCGTTTCTTTTGCAAAACGGCGCAACGCGACCGTGGGATGAGAGCGCACCGACAGTCGCAGGCATGCGGGTCGTTGGAATTCTCAAGCGTGCGGATGCGCTCATCGCTGCGACGCTTGCTGGCAACCATTCGCGCGATGGAAAGCCGCTGACTCCGGACGAGGCGAAACGCGCAATCGCCGCGCTCGACGCGATCGCCCGCATGCCGCTTGATCGTGTTCGTACCGCGTGCGCCACCAAGCCCTCAGAGTTGCAGGCTCAGCTTCTTGAAGCACTCGCGGTAACACTGGCTCCGCTCGCTGAACTCTGTCAAATCGTCGAAGGGCTTGCCCTTGAGGATCCCTGGCCGGTGGTGATCGATGCCCGGGTTGAACGGGCCGAGCGGCTCGAATTGCGCGCGAGCATTGCCTCGTTACGGGTAAAAGTAAACTCGCTTCCACCGGACGCGGGTGGCGCATCAGCCGTCGCTGCAATCACATCGCTCGCGACGCGCGGCGCATCGTCGCTTGTGCGAGTCGATCTTCGGCTCATCGACAACGCAGCCGACACGCTGTTCTGGCTCCACCAGCTTTCGATTTCACGTCCGCCACGCCCGATGCCTGATCCCGCGATTCGTCGTGCGATCGACCGCATCGCACTTGCGCTCGACGACCTCGCGCACACAAGTGAAAGCACAAGTGGAGGCACGCGTGGAAGCACGACTGGAGGCACGCGTGGAAGTGACCCGCGCCAGAAGCTTGCCGCGATTGAAACCATCGCACGCGCGTCGCGGACCATGATTGAGATGCGCGAAGACGGCGCGCAATCGGATGCATCGCGTACGAACCTCTCCGATGCCAGCTCCGCGCTCCTCGGCGCCGAGCTTTCCGGCGACGAACGCGCGCGTGCACGAGTCGCTTCGCGAATCGAAGTTGCCTGTGCGGCGGCCAAGCGGCTGCAATCGAAGAATAGTGCTGAACCGCCGCGGGATCTCAAGGATGTGATCCGTGTACTTGATAAGGATGCACGATTTGCCGTTCAGGCATTGCCTGCAGCCTTCGCCGCAATGTCGGTCGATCCATCAAACGCCGCCGATCCGGCCGTGCTCTCTGCGATCGACCGTGTGACCGGACTCGACATCGACCGTACCCGAATCGAACGATTGCAGCCCCTAATCGACCAAATCACTGGCCTCCGGCCGAAAGCAGGACGCGCGTTCGTGATGCAAGCGCGTCGAATGTCACGCATGTTGCTTGAACCACTCAAGAGAACCGAAGCGCAAGCAGCGTTCGCGTCCCTTGAAGCGCAAACCGCGCAGGCTTTTCCACTTCCCTTTGAGGAAGAGCTGAAGCGCCGGACTGATCGCGCACTCGTCCTTACTGGAGGTCGATCGGCGGAATTGATCGAATCTGCCGGGCGCGCGCGCGCGGCGTGGGCAGATGCGGTTGGCCGCGGGGATTTCGGCGGCGTCGCAGCGGAGCGACTGGATCGCATCGCCCGGCTCCTCGCTTGCCTGCGTGACCTTGACCAGCTTGACGAGTCGATCTCCCGTGAACAGGGAGACCGACTCGCGATGTGGGGCGGATGGGCATCCCGTCGCGCGGCACTCGCGCCTGCTGCACAAGATCTCGTCGCACGCTCAGTGCTCAGTTGCCAGTCCATGCTCGCCCCGGAGTCAAATGATGCCAGCGCACAGTTTGATCGCGACGTGAACGCACTTGAGCGTGCGATTCCCTTGGTTCGACTTGTCGCACAACTCGAACGCAAGGTTGCTCCGTTGCTCGCCGCTCCGCCCGACTCACTGGCAGCGCTGCTCGCGCCGATCATCCTCGCGCCGGCACCGGACAGCTATCTCGTTCGCGAGTGGCCGCGACTCGCGATGCTCGACCGAGCGTTGCTCGAGTCCGAGTTTGCTCGCCGAACAGGTGATGTCGCGCTCCGCGACGCACTGAGCGATTTCTTGGCTTCACTTGCAAAAGACGTTTTTCAATCGGCGTTCGGATCGGCACCAACGATTGTCGGAGTTCCCGGCTTTGACGGAACTCAGCCTGTGCCTGATCCCAAACCGACCACGCGCCCCTGACCCAACCGCGACGCGCGTCATCGGAGCCGAGTACACAGCGCGACTGGCGACCCCGCGGTTAGGATGCTCGCATGCAAGACGCGAGCGCTGGTCGATCCCGGATGAGCATCGTGGTTGTCGCCCCGCATCCCGATGACGCGGAACTCGGGATGGGTGGCACGATCGCGCGGCTGGTGGATGAAGGACACTCCGTCATGATCGTCGACCTGACAGATGGTGAACCGACACCTTGCGGCACACCTGAGCGGCGGCGGGCCGAAGCCGCCGCGGCAGACAAAATCCTCGGATGCACGCGGATCAACCTCCTCCTCCGAAATCGGCAACTCGATCACACGCTCACCGCCCGACATGCTCTCGCGGCCATTCTCCGCGACGTCCGCTGCGAAATCCTCTTTGTTCCCCACCCGGACGACAATCACCCGGATCACCTCGCTGCAACCCGTATCGCGTCGGACGCACGCTTCGATGCGAAACTCACCAATTCTGACATTCCTGGCGAGCCGATTCATCCGCGAAAGCTCATCCATTACTACTGCACGCATCTCAGGTCGATGCCAAACCCGACCTTCGCGCTGGATATCAGTGCCTGGCGCCTCCGCAAGCGTGAAGCGATCTTGGCTTACCGATCGCAAGTCGTCGACCACCCGCCGAACCAAACTCTTCCCGACGACGTGGATGCCCGCGATCGATTTGTGGGAACCCGTCTCGGCGTCCTTGCCGCCGAGCCTTTCTGGTGTCGCGAACTTCCGGGACTGCGATCACTCGACGCGCTGCTTTGACCCAACCCGATCGGTGCGCTGATAGACTCTCCGGCCACTCGTATGGAAGATTTTCTCGCCCAGATCCCCGCATTCCTCGCCCAAGTTACGGACTCCGTGGCGGCTGTTGCAGATTCCGCGCTCGCCGATCCTTCCACAGCAGTAGCAAACTCATCTACGACTCCGTGGCTAGCTTGGATTGAACAGTACGGCGCGTGGTTTATCTTCGTCGCCTTCATCATTTGCGGAATCGGACTCCACATCTCGGAGGACTTTCTTCTCATCCCAGCTGGCGTAGCGATTTATCACGGCAGCATGACGTGGAGCGAGACGATCCTCGCGGCGTACTTCGGTCTTGTCATCGGTGACACTCTGTGGATCTGGGTCTGTCGAACCTACGGCACACGCCTCGTTCACAGCAAGCGATTTCTCCGCATGATGCATCCCCGTCGTTTGCTTGAAGCCAAGCATGCGATGGAGGAACGCGGCATGATCGTGTTGATCCTTGCCCGCTTCATTCCTGGAACTCGGACACCAGTCCTCACGATGACAGGCATCCTCCACATGCCCTGGTGGAAGTTTCTTGCAGTTGAACTCACAACCGTGGCGATCACCGCCCCGATTCAGATCGGTATCGGATGGGTTGGTGCTGCTGGATACGACCAGGCAAAGAGTCTCGGAAGCATGATGACATTGGGTTTGGCTGCCATCGCACTCACCGTCGGCAGCATCATCGCGTACCGCTGGTGGAAACAGGCCAAGGCGCGAAAGGGACCGCGGCCGCGGTCGCCTGTGTCTTGGCTGCGTCACTTTGGTCGCGCGAATGCGCGCCCGACGACCACGCGCTGAGTACGCGTCTTTGCTCCGTTTGCAGCACCACGCCACACGTCAGGGCGGTGCGTGCGGACCCTGCTTTCCGCAGTTAAATCCGTCTCCAAACGCTGGCCGCGGCAAGATCGCATCCCGTTCCACAACCGCCGGGCCAAAGCGCTCGCGCGTGTAGGACTCGTCGTCATCGCTATCGCCCGGCAAAAACTCAAAGGGGCCCTCCAACCCATCAGGCAGCGCACCACCGGTTGCGCACAAACCGCCGTGGCTGGGTTCGAAACCGAGGTCGATGAACTCCGACATGTCTTTCGAGGGAGGGACATCACGAATCTCTTCCTCGAGTATCTGCGTACAGAGTCGTTCGAGAAGCCTCCGGTCATCAAGATGGTTGGTCCCACTCAGGAAGATGCCGAGTCGACCAAGTCCATAGATCGCACGCCAGAGACAATCCGAAATTTCGGCTTCAGCTGTTGGTAGTGCGCCTGGCAACGGCATCGCGACACCAATCTCCTCGAGTTGGCGGCGATTTGTCGACCATGGCGCGTGCTCGGTGTCATAGGCGATCGCCGCAACGACCCGCTCGCACTCAAGGGCACGATGCATGCCAGACGCTCGCGCGGATGCGATGAACCGAGCGATTCCCTCTTCGCGCGTGCGCGTTTTTCGCTGGAAGTGTGCTTCGATTTCTCCCTCGGAAACTGCTGGCCGATGGAACTCGGGGTCAGGTGCCCCCGACGGAACAATCACCGTCGCGCCGGCCTGACGCCAAACGATGCCGATCACTCCATCTCGTGACTCCCCAAACTCTGGCGACGCAGTGTGTGGCGTCGACGCGGATTCGCTCACGCAATCCACCTGATGTGCAGCCGAAAAATCAACACATGAAATCATGGTGCTCGTCCCCTCTCCTCAGTTAGTGCTCAGTTGGTGCTCAGTTGGTGCTCGGTTGGTGCTCGGTCGGTGCTCGGTCGGAACTCGTGTTGTGCTGGCGATCGATCAATCGACCCGCGGCGCGAGACTACACGTCGAAACCCACGATCCCGAAACTTCCGACATTCTTACGGTGATATTTTTGACTCACCGCGTCTGCTGTAGCGCAAAGCTATTCGCACTCCACCACCGCGAGTCCCGCATGAGACGCACCGCATCACCGGGTAAAAGCGTCCGCCAGCAGGAGCGATTGTCAACCTCGATGTCCCCGTCGTTCTCCCCGTTGAGTTCCTCCGCGAACGGATCACCACTCTTCCGATCAAATTCACGCTCCGCTGCTTCGACCCAAAATTCACGAATCACATTCTGGGCAACGAACTCCTCAAAGCCCGAACCATCTGAGGCAACGGTGGCCCGTGCACGGAGCCGTGGTTTCGGAAGTTGAATACATGAGTCGTCTGCAAAAAACCAGGTGGCTGGAGATAACCGCGGTGCACGGCGCAGTCGCGCGACGAGCAACTCCCGGGTTTGATCAAGTCCATCAAAGAGCGCGGCCGGGATCATGCCACGCATCGTTGCCGCGGGGAGATCACCACAAGGTGCCGCTCGCAGCGGGACGACACTCGATGCGCGAATCGTGCCCGCGAAATCCATGCGCTCAATGCTCGCAACATGATGTCGACGAGCGAATCGCATCGGATCGACGAACGCCGCATCGTCCATCAGCACGACCTCTAACGCCCCCGACTCACCGGTCGGCTCAATGGAGAGCAACGCGCGGGAACATGCACGACGCACCGCGTGCCACGCGGGCTTCGTGCGACCAGCGACATCGACAAGGGACCACGAATGACCTGCCCACACGTCATTCCACTGCCAGATGAGTGCGCCCATGGAACGCGGCGCATTCGCGCGCAGCCATCGCATCGCAACATCCATCGCTCGGGCCTGCAGATGCTGTGCCTGCGCAACATACTCATCAAAGCCGCGTGCGCGTCGAAAGCGTGCCTCAAGAAAGGGCTTGTATTGCACATCATCGCCGCCCCACGCTTTCTGCCGCAGCCGAAGCGCCTCGCTGCCAATTGATAGCGCGCGCTCCGGAATCTCCGCACGGAGCGTGGCAAGGCACGGCGGCGATTGATGACCAAACTCGCTCGAGAAGCGCGGAAGAATCGTGCGGTATCCCTCAATCTTCGCTTCGGCGTCCCATGTATGACGGTCGCCATGATTTGGGTCGTTCGGATGGATTTCCATCGAGCCCGAGAAGGGACTCTCCGCCCAGTAAGGGGTACCTGGGTCATTCTCGTGCACAGCCGCTGGCAATGTTTCAAGCCAGTACGTACGACCCCACGATTGTCCTTCCTTCAGTCGATCTTTCCAACCCCAGCTCCACCAAGCAAGAATGTCCTCGTTTCCACCGCACCACAGTGCGATCGATGGATGGCGTGCAAGCCGACGGACTTGGTGACTGGCTTCGACCGCAATAAGCGATGCGAATGGCTCATCTTCTGGATAGGTCGCGCAGGCAAACATGAAGTCCTGCCAGACGAGAATTCCCAACTCATCGCATGCGTCGTAAAAAGCGTGAGGCATGTACCGACCGCCTCCCCACACTCGCACCATGTTGAAACCCGTCGCACGATACGCCGCCATTTCAAGGCGCCAATCGCGGATATGCGTGTGATCGAGCAGCGTGGGAACGATGTTCGCGCCCTTCGCGAAAAGCGGAATGCCATTGACAAGAACGCGGAATCGCCGACCAATGGAGTCAATCCCCGCATCAAGTTCTACGCGGCGAAATGCGAAACGCACAGTGCGCGCATCCACGACCGCCGCGTTCCGACGCGCAACAACCTTCGCTCTCCAGAACACCCCTGCGCGGGTTCCCCGTTCCCATGGCTGCCAGAGTCTTGAAGGATGAAGCGTGATCTCATTCAAGCCACTAGGAAACTCGATGGATTCGCCCGAGTCGCTAACGATCCGGTAGGAAAGAACACAACCATCAATATCGCCTCCAGCATCGATGCGAAGCGTGCACGAGCCGTCCGCATTCCACAGTTGCGAGACGCAAGGCATTGGTAAGCGGGCTTGGTCCCAACAGATGAAATTCGCAGCAGCAAATCCGACGCCCGGAACGCGTGGCCCCCAGTCCCATCCAAAGCTGCACGCTGCCGTGCGCGCGAAACAGAATGGTGTCCAATCACCATTCACAGGACGTTCGCCGAGTTCCGCTTGCCATCGCAAAACTTCGGTAACCGGCGCCTTAAACCGCAATTCAAGTAGCGCACGAGTTCCGCGAAGTCGTTCAGGAACATTGGCATCAAACGGCACGAATGCCGTCATGTGTATGCCAAGCGACTCACCTCCGAGAAAGACCTCACAAGTCCCGTCGAGCGTGCCGAAGCGAAGCGCACAGAACCGACCAATCTCGCGTGCGGGGACGTCAATCTCGCAGGCGAATGACCATTCGGTCCGCCCAACCCACTCGCTGTCAAGCTCCGCGTGAAGCGCATGCACTGGTTCCTGAATTCCTGCGCGTGAAAGCACGGTGTGAACCGACCGACACGCGCGACGCGTCGCGTCAATCACTTTCCCCGCGACGCGCGATGAACGCTCACCACCTGTCGCCTGCACAAGCCATCCACGCTCGGGGAGTCCGATCACCGATCGCATGGCGCTTTCCCTTCCTCAACCGACAAGACTGATCCATCGTCGCGCAGATCCGCGTGATACCGATCAAGATGCACATACATCCTCCGGAGATCGCGAAACCCGCCGATCGTGAACCAGACCACGATGACGCAACCTACGAGGAAGACAAGCCACGTCCAGTATTGCCAGAAGATCAACCAAGATTGTTCAGAGATCCCAAAGAAGACGGCATAGGCGGTTCCCGCGATGAAGATAAGGGTGAACACCAATGGCCAAAGGACCGTGATCGCCGTGATCCAAGTATCTGCTCGCGAGTACTCGCTGGAAAACCCAATCTTCTGCATCCAGACGGGGAGATTCGATCCGTACTCCTCGCGAGCCTCGCGCTCGCTCTCTGGAAGCAGCGCGCGATACTCACCACGGAACAGCATGCGATCGAGATTGAACCGCGGCTCTGGCATGAGCAGCGAGATTGCGATGTATGTCGCGA
>CAMDMA010000045.1 GCA_945902075.1 Candidatus Kuenenia stuttgartensis | reverse complement strand
CCACACCTAGTGGATGGCGAAAGGCCCAAACTCGCGTTGGCGGGTCGAGGCCTCAAAGAGGTTTGGTCGTTGAGAAACGCTTGTGTGTCGCTTCCCTCACCCCTCTAGCCCTGACCGGCGGTTGATTTCCGAAGGCAACAGTCGAAAATCTCGAAAATCGCGCTTCTGAGGTCAGGAACCCGGTTTTTCTGGCTCAGGTTTCGCGATGGCACCCGCTGTTCTCGCGGTAGGTTGCCCTCATGAAACCCGAACGCTGTTGGTGGTGCGGCTCCGACCCGGTCTACGTCGCCTATCACGACTCCGAGTGGGGCGTTCCGGTTGTCGACGATCGCGCACTGTTTGAAAAGTTGGTTCTTGATGGATTTCAGGCCGGGTTGTCATGGATCACAATTCTGAAAAAGCGTGCTGCCTTTCAACGGGCGTTTGAGGGCTTCGATCCAACAAAGATCGTGCACTTCACGGATCGTGATGTTGCGCGTTTGATGACTGACGCTGGGATCATCCGCTCGCGCCTCAAGATCGAAGGCGCGGTGAAGAATGCACGAGCCTGGCTCGCGGTGATGGAGGCTGGTGACGGCGCATTTCGGGATCTGATCTGGGAGTCAGTCGATCATCAAACCATCGATCGTAAACTCGCGAGGCCCGAGGACATTCGCGCAGAAAGCGTGGAGAGCGTGCGACTCGCAAAGACGTTGAAGAAGCGTGGGTTCACCTTTTGCGGGCCGGTGATCGTCTACGCATTTCTTCAGGCAGTTGGTGCTTTCAATGAGCATCTCGTCACCTGCCCACGACACCAAGCGTGTGCGCGACTTGCACGGCGCTGTAGCGAAAGTTGAATGCTGATACGAACAGCGCCCCGCGTGTGCGGGGCGCTGTTGCACTCGAAACATGGGTCACATCATCGGCCGCCCAAGATGCCCCTCAAAAGACCACCGACGCTTGGGTCTAGGGTCACGGGTGGAGGCGAAACTACCGGCGCAATCTGCTGTGGAAAATTTTGTTCCATGGGTGCGATGGGCTCCGTTGGAGCGATGGGTGCATCCACACTCAATTCCAGTGATTCGATGGCCTCGTCCTTCAACCGACCACGAATCATGAATCCGTTTGGATACGAATCCCACGCTGAACCAGCAGTGCTGCTTTCGCTCGCGGCGATCGTTCCGCCAAGCGAAATCTCGATCGCGTCATCGAAAAGGATCCGCATTGATTCGCGCTCATGAACGCGAACCCACGCGAAAATCTTTGCGGTACGCAACAGCATTGCGCCCGCCGGCACAACCGTCACCTCAGCCCGCTTGAGCTTGTACTCGATGACGACATCAACATCAGGCGCGGCGATGGGATTGCTGCGTTCGACAACGTTTTCTGTTGTCATAGTGACGGTCATAGGAGATGAGCCTGTCGCTTCAGCTCTCGTGGATCTGACGCGTTCGCTGAGTTTGCTGCCCTGATCAGGAACAACCGTGAGTGATCCATCGACCGTCCCACGCGCATCGATCGCGAACTGAAAGAGCGGCTCACGCTCGTAGACGGCAATGTCGCGCTGGAGCAAAGCACTGACAAGTGCGCCATCCATCATGTCGACGAGGTTTCGATCAATCGTGTCGTGAATGTGTGCGAGACCGACCTTCTGACCAGCGCACACTGGTTGCGTGCGCACAGCAACATTTCGCGCAAACTGGTCTGCTGCTCGACGGAAGAGGTCGAAACTCGACTCTGCGGTCTTCGTCGCAACTCGGAGTCTGACAGACGGTGTAGATGCAATCGATGCCGTGGCCACCGCTGCATCTGGCGTCTCCGCAGATGCGATCACATTCGTTCCGTGTTCGCGCTCGAAACCCATCATGTCCGTCGTCCGCACCGTCACGCGATACGTACCTCCCTGTGCATACGTGTGCGCAATCTGTGCGCGACCAGCAGACGCAGCATCGACCGAGACTGGCGCACTGCCGTCGCCGAAATCAATCGTCACCGTTGCCAACGGTAGTGACGCGTCGCGATATTCGTCCATGCGAAGATCGAAGCTTGCAGGCTCGCCGACTCGCGCGATGTACAGCAAGTCATCCAGAATGGCGTGCGTGTCGTAGATATTGATCGGCGAAATCTCGACCGACTCAATCGCCCGCGCTGCTGCATCAAGTGTCGAAGGATCGACCGGGAGATTCGGCATTACCCACACGCCTGGCCGAAGATCGACGACCGCGATGGATCGCTCTGCAAATCCCCAGAAGCCCGAAGCGTCGCGGACGAGTACGCCAATCCGCGCCGCTGGCGTTTCAATCGCCGGATTCCATGTGAACGACGCGCCGCGACCCAGGATGATCGGGCGCATCGATGGTGCATCGAGCAGGCTCGCACGCGGATCCGCAGACTGTGATGCCGTCGAACGCAACCGGAACCAACCGGGAAGTCCTGTGGTCGACGATCCCGCTGATGGCGTCGTGCGGTAGTTGTCGACAGCAAGTTCAGCAGCGGATGCAAAGGTGAACCACACCGTGTCGGCGGTGCCGCCCTCGCACGTGAGTTGCACGGCATCACCTGCATACACCGCGGCAGGACTCAGCGGAGTCTTGGCGGCAAAGCCGATGCTCGGAATCGGAGCTTTGGCAACGTCAATCGCCACGCGCAATTCGTTGCCACGCGTGACTTCGATGTCCTTGTACCAACGCACCGGCGGTGAACCGTCGAGTGGGCTTGGGATATCGACCGTGAGAGTTGCGAACGCCGAGGTATCCGACGCATCGCCGGGTACGCGCACGAGAAACCGCCGCCAATTCGACTCGTCGTTGCGTTCGATTGGTCCGACAAGTTCGCCGTTCAGGCGCAGTTCGGTTGCACCGGGTCGGTTTGTGATTTCCGCGCGGAGAACAGTCCAACCCTGCTTTTGCATCGCAATGGCGACCTCGTTACGGCAGAGATCATTGACCACATCCAGTTCATCGAGATTCTTTCGGTCAAGAGACCGAATCTCTGACGGGACTGTGATTTCCATCGTCGCGAGTGCGAGTACGGTGACTTCGGAAAGTTTGAGATCGTCCATCGACTTCGAAGCTGTCGATGCACCGTCGAGCTCCGAAAGGACAAAGTCGAGGAACAGCTCATCCTCACTCGGAATATCGTTGAACCACTTCGCGATCAACGCCTGATTCAACAAGCCAAGGCGTCTGAGCCCGAGCACGGTCACATCTGAGAGTTGGAGGTTGTCGATCGCAGCGACCTTGCCTGCTGTCTTATCCGCTGCCTTGCCTGTTTTCTTAACTGCTGTCTTCCGAGCAGGAGCGGGCTTTGCGGTGGCTGTGGTTGTGTCACCCGTTGGCGCTGGCGGGGAGACTGGCGTCGATTTCGGTGCGGATTCGCACGCGCTGAGGAGAAGGGCGATCGAGAGGACCGCGGCAGACTGGGGCTTTCGGATGGTCAATGGTGCTCCAAGAGGTCGGAATCTGAGACTCGGTTCATGTTCAACCGTCGGCTCAACCGACGGCCCCCGGCTCCGCGCCGGGGACATTTCCCATGCGACAACGGTTCATTTCGGACGCACGAATGCAGATTTTATTTGTCTGAATGAAAAACGACGACCTCCGAACCGTGCACAAGATGAAAGCGACGGCGTCCTTGGAAGGACGCCGTCGTCGGTGATGCGAGGAGCGGCCTGCACCGCGCGTATTCATTCGAAATGTGTAGGCAGTTAGTGGCCTGCGTTCAGTTCCGTGTAGAGCCAGCAATAGCACGACCGCTCGAAACGGGTCATGGGCTGCATGGCGAGGTACATCTGAAACGCCGCGATCGAATCGGTCATGCCATTCGAGCCACCGATCCAGTGGACGTATCCGGGATGAATGATCGTCAGGAAGTGCAAGCGCACCGCCTTTGGAATCACCCACTGAACGCTGTCAACCACCGGCGGTGGCGGCGCGCCGCCCTCGGAGGCGATGACTTGATTGGCGACGGCAAGTCCAGCGACCCCCGCCAGTACTGAGAGATACTTCGATTTCATGCGCGTACTCCTTCGCGGGTTCCATACAGCGCGAGGAACTCCCCCGCGCTTCTCCGTGCCGCTGGAATCTGTCCGAGGACTCCCGCGACGAGTTTTGCCTCGACTGCATCAAGTGCCCGCGAAGCAACGCCATTGCCGGTCAGGCAGCGTCGGCGCTCCGCATCAAGCTCGAGATGTTGGTGCGCGAAGTACCAGTTGGTCGTCGCCACCGCATGCGCCCGCAAGGTCGCTGAAGCAACTTCAAGGATGCCACGACGCTGCATCTCGTCGGTGACAAACCGCTTGACCGTATTGGCAAGGGCAACCGCTGCCCAGGCTTTGCGCTCACCGAGGGATGGCTCGCAGGATCCATCGTCTCGAACGATCGCTAGCAGCCTGCGCACCACTGGCTCCGCTGCATCGTCGTCGCACATGGCGTCGAGCTCCAGCGTGATCGACTCGATCGACGCTGCCATCGTTCCGTAATAAATCGTTGCCCCATCAACCGACTCATGCAGTTCGGCAACCAGTTCTGCAGCAACACGAAAGTCTTCGCGCGCCGACCGTGCAAGCGGCTTCCACGGCTCATGATTTTGCGTAGGAATCGAACTTCGAAGTGCATGTCCACGCGCCCACGAGGCAAGAACCCTTGCCCAACGCGTAATTGCTGTATCGCTCACACTCTGCGCATAGTCGAGCACAGAGGATGCAATGCCAAGTGCATGCGTTGCTTGACCCTGCATAAAGAGCATGTTTGCGAGGTTTGCATCACACATCAGCCGCCAATCAACGGTGATGCCTTCAATGCGACTCGCATTGCGAAGACAACGAACCGCCTCGGTGTACGAACCCGCTGCCTCGTGCGCCTGTGCCTCGACCACCAGTGCCGCTGCACGCCGTGTTGGATTGTCGGCGACAGCGCACGCACGGACGGCCAAACGAATCGCCTCCGTGAAATCACGCTCGACCCGCTTCTTCAGACTTTCGTTGTACAACGAGGCGTAGTCATCGGTACTCGCCATTGGCGAAGACGATTTCCGCGTCTCACTCGGTGGTTTCACGAGGTGATCCACCACCGCTTCCACTGGCCAATCGAGTGCTTTCGCGAGCGCTACCACAAGATCGATCTTGGGCATGCCGCTTTCTGGCACCAATCGCCCCGGCTGCCTGCCGAGCGCGAATGCGAGTTCCTTCACCGACCAACTGCGATAAGTACGAGCGAGGGCCTGCAATTCTTCGAGCCTTTCACGGGCGAGCGCCTCGCGCGCCGCCTCTAGCCCACCAATTTCGTCCGTCAGCATCGAGACTCCGATCTGTCGTTCGCGAGAGCCACCCCGCCCCGCGAACCTGGGACAAGTGACGGCATTTGAATTCCAACGGACGACGTGTCCAATGGAAAATGCCGGAAATGAATATTTCTTCGCCGGTCGGCCAACTGATCGATGACAAGAAGAAGCTCTGCATCACGAGCGGCCGGAAATCGGACACATGCAGCATGCAACTCAGCGAGGTCAACTTCGTCGACGGATCCATGTGGAAGTTCGTCGCGTGCACCTCGGCTTGTCCACTCACTCAGAACGAGTCGCGCGCGCCTCGTACAAGCGAGTTGATGTGCATCAGATGCCTTGTTTTCAGCCATTTCTTCAAGAATGAACGCTGCGCGAACCGCCAGTGCGAGAGCCGCTGATTCGATAGCCCGATCGGTGGAGTGCCGCTCAAGAACGCGATGTGCTGTATGTCCTGCTATCGATGCTGCCCAAATGGTGGAACGGTCTCCATCACGACTTCCGGCGGTTCGAAGCGCGTCATCGATCGACTGCTGAAGCAGCGCAAGTGTTTCTAGTACGACATTTCCGTTGTATCGGTTGACAATCGGTGCATAGATCGTGGAAACACGGACACCAAGCGCGTGGCAGTGTGCACGCATGGATTCCGCGCAAGATAATCCCGCCCACGGCGACACTGAGGTGGTGGTGAGACAACCCAACAGCACCTGCTTTGACGCACAAATCCACGGAGTTCCCAACGCGAATTCGTGCTCCACCGTCGAAGCAAGTCGCGTGACGAGGGGGTCATTGGGCGCAAGGCCAAGTGCCTTGGCTCGCTGCAGATGTTCGTGCGCACGCACAGACTCGCCGCGCGACGACGCAGCGCGCGCAAGCACCAGAAGTGAAAATGTGAAGTTGTGCGGCGCGTCATCAAGTCGAGCGAGTGCGGCGGCGACAGACTCAAGTTTCACCGCATCGTCGTCGATGTCTGCGACCGCGACCGAATCGCGAAGCACCTCGAGCGAGTGCGGCATCTGTGCGTCATGGGTAATGACATCAAGGGCTGCACTCGAACTCATGCCAAGTGCGCGACCAAGATCGGCGATGTAGCCGAGGGTCGGTACATCTCGCAGATTTGCCGTAGATCGTGGATCCCGACCGATGCGATGTGATGCCGTTCGCGCAGAACCATCGCACGTCGCAGTGAGCAGAAGAAACAATCCATGCGTGCGTGACGCGAGAGTATTCGTGGGATCGCGGCGAGTTGGTGCATTGGTGATGATCGGCGCAATTGGCATGCTGCGCAGGGTGCAAGGAAAGAGTGATCGCGCCAATACATGATTTCGTAATTGACAAAACTTCAGCGGAAGTGCACGGGTAACCGATGCACGCACGAGTGCGGACAGCCGCTGAGATGTTCGAATGCTGTCTCTTTCGAACGGTGCAAAACAAATTGCATCAGTCTTGGTGGGTGAGACACGCCCAGCGGGAGAGCGGTTGATGCGCAAGCAAACCGATGCTCGCGCAATCGGTGGTTAACCCAACTGGGCTTGATATCGAAGGTGGCGCTTCTCTCGCTGACGCGTCAACACTCGCGAAACATGCGACATGCATCAATGCGCACAGGACGCAGCGGCTGATCGCAGGTATGCCGCATACGCCTTTGGCATTGACGACTCAGATCTCTGAGCGATCCTCAGAACACAGCGTCACGTCAACGATCCGACGTTCCGACGATTGATCACCGAAAGGTCAGCGAACTCGCTTTTGACAGCGAGGCTGCGATCGGTTTCTACAAACCGTCTTCCGTCCTCGCAGTTGAGGCGTACGTCACACGTGGGAGTGAGCGCGCACGCTGCGATCAGTACGCGAGACAGTCCTCGATCGCGCGCGTGACGCGGTGTGCGTCCGGCAGGTAATCGAGCTCAAGCTTGTAGTAGGGCATCGTGGTGTCGAAGCCTGCCACACGCTGCACCGGTGCCTCGAGTTGCAAGAAGCAGCGCTCCATGATGCGCGAGGAAATTTCGGCACCAAAACCGCAAGTCAGCGGTGCCTCGTGCACAACGACGCAACGGCCGGTCTTCGAAACACTCTCCGCGACGGCATCCACGTCAAACGGATAAATCGTGCGGAGATCGATGAGTTCAATCGAACGATTGGACTTCTCAATCGCTTGCATGCACTGCACCACGCTCGCGCCCCAACTGACGATCGTGAGATCGGTGCCCTCGCACACGACTCGCGCCTTGCCAAGAGGCAGCGTGTATTCGTCCTCGGGAACTTCCTCACGGAATGCGCGGTAAATGCGCTTCGGTTCAAAGAAGAGCACCGGATCCGGCTCGCGCAGACAGGACACGAGCAGACCTTTCGCGTCGTAGGGCGAACTTGGCATCACCACCTTGAGTCCTGGGGTGTGCGCGTAAATCGCTTCTGGCGAATCGCTGTGGAGTTCAGGAGCATGGATGCCACCACCAACCGGCACACGCACGGTCATTGGAACGGTGTACGCGCCGCGTGTACGACTGCGCATGCGCGCAGCGTGAGAGCAAAGCTGGTCGTAGGCTGGCCCGAGAAAGCCTTCGAACTGAATCTCTGGCACCGGGTGCAATCCGCCCATCGCCATACCGATGGAAAGCCCGATGATGCCCGACTCTGCGAGTGGCGTGTCAAAGACTCGCTCCCCGCCAAATCGCTTCTGCAGACCCTCGGTCACGCGGAAGACGCCGCCGTTGACGCCAATATCCTCGCCGAGCAGCAGAATGCCGTCATTCTTCTCCATCTCCTGAATGAGCGCGAGGTTGATGGCCTGGACGAGATTGAGATTTGCCATGCTTGGATCCGGTGTGAAAGTCGGCTGTGAAGTCGTGTGGACGTTGGCTCGCGCCTTCGTCAGTGCTGCGCAGCAGCGATGCTCGCCTCGCGCGCCCTGGCCTGCGCCTCGGGTGGAAGTTGCGAAGGATCTTGTCCGAGCGAATGCGTGTGCATGGTGTCGCGTTGAATCGCGAGGTCGGCGGGAACTTCCTCATACATCGCGTTGAAGAAGTCAGCGCGATCCGGGGCTGTAATATTTTCCGCGCGCGAAACAGCGTCGGCGTTGTCGCGCTCGACACGCTCTAGGAGTGCAGCCTCCTTCGCGTCATCCCAGAGTTTGCGAGCGACCATGTAATTTTTGATGCGGGTGATCGGGTCGCGTGACTTCCAAAGGTCGACCTCTGCCTGATCGCGATAACGCTTGGCGTCGTCGGCGGTGGTGTGATCGCCGAGGCGATAGGTCACCATCTCGATGAAATATGGCTTCTTGTTCTTGCGCGCATATTCGCTGGCGAGCCGTGTGGCGTAGACGGTCGCAAAGAGATCATTGCCGTCAACCTGTAAGCAAGGCATGCCATATGCGATGCCGCGCTGAGCGAAAGTCGGTGCCGCGCTGTTGATTTTGCACGGCGTTGAGATCGCCCAAAAGTTGTTCTGACAGACGAAGACGACCGGGATTTCCAGATTCGATGCGAAATTACATGCCTCGTGGAAGTCACCTTCGCTCGATGCGCCATCACCGAAGAATGTGCAGGCGATACGGTCGAGGCCGCGATACTTCGCAGCAAGCGTGAGGCCCGCAGCATGGAGCATCTGCGTGCCGAGCGGCACTGCGATTGGCGTTGCAAAGTGCGGACGCGGCATGGCGTTACCACGCTCATCGCCCATCCAGTGGAGGAGGATCGCCTCCTTGGGAACCCCGCGCCAAAATAGGCCGCAATTCTCGCGATAGCACGTAACCAGCCAATCGTCTTGACGGAGCACGTACGCAGCACCAAGGCTCGTGGCCTCCTGGCCCATGTTCTGCGGATAGGTTCCCATGCGACCAGATCGCTGCAGACGGAACGCCACCTCATCGAGATGACGACAGGCGACCATCGCCTCGTAGAGCTTGATGAGATCGGTATCGGGAATCAGACCCTTGCCGAGCTTCTCGTCAAAGTTGCCCTTCTCGTCGAGAATCGAGATACGGTCGATCTTAGTTTCGAATGCGGTGGTGATCGGCATGGTTTACTCGCTGCGAGACCCTCTCAAGGGCGAACGGAAAGTGTAGCAAGCCACCCCCGTCACTACGCCAATCCAGGTGTTGCACACCGCGACCTACCTCAGGACGCGCATGCTTCTGAAGATCACACAACGGTCGCAGCGTGCGCGAATGCCGCAGTGAGGTCCGAGATCAAATCGCGTGGATCCTCAAGTCCGATCTGAAATCGCAACAACGCGCCATCGTGCGTCCATGGTGCGGCCTGGCGTGAAGCGCGAATATCACTCGCGACAACCAAACTCTCAAAGCCTCCCCATGAGAAGCCCATGCCGAACAACCGCAGTGACTCGAGAAACGCCTTGAGATGCGCGCGGCCGCCGACGTGCGGCCGCAATACGCACCCGAAGAGGCCCGATGAGCCGCGGAAATCACGCGACCAAATTGCATGGTCCGGATGGGAGGGAAGCGCCGGATGGAGTACCTGCGCCACTTCTGAGCGCGATTCGAGCCAACGCGCGACCGCAAGTGCGCTCGACTCATGGCGTGCCAACCGAACCTCAAGCGAACGCATGCCGCGAAGGCATTGCATGCAATCGTCGGGATGCGCGTAGTGACCATGAGCCTCGGCGGTCTGCTTAAGTTGAACCCACGTCGATTCGTCACGCGCCACTACTCCACCAAGGAGAATGTCGCTGTTCCCCGACTGGTACTTGGTGAGCGCATGAATGACGACATCAATGCCATGTTCGATCGGACGAAAGTGCAGCGGGGTTGCCCACGTGTTGTCGATGATCGTGGTCACTCCACGATTGCGGCAGACGCGCGCAATCGCGGGAACGTCCTGGACCTCAAAGCTCAGCGAACCAGGGGATTCAAGAAATACCACGCGGGTCTTAGGACGAAGCAGTGCTTCGATGCTGGCGCCTGCGCGTGGGTCATAGAACGTTGTCTCCACACCCATACGCGCGAGCACCGATGTGCAGATGTGCCGTGACGGCCCGTAGCACGAGTCGGTCATGAGCAGGTGGTCTCCCGCCGAGAGAAACGCGAGGAGTGGAACGGAGACCGCGGCTAATCCGCTTCCGACGACAACCGCACCCACGCCGCCATCAAGACGGGCCAACATCGTCTCGAGCTCGCGCGAATTGGGATGACCCATGAGCCCGTAGACAAACGGGCCCGTGCGCGTGTTGACACACATCGCGCCTTCCAGTTGATCGAGCGTACGAAAAAGTACCGTGGAACCGCGGTAAATCGGCGTATTGACGAACCCATGGTGCGCATGCGGATCGCGACCGACGTGCGCGAGCGTCGTCCCGATTCCGTGTGCGCCCTGACTTGGCGAAGTTGTCGTATCTGAGGTCATCATTTGCCGAAGCAGACGTTGCTACGAGATATCGCGCATTACTTGATTGGGAAAAGCACGATGTTTCGGAACTCGATGTATGCACCCTCACTCTGCAGCGCGATTCGACCCTTCTGCACCTCAACGTTGGTCGCGACATTCTGCAGCAGACCATTCACCCACAGCTCGATCGTCCCTTTGTGCACAACGATGCGATAGTGGTTCCACTCACCGAGCGGCTTCTCGTTGGTCTCATGAAGTTTCACGGTGTGACGGCCGTTGGTGCGCTTCGGATCGACGGTGGCCTTGACCTCCTCGATGTTCCAGAAGTCGCCCGCGCTACGCGATTGGAGTTGCGCCTCCATTGACTTCGGCCACACCTGATCGTCACCGACCGTGCGCAAAAGGACGCCAGAATTTCCGGGTCCCTTCGCAGGATCGAACCGCCAGTCGAGCTCAAGTACGAAGTTGTCGTAGAGCTCCTCGGTTTGGATGTACCCGATCGGTCGACCTGCACACTGCAGAACGCCATCCTTCACGCTCCACACCGACAACGGTTCCTTCCCCTCCTTTGTCAAGTCGGGAACGAAGGCCTTCCACCCCTTGGTGTTTTCGCCGTTGAAGAGTTCGACTTTCTCGCCGAGCTGAATAATGGAGCCATCGTTGAGCACCTGCCCCTTGACCGAACCAACGACAGGAGCCGGAGTCTTCGGTGATTCTTGTGGCAGTGTGCTGATTGAAAAAGTCGAAGGAATGGACGCGAGGACAGCGAGTGCGAGGCTTTGCGCGAGCATGGAGTTCTCCGTGAAGCGCGCAATGTAGCGAAGTCGCGTGTTTGAGGTCCTCACCACGAGTTCCAGTAGGATTTCGTCGCCAACGTCCTCAAACACTGGAGATTCTTGCGATGCGTACGCCTCGTTCCCTCGGCTTCCTTCGCCAATTCATCATTGCCATGATCACGTTGGTTTTGATCGCGACGAACGGGACCGCGAGCGACGCGCTTGATCTCTGGTTCACCAAGCCTGCCACAAAGTGGACCGAGGCACTTCCGATCGGAAATGGCTCGCTCGGCGGCATGGTCTTCGGCGATCAATTCGGCACGATCCAGGTGAACGAGAATTCGGTCTGGGCCGGTACGCCTATTGATCGCAATCGCACGCCCGCCGCGGGTTCGCTCGCGCGCGCTCGCGAGCTCTGGTTCAAGGGCGATGTGATTGGCGCGCAGAAGATCATGCAAGACGAGTTCATGACGCCGGACTGGGTGCGCTCGTACCAACCTCTCATGACCGTGGGTACGCGCTGGAGCGATCCGTTCGAGACGATCACGGACTACCGGCGCTCGCTCGATCTCGCGACGGGCGTGGCGACCACCGAGTTCACCGCCGACGGATCGCGCTACCGCTGCCGCGTGTTCGCGAGCGCCGCGGACAGCGTGATCGTGGTGCGCTGGGAGGCGCTCGGCGACAAGCCGCTGCGTGCAGCGATCGGCACGGGGCGCGATGACGTCGTCGACGGCGGCGCCGAGATTGCCTCCGAGGACGCGACCGTCGCCACCGACGGCGTGGATCGACGCGTGCAGCGCCAATTCCACGTCCGATACGGATACGCGGTCAACGGCGAGCACCGCGGCGTGCGCTACGCGGGCTGCGCAGCGGTCCAGTTCGACGAACCCGATCCGAAGTCCGTGCCGATCGCGGACAAGCCCGCGAAGAGCCTCGGCAAGTTGGAGGGTTTCGACAACATCGCGCGCGAGTCCCGCGGCTACACCGTGGTCATCGCGGGCGCGACCAGCTTCCTCGCCGGGATCCACCCCAACATCCGGATCGCCGATCCGAAGGTCACGGCGAAGCAGGTCGCGCGCGACGCGCTGTCACGCACCTTCGACGAGCTCCTCGCGCGGCACGTCGCCGACCATGCCCCGCGCATGGCGCGCGTGGGCCTCGACATCGGCAAGACCGCGCAGGACGCGAAGCCAACCGATGTGCGGCTGGCGGAGTTCCGCCAGGGCGCGGACGATCCCGCGCTTCTCGCGCTGTACTTCCAGTTCGGCCGCTACCTGCTCGCATCGAGCTCGCGCCCCGGCGACCTGCCCGCCAACCTGCAGGGCATCTGGAACGAGCACATCGCGGCGCCGTGGAACGCCGACTACCACACCAACATCAACATCCAGATGAACTACTGGCACGCGGAGTCGACGAACCTCGCGGAGTGCCACGAGCCGCTGTTCGACTTCACCGACCGCTTGATCGAGAACGGCCGCGTTTCCGCGAAGAAGCTCTATGGCGCGCGCGGGTCGGTCGTGCATCACACGAGCGACGCATGGGCGTTCACCGAGCCGATCGGCCTGACCGTGTGGGGCATGTGGCCGCACGGCGGCGGTTGGCTCACGCGGCACTACTTTGAGCACTACGCACATTCGGGCGACGAGGCGTTCCTGCGCGAACGTGCATGGCCTGCGCTTGCCGCGTGCGCAGAGTTTTATCTCGATTACCTCTGCGAAGATCCGGCGACCGGCAAACTTGTGTCGGGCCCAAGTTCATCACCTGAGAACACCTTCATCACCGCCGATGGACAGCAGGCAAACATCGGCATGGGCAATGCGATGGACCAGGCAATCGTCTGGGATGTCTTCACGAATCTGCTTGATGCTGCGACGGTACTCGCGCGCGAAGACGACGAGTTGACCACGCGCGTACGCGCTGCGCGCGAAAGACTCGCAGTACCTTCCGTCGGAGCTGACGGACGCTTGATGGAATGGGCGCGTCCGTTTGGTGAGGCTGAACCCGGACATCGTCATATCTCGCATCTTTTTGGTCTCCACCCCGGTGCACAGTTCAATTGCGATTCAACGCCGGAACTACTCGCTGCTGCTCGAAAGACGCTTGATTTTCGACTCGCAAACGGAGGCGGACACACTGGCTGGAGCCGCGCGTGGCTTATCAATTTCTTTGCACGTCTCGGTGATGGCAAGGCTGTTGAAGAGAACCTGCGTGCGCTGCTTGCAAAGTCAACCTTGCCGAATCTGTTCGACGACCATCCACCGTTCCAAATCGATGGAAACTTTGGAGGAAGTGCGGGCATCGCGGAGGCACTCCTCCAATCACATGTCAAAGAAAAAGATGCCTTCTCCCCCGGAAAATTACCGCACTTTGTGATTGACGTCTTACCGGCGCGACCGCCGTCGTGGCAATCAGGCGTGGTGACTGGGCTCCGCGCACGCGGCGGTGTGATGGTGACGCAACTCGCATGGACGCCGCACACCATCTTGGTTGAGTTCAACGCGTTGGGCCGCGATCGAATCCGCGTGCGTCCACCGATTGGTTGGGAGTTGAAAGGCGCGACGCGCGCGGCTGACGGAACGTACGACCTTCATCCGACGCCTCCGGGACGATTCCAGGCAGTATTCACTCCGGTTGCTACGCCAACGGACGATGACCAACCACAGGCGCAGTGAAACAACGAGGTTCGATCAGTTTCACGGCAGAAAAGCCTGTTTCGCTGCGGGAACGGAGGCCGCGCGGAGTACGCGCCATGCTTCGGCCCAACCCGCCTCGCGTCGATACGCGATCGTGTGTGAGTCTTTGATCGCAGCAAGTGACGCCTCACAGGCGCGAGCGCGCGCGTTCTCGTCGTCTGCACGCGCCGCGAGCACTTCAATTTTGCGGGTGACGTCTATCAAACGATGAAGCTTCCCAAGCGATCCGTCGTCGACGCCGCCGTACATATCAACCAATCGAAGGATTGCTTCCGCGCGTACTGCACTCGAAACCTCGGTCGAATCGTCGGCGTGTGCGGATGATTTCACCTGCGACAGTAATGACACAAGGCGCTGGGCCGCCTCACTCCGATCAAAGACGGTATCGACTGTGGCCAACAGCACGCTCAATGCTGCGCGATCACCACTTGGGCCCGCCGCGCGTAGCGCCTCGACCAATCTGTGAATTCTTTCGAGGGCAGCGCGCGCGCGTGCCGCATCGCGGCCAACGCGGACAAGCCTCGTGGACCTCAGCGCAGCAGTGTCTTCAGACGAACGATCTCGACCGATGCTCGCGGCGCGTTCCGCATCGGTAGCGGCCGCGCGCGCCTCGTCTATCAAGAGCCGCGTCCATTCTGCGGCGCGTGGTTCGAGCACAGTTCGAAGGAGTTCCTGATCTCCATCCATCATTGAGACCACGCAATCCTGAGGGATGTCAAGTGATAGAAGTGCGATAGATCCGTCTGCGCGGTCTGGTGCTTGAATCCAACATCCATCGAGATTCGCGCCAAGTGGGCGGAAGCCGGAACCGAGTTCTGCGCGCGAAAGCTGAACAAGTGCAACCCGCGCAGCAGGTACGGACTCCTCGCCGAACGCGGCCACAACTTCACAAAACGTTCGCTCGTCCTCCCTCAACACCGCCTCAATAAACGATCGCTTCAGCGAGTCGTCTGCCTTCCCGAGGGCGCGCATCCGCTCCACATGTCCAATGTGAATCGATTCGAGAACATCCAGTTTCGATGCGTCTAGACGTGATGGTTCGATGACCGCGCGCAGGTGCTCGCGCGGAATCGGAACCGGAATGCGCATCGCTTGGATTTCTTCTTCGCCGAGCGGGATCTTTCCCAACGGATGCCAGGGCCGCGATCCTTTCGAACCCCCAAGTACGATTGCGAGCGCGTCGAACCTTGCGGGATCGACGAAGAGTGAGAGCGCAGCATCAGCTCGCGTGTTTCCATCGTCCGTTGGTGGAAGCATGCTGACTCCATCGACCTCGAGCATGCGCAGCGCCTGAAGACGTTCTGCACCGATGACGCGCTCGAAATCGGAGGCAATGAGTTTCTCGGCAGCACGCTTCGATGTGAGCCATGTACTGGTCCAAGCGGACATCTCAGCTGCGTCACCACGTTCTGTAGGGTTCGCTACTCCGCGTCCCTCAAGAACTATTGCATCGATCAGCGCGTCCGCGCGCGAAAATGCAGCGTGGATACCCGCGCGCTCCTCTGGCGTGAGTCGATCAGCGAAATCGAGGAGAGCCCTTGTCTTCGCGCCAAGAAATACCGGGCGAGCGATATCTGCACGAAGCACAATCGTGCGCTGCAATCGATCTGCAGCCGATTGCCCAAGAATCTCAATGAGTTGCGGACGAAGGGGCAGTACTGCGCGCAGCAGTACGATGAGTTCGTCGGCTGGGCGGGTATTGCCACGCCCCACTGCCGATGACATCCGTTGACAAAGTTCCGCAGCCAGCGCTTGCGCCCGACGCTGCGCATCGAGTTTTTCTTCATCGGTTTTGCCCTCGAGAGCGACCGATTCGAGCGACGCAGAAGAAAGCGCGAGGACTTCGCGACGGAGTTTTTCCGCAGATTTTTCGTCGTTTGCGAGGCGCGTCGGTACCGCGCGCCACGCACGCATCGCCGCTAGACACGTGGATCGATCTGCACCGAGCCGCACGGCGAGCCCATCGAAAAATCGTGCATCCGCGGCGGTGTCACCTACGAGTGTTTCGGCGGGAATTCTCCATTGTTCGACATACGCGCGATGAAGCTGCGCGACATCGCTCCACTCCTCGGTGTCAATCGCAAGGCATGCGTCGCTCCACGCAATCACTTCACTCAGTCGAATGGGCTGCGGGAAAAGCGGATTCTCTGTTTCAAACCATGACAGATCCGCACGTGCACTCAGCGTAAAGGCAATCTTTAGCGATACGGCGACGAAGGACTGGCAGCGAGCTTGCGTAGATCGATTGATCATGGCGATGTTTCTTTAGCTCAATTGTGATCACGATTGTCTCACGCACCACTCCGCGGCCGCACGATCATGGCAGGAACGCACCAACTACGCGACTACTGCTTGCGCATCGCCGCGTGCATCGCTCGCAGCGATGTAGCCATGCTCAACGCGCAGAATGCACTGCGCGCGGCCGAAGCTGATCGATTTTTCTGCTGCGAGCTTGATCGAGTGTCCGCGCGCGCGAAGATCGTCGAGCATTGTCGCGGAAAATCCTGGCTCGATGCCAAGTTCGAGGCCGCTCGAAACCTGCCACCGCGGTGCGTCGAGTGCAGCCTGTGGATTCGCGCGGTGATCTTCGAGCCGAGAGGCAATCTGCAGTTGGCCCTGCGGCTGCATATACCCACCCATGCAACCAAATGCGACGTGCGATTTTGCATCACCCTTCGCGTCACGCCTGATGAGCATGCCTGGAATGATCGTGTGATACGGCAACTTCCCGGGCGCGTACTCATTGACGTGACCTCGCTCAAGCGTGAAACAAGCACCACGATTCTGCATCGCGATTCCCGTATTTGGAATCACAATTCCAGAGCCCCAGCCCTCGTAGTTCGACTGAATGAGCGACACCATGTTGCCATCTCTATCTGCGGCGCAAAGCAGAATCGTCCCACCTGTTTTCGGCGGTCCGTGCTGAAAATCCTGCGCTTTCATCGGATCGATTTCCGCGGCGAGCGTTTCGAGAAAGTCGTGGGTGAGCATCGATGCCGGCGTCACGCGCATTGCTTCTGGATCTCCAACCTCGCGATGCACTGTGCGGAACGCAAGTTTCATCGCTTCTGCTGCGAGATGCACGCTGTCGGCACAGTCGGGTGAAATCTCTGCAAAGCGTGGATTCGTCCGCAACACTTCGAGGATTCCGCGCGCAATCAACGCGGCAATACCCTGACCGTTCGGTGGAATCGCAAGCATTGTCGAACGCGCACATGACGCTTCGAGCGGTGTGACCCAACGCGCTTGGTGATGAGCAAGATCTTCTTCGCGCAGAAATGCGCCACCTTCACGCGCGGCATTCGCCATTTTCGTCGCAAGTTCACCGGTGTAGAACGCAGCGCCTTCTGTGCGCCCGATCAATTCAAGCGTGCGCGCGTGGTCTTTGAGTACAACGCGCTCAGACGCAAACGGCGCGCGCCCCTCAGGCGCGAAAACCCGCTTCCACTCGGCGAACTCTGCCATCTTCGGGTAACTGCGGGCCCACAATCCCGCAGTGCGCGGCGCAACGAGATAGCCATCACGCGCAAAGCGAATCGCCGGCTCAAGCAAATCCGCGAACGGTAGCCGCCCGAATCTCCGCCACAACGCAACCCACCCTGACACTGCGCCCGGCACCGTGACCGGCCCCCACCCGCGGTTTGGCATGCCAACCTTTCCATCGAACACCTCACGTGCCTGCCCGATGGGTGCGCAACCAGATGCATTCAGGCCGACGACCTCGCCACCGAAAATGCCAAGAACAAAGCCGTCTCCGCCAAGACCGTTGGTGGTTGGCTCAAGCACGGTCATCGCCGCCGCAACAGCAACCGCTGCATCGGCTGCTGAGCCGCCCCGTCGCAACATCTCGACTCCCGCCTGCGCCGCAAGCGGTTGGCTCGTTGCAACGGCCATTGAGCCACAAACAGCTGGTCGGCGCGTGTCGTAGGGAAGATTCCAATCGAGCGCATGCGGGTTGTCTTGTGGGTTCTCGGCTGTATGACTCATGCGGGTCTCCGTGCGCAGCCTATCCTCGCGACCCGAACCCACGGCGTGCTGTGGTACAACAACCGTTTCACCGAACCAACGGCAGCGAGCGCGAGGAGTCACGATGGCCGGAGTCAAGCAACCCGCGGATAAGAGTCACTTTCTCCTCCCCGATCTCGGCGAAGGTCTCGCTGAGGCGGAGTTGATCGGTTGGAAAGTCCAAGTCGGCGACACCATCAAAGAATCGCAGACACTCGCCGAGATGCAAACCGACAAGGCACTTGTTGAAGTGCCGTCACCGTGGGCCGGGACTGTCACGGAGCTCTGCGGTAAGGCTGGCGACGTGATTCCGGTCGGCGCGGTGCTTGTGCGTTACGGTGCCGCGAAGGCGGTGCCAAGCAAGGCTGCCGCAACTGGCGCGGCGTGTATGTCGACGCAAGTCGCGGCTGGCGTCGCGGCGGAGGCGGATCAGGGAACCGTCGTCGGAACCATGTCTGGCACGCTCAATGTCAGCGATCGCTTTGCGCGACGTGCGACAGAGGTTGCGGAAGTGGTGCGCGAGGGGAAGGCGATGGCAACGCCGTCCGTACGTGGCCTTGCCAAGAAATTTGGCATCGATATCCAACAGGTCCCCGGCTCCGGTCGCGGAGGCCGCGTGACTGCGAGTGATGTTGCGGCATTCGCGGAGAATGGTGTTTCTTCACAGGAAGCTCCGGCCACTGCGTCGCGCGCCGGTTCCGGATTCACTCCACGCGCTGCAACTGTGGCTGCAGGAGCGGTTTTTGTCGATCAAAGCGATGTCGCCCAGCGCGTGCCTTTCCGCGGTGTGCGACGCAAGATCGCCGAAGCACTCTCGCGAAGCGTGCAAACTGCCGTCCATTTCACGGTGGTTGATGAAGCCGACATCACAGCCCTTGACGCGAAACGTCGCGAGTACTCGAAGGTCGTCGGCGAGAAGCTATCAATGCTCCCGTTCATCATGCTCGCTGTCTGTCGCGGACTTCGGAAGCACCCGACGCTCAATGCGGTCGTTGATGACGCGAAGGGCGAGATCATTCTCAAGAGTGCGGTCCACCTCGGATGCGCAGTGGACACAGACTCGGGACTGATGGTTCCGGTGATTCGAAACGCCAACTCGATGGCACCAGTCCAGCTTGCGCAGGGCGTAAAGACGCTTGCCGCAAAGTGCAAGGATCGAACCATTACGCGCGAAGAATCTCTGGGTGGGACATTCACCATCTCAAACGTCGGTAGTTACGGCGGCATGTTTGCAACGCCGATCATCAACTATCCCGAAGTCGCCATTCTCGCCGCAGGCCGCGCGAAAGAGCGTGTTTGCACCAAGGACGGGAAGTTTTATGCCGGTCTGGTACTCCCACTCTCGCTCTCATGCGACCACCGCGTTGTCGACGGCGCAGAAGGCGCACGCTTCCTCAACACCGTCGTCAAGTTGCTCGAAGATCCAGAAGCGCTGCTCTCGTAAGCGCGACGAAAAAAGGATTTCCTCCATGCAGGTGTCGAATACTCGGCGATCGTTGATTGCGAGCTTGCTGCTGTTTTCCGTTGTTTCTCCGCCCGTTTCGTTTCTCGGCGCGTGCGCGAACAAGCCAGGTCCACGCATGGCCGTGATGCGCTTCACGCATCGATTGACCGAAGAGAAGGAGCACGAGACCGAGGTCACTGTCGGCGGCGAACTCGCGAATGAATTGCCGTTCAACGCGGGCACTGGCTACTCGTGGACTGCGAAGGGTTTCGACGCGAAGGTGCTCACGCTCGCGTCGCAAGAGTCGCGCGCCGAAACAACCGACGGCCGCACAGGCGGACCGATGATTGAGCACTTTCTGTTCAAGGGCGTGAAGGAAGGCGAGACGACGATTACCTTCGAATTACGCCGAAGTTGGGAGAAGGATGTCGCCCCGGCGCAGACGCGCACGATGAAGGTCAAGGTTGTGAAAGCGGCAAACTGAGCCGGTTCGCACACCGAAACACCGAGGAGGTCCGGGTGGAACACGCACGCGACGCAAGCAGCATTCGCGTTGTTGGCGAGTGTCGTGTTTTTCTCGCGTTTGAAGCGGGATTTGCGATCGATCTCGCGCGCGCTGCTGCACGACTTCCTGCATCCGCTCGTGAAGCGCTTCCTGCAAGTCGTCGCGTTCCGGCCGATTCTGACTTCGCACAGAAGCCACTTCGTGTGGTGATCGAGCGCGCGCCGATCGTGTTCGGAGCATGGCGCACCGCGGCTGCGGTGGAAGCAACGCTCTACGACTTTGGTGCGGTATCGATCGCATTTCGTATTCCATTTGCCGACGCGCCTGATGCGTTGCGTCCGCTGGCCGCTCTTCTCTGGAGTAACGCCGCGCTCGCAAGCGCAGCGCGCGCCGCTGTCGAGGCGCTGCTCACAACGCTCGGCGATGCGGTGACGCGCCCCGAACTCCGCTCGGGCGCTGAGGATTACGTCGTGTTCACCATTGAACCAGCGTCGTGTGATGTGGAGCATTCGATCGACGCACTCGGTCGCGAGACAGTCGCAGCACTCGTCCGGCTTGAAGATGCTCCACTCGCCGCCGACAGTGTTGCAGATGCCGTTGCGTCGCCCATCGCATATGGTCCGCATGATCTCGCTGTTGTCGATTGGGCGGCTGCCATCGTCATTGACGCTGAACCCGCCGCAACGCTCGCCGTCCTCGAACTTGCGAATGTGCAAGTTGTAGAACTGAAGCACCTTGATGCAGAACTTGATCGTGGCCTCGATCAGGTATGGCACATGGCAAATGATCGCGCGTTGTTCTCGCGATTTCGACTGCGCGCAAATTTGCGTCGACTTGCTGAGTTAGAACTCGAAGGAGCAGCGCTCTTCGACGGCGTGACCAACGCGCTCAAGTTGTACGGCGATCAGCACCTCGCACGCGTGCAGCGCGCAGCGGCGCGGCGATTTCGTATCGAAGACTGGGAGAAATCGATCGCCCGAAAGCTTGAAACACTTGGTGCGATCAGCGAGCGCCTTGAAGCGCGACAATCGCAATATCGAAGCGAGCTGCTCGAGTGGATCATCATCGCGCTGATCGCGTTTGAGATCGTGCGGACGTTTGCGTAACCGCAACCTATCAAACCCTGCTTTGCGTTACCGCCTGTGCCTTGCGCATGATGTGCGCTATGAAGCGCTTCCACGCGAATGCGACGAACGCCGCAGCGAAAGGTCCCGCGCACATCACCGCGATGATGGCCCACAGCGATGGGTAGCGGAGGTCAATCGTTGTCCGAACATCCGCGATGTCGCTCGCGAAGTTCGCGCTCTTTCCATCGAGGCGTGCGGTGATGGTCCTCATCCAGTTCGCTGAAGCCTCTGCCGAAGACGGCGGAAACGATGCAAGCTGCGTAGGAAGCGCATCAAGCCATATTTCATCGACCGCACTTCCATCGCGTGGTTCGAGCGGTACAAACAGGACCCGCTGACCATCGATACTCGGTGGCACGGCGAATGCGCCCGAGACTTCGCGAATCCAACCTTGCGCGCCATAGTTCGCATCAATATCCACAGCGATCTCCGCAACGTCAGCGCGTTCAACAACTGTTGCGTCGGCGAGAATCGTCGCGAGTTCGGCCTCATGCTCGTCGAAGAGTTCAACGAAGAGCTGTGCGTGCCATGCGAGTTTCACCACGCCGAGTGCGCCAACCGCGTAGAGCGAGACCATGACGCACAGGACCGCAAGTCCCGTGCGCGCCGCCACGCGCGATTGTTCGGCTCCCCAACCCCACACAAGCGATACTCGCCTCGCGGCACCGCACTCCGGACAGTCGACCTGCTCGCGCAGGAGTTGGTGATTGCAAGCACCGCAGCGCGTTGGATCGAAGACGCGCCAATGGCACGCAATCCACACGATTCCACGCAGAACGAACGCGAATGCAATGAGCGGAACGATCGCCAGCACCACGCGAAGCGCAATCGGCATCTTCGAGAGCACCATCAACGCCATCGTGCTCGGCATCAACAAGTTGAAACCTGTCGCCGCGATGAATCCAAAGACAACGCGTGCCCTTGAAGGTGGACGAAAGAGGAGCAGAAGATACGCAGCGAGCGAAACCGCCGCGAGGGTCACAAGCGCGATGAGGTTGTTGATTGGAAATGCAGTCCAAAACGCGCTCGTCGGTTTTGCGACGATGAAGTTCTCGAGAGTGTCTGCCGCAAGCATGTTCGCGACGAGTATCGCATGCATCACGACAGCGTACCGCCGAACAACGCGCATGAAGAACGCGCACGAAGCACTCGACCGCTGCGCACGCGCTTCAACGCATCAACCTGTCCACGCGTTGAGTAACGCCGACATATCCGCTGCATTCGTCGTGCCGTCTCCGTTCACATCGCCCGCCGGCGTACCCCACGAACCAAGCAACTGCGCCAGATCGCTTGCGTTCACGGCACCATCGCCGTTGAGATCACCAGGAATGGCGCAGGTGTCGTTTGCCCGATTCACGCACAGTTCGTCCCACTCAATCTCGCAGCAATACGAGTCCGCCGTGCAAACGGCCACACAACATTCCTCGATGGCGCAGCCGGGTGTCGCATGCACGGCGCGGCAATCGCCCGCTGTTGGCGAACCACAACCAGCACACAGTGTCATTGCAAGCTCTGCGCACGCGGCGTCCCATTCAAAGTGACCGCAGGTGCTGTCGACGGCCGTGACGAGCGCACAGCATTCGGGCGTCGCGCAACCATGTCCCGCATGCGGTGCGAAGCACGTCGCATCGGTATCGCCACATTGCGCGCAGAAATCGTTCGCCTCATTGACGCA
>CAMDMA010000044.1 GCA_945902075.1 Candidatus Kuenenia stuttgartensis | reverse complement strand
CCCATGCCCATCCCCACCTTCGACGAGTTCTTTCGCCCATTTCTGGCGCTCCTTGCGAACGACGGCGCGCTTCACATGCGCGAAGTTCGCGCGCGGCTTGAAGCGAAGAGTGGACTCACGCCAAACGAACTCGCGCAGCGATTGCCCTCCGGGCAGTTCACAGTCGTCGAGAATCGCATCGGTTGGGCGCGCACGTATCTCTTCAAAGCAGGGCTCATCGAGCGCGTTGCGCGCGCGACCTACCGCATCACCGACGCTGGTCGTCGCGCACTCGAAGATCATCCAACAGGAATCACGCTCGCAAATCTTCGTACTATTCCTGCGTTGCGCGAGTGGCTTGCCGCAAGTATTTCGGTCGATGAGCACGAGGCGGCAGAGACGCCGGTCACAAGTGCGCAAGTCGTGACTTCCGAAACCATCGCGCGAAGCGAGCAAGTGCTACGCGGTTTGGTTGAGGAGGAACTCCTTGAACGAGTCGCGAGTATGACCCCGCAGCAATTCGAATGGCTCGTCGAGCAACTCGTCGTGAAGCTCGGCTACGGGTCATCGGCGAGCGAGGTGACGCATGCATTGCGACGCGGCGGAGCAGATGGTGGCGTCGACGGCGTCATCAAGGAAGATCGGCTCGGGCTCGGGCAGATCTATCTGCAGGCGAAGCGATGGAAAGGCAATGTCGGTCGCCCCGAGATCCAGTCGTTCGTCGGCGCGATGCACGGCCGCGCGCAGAAAGGCGTGTTCATCGCGACCAGCGACTACACCCGCGAAGCGCGCGAGTATGCAACGACGCTGCAAGGTCTTCGCATTCGCCTCATCGACGGCCGCGAACTCGCAACGCTGATGGTTGACTGTGGACTCGGCGTGAGCGAAGAGCGCGTCTATCGCACCTATCGCATCGACAGCGACTTCTTCGAAGAGGGGGAGTAGTGTTGGGTGTGGGTTGCATTACATTGTCGGAGGGCACTCGATGTCCGGGTGTAACGATGCGTATCTAAAGTTAACATTCGCGCGTATCGATCACAATTCAACTTCGGAGGAAACGATGGCGCGCGCATCTCACTTGGCGTTCTTTGTGGCAGGTCTAGGAGTGTCGGCAACGCTGCAGGCGGGGCAATCGGCCGTCGAGTGGCCCACGAAATTGGGCGGGAACGGCCACTGGTACGAAGCAGTCCTCGTGCCGGAGGCAATCACATGGCTCCCAGCATCCGCGGCAGCGACAGCACGCGGCGGGCATCTTGCGACTCCAACTTCAGCCGCGGAGAACGACTTCATTCTTGCAACCGTCGTGCCCTCGCTTGGCAGTTACATAGGGTTTGGGCCCATTCTCGGCGGAAGCGCGGGAGACGGGGGGTGCATGCGCGGGATGCTAAGCCCTGCCTGCTTCTGGGTGACGGTTCAGGGGGACGCGCGCGTTTGACCTCTGGAAAATCGACAGCCCGCGCTTGCCTTTTCCCGGTCGCGACGCATGCTTGGCGCACGGCCCTCGGGAGGGGCTGGGTAGCCGGGAGTCACCGAAGGAGGGCCTGGGTCATGATTCGTCGTTCCGGAATGGCATTCGCCGTCTCGTCGCTCGCTGTCGCCACAGTGGCCACCTCGAGCGCATCCGCGCAGTTCGTCAACGGGCAGGTCATCCAGGGGCGGTACTACTACCCCAACGTCAACACCCCGTACAACGACCCGCTCTACGACTTCACGCGTACGCTCGTCGACGGCACCGACTTCACCTCGGGATACGACTCCGGCTGGCGCTTCGACTTCGTCGGCAACCGCTTTCGCATCGACTTCTTCCTGCCATCCGACGCCAACTACTTCTACTTCGACCTCGCCGACGGCCACACCTTCAACGGCTACACGCTGAAGGACCTCAACGGCACCATCCCGTCGTTCGCGGGCGCCTCGGTCGTCGCTTCCACGCAGGGCAACTGGTCGAACGTGCTCACCGTCGCGAGCGCCGACATGCTGGTGCTCGACTTCCGGCGGCTTGGCCAGCACTTCTTCTATCAAGGCGACTTCGTCGAGTTCGAGGTGCAGTTCGTGCCGGCACCCGGCGCCCTCGCGCTGCTTGCGCTCGGCGGCATCGGCGTGCGGCGCCGCGCGCGGTGATCGCGATGGCGTGGGGCGTTTCGCACGATCCCTCCACGGCTCGCCCATCCGCGCGTTGATTGTGAATCCGAAGTTTGGCAACCGCTTTCGGATCAACGGTGGCGGCACGAGGTCAGCGGGTCGCGACCAATTTTGCTCACCGTTCGAAACATCTTCGATGGGTTCAATCGCATCGGTTTCTTCACTGCGGGAACCGGCTTCGTGCGTTGGTTCGATGATTCGCCGCCCATCGGTCAGCCCCTGCCAACCGATTTCCCCGCGTTGGTCCTCTCACGCTACTCGGATACACGCCCATGCGGCCGCAACGTGAACGGCGCTCGATGGCGGAGCTGCGTCGAGCTTGAGGGCAGGGGAGCCTGGCACACGCCCAACTGCGTTTCGGATGTTGCTCGCGGAGCTCGATCAATAATGCAGGTTGCTGGCACTGCGTTGTGATGCGAGTCGTTTGACCGAGGGATGCAGTTGATCCGGTGCCTTGGTTCCCGCAGCCCGGCAATGTTCGCACTCAGCAGCGAGAGCGAAGAATTTTCCACGCAGCGACGTTCTTACCAACTGAGTTTGGATGCGCCGAGCGATTACTTCCACAGTGTGCGCGATGGTGCGCGCTCGTCGATCCGCGCATGTTTATGACCTCATGTTTATGACCGCGTGCAGCTCACGCGCGAGAGTCAGAGATGCCAGTTTTCGTCGACGGTCAAGCGCAGGTGGTCGATGCGTTTTCCGATTCCAGTCGTTGGGTTCGCGACGTCCTTTGGGTTGAGACAGAGTTTGATTCCGATGGTGACGGTTCGCGCGATCGCATGCACGTGGATGTCACCCGGCCCGCCGGGAGCAGGACTTTCCCAACACGTGCCCACATGCGGCGGAAGGGGACTCGCGGCTCCTTGTCGGGCTTCGACATCAACCTTCGACATCAATCTTCGACATCAATCTTCGACATCATGGCGAAAACGACACTGGCCCGCATCACTTGCTGCCGGGATCCCGCGGTGGGCTATGCCCGCGGCGCAGGTCATACAGGTACCAAGCCTCGACCTTCTGTCGTGCCCACGGGTTCCGACGAAGAAACGCAAGGCTCGACTTGATGCTCGGCTCGTGCGTAAAGCATCGAATACGGATGCGCTCGCCGAGGGCAACCCATCCGTGACGCGCGACGAGAGCGGTCAGAATTGCCTCAAGGGTGAGGCCATGGAGCGGGTCGCGCGGGTGTTCCTGCATGGATCTGCGGATGGTACGGGGTGGCGTCGCACGCCTCGCTGCGTTCGCGGTGCGCGTGTCGCAGAGCGCAGGTCGGCCTGAGGTGTCCCAGCGCTTTGGAGTCTGTGGGGGCGTCGTGCACGGGTTCGGGGTAGACTCTTCCTGCCCAGACTCAAGGTCTCCTGGCCATCCTCAAGGTCTCCTGGCCATCCTCAAGGTCTTAGGTGCGCTGATTTCAAAAATGTTCTGCCTTTGATCCAATTGCCAGTCCTCTCCGAAGCTCGGCTTCGCAAAGTTCACGTTGACCACCGCCCCGAACCACGCCCCACGACTCTCCGCCGACCGATCGGTTCAGCGCCCGTCGACGACTCGTCCTCAGCACATTCTTGTTCGCTACTGCGTACCAATCGTCGCGATTCACCTGCTCGCTCTCCTCGTCTTCGTACCCGCGCTGTTTTCGTGGACCGGCGTCATCCTCTGCATCGCGGGCATTCATCTGTTCGGGCAGATGATCACGATGGGCTATCACCGGCTACTCGCACATCGAAGTTTCGCGACACCACGTTGGTTTGAACACACGCTTGTCGTTGGCGCACTCTGCTGCCTCGAAGATTCGCCTGCACGCTGGATTGCAACCCACCGCATGCACCATGCGCACTCGGATGAGGAACAGGATCCCCACACGCCGCTCGTCACCTTTCTCTGGGGACATATGTGGTGGCTCTTTGTGCGCAACCAAGCGTTGCATCACACTTGCAACTATCACCGCTATGCGCGCGACGTTCTCAGCGATCCGTTCTACATGTGGATCGAGAAGCGACCGTGGAGTCCGCTTTGGTTCTACCTCGGCCAGTGCGTTGTGTATGTCGGTGTCGCCTTCGCGGCGGCGTTACTTTGGACAGATGTCGCGGGCGCGGCACTTTTCGCCACGAGCGTTCTTGTGTGGGGTGTTGTGCTGCGAACGGTGCTTGTGTGGCACATTACGTGGAGCGTGAACAGCCTGACGCACATGTTCGGCTACCGCAACCACGACACCGAAGAACATAGCCAGAACAACTGGGTCGTTGCCGTGGTTGCCGCAGGCGAGGGCTGGCACAACAACCACCATGCTGATCCCGCGTGCTGCTCCGTGCAGCATCGCTGGTGGGAGTTTGATCTGACATATTGGGAGATCCGCGCACTGTCGCTCATCGGCCTCGCGCGCGACATTACGCCGCGTCGGGAGGTGCGCACCGCGGAGGCGCGTGCAACTGCGGAGGCGCGTGCAGCTGCGAGTACACCAAGTCTCGCGGTCAGGACGCGATCGTTCACCGGGGCGGTACCAGAGCAGCCGCTCCATGCGTCACCGGATGGTCTGAAGGACTGAGTCGCGGAGTACTGCGTATCTCACGCGAGCAGTTTTTCGATCACGTGTCCGTGGACATCGGTCAGTCTGCGATCAATGCCATTGTGGCGCCAGGTAAGTTTGGTGTGATCGACGCCGAGGAGTTTCAGCATGGTCGCATGGATGTCGTAGACGAGTGTGGGATTGCGGCGGTCGAGCGGCTTGTATCCCCATTGATCGCTCTCACCCACAGTGATGCCACCCTTGATGCCGCCGCCGCAAAGCCAGTTGGTAAACACAAACGGATTGTGATCTCGTCCCTTGCCGGCTTGTGAACTTGGCATACGGCCAAACTCCGTGGTCCACAGAATGAGCGTGTCCTCCAGCATGCCGCGTTGTTTGAGATCAGCGATCAACGCCGCAGCGCCTCGCGCCATACCTCGCGAGAGTGGACCGTGATCCCGACGAATATCTTCGTGCGAGTCCCAGTTCCGGCGAGGATGTGAGTTGTCATTGCCGCTCCAGATTTGCACAAACCGCACGCCGCGCTCGAGCAAGCGCCGCGCCGTGAGGCATTTCTGCGCGAAGAAGTACGCTTCCTCCTCTTCGTTGATGTCATTTTCCCAAGTCTGCGGTCCACGCTCAAGTCCGTAGAGTCGAAGTACATGCTCTGGCTCAGCCTTGAGATTGATCGCGTCGGGCGCAGCGAGTTGCATGCGCGCGGCGAGTTCGTAACTGCGGATACGCGCGTCGAGCCGCTGATCCTCTGCACGCGTAGCCGCGTGCGTGCGGTTGAGTTCCGCCATGAGTTCTTGAGCGTCGCGCTCGCTGTGGTCGCTGATGTAGTGGCCAGATCGGTGCGCGCGGAGATCAGCGATGGGTGTTTCGGTTCCTGGATAAATCACCGTGCCGGCGTGTTGCGAAGGCAAGAAGGCGGCATCCCAGTTTTTCACACCATTACTCGGGAGGCCCCGGTGGTCGGGTAGCACCACAAAGGTCGGAAGATTCTCGTTCATCGAGCCGAGGCCATAGCTCACCCAAGAGCCCGCACCCGGAAAGCCCGGCAGCTGAAAGCCGGTCGCTTGCAGCAGGGTTGCCTGCGAGTGCACTCCGGACTTGCTGGTCACGTTATGAAGAAAAGCGATGTCATCGACGTGCGCACCGAGTGGCGTGACGGTTTCGCCAAGCATCTTGCCACACGAGCCGTGCGGCGAAAAGTTCCACACCGGTTTGAGCCAAGGGCCGAGTCCGTCTTGAAAAGTCTCGACGGACTCTCCGAAATCGCTTGGTTTCCCGTCGTATTTGATGAGTTCTGGTTTGTAGTCCCAAAGATCAAGGTGGCTCGCCGCGCCTGCCATGAAGAGTTGAATCACGCGCTTCGCCCGCGGCGGAGAGGATGGCATCGGTGGAGCGGTGGTGATCGGTCGCGCGACTGCTTCGCGTGCAAACATCGACGCGAGAGCGATACCGCCAAGTCCGCCGCCAGCATGCCAGAGAAAGTCGCGACGACCGAGTGGTGCGTTCGTCGGCACACGATGGAATGGCGAGTCGTTGGGCATGGCGTCGTACTTAGTCGATGAACGTGAACTCGTTGAGATTCAAGAGCACACGACAGGCATTGGGAAGTCCATGGGCCGACGCGAATGCGCGGAGGCTCGCAGCCTCGGACTCGCTCGGCGTACGACCGATTGCGAGACGAAACGCGCGTACAACTTGCGTGGAGAGATCGTCGGGATACTCGCGTGCAACACGTGTCGCAAAGTGTTTGGCCTGCGTGATCATGAAGCCATTGTTGAGAAACGCGAGCGCTTGGCTCGGCGAGAGGCTTTCGTTGCGTCGGTCTACGCGCATGGATGGGTCGGCACAATCGAGCATCGTCATAAATGGCTGCATTTGCGAGCGAACGATGAAGCGATAGATCGAGCGACGCCAGGTGGCAGGGTCGTTCGGATCGGCAAGGTCGTAGCGATAGTGAGGAGAGTGCTCTGGTCGCTCAATGACAAAGTCTCGCCAACCTGGGCCGCCTGCAGAAAGATCAAGTGTGCCAGCAGTCGCGAGGACTGCATCACGCACCGCTTCAGCCTCGAGCTTCCGCGCATTCGCGCGCCAAAGCAGGGTATTTCCACTATCGATACGCGTGGCATCTTCGTTATGCGTGGTGGATCGCTGGCGGTATGTCGCGCTTGTGACGATCAAGCGATGCAGTTGTTTGAGTGAGCCGCGCATGCCATCGCGGAATTCAACTGCAAGCCAGTCGAGAAGCTCTGGATGTGTTGGCGGCGAACCCATGCGGCCGAAGTCGTTTGCGGTCTCGACAATGCCACGGCCGAAATGAAACTGCCAGATGCGGTTCACAATGCTGCGCCAAGTGAGCGGGTTGCGCGGATCCGTAATCCATCCGGCCAGCGCGGCACGACGTGCAGATTCATGTTCATCGGGCTCGACGTTGAGGCGCGAAGAGATCACGGGGTCAAGCGCTGCGATGACTGCCGGCCCAACCAGCCGCCCTGGGTTTGTGACTTGTCCGCGCGCGAGAATGCGAATGTCGCGCGGCCGTCCACCTTGCGCACCTGTCCCACGAAATGTGCCGGAGCCGTGGTGCACCGTCCCTGCGTACACCAACTGCTCGAGCGGAAGAGCAGCAATTGCCGCGGAATTTTCAGCAATAGCCGCGGCGACCGTCGTGCGAGCGGAACGTTCGTCGTCATCAAGAATTCGTGCGACCAATGCGTGGCGAGCATCCTGAAGCTGCGCGAGTTCGCCGCCCTTTTGGACTTCAGGATAGATCCCGTCCGTGAGGTTGATGCGCGACCAGCGAGGTAACTGCTCAACGGAGTCGCGGCTCGAGACGCTCGCACCACGCGCGACGTTTCGTCCAGTCGCGTCGTAGACCTCCAATTCGGCGAGCGCGAAGATGAAGTCATGCGCACGCAGCGCGAGTTTCGTCGCCGTAACGCGAACATAACGCGCGGTGATATTGCGTGCAGCGAACGACTGTGGCGCCGTTCCTGGGTTGGTGTAGTCAACCAAATCGTGTGCGGCGATCACCGTCGTCGTCGGACCAAAATCTGCTGTCGTTGCGGCCTCGATACGGAATCGCTCCGGAAAGCCGAATCCCGCTCCAATCCCCTGAAAATCGTCGAATGCACCCGTGAGTACAACGCGTTCCAATACCACTTCGCTTCCAAGGTCAATCATCACCCACGGCCGCGCATCGTGTGCGGGTTCTTGGATCGAAGCGATGGCACTATGCCATCCGTACTCAAGCCGGGCGCCCTGTGTTGCCGTCGCCTGCGCGCTCTGGATTTCGCGTTCGAGGGCAGCAAGCTCCTTGCCACCGCGCTCTGCGAGTTGATCTGCGAGCCGACTGGCCTCCGCCTCAAGCGCCCGACGAACAGCCACCAGTTCCGCCCGCCGCGCTGCGACGGCAGGATCAGTGTCGTATCCGCGATCCGCACGGTCGAGTGCAGCAAAGACCGATTGCAGCGCGTAATAGTCGTCCTGCGTGATCGGATCAAATTTGTGGTTGTGGCACTGCGCGCACTGCACGGTCGTGCTCGTGAAGGTTCCGATCGCGTTGCCAACCATGTCATCGCGATCGAAGTGTCGCGCAAACTTTCCATCAATCTTCTCTTCGCCGACTTCCGCGTGGCCGATCAGGTCCCATGGCCCAGCAGCGATAAAGCCCAGTGCCTCGATGCCATCCTGCGTGCCCGGATACAGCGCATCACCGGCAAGTTGTTCCTCGACGAACCGCGCGTAGGGCTTGTCAGAGTTCAACGCACGGATCACATAGTCGCGATAAGGCCACGCATTCGGCCGCGGTTGGTCTTTGTCGTAGCCATGGCTGTCGCCGTAGTGCACCGCATCAAGCCAGTGTCGTGCCCAACGTTCGCCGTAGCGCGGCGACACGAGCAGCTCGTCCACGAGTCGCTCGTACCGATCGGGACGGGCATCTGCATCGAAGGCGTCGAGTTCTTCCGGAGTTGGAGGGAGTCCGATGAGGTCAAATCGAACGCGACGGTGAAGCGCGCGGGCGTCTGCTTCCGGCGACATGTGAAGGCCGCGCGTCGCCAATTTTGCCACGACGAAAGCGTCGATCGGGTGCGCCGCACTCGCCGCAGTTGGAGTTGACGCGCTGCCAGAAACCTGAGGAATGGCAGGTTGCGCCAACGGCCTCAAACTCCACCAGTCGAGCGGATCCGTGGCTTTGACACTTGCGTCGTCCGGCCAGATGGCACCGTCGTCGATCCATCGCCGGAGCAGCCCGATCTCCGCGTCGCTGAGGAGGTCGCCCTTCGGCGGCATGGTCATGTCGGCGTCAAGCCCTGCAACAAAGCGGATCAGCGGGCTCTCGGCACTTTGACCGGGCAAGATGTTTGGCGCATGCAACTCACCCCCTGCAAGGGCTATCGATTTCACGTCGAGGCGGTAGCCACTGCGTTGCTTCGAGGGGCCATGGCAGCCGAGGCAGCGAACTGCAAAAATGGGGGCGATGTCGCGGGCGAAGTCGACCGGGTTCGTCGATGGCGGCGGAAGAATCCGACCCCCAACCGACGACGCAGCGGCGACGAGGAGCAGCGCGCACAGAGGCATCGTCGTAGCCTAAACCGTCTCGCAAGCCATCCAAGCCGTCCACGCCATCGGGGCCGCGATTCCTCAAAAAGCCGCCGGGGGGGGTGTTGCCGCGGTTCTCGGATCATGAACGTGAATCATGAGCCGGAATCATGAGCTGGAATCATGAAATCGACCGCTCACAGGTCAAAGCGAGCAGGAATTCCGTCGCGTAGGCGGTTGACTGAGCAGGGCGGCGACAGGTTTCTCGAACAAGTCTCGACGATTTTCTGCTTCAAGTTTCGTTTGCCTTGACTCACTTTTTTTCGGTACTACCTTCTTTTCTCGTCGACCCCAAATCGGGGTGGCTTTTTGGTGTCGTCCAACACCTTCAGCCCTCGACGGGAATGGAACCTGCGCCGCTGGCCAGAGTTCCGCGCCCGAACTCGCGACGGTGTGATCTCGGCGTCTTCTGTTTACTACTGTCCCTGTCCCTGTCCTCATTCTCTTCCCTCGGCCCTCTTGGTCCACCCCAGACCACCCGGGTCACCATCTGTCCCTCACGGAGTCCCTTCCCATGAATCATCGTTTTGCGTTGACCGCCGTCGCGGTTGCCCTCGCTTCAACTCTCGGCTCGCAGACTGGCGCAGAGCCAGGCGTCGTGTACACCGATGCCGCGAACGACATTGCTTCTGGTCTTGCAACCGCAGGCGGCACGCTCGACCTCCTCAGCATGGAAGTTTCGAACACTGCCTCCGACATCGTCTTCAAGCTCACCGTCAACGGCGACTTGAACGGCACCGACTGGGGTAAGTTTATGATCGGCATCGCCGCTGGCGGCGCTGCCAGCTCCAACGGCAACGGCTGGGGCCGTCCAATCAATATGGATTCGAGCGTCGGCGGTATGACCAGCTGGTTCGGCTCGTGGGTTGACGGCGGCGGTGGCGCGGAGAACCGCGGCTTCAGCGCGGGCTCGTGGGGCTTGACCGGTGCGACCTACAACGGGAACTTTGGCGGTTACAGCTTCGCTGGGAACCAGCTTACCTACACGGTCTCGCTCGCCTCGCTTGGGCTTTCTGAGGGAAGCACTTTCTACTTTGATGCCTACTCGTCGGGTGGCGGCGGCAGCGACAGCGCGATCGACGCACTCGCGAATCCCAACGCGAGCGTCGCCAACTGGGGCGACTCGTACACATCCAATTCGTCCAACGGAATCTTCTCGTACACCGTTGTGCCAGCACCAGGCGTGCTCGCGCTCCTCGGACTCGCGGGGCTTTCCCGCGGCCGTCGCTCGCGCAAGGCGTGACGGAACTCGTCTGCGAAACGGTCAAGTTCGTAACATTCAAACCCTGGTGTGAGCGGCGCTCTCACCAGGGTTTTTGTTTGTGACTTTCGCTTCACGCACGCTCGAAAGCGCCTCTATCACGCATGAACATCCTCGGTCTCTCAGCCTTCTTTCACGACAGCGCCGCAGCGATCCTGCGTGACGGACGCATCGTGGCCGCTGCAGAAGAAGAGCGCTTCAGCCGCCAAAAGCATGATGACCGTTTTCCCTCGCGCGCGACGCGGTTTTGTCTCGACGAGGCGGGGATCACGCTTTCCGAACTCGATGGGGTTGTCTTCTACGAGAAGCCGCTCTTGAAGTTTGAGCGGCTGCTTGAAACATCGCTCGCCTACGCGCCGCGCGGTTTCCGCTCGTTCCTCACGGCGATGCCACATTGGCTGCAGAAAAAGCTTCATCTGCCGCGCGAGATCGACGCGGGACTTTCTCGCGCGCTCGGCGGAACTTACACCGGACCGATTTTCTTTACGACGCATCATGAATCGCATGCAGCGAGCGCTTTTTACCCAAGTCCATTTGAAGAGAGCGCGATTCTCACCCTCGACGGCGTAGGCGAGTGGACGACTGCGAGTTGGGGCATCGGCCGCGCGAACGCGATCTCGTTACAGGAGGAGATGCGCTTTCCTCATTCGCCTGGTTTGCTCTACAGCGCATTCACAACCTACTGCGGATTTCGCGTCAATTCCGGCGAATACAAGCTGATGGGACTCGCACCCTACGGCGTACCGCGGTTTCAAGATCTCATTCTTGAGCGCGTCGTGCGGCTGCATGAGGATGGTTCATTCTGGCTCGATCAAAGCTACTTTGGATATTGCGATGGATTGCGGATGACGAACGCGAAGTTCGACGCGCTCTTTGGTGGTCCTGCTCGAAATCCTGAGAGTCCGCTGACGCAACGCGAGATGGACATCGCTGCGAGTATCCAATTCGTGACCGAGGAAATTGTGCTGCGTATGGCGCGTCACGTGCATCGAAGGACCGGGCAGCGAAACCTTTGTATGGCGGGTGGCGTCGCACTCAACTGCGTTGCGAACGGTCGGCTCCTGCGTGAGGGGCCGTTTGAGCGAATCTGGGTGCAGCCTGCGTCGGGCGACTCCGGCGGCGCGCTCGGAGCCGCGCTCGCCTACTGGCACAATCACCTCGGAAAGCCGCGGACCGCCGTTCCCGGTGACGCGCAGCGCGGGTCGTATCTCGGCCCGGAGTACAGCGACACTGATGTGCGTGCGCAGCTCGATCGGTTGGGTGCGGTGTACGAAACGCTCGCCGACGCGCCGCTCGCGGAAGCGATCGCTGCGGAACTTGCGACGGGGAAGATCGTCGCGAATTTCGCAGGCCGCGCTGAGTTTGGCCCACGCGCGCTCGGACATCGGTCAATTCTCGGCGATCCGCGTGATCCGTCGATGCAACGCCGGATGAATGTCGCCATCAAGTTTCGCGAGAGCTTTCGCCCGTTTGCACCAGCAGTGCTTGAGGGTCGGCAGCGCGCGTGGTTTGATCTCGATGCGGAGAGTCCGTACATGTTGATTGTGGCGCCAGTCGCCGCTGCGCACCAACGTACGCTCGCGGCCGCCGATGCGGAGGTCACGGGTATCGCCAAGCTCAAGGTTCTTCGCAGCGATGTTCCGGCGATCACGCACGTCGATGGTTCCGCGCGGGTGCAAACAGTTGATGCTGCGCGTTCACCGCGATTTCACGCGATTCTCTCTGCGTTTGAGCGGCTCACGGGTTGCCCGGTTCTTGTGAATACCAGTTTCAACATTCGCGGCGAGCCGATCGTGCACGACCCTTCGGACGCCTATCGCTGCTTCATGTTTACCGATATTGACGCGCTGGTTGTCGGAAACCAACTTCTGCGCAAGGAAGCGCAACCGCCGATGGCAGGCGCGGAGGAGTACAAGCGTTCTTTCAAGCTCGATTGAGATCCACCCACAGCGGGCATCCATCACACGAGAATCTCACCATGGCACGTCGATCCTTCCTCGCTGAACTCATTGCCTTCGTGGTCGCACACAAGGCCTACATGCTCATCCCGATCCTCGTGGTGCTACTCCTCGCGGGTGTTCTGATCATCCTCGGCGGGACGCAAGCCGCGCCTTTCATCTACACGATTTTCTGAACCAACCGACCGACACGAGCCGCCACCATGATTTCGATTCACTGGAATCCGACACCCGCCGAACTGCGCCGCTGGGCCTTTATCACCGCAGCAGCGCTCGGAGTGATGGGATCGCTCTTCCACTTTGTGGACTGGGGCGTGTTTCGTGTTGGTCACGGAATGGCACCATTTATGTGGGGATTTGCGGGGTTTGCGCTGCTGACGGCTGGTACTGGCACGCGCATTGGACTTCCGGCGTATTGGGCGTGGATGGGTTTCACCTTCGCCATCGGAACGATCCTTGCTACCGTTGCGCTTGCCATTGTGTTTTACGGTGTGATCACACCGATGGCGATCATCGCGCGATTCGCAGGTCGCGACCGTCTTGTACTCCGTGATCCGCGCGGCGCATCGATGTGGCGCTCGATTGCAGGTGTCACGAAGCACGATCCTGAGCGGCAGTTCTAGTGCCGCGCGCCGATGGACCGAAGGAGGAGTGATGTCGAACGAACGAGCAACGACGACCGTCCCATCATCGCGGGAAACCGCAACGATGCCTCGTTGGAAGAAGCGCCTATTCCTCGTGATCACGATGAGTGTGCCGATCATCACGCTCGGCATCATCGAGCTTGTGTTGCGCATTGCTGGGTGGGGCGGATATCCCGCGTTTTTCCGCGAAGTTGGTCAACGAACCCCAAACGAAACCGTATGCCTCGTTGAACCATCAGCCACAAAGCCGTACTTCTTCGCGAATCCCACGCGGCCGGGTTTCGCCGACGAGACCAATTTCGTCATGCCGAAGCCGGCGGGAACGACGCGTATCTTTGTCGTCGGCGAGTCTGCGGCGAAGGGCTACCCGCAGCCGCGCAATCTGGCGATGAGTGCGTTTCTTGATGCCATGCTGACCGATGCATGGTCGGGTCGCGAGGTTGAAGTCATCAACCTCGGCACCACGGCAGTCGCGAGCTATCCGTTGGTGGAGATGGTGCGCGAGGCAGTGCGTTACGAGCCCGATCTGATTGTGTTTTACGTAGGAAACAACGAGTTTTTCGGTGCCTATGGCACGGCTTCGATCAATGCTGCGGGCACGCTGCCGACATGGGCGCTGCCGTGGATGCGCGCAGTACGCGGGCTTGCGCTTGTACAGGTGCTTGACGGTTTGTTTCGGAGCGGCGTCGATGAGGATCGGACCCTCATGGAGCAGATGATCGGGCAGACAGTGATTGCCGCAGACTCGCCATTACGCGCAGCGGCGGCACGAAATCTCAACGCGCATCTCGGCGAGATGATCAAGACCGCAGCCGATGCCGGAGTTTCTTCGCTCGTGTGTACGACTGCGAGTAATGAATCCGGGCTTGCGCCGCTTGGTGAAGGTGGAGGAGCTGCAGAGAGGTTTGCCGAAGCGAAAGCACTCGCGGCCCGCGGTGATGCGAAGGCAGCGCGTGAGGCGTTTCTCGATGCACGTGATCTCGACACGATGCCTTGGCGACCGATTCGCGCAACCGAGCAAGCGATTCGCGATGCCGCGCGCACGCACAGTGTCGTACTCTGCGATATCGCCGAGCAGTTTCGCGCGAGTTCACCGGATGGAGCCACCGATTGGGCGTTACTCGATGACCACGTCCATCTCACCGTGCGCGGGCAAGCTGATGCAGCGCGCGCGATGGTCGCATCGATGTCTGCACTTTCTGGCGGACTCGCGGTGGACCCGGTCGCTCATGCGGCCCTTCCCGATTGGCGCACCTACGCCGCGCGACTCGGCACCAACGAGTACGACGACTATCGCGTGAATCACACGCTGCGTGTGCTCTTCGGTGTTCCCTTCATGAAGCGCACAAACCCCGAGGCATTCGCGCGTTTTGACGAGGCATGTCGTCGCGCTGAGGCCGGTATGTCACCAGCAGTCGGTGCGGTCGCGCTGGAGTGGCAAACAATGCGGCCGCATGCGGGCGGTATGCGGCCACTCACCGGAATGGTCGCCCGGGTGCTGCTTCGTGAGAACAAGCCCGAAGAAGCGGCGCGACTCTATGACATCGCGCGTCGGCAGATTCCGGACTACACCTCGTGGCACCTTGAGTATGTGTACTTTTTACTCGCGAGCCGGGAGCGCGTGAGCGGCACGATTTCGGACGCGGATCGCGATGAGGCTGCACGCGCGATCGCGGAGGGAAGGTTTCTCCTGAAGCACGGTTTTTCGCAGACCGGGCTCACCGAACGCTACATCGGGCGGCTCCACCAATTGCGCGGTGAGTGGTCGGAGGCGATCCCTTTCTTGGTCGCGGCGCGGCCGAAGATGAGTGCCGAAGACCTTGTTGCCTGCGACCAAGCGCTGGTTCTCTCATACGCGAAGTCTGGTCGAGTTGTCGATGCGTTGCAGCTCGTCGAGCAGGGCATCCAAGGCGCAGGTCGCTTTGCGCCGCTCTATCAGCAGATGCGCGAAGAACTCTCTGCGCCACCGAAGCGGTAGTTCCAAACAGATTTCGCGCACGGACGGGCTTCATCTGCAGATCGGACCTATTGCGGAGCAGCAGGAAGATCTGCCTGCGGCGGATGTCCTTTTTTCGAATGAGCGCACGAAGTTCATCGGAATGAGCCTTTTTGCAAGGGCTCTGAAGTGTTCGATGGCAGGCGGACTGAGAATGTTTGCGACACCACGCGCTTCCATCCCCGGCGCAAAAGAAGAGGGGAGCCGACGAGCGGCTCCCCTCATGAGGTCGTGCAATGTTCTTCGTGCGTTGCGCTCAGTACACCACGACGCCAAAGCGGCCGAGGATGATCCCGAGATCAATCGCATCGACGACGCTGTCGTTGTTCAGGTCGCCATACAGCGGGTTCGCGATTCCCCACCAACCGACGAGAATGTTGACATCCTGCTGATCGATCGTGCCGTTCAAGTTGAGATCACCAAGTTTCGTCTCGCACGCGTCGAGCACAGCGTCGCCATCGAAATCCGCGGCGCCGTTTGCGATCTCGACTGAGTCGCCGACGCCGTTTCCGTTGCAGTCAAAGATCGTGAGCGCGGTGAACACCGGAAGCACCGGACGCACTGGCTCTTCGATGTACTGGGTGACGGTCGAAGCAACGGTCTCCGCAGGTGAAGCAACCCAAGTGTTGGTGGCTTCGACTTTGACCTCGACGACCGGAGGCGTCACGAGCTTGGTCGTGGTGTTGACCACGGTGTTGATACGACGCTTTGAGTTCCCGGCGGCGAGCGGAACGGTTCCACCGATCGCAATCTCAGCGAGAAGCGCGGTGGCAGTGAATGTGGCGACGACAACAGTTGATTTATGCATACAGAAAGTCCTCATTTCAGAGTGCGACGGGATCGGAAGCCAGGTGCTTCCGACACGAGTTGTTCAAAGTGAAAGTGCATCCCCAAGGGAAAATGGAGGGCACCAAAAGTGGCCGAATGCTGTTCCATGATCCCCGGAACGTGAGGGCAACATAACGATTTGGACGACAGAGCGGAATCGCTGCGAGTCTTGCTTGTCGGCGGATTCACAATGGATTGATGGTCGATCCCGCGTCGTGCGCTTGTGCGGACCCGACTGCCGCGGTATTCTCGCCGACCCGCGTCGTCAGTGATGCTTGACGGGGTGTAGCTCAGCTTGGTAGAGCGCTTGCTTCGGGAGCAAGAGGCCGCAGGTTCAAATCCTGTCACCCCGACTCCGATCGGAAACGTTCAAGACCCCCTCGCGGGGGTTTGGGCGTTTTTGGGGGGGTTCTCGACGGCGACTCGTACCCATCTCGCGCCGCGGGGCATCCCCGGAAAGGCTGCACTGCGCGGCAGTTGGAGTTGGGCATCACCCGACTAGACGCGGCTCCACCGAGCAATCACCGCACGCAGTTCGGACTCGGTCGACTCGGTCGCGCTGGGGCCGAAATACTTGAGTTCGAGCAGCACAATCTCGTCGCGCAGGCCCTTCACCCGGTCGGCGGGGAGTTCGCGCTCGAGCCGACGGAGCGAGGTCACCACGCCAAGTGGCGTGATGCGCGAGGGCTCCCATGAAACGGCCGGGGCGAACGGAGCCACGCGACGTCGCCGTCGCACCCAGACGCCGATTGCAACGAGACCGGCCGCGGTGAGCGTGGCGAGCGCGATGCGAGTCGGCGACCAGAATGCGCGGTGAACCGCGACCGAGTCGCCGATGACGGGCATGATGTCGAGTTCGTCGTAGAAGCGACTCTCGAGCTTGGCATCGACGCCAGCGGTGAGCTTCGGCAGAGCGAAGTCACTTCCCACCGCACCGCCGGTGGGGGCGTAGGTGAGTTTGAACGTGCGTTCAATCGGCAGCCGGTACATCCCATCGGCGTCGGGCTCAGGGTAGCCCTCCTTGGGCGCCGTCGGTCCGCCGCGCATCATCATCATGGGCGAGTTGGTGGCGTCGCCAGACGAGAGCACGGTCGGAGGGTCGGCGACGAGACCGTCATCCTTCGCGAGCCCGTAGCCAGCGAGCGGAGCATCAAGTCCCACGAGCACATCGCGGACATCGGGCACCACGCCCTTACCGCGCATGCGCACCTCAAGGGTGACGGCGTTGGTGTCGTCGCCGCTGTCGTCCCCGATCGCACGCACATCAACCAGTTGCGAGACTTCAAGCCCCGTGCATGCTCGCGCGGTGTGGGCCTCGCCGGCGGCGAGAAGCGGCGTGTTACTCGGGAGCGCGAGCGTGACCGGGCCGGTCTGGTCGGTGAATTGCATCTCCATGACCACCGCGGGCACGGTGTCGATCGCAGGGTCCTTGCGGGTGAGCACGATGTACGCGAGCGGCTTTTCGAGCCAGCCGTCGCTACCTTCCTCGACCACCCCGCGCGGCGGCATGAACGCGTCAAAGAAGCCAACCGCGTTGATCTCAAACTGCTTGCCAAGCGCGTCGTTGATGGACTTCTGCAACTCATCGCGATGGTTCATCTGACGGAACTGGTTGCCGACCCGACCGAATACGCCGTTCTGCAGGTACTTGGCGAAGCCGCCAGTCTCGCGGTCGACAGAGTTGGTGAAGCGCAAGGAAAGCAGCATGCCGAAGGGCCTCTCGACCCCGACCTGGTCGGCCCCGTCGAGCGCGAGGCGAAGCTTGATCTCATCCTTGACGAGGTCGCGGTAGAGCTCTTCCATCGCGCGCAGCGATGCGCCCGCGGGATGATCGGCGATCACCCGCAGCGCATGACGCACAAGCCGGGGCTTGACCTCGGGCGCCGCGCGCTGCACCGCGCCTTCGATCTCGTTGGCAAAGCTTGAGATGTGCCGGTCATAGGCCTCCGCTGCCATCGACTGCATCGACTTGCGGATGAGGTCGATCTGGTCGTCCTGCAGCGTGCCCTCCTTGGGAAGGTCCTCGGCGCGCAGGAAATTGAGTTCGGCGGTTCCCATCGCGGCACCGAACCATCGGCGGTAGACGCCCGGATCGTCGCGCGTCTCGCCGCGGGTAAGCGCGCCGACGTAGCGCGAGGCCGCGTCGGCGAAGGCTTCGAATGCAGCTTTGCGGTACTCGTTGGCCTGCACGGGATCCTGTGCGGTCTTGAGACTTTGCTTGAACTGCAGGCGGTCGTAGGTAAGCGCGGCGTGGATGACGGCGAGGTTCCAAGCATCGGGGCGCTGACGAACGGCGCTGTCGATGAGCTCGATCGCGACGCCGTAGCCACGGTCGACGAGTTGCGCGATCTCGCTATCCGAGCGCTTGGTGCCGGTGGCCTTCATGGCGTCGCGGCTGCGCCAGTCGCCGTTGAGGCTTCCGCCCATGGTCATCGCGAGTCCGGCGGCGGTGGCCGATGGCATGCGGTCAAAGCCACCGAACACACGCTCAATGTCGGCGCGCTCGTAGACCTCGGTGCGGGCGTGGCAGGCTTGAAAAGCAGGCACAATCGATGGCAGCGCGCGCGGCTCGATGCCGCCGGCGCGCAGGCTGGCCACCAGCGTGTCGAGGCGATCGAGGTTACGACGCTGGCGTCCACGCGTGAGCGGCGCCATCGGCATCCCGTCGCGGTAAACACTGAAAAACATCATCATCTCCTCCGGATACTCCGAGGTCGGGCGCAGACGGCCGACCCACTTCGAGAGGAAATGGTCAGCGAAGGTGGCGGCCTCGGAGGGCGAACTCTTGATGGCGGCGTCGAGGAGAGCAAGCGCTTCGTCTGTCTCATCCGCGATGGTCGCGATGGCGATGCATGCCTTGCGCGCGCGGGTTGCGAGCGATGGCTCGATCGACTGGAGCCACTTCTCGGAAGGAATCGCGCGGTAGAGCAGTTGCGCGTTGCGACCGATGAACTGCTGCTGTCCGCGCGCCTCGATTGCGCGCTCCATCTCAGCCACGAGCGCCGTCGTCACCATGCGCAGCGGCACGCGCAGCGCGGCGGCGTCGAGACCGTCCTGTACGCCAACGCGGTCGAGGAGGACGTCGATCGACTCCTTGAGGTTGAGCGTGACGATGGCACGCTGATCTTCGGAGGCCTGCGAGTTGCCAATTTGTGCGGCGCTGAGTGCGAGTTGCTCGAGCGCGGCCGGCCCAAGCGCGGGGCTCGCGAAGACCTCGGCGAGCCACGGTGCGACGGTCGTCTTCGGCACACTATTCATCTCGGCGATCGCAAGGCGAAGTGCCTCGCGGCGTCGCTCAGTACTTTCCGAGGCGAGCAGCGATGCGTCCGCAAGGATGCGAAACGCTTCGAGCGTGAGTGCCTCCGCCTCTGGTCCTTCCCCAGCCTTGGCAGCAAGGTCGAGCTTGTACCGTGCGTGGACGACCATCAGTGCGCCATCGGACTTCGCGCGCGCCTCATCAAGCGGCGGCAGGAACTGGTACGCCTCGGCGAGTAGCCCTCCACCGGCGAGAAAGTCGATGGTGCGGCGGCGCGCGTCGTCGGTCGTGGTGCCGAAGTAGCGCGAGCCCGCGCGGATCGCGGCGACCATGGCGCCGGTCGAGTACTTCGACGAAGCCTGCTGCAGCATGCGGCTGAGCGCCTGCATCTGCCATGGCTTGAAATCGCTGGGCGAGGCCTCGGCCAACGCGAGCACTTCTTCAGGGAGAAGACCGATCTCGCCGCGGTTCATCGCCTGCAGAATCGCTGCGTAGACGGGCTCGCTCTCCGGCAGCGGACGCGCGTGCATGAAGTTGGCGAAGGTCGTCCACTCGCCGGCCATCACCTGCAGGTGGATCCAGCGTGCCATTTCTTGAGGCTGTGCGTTGTCGGCGTTTGGTTGCGCCACTTGGCCAAAGCCGAGCTTCGCGCGCGCGGCGAGCACCGCTTCGGGCTTTCGGGTGAAGTCCATCTCGCGCATCGCACCGGCGATCAGCTGGCCGCGTTGCATGACGGCGTTCTTCTCAGCGGCGAGGCCGAGTGCGGCGTCAAGATCGACCCCGAGGTCGGCGTAGTAGGCACGCATCTCGGCTTGGCCAGGCTCATCGAGCGAGGCGAGGAGCTTCTTGAGTTCCTCGATGTCCTCGGCGGTGAAGAGCGCGTTCGCCTCTTGGGCAAGGGTGGCTTTCGGCGCCGCAGGCGACATGTCGACAATCGACTCCGCCGGTGCGTCGATGGGCTCAATGCCGATCGGCGTGGCGGGGATGGTCGTTGCCGGCGCGGCGCTGGCTGGCGTCATCGGCGTGGTGAGTCGCACTGCGGGGACGACCTGCGCGTGCAGGCTGCCTGCGATCGCGATGGCGGCCGCAAGGGCGGTGAGGTGGGTGGGTCCGAGGATTCGAGTGTGCATCAGGTTCATCGCGTGCCTTGCGTTGTTGTCGCGCTCACCAACCGTTACCGATCTCGCCGTTCATGTCAGCGCCCTTGCCGGGCTGGTCGCCGGGGCGGTTGCCGCGCCCCTGGCGTCTAGGAGGTCCAAGTCCGTTGGCTTTCCCCGTGGGCGAATCCTTGGGCCGCGCCTTCGCGTAAAGCTCGTCGAGCGAGCTCTGCTCGAGGTCGAGCACGAGTTCGCCGTTCTTCTCGTGGTTGGCGATCTCGGAGGCAGAGGCACCGCGCGCTTTCGCGTCCTCGGCGAGGTAGCGGTAGTTCTGCCGCGCGCGGCTCGAGACTTCGCGCCAATCGTCGGCGGGCTTGCCAGCGAGGCGCATGAGGCGCGCGCCGTAGTAGTAGGCCGTTGCGAGTTCCTCGCGCGCGGCGCGGGCAAGCGGCGTGGCACCCTCGTCGCGATCGGCGGCGTCGAGAAGGATGTCCTCGAGTTCGTTCGCACCGGTCGCGACATCGCCAGTGCGGACAAGCGCGCGCGCCTTCGCAAGTCGGATTTCCTCACGCACCGGGCCGCCGATCTCGTCAACCTGCTGTTGTGCATCAGTGAGCGCGTCGGCGGTCACGCGCCACGCGGCTCCGGCGTTGGCGTAGGCGATGTCCTCTCGCGCCCCAGCGTCGATGGCCGACTTTCGAAGCGCGGCGTCATCCTTCCCGAACGCGGCAAGCCGAGCGTCGATCGCAGCAAGGTGCGCGTCATAGGCAATGGTCTGAAGGCGAAGCGCTTCGCTTTGAAGTTCATCGGCGTGGGCGACCAACTTGACCGCGCGATCCTCGCGGTACATCGCCTGCCCGGGTCCAAAGTGGTACGCGACAAGGGCGACGGGCGCGAGCGCCCACACGCTCCAGAGCGCTCGGGATCGAGCGATACGGCCCTGATTCATGCTCTGATTCGTACCCTGAGTCATGCCCTGAGTCATGCGAGTCGTCCTTGGTTGGTGGATTCGGCCTCGCTCATCGTGCGGGCATAGGTGCGCGGCACGCCGAACATCGCGAGGAACGCGCCAGTCAGTCCAAGCAGCGTGCAGCCCACGCCGAGGGCAATCAGTGCAGCCTCGCGCAGCCCGATCGCGTCGGAGACGCGCGGCGCGATCATGGTGAGTTTCTCGAGCACCGCGCGCGGAAGATGCTTGGTGTTGCCTTCGTGGTAGTAGCCGTCGAGCTTGCCCGCGAGACTCTTGAGCACCCATGCGTCTTGCCGCGAAGCGTGGCCTGCGATCGCCGTCGCGCGGTTCGGATCGCCCACCCCGATCACGATCGCATCAGCGATCGACGAAGGCCGCGCCCCCGGGTTGACCGGCTTCGAGAGATCGCCGTCGGTGATCACCACGAGTGTGGTTGAGCCGCGCGCCCATCCCTTGGCCATGTCGAAGGCGGCCTCGATGCCCGCCCCAAGGTCGGTCTCGCCGGGCTTGAACGCAGTGTAGAGCGGCAGCCCGTCCATCAGGTTTGCGAGCACGTTCTTGTCGGTCGAGTCCTGCAGCATCGGCACTGCCTTGGTGTAGAAGGCGATCATCGACACGCGGGTGTCCTTCATGTCGAGGCGGTCGAGTATGCCTTGCAGAACCTTGCCAGCCCAGACGCCGCGCATGAGCTTCTCGGTGCCAGGTCCGGCGTCGGAAAGGTTCATCGATGGCGAGACGTCGAGCACCACCAGGAGCTGCCGCGACGCGCGCGGGTCGGGCTCACCTTCGCTCTCGATCGGGTCGTGGCGCAGCAAGGCGGTTGCGCCGAACGTGGCGAGCGCGAGCCCTGCGATGCGCGCGATGGGAGCAGCGCGCGCCCATGGTGCGGGTCTACCCGAGGGGCCGAAGGCAAGTCGCGCGACGCGTGAGATCCGTCGGGCGTGCAGGTTCTCGGCGACCACCGCGATGGCGAGTGCGGCAAGCGTGGCGACGAGCGGGATTGCGAGCGTACTCGTCACCAAGGGGTGTACCTCGCGAAGAGAAGCCCAAATCCGTGCAGGCCGAGGAGCGCGAGCGCGAGGAGCGCGAACGGTCCGAACTCGTCGAGCGGCACGGTGCCCACGGGCGCGAACTTCGCGGGCTTCATCTTGTCGATGTGACTGAAGATCGCCTTGATGCTCTGGAGATCGGTCCCTGCAAACGCGTCGCCGCCGGTGATCGAAACAAGGTCGCGCACCTCGAAGGGCACATCGCTCTCATCGATGTGGATGTGGAACACGGTAATGCCCGCATCCTGGAGCTCTTCGCCCACCTTCTCCGCCTCGCCGCCGCCGAGATCCGCACTCTGGCCATCGGAGACGAGCACGATCAACCGGTCGCCGGTCTGCGCCTCAGCGACCATATTTCCAAGGCAAAACCGCAGCGCCGCACCGATCATGGTGCCGCCCATGTGCGACGGCTGATTCTCCGGATCGGCAAAGGGCAGTGCGTTGCGGATCGCGTTCAGATCTTTGGTGAGCGGCATCCAGCGGATCTGTTGCACGCCGAAGATGGTGAGGCCGAAAGCGTCGCCCTCGCGCGCGCGGGTGAAGTCCTCGACGGCGGTCTTCGCGAGGCCGTAGTTGCGCCCGGACATGCTGCCCGAGACGTCGAGGCAGATTTGGATGTTGGTGAGCGAGCGTTCGCGCCGCGGTTGCTTGAGTGTCTGCGGGCCAGCGAGGATCGCGATTGCCACAGCAAGGAGGAGCAGCGGAACTGCATCAAAGAAGCCGAGTGTGCGTGTAAGCCACGGTCGTGCGCGATGTGCGGCGTGATCGGCGGGACTCACAACGCCCGCACGGCGCGCGACGACCGTCCATGCGAGGAGTACCGGAACCGCAAGGAAAAGCAGCACCCACGGATGCGCGAAGGTGAGCTGCGTCATGCGTTGCCCCCGCGCAGGACGTAGAACGAGTCGATCTCGGCGAGTGCACGTGCGCGGTCGCCCGCGGTCGGTGCGTGGAGCCAAGACTCGACGGCGCGGACGATGCGTGCCGAGGCATCATCCTCCCGGAGCGATGCGATGGCCGCCGCGAGGCTCGCGTGGTCACCGGCGGTTGTGCGGAGTTCCTGCAGCAGGAGCAACTCGAGTCGTCCGCGCTCATTCGTATCGAGTTCGCGCGTGCGCGCCTCGGCCACGATTGTGAGCAGGCGTTCGGCCGCGGTCGGCTCGCGCGGGGGCGGCGGTGCGGGGACTGGCTTCGCGCGCAGTGCGCGCCGCACGATGAAGTACGCCGGCACCGCGCACCATCCCGCCGCGACAACCCAGAGAAATGTCGAGTAGTGCGCCGCGAACGAGAAGCCCGTGGCCGACTGTCCGAAGACATCGGTGCCGTGGTTGGGCGGCAACTGCGAGTAGATCTCGACTCGAAGGTCGGGCAATGCCTCGGCCGCGCGGCCATCGCTCCGCTCGATGAGCGTCGCG
>CAMDMA010000043.1 GCA_945902075.1 Candidatus Kuenenia stuttgartensis | reverse complement strand
GCCGACGATGTCGACCGAGTTTCCGTCCGGTCCGAGCAGTTCGCGCTCGACGACATCGTTCCACCACGCGTTTTTCAGGTTCCGCTTGAGGCTTGCGCCGAGCGGTCCGTAATCCCAAAACCCGTTGATGCCTCCGTAGATCTCGGAGGACTGGAAGATGAAGCCACGGCGCCGGCAGAGCGCGACAATGTCGTCCATCTTCTTAGGGGCGGCAGGAATAGGCGCGGATGCAGTGATTTCAGACATGTGGGCTTGGACCGCGGAATGCGGGGAGCGCAGGATATCGGCAGGAGACCCCGCGAGAATCCCGACAAAACCGCAAATGCCGCGAGGTGCCCGCTCAGTCCGGCTTAAGGCTGAGGAGCGTAAACAGCTCTAAGCGCGTGGCGGGGTTCGACAGGAACAAACCGTGCAGCTTCGATGTGGTCGTGATCGCCCCTGGCTGGCGAACGCCCCGATAGCACATGCAGAAGTGGCGCGCCTGGATGACCACCGCCACGCCGTGCGGCCGGAGGGTGGTGTTGATGGCGTTCGCAATCTGCGCCGTGAGCTTTTCCTGAACCTGCAGACGCTTCGAGTAGATGTCCACGACGCGCGCGAGCTTGGAGAGTCCGACGACACGACCATTCGGGATGTATGCCACATGCGCCTTCCCAACAAACGGCACCATGTGGTGCTCGCAGTGGCTGTGCACTTCGATGTCCTGCAGGAGCACGAGTTCGTCGTACCCCTCGATCTCACTGAAGGTGCGCAGTAGCGGCTCGATTGGGTCGGCGTGGTAGCCCCAAAAGTGCTCGTGCATCGCTTTCACGACGCGAGCGGGCGTATCAAGCAGGCCCTCGCGCTCGGGATCGTCCCCAATGAAGCCCAGGAGAGCGCGAACATGCGCCATGGCGGCCTTGGCCTCAGGAGTGTCCATGTCGGGTGGGAGCATTGGGCGGGCGATGGTAGCGACTTCGCCAAGGTGATGTTCCCTGCGGCACGCGTCCGCGAAGTTCGTATGGTACGCGTTATGCACAATCCGTCCGTTCCTCGCCGTCGCGGCGGCATCCTTCGAAAGTTGCTGGTCCTTCTCGCGGTCATAGCCGTCCTTGCGGTCGTCGCCGTTGTTGGGGCGGTGCTGTTCATCGATTCGATTGCGCGCGTCGGTATCGCCGAGGCTGGGACATACGCGCTCGGCGCAAAGACCTCCGTTCGGGAGGCCTCTATCGGCTTGGTCTCGGGCAGGACGGCCATTCGCGGCCTTGAGGTTGACAATCCCAAGGGCTATTCGCCGACGAAGTTTGTGTCGCTTGGCGAGATCGCGGTGGACGCGGGGCTTTCGTCGTTTACTGGCGAGAAGATCGTCATCACGCGCGTGGCAATCTCTGATCTCACGGTCGAAATTGAGAAGAGTGCGACTGGTGAGCTCAACGTGAAACAGGTCGCCGATCATCTTCAGCGCGCGACTGGAGGTAGCTCTGTTGGCGAGCCAAAGACCAAACCTACATCAGAGGGTGAATCGAAGGAAGCGATCATCAAGGAGTTGCGACTTGAGCGCGTGACTGTGAAGCTCCGGAATCTTGTCGGCGGCAAGGACGGGGTTGTCGACGTCAAACTGCCCGATCTCGTGATACGAGACCTCAGCTCGAAGGGTGGCGTCGACGTGCTCGCGAGCGAACTCTCCGGAGTGGTGCTTGGCTCAGTGATGAAGGGTCTGCTTGCAGCCAACATCGAGGGGCTTGGTGCGGATGTACTCGGTGGACTTCAGGGCGCGGTCGAAGGCATTGGGAGCGCCATCTCCGGTCCGCTGCGGGATGCGGTTGACGTCGGCATCAAGGACGCGGGCGAGGCACTTGGGAAGGTCGGACGCGAACTTGGCGAGGCAGGGAAAGCCATCGGCGAGGGTGCGGGCAAGGCACTTCAAGGTGCGGGTGAAGCTGTGAAAAAGGGCGTTGGCGATGCGCTCGACGGTGTTTTCGGAGGGAAGAAGAAGTGACCACGCCCTTGAACCACTACCAGGCGCCGGACTCGGCGACGCGACAATGCTGGTCTGGTCGCGACGACGGGCCGGGCGAGGATGTGCAACGGTGGCACCAGTCAGTGCAGTTTGCCGACCTCGCCGAGCCTCTTGAACACTTTTTCGACCCGACCATCTGCTTCGTTGGTTACGCGAGCGATCTTGGCGTTCGTACGAACGGAGGTCGGGCGGGCGCGGCGGAGGGGCCGAAACGTTTACGGGCAAGGATGTCTTCGTTTCCGGTGGTCGCTGGTGTTGCCCTTGTTGACTGTGGTGACATTGTCGCGGGTGCGACGGTGCTTGAGACCCAGGAAGCACTCGCGGTCGCGGTCGAGAGGATTGTGCGTGCGGGTGCGCTGCCGCTCATTCTCGGCGGTGGACATGACCAGGCGTTTGGTCATTTCTTAGGCGTTGCACGCGCGAGTGGTACGGCTCCGGCGTGCGTGAACTTTGACGCGCATCTTGACCTCCGTCCAATTCCCGCGGCTGGTCCGAACTCTGGAACGCCATTTACCCAAGCGTGGGAGTGGTGTCGAAGCCGCGGCGCACCATTCCGCTACACAGCACTCGGCGTGCAGCGGCTCGGGAACACCGATCTGCTCTTTACGCGCGCGGAGCATGCGGCGGCGACGGTCGTCGATGCGGATGGCTTTGCGCTTGACATGATTGACGTGGTGATGGAGGCAGTAAACGACTCGGTTGATGAGGCGGAGATCTGTCTCTCCGTCGATCTCGATGTCTTTGCAGCGGCGTACGCGCCGGGTGTCAGTGCGCCGGTGGCGATGGGTATCGCGCCGGATGCAGCGTTTCGCCGTGTTTTTCGTGGGATTCTCGCGTCGGGTTATGTGCGCGGCGTCGAACTTGCCGAGCTCTGTCCGGCGTTTGATGTCGATGATCGCACCGCACGGCTTGGTGCTGCGATTGCGTTCGAGGTCGCATCGGTTCTCGCAAATCTTGAGTCGGCTCCGGAGGACGAGGCAAAGCAGGACGGAGTCGCTGAAGAGGATGGAATGGATGGAATCGAGGGGCCGGACGGAAGCAAGGACGATCGGTGAGTGCGATCCGTATCGGCATCGATATTGGCGGAACCAAAATCGAGGCCGCTGCGGTGCGCGGCGAACGTGACGTCCTTTGGCGCGAGCGTGTACCGACGCCGCAGGGCGATTACGACGCAAGCGTGCGCGCGGTGGTCGAGATCATCGCGCGCGTGGCGAGTGACCTTTCGCTTCCAGCAGACATGCCCGTTGGGATCGGTGCGCCGGGATCGATTTCGCCGATCAGCGGTCTCCAACGCAATTCCAATTCGACCTGCCTGAACGGCCGTCCTTTTCGTGAGGATCTCTCCCGCGCCATGCGGCGTGAGGTGCGCATGGCCAACGACGCCAACTGCTTTGCACTTGCAGAGTCGATCGCGGGCGCTGCGCGTGGCGCGCGGGTTGTTTTTGGCGTGATCCTGGGGACTGGCGTTGGTGGCGGTGTCGTGATCGACCGTGTCGCGCGCGATGGCCGCAATGCGGTCGGCGGCGAGTTTGGTCACGGGCAGCAGCAGGGGCTTGCACTTGAAGCGCTTGCGGAATCGCGGCAGCACGTACCAAGGCCGTGTTACTGTGGACTTGTCGATTGTCGCGAGCAGTACATCGCAGGTACAGCGGTGGAGCGCGAGTTTGCCGCGCGCACCGGACGCGCGATGAAGTTGGGCGAGATCGAGCGCGCCGCGGTCGAAGGAGATCCCATCGCGTCCGCTGCCATCGCGCGTTGGACCGAGCGCGTCGCGGTCTCCCTCGCAGATGTAGTCAATCTGCTCGATCCGGACGCAATTGTCCTCGGTGGCGGTGCAAGCAATCTCGCGGCTGCGATTGAGGCTGTTCCGGCCCGCGTCGCACACCACACCTTTGGCGACAGCTTCACGACACCCGTGCTGCGGGCCGAACTTGGCGACAGTGCCGGAGTGATCGGTGCGGCGTGGCTCTGGTGAAACTCAGTTAAATCGCGCCGGATCAAGCATCGCGACATCGAAGCACGGCTTCTCTCCCGCAACGATCTGAGCCATTGCCTTGCCTGTGACTGGTCCAAGCGTCATGCCCATCATGGCGTGGCCAGTTGCAATGAAGAGCCCTGGTTTCGTGCGCACGCCACCGATCGCGGGCATGCCGTCTGAGGTGCAGGGGCGGTAGCCCGCCCATTCCGCGGCGGGCTTGAGCGCCTCAAGGCCGTTGAGGTACGCGGTCGAGCCCTTCACGAGCATTTCAAGTCGTTCGCGCATCCATGGCTCGCCGAGCGGGCCGATCTCAAGCGTGCCAGCAAGACGAAGTTGCCGCTGACCGGAACGCTCCATCGGTGTGATCGCGACGAACGTCTCGTGCAGCACCATTCCGGTGGACGGCATCGGCGGTGGGTTGACCGCAGGGTAGTCAAACTGCAGGTGGTATCCGCGCGCGCCCTGCATTGGAATAGCGACGCCGGCGAGTCGTCCGAGCGCATCGCTCCACACGCCCGCTGCAAGCACAACCGCGTCTGCCGCGAGCATCTCGCCATTCTCAAGGAGCACCCCGGTCACCGCACCTGAGCGAGCCTGTCGAAATCCTTTGACGCCCGAATCAAACCGCACGGTCACGCCGTGCTTCGGCAGTGCGCGTACAAGTCCAGCGATCAGATCGTTCGGCGCGCAGTGGGCGCTGTCCTTCATGTGGATCGCGCCTGCGACGTCGCCCTTGAAGCACGGGTCGCGACGTCGTAGCGCGTCGCCGTCGAGGCGCTCCCATGCGTAGCCGAACTTTTCGAGACTCCGCGCCTCCGCCTCCGCGTGCGCCATGTTTTCCGGTTTCATCACGACATCGAGCCACCCGTCGCGCGCGTAGTCGCAGTCGATGGACTCTTCGGCGAGCATCCCCTCAAGCACTTCGAGTGTTTGCCAGCCCATTGCACAGAGGACAGCCATGCAACGGTCAAGGTGGCGTTTGTTGCAATGAAGATGGAAGTTCCAGAGCCAAGCGACAAGTTCGCGGTCGAGTCGCGGTTTGATGTAGAGCGGTGCGGTTCGCGAGAACATCCACTTGAGTCCTCGCATCGAGACACCCGGCCGTGTGAGCGGATAGTGTCCGATGGACAGCAGCCCAGCGTTGCCTCCACTCGCGCCGTCCGCGATCGCGCGCGGCGTCTCGCGATCGACGACGGTGACATCAAAGCCCTTTTTCGCAAGATGCCATGCAGTCGACGCACCCACGATGCCCGCGCCGACAACGACGACATGCTTGCGCGGGGCGGAAGCGTAGGGTGCTCGTGGTGGCGACTGAAGCGGTGAATCGGGAACCATGGGCCGGAAGGATAACGGGGCGGACGCTTCACGCGCCCGCCCCGTTTGATTGCGATCTATGAACCCAGCGACTTCTGTCGGTATCGACAAGCCGTCGTAGCCACATGTTGCGGGCGCGTGCGGCGGCGCGCTTACGCCTTCTTCCGCGAAGTCTCGTACTCGTCGAGCGTCTTCTGCATCGACTCTTTCATCGCGCCAGCAGGGGTCTTTTCAAGCGCGCGCTTCTGGAGTTCGATCGCTCGGTCCACATCGCCCTTGCAGAAAACAACACGGGCGAGTGTGTCGAGCATTGCGCCCTCGGTCGCCTTCGAGTTCGCGACCGCTGCCTCTGCAGCCTTCATCGCGAGGTCAAGGTTTGGTTCCTTCACGCCGCCTTCTGGATCAACGATCATCCATGCGAGCGCATTCATCATCGCCGGGCTTGTCTGGTTTTCCGCGAAGATCTCCTCACCGAGCACCCACGCCTTTGCCGGATTTCCAGCAGGACCTGCGAGGATTCCCATCAGTTGCATCTTGAGCGCTGCGCTCGGAGTCTTCGCGATCATGGCCTCGAGCGCGGTGATGGCTGGGCCGTAGTCGCCCGAGGTTCGCGCGTCACGCATGGTCTTTGAGAGCGCGCGCTGCGCCTGCATGGCTGCGCGTTCCTCTTCGAGTTCGCGCTTTGCGTCGGCTGGATTCCAAGTGCCAGCGACCACGGCCGCGAGCGGCGCATCCATGTTGGACGGGTGACCGATCCACGCGATGTTGGAATCTTTGTCCACGATGAACGAGCAGGGAATTCCATTTTGTCCCGCCGCCTCCATCCACGGTCGTGACATCTTGGCGCGATCACCGACATACGCGATGCGGTACGACATGGTGTCGCCCTTGTTGGTGACAAAATCCTTGACCTTCGCGATCTTGGTGGCTTCGTCCTTGCCGCGCTCGCTTGCCGCGACGCTGACGATCACGACCTCAGGAAATTTCTTCTGGATCTCGCTGAGGTGCGGCATCACCGCGATGCAGGGGCCGCACCAAGTCGCCCAGAACTCAATCACATGGACCTTGCCCTTTTCGATGCTCGACACCTTGTCGCCTTTGACCCATTCGTCGTATTGAAGGGCAGGTGCTGCGTCACCGATTCCAAGCGGCTTCAACTCAGGAGCGGCGGCTTGCGGCGCTTCCGCGGGAGCGGCAGTGATCTTGGCAGCAGGGATCGTTTGCTTTGGTTGCTTTGCGGAAGGTTCTGCGGCGGCTTGCAGTGGATTCGTGAGGAAAGAAGCTGCGACGAGTGTGGCGAGCGTGGTCATGTGATTCCTTTCGGTTTCGCGGAGTGCGAAGCGATCATGCTACCACCGTCAGGCGCAGCGTCCGATCGGCGTGTTTCGCGTGAAAAACTAGCGATGCGCTGCGTCGACGGTGTTTCGGAGAAGCATGGCGACCGTCATCGGACCAACGCCGCCGGGTACTGGCGAGAGGAATCCGGCGACCTCGCTGACTTCGTCAAAGGCCACATCACCGACGGTGATCGACTTTCCGTCGATGCCGCTGATTCGATTGATTCCGACATCAACAACGACCGCGCCAGGCTTCACCATGTCGCCCTTGATCAGACCCGGTACACCTGCAGCAGCGACAAGCACATCGGCCGAGCGCGTCAGATCGGCGATGCCGCGGGTGAACTTGTTCGATGAGATGACCGTTGCCTCCGCACGCATGAGTAGCACCGCGATTGGCTTCCCGACGATATTCGACGCGCCCACGATGACGGCGCGCGCGCCGCGGAGTTCGACGCCGGTCGACTCGATCATCTCGACCGCTGCGAGTGCTGTGCAAGGCACAAGGCTGCGGCGTCCGTAGACGACGTTGCCGATGTTGGCAGGATTCACGCCCTCGACATCCTTCTCTGGAGCGATGAGTGACTGCACACGCTCAACATCGACGCCGGGTGGCAGCGGAAGATGCAGCATGATCGCGTGCACCTCGTCCTCAGTGTTGAGGAGCAGTACGCGGCCAGCGATATCGTCGTACTGCGCGCCATCTGGGAGTCGGTGCAGGCGATACTCGATACCGACAGCAGCACAAGTTTTTGCCTGGTTCTCTGCGTAGATCGCAGCGGATCGATCACTTCCCACGAGTACGGCATCGAGTCGGACCTTGCGTCCAGCACGCGCGATTCGCGCGACGAGTTCCGTCCGCACACGCGCACTCAGGGCCTTTCCGTCGATGATCACGGCACTCACCGTGCGCTCCCGGTGCAGGCGTCAGGCAGCAACGCAAACGGTGGCAGTGCGAGCCGGGTAAGTGCCTCTTCGTAGCGGGCGAGCGTCGCATCGACCACCTCGCGCGGAAGTTCTGGTCCGGGCGGCTCTTTGTTCCACTTCTTCTCTGCGACCAACGCGAGCAGGTGGTTGCGGACGAACTGCTTGTCGAAGCTTGATTGTTCGCGGCCTGGCTCGTAGTCGTCCGCGGGCCAGTAGCGGGAGGAGTCCGGCGTGAGGACCTCGTCGACAAGCATGAGCTCATCGGTGGGGGCTCCGTTGGCGTCGAGAGCGAAACCGAACTCAAACTTGGTGTCTGCGAGAATCACGCCGCGTTCGAGCGCATAATCGGCGGCGGCAGAGTAAATCGCGATGGTCAGTTCGCGCAGGCGCGTCATGAGGCCAAGGCCGACGAGTTCGCTGGCGCGCTCAAAAGAGATGTTCTCGTCGTGGCCCTCTTCAGCCTTCGTCGCCGGGGTGAAAATGGGGCGGGGGAGGCGGCTCGACTGCGTCAGTCCCGCCGGCAGTTCAATCCCGCACACTGTTCGGTTCGCGCAATATTCGTTCCATCCGCTGCCTGCGAGGTATCCGCGCACAACGCACTCGATCGGCACCACCTTCGCCGCTCGGCAGAGCATCGTGCGACCGGCGAGCATGGCACGGTCGGCGTGAGAAAGCCCTTGGACCTCCCCGAGATCCGTACCAAGGACATGGTCGCCGATGATCCCGCGCGAACGAAGAAAGCCAAACCAACCGAGGCTCATGGTCGTGAGGAGCCGCCCCTTTCCCGGGATGGGTGTGGGCATGACAACGTCGAAGGCACTGAGTCGATCGGTGGCCACGATGAGAAGCGGCGCTCCCGGGCTTGGAGCGCATCGATAGACATCGCGCACCTTTCCTTCGCGGCGACCCGGGAGGGAAAGGTTTGTGCGAAAGACCGCGGCGAGGGTTGCGGCGGAAGAAGTTCCAGAAGTCGTCGAAGCCATCTCGAGGCAGGGTACACTCGCCGACTCTCGGTGGCGTTGTGCCGATGAGGAAGCACTCCGTGTTTTGGGCGCTTCGTTGAACAGCATGGTGGTGTCTGCCCCGTGTTGGCTTGCGGGGCCGCGGGAGTGTGCGCCGGGCAGTGTGCGTGAAGGGGTGTGAGCGAGGAAGTGTGAACGAAAAAGTGCAAGCGAAGGAGTGTGATTGGGGCGTAGTCCAACACAGGTCGACTTGCTGCAAGGTTTGTGATTGTTTCGTGATTCGATTTCGCATCCATGATCCGCGCACCATGCGCCTTATCGACGATCCGGCCCGCGGCCGGACGTGGGACTTGCGCTCGGCGTACCTCACCGGAACCGACAGCCGTCCCGCCCGCGGCACGATCGAGCCTCACGCCGGAGGCATTGACTGTCGCACATCGAGCGACGCGCCGATCGGACTCGCGTTACTTGTGGACACCGCCGCCGGTCGCATCATGCTGAAGACCTGCTTTGTTCCCCCGCGCGAGCGGCCATACGACCTCTTTCTCGAGATTGCGCGTTGGCTGATCAAGCAATATGTCGAGGAGTGCGAGCGATGGCAGATGTGGAGCCCCGCGTTGGCGGGCGATGCATTTGACCGTTGGGAGGCCGCGCGCAATGCCTTCCGTGAGGCGTTGCGATGTACCGATCCTGTCGAGGCGGAGCAGGCAGCACTGCGTGCCATCGCGCTTGGAGTCGAGGCGGGCGAACTCATGACGATCCGCCATGCCGATCTATTGCTCGGCACTCGATATCGTCGAAAGGCCGCGAGTTCGACGACGCTTGGTGTCTGCATCGATCCGCGCACACCGCCAAGCGCGGCCAATACAGCTGTAGCCAAAGTCTTCGATGTGATCGCGCTGCGCACGCCGTGGAGGCTGATCGAAGCGCGCGTGGGCAAGCCGGATTTCAGCGGTATCGACGCTTGGATCAAGTGGGCCGCCACCGAGCGCAAAGCATTGGTTCTTGGGCCAATCATCGATTTCAGTACGTCCGATGGGGTGCCCGTCGAACTACCCGATCATGTACTCGCGGCGCGCGGCGACGCTAAGAAATTTCGTGAGTTGATCTGGTACCACGCGAGGCTTGTCGCCGAGCGCTACCAGAACGCGACGCCGCTCTTTGTGGCAGTGAGTGGCGCGAATTGTGCAGGTTGGCACGCGGAAGGAATCGACCGGATGATCGAACTCACGCGTACCGCGGTTGTTGCCGTGCGCGATGTCAAGCGCGCGGCGAGGATCATCGTCGAAGTGCAATCGCCCGGTGCAGAGTCGTGGCGAGGCGAAAAGGGAACATCGTGGCCAACCGCGTTTTTGCAGCGACTTGTTGCTGAAAATCTTGCGCTGACGGCGGCGGGCGTACGGCTTACCCAGGGCGGCGCGGCCGATCCGGTGCGTGAGCTCATGACGATTGGAAGTTTGCTCGACGAGTACGTCGGCCGCGAACTTTCTATTTTCGTGACCGGGTTCGGAGTTCCAAGCAGCGTGACCGCCGCCGAATTGGCGCGCCGCGGCGCGTGGAGCGATGTGTCGGGAGTGTCGTCAAACGCGGTGCGATCAGGAGCGCCGTCGCCAAGCGGAGCGCCGTCGCCAAGCGGAGCGCCGTCGCCTAGCGGAGCGCCGTCGCCTAGCGGAGCGCCGTCGCCTGGCATCCTCGGTTGGAGTGCCGAAGCGCAGGCGGCGTGGGGCGAGTCAGTGCTTCGAATTGCGCTTGGGCGGAGCTTCATCGAGGGAGCGTGGTGGTCGCGACTTCAAGATCTTCCCGGTGGCCCGACGGACGGCGTTCTGGATGTGCAGGGCCGCGTCAAGCCTGTCCTCGAGCGGCTGCTTTCCGTCCGCAGGGTACTCCTCCCGCCAGCTGTAACTGCGCCCGCGAGTCGAGGTCCGCGGGCATGAGTGCGCACGTTCACACAGATTCATACGGCAACGCACGTGGCACCGACGGTGCGCTCCTCATCCTTTCAGCGGTGGTGGGTTTCGCCGCGTTCGGAGCACTAGGAGCGGATTTTGCGAGTCGCGCTGCTGTTGTGCCGCCGCGCCATCGCGTCGACCTCTCCACCGCCGATGTTGCGGAGCTTGCGCTCCTCCCGGAGGTCGGTCCAGCGCTCGCAGCGCGGATCGCGGCGGATCGCGCGACGACGGGCCTCTTTCCGTCGGTCGAAGCGTTGCTGCGCGTACCTGGAGTTGGCGCGGCAAAGCTGGAAGCGCTGAGGGGCGAGGCGCGGGTGGGTCGCGGTGCGACGCGAATCTCGCCGGCGGTTCAGCCTCGCCATGATGAGGCTTTGGGCGCGGGCGACGCATGAGTCCGGCGAAGGATCGTGGGGCTGATCGGTCTGTCGCCGAAATCGGCGTCGTTCCTCCGCTTGGCGACCTCGTGGCCGTATGCGCGCCTTTTGTCTGTCCCATCCTTGCCGCAGCGCGCGCGCGCGGAGGAACCACGGCTATTGAGGGCTCGGCGGGAAGCCTTCCATCGATCTTTGCGGCGTGCGACGCCAACGCACGTTCCGGACTCGATCATGCGGAGCGCGGGACGGTTCTCCTCGTGGTTGCGCACCTTGACGAGGCTGATGATGCCGTTGACGAACTGAGATCGTTCGGCGTCGAAGCTGAACTTTTCCCGGCACTCGAAATTCTTCCTGGTGAGACAAGCCCGAGCGCTGATCTCACCGTCGCACGACTCGCAGTCGTACGACGACTGGCTGAGGGGCTCGCGCCCGCGGCAATCGTTGCGCCAATCGCCGCGCTGATGCAGTCGGTTCCCGAGCCTTCAAAGCTCGCACAACTCGTGCGTGAACTTAAAGCGGGCTCTCGCGTCGCGAGCACCGGGCTTGTTGCATGGTTGATTGATGGCGGATACCGGCGCGTCGACGCGATCGAATCACCGGGTGAGGTCGCAGTCCGCGGGGGAATTCTCGATATTTATCCACCCGGCGGTAGCCCCCCGATTCGATTGGATTTCTTCGGAGATGAAATCGAGCGGATCTTCGAAATCGACCTCGCGACCCAAGCATCCGATCGCCGTATCGACCGCATTGAGCTCGTGGCGGTCACACTCGATGCGGCACTCGGCGACGTAAAGACCGGCGCCGGGGCGCAACCACTCGCCGACTTGCTGCCGAAATCGACGCTTGTGGTGCTCGCGGAAATGTCTGAAATTGTCGAGCAGGCGCGCGCATACTGGGATCGCGTCCGCGATGGTCGCGGCGTCTATGGGCCGCCTGCGACGCTCTCCCGACTGGTGCAGCAATCGCGCGCGGCGATCGAGTTGCACGCCTTCGGCTCCGCAGGCGGTGGCGCTGTCAAACTCGGCGCACGTGCCTTGCCCGTGTTCGACGAGGACTCTGCCAGAGCCGCGGGGCAGTTTGTCGCGCTCAGTGAGGGCCGACGCGGCATCTTGATCTCGGAGAGCGATGGCGAACGCGCGCGCGTCAGCGAGTTGATTGCGCGGCACACGAAAGTCGACACGTTCGCGCGTCCGGTTGGCCACCTCTCGCGCGGGTTCATTCTCGAAACGCCAAATGGCGGCATTGTCGTTGCACCGGCCGCTGAGATTCTTCATCGCATGCCCGTTCGTCGGCGCGGTCGTTCCCTTGCGGGTGGCCGCGCGAAGGATGCCTTTCTTGCCTTCGAGCCCGGCGACTATGTGGTGCATCGCGACCATGGAATCGCGAAATTCCTTGGTCTCCAGATGCTTGCGCAGGAAGGAGTGGAGCAGGAGTTTCTCACCCTTGAGTTTGATGGTGGTGCCAAAATCCATGTGCCTGCTTCGCGCATCGAACTTGTGCAGCGATACGTCGGTGCTGGTGGTGTGCGGCCAAAGCTTTCGACGCTTGGTGGTCGCCGATGGAAGCGCGCAAAGGAAGAGGCTGAGGTTTCCGCGCGCGATCTTGCTGCGGAGATGCTCCGGGTTCAAGCTGCGCGCGCGGCGACCGCCGGGGTCGCGTTTCCGGTAGATGGCGAATGGCAGCTTGAGTTTGAGTCTCAGTTTCCCTACGAGGAAACGGAGGATCAACTCACGGCCATCGCGGCGACGAAGCGCGATATGGAGCGTGCGCGCCCGATGGACCGACTCGTGTGCGGCGATGTCGGTTTTGGTAAGACGGAGATTGCGATTCGTGCGGCATTCAAGGCCGCTTCCGCAGGAAAGCAAGTCGCGATCCTGGTGCCGACGACCGTGCTTTGCGAGCAGCATGAGCGCAGTTTTCGCGATCGGTTTCGCGGATACCCACTCCGTGTTGAGAGCGTCAGTCGATTCAAGACGGATGCAGAAGTGCGCACAACACTCGACGCGCTTGCGGCGGGACGGGTCGATGTGATCATCGGGACGCATCGGTTGTTGTCGCGTGATGTCGTTTTCAAAGATCTCGGGCTTGTGGTGATCGATGAGGAACAGCGCTTCGGAGTCGAGCACAAGCAACGGCTCCTCGAATTCCGTGTGACTGTCGATGTGCTGACGCTTTCTGCGACACCCATTCCGCGCACGCTGCACATGTCACTCCTCGGGCTGCGCGATATCAGTTCACTCACGACGCCGCCCGCAGATCGCCGCGCAATCGTGACTGAGGTGATCCCCTACAACCCGCGGCGCATCCAGCAGGCGATCCAACGGGAACTCGCGCGTCAAGGGCAGATTTTCTTTGTGCACAACCGCATCAGTGATCTGTTTAAGGTTGCTGACGAGATCCGCGAACTTGCACCGGGTGCGCGTATCGCGGTCGGACATGGGCAGATGGCGCCGAAGGAACTCGAAGACGCGATGCTTCGATTCATGCGGCGTGATGCCGACATTCTTGTGTCGACCACCATCATTGAGTCGGGCATCGACATCCCCACGGCGAACACGATCATCATCAACAACGCGCATATGTTCGGGCTCGCTGAACTGCACCAACTGCGCGGGCGCGTCGGTCGTTGGAAGCACCGGGCGTATTGCTATCTCGTGCTCCCAAAAGATCGGCCGGTGCGCGACGAGGCACTCAAGCGGCTACACGCTGTTGAGGAATTTTCGATGCTCGGTGCTGGCTTTCGCATCGCCATGCGCGATCTCGAACTACGCGGCGCAGGTAACTTGCTCGGCGCAGAACAGAGCGGGCACATCGCAGCGGTGGGCTACGAGATGTACTGCCAGTTGCTCGAGCACGCCGTCGGCGCGCTGCGCAACGAAGTAAAGGTTTCTCCGCTCGACACCATCGTCGACATCGGCTTGACCGGCGGCGTACCGAAGGGATGGATCCCGAGCGATGCACGCAGGATGGAGGCGTATCGCCGCATCGGTCAGGCAGACACACTTGCTGCGCTCGCGAAGGTCGTTGTGGACCTCGAGAGCGCGTACGGCGAAGCGCCTGCGACTACCAAGTTACTTTTCGAGGTCGCCGAGATCCGACTGCGGGCAGCAACGCTCGGTGTACGCTCGATTGCGTGCAAAGAGCAGGATGTGATTTTCCGCACAACGCGGCCGCGTGAACTTGAGCGACTCTTCACCGGAATCCAGGGGGTGGTGCGCATCGTGGGCTCGGCCGATGCTGAGGGAGTGGCGGATGTGTACTTGCGCCCGCCGAAGGCATTTCTTGAGCCGAAATCACTCGCGGCGGTGCTCCGAAAGCGGCTTGCGGTCTGAGTTCAGATTCCACACGCGCTTGGGTGGCCACGGCCGTCCCAATCTCGTTACGATTTCGCCGCGGGTGGACCCGCGCTCCCCTGATGGTCTCGCACTCCGAGCGAGGCCTCCGAGAGAAGAAAGCCTTCCAAGGATGGATCCAATGACCACGACGAGCCCGCTGCGCCGCGAAGTCCTCTCCCAGACCCGCCGCTCCCTCACGCATAAATTTGCCATCAATGGTCATGAGGGGTACCTCACGATTGGGCTGTTCGACGACGGTCGGCCGGGCGAGATTTTCATCAAGATGTCGAAGGAAGGCTCGACGCTGTCCGGCCTGATTCAGGGCTTTTGCCGCGCGTTTAGCCTCTGCCTCCAGCACGGGCTGGCATTGAATGAGGCATGCGAGCGATTCCGCGGCATGCGCTTTGAACCGATGGGCGGCACCACAAATCCCAACGTACCCGAGTGCTCAAGCATTCTCGACTACGTCGCGCGCTACTTGCAGTTTGAGTTTTCCGAGAAGGCCTAACGCGGTCGAATCGCGGGCTCTGCACGCGTCCGCGGAACACATCTGTGAAATCGAAAACGACAGCGCCCCGGCCGAAAGCCGGGGCGCTGTGCATGGTGCTTGGGGATCCGTTCAACGGCGTACGCCGCGCTCAGTCCTTCTTCTTGCCGCGACGGGGACCCTTGGTCGCCATCTCCTCGCGGTCCTCGGCCTCCGAAGCCTCGACGGCCGCAGCGGCAGCCTCCTCGGCATCCTTCTGAGCCTGCATCATCTCGAGCGCGCGATCGGCGGAGACCTCGATGGTGACGTCGGACTTGAGTTCCTTGTCGAACTGAATCGTGCAGATGTATGAGCCAACGCGGCGGAACGGAGCCGCAAGGCGCACGGCACGCATGTCAACCGCATAGCCGGCAGCAACAAGCGCATCGGCGATGTCACGCTGGGTGATCGAGCCGTAGAGAACGCCCTGATCGTTGCAGCTCCGCACAAGCTTGATGACAACGCCGGTGAGCTTGGCGATGGTCTGTTCACGCTGCGCGCGCATGGCGGCGAGTTCCGCGACGGCCTTCGCGCGCGCTTCCTTGAGCAACTCGATCTTTGCTGGCGTGGGATGCTCAGCGAGTGCGTGCGGAAGCAGGTAGTTGCGGGCAAAGCCCGAACGCACGTTGACGATGTCGCCAACGATGCCGAGGTTCTCGACGTTCCGGAGAAGAAGCAATTCAACTGGTCGTGCCATAGTTCGCTGTCCTGGGGCTTGGCCCCGTGAGTTAGGACGCGAGAGCCAACGCGGCCCGAGCGCCCAACGAGTGGCGAGCCGCGCAGTATGAACGAAAGCCGTTGGAAATGGAAGGGCTTGCTGCGGAGGGGTTTGGCGGGGCGCGGACTGTCGTGTGGGGAGGGGCGAGAAGGCAAGAAGTTGGAATGGTGTGGAAAAACTGCCAGCAATGGTCTGCTGATTCCATACCCTGATAGAATCCGAACATCGCGTTCAAAGGAGCGCAGAAGTCGTCCTTTCCGGACGCGATGACCGCGCCCGAGAAGGGGATGAGCTGACGACAAGCCTCGCGAGTGTCACCGCGAACAACACCGCGAAAAACACTGCGAAAAACACTGCGAAAAACACTGCGAGCGCGACTCCGCAAGCAAACATTTTGGTCACGGCGAGACGTGACAAACACGAGTAACCTCGTTCCGATCAACCTCGTGACGAGCAACGTAGTCAGAAGCAACCGAGTCAGAAGCAACCTTCAGGAGACGAAAGATGGCCAGTTACAACAAGGTTCTGTTGATGGGCAACCTCACCCGCGATGTTGCGCTCAAGCACACGTCCGGCAACCAAGCCGTGGCAGATATCGCGATCGCGGTGAACCGCAAATTCAAGACGAAGGATGGTCAGGAGCGTGAGGAAGTCACGTTCGTCGATTGCGAGTGCTGGGGACCAAGGGCTGAAGTCATCGCCAAGTACTTCAGCAAGGGCAAGCCGATCTTCATCGAAGGACGCCTGAAGCTCGACTCTTGGGAGGACAAGGACGGTCAGAAGCGCTCGAAAATGCGGGTGATGATCGAAGACTTCCAGTTTGTTGGTGGCGGCGGCGGTGGTGGTGGTGCTGCTGGCGGCGGTGACTACGAGCGCGAAGAGTCCAGCGGCGGTGGATATCCGCCATCGCGCGCGTCCGGCGGCGGTAGCGGTAGCGGTGGTGGTGGCGGCGGCGGACGCGGGGGACACGCGGGCATTCAAGAAGACGAGATCCCGTTCTAAGAGCGAACGCACCGCAGGTCGTAATGTGCGTCTCAAAATTGCACACGGCGCCCACTTGAGTGGGCGCCGTGTTTTTTTGTTTCGCACGTACATGGCCGGGGCAGAACGAGCGGTTGACGCGGGAATCCGCGCCAGCCGAGACTCACTCCGCTTCGACAGACACGGCTTCGGTTCCTGCGCCACTCGAACCAACGCCAGCTGCGTAGTCGGATCCAGCGTCGACGGGCTGCGTCTTCCGCAGCGCGATTTCGTCCGCGAGTTGCTGACGACCTTCCATCGCGGACATTTGTTCAGCGGAGACGTGATCGGCACGCGTGATCATCGAGCGAAGCAGTTTTTCGCTGAGTCGCGTGTCGCGCTCGATCAACGCGAGCTTCTGAGCGTCGCACTTGAAGTAGGTAAGAAAGTACACGCCACGCTTGTTGCCCTTGATGTCGTAGGCAAGGCGTCGCTCGTCCCACTTGCAGAGGCTGATGACTTCCGCGCCACCCTTGGCGAGGATCTCCAGCACGTGATCGGTGGCGGACTGCAGATCGGCCGAGACCGTCTGCGGGAAGAGGAACATGCCTTCGTAGGCGTTGATGCGGGTTTCTGCCATGGTTGATTCCATTCGTTGGGCTGCGAACCTCACGCAGCGGTTGTGGTGTCTTCAGTTTGGGTTGATGCCGGAGTCCGGCTTCTTGACGGGTTTCGCCGGAGAAGCATCGCTTCCGCGGCGGTTGAAACGGTTCATTGCCTCTGTGATTCCGCGAGCGATCCAACATTCTGCCGCTTCGCAGGCGAAGCCGATGGCCTCATCAACGAGTGGCTGCTGGTCGTCGCGGAATCGGCCGAGCACATAGTCGCGCTGCGGAATACGCCCCGGCGCGTCGATGCCGATGCGGCATCGCCCGTACTGGTTCGTTCCGAGTTTGATCTCGATATCGGAGAGGCCGTTATGACCGCCGGCGGAGCCATCCGTACGGAGCCGAATGGCTCCGCAGGGGAGGGCGATGTCGTCGACGATGACAAGCAGATCACGCGTTGCATCGAGCTTGTAGAAACGCAGTGCCTCCGCAACCGATGTTCCAGAAAGATTCATGTAGGTCATGGGCTTGAGAAGGAGGACCTTCTCGCCGCCGCTCTCGCCTTCGACCGCAAGCGCTTGAAAGCGTGCACGAGCCGATTGCGAGGGATCGCAGACCTTGCGCGCCAAGCGATCGATGCAGTCGAAGCCGACGTTGTGTCGGGTTCGCTGGTATTCGATGCCTGGGTTGCCGAGTCCGACGACGATCTTCATGGTGTTCTCTTCTGAAACCTGCGACTGCGGAATGCTGCGTTGACTCTCGACCGACGCGTCGCGTGACGCAATCGAAATTACTTCTTGTCGTCCTTCGCCGGAGCCGCGGACTTCGCCGGAGCCGCGGACTTCGCCGGAGCCGCTGCTGCAGCTGCCGGAGCGGCTGCCTCGCCAGCTTCCTCTTCCTTGACAACCTGGACGCGCACGATGACCGCGTGGGTATCGCCCGCCACAGAGACGCCCGCTGGGAGTTTGAGGTCGGCCGCGGTGAAGGTGTCGTTGTGCATCGTGGTCAGGTCGATGCGGATGTGCTCGGGGATATCGCGCACCTTGCAGCTGACCTCGATGTCGTTGAGTTCGTTGACGATGACGACGCCCGACTTCTTCGCAGCGTCCGGTGCTCCGTAGAACTCGAACGACACGGTGACGGTCACCACTTCATCGAGGTTGACGCGCGCGAGGTCCATGTGGATCACGTCATCACCGAGGAAGCCGAATTGCAGATCCTTGACGAGGCACGTTTCCGCGCCCTTGCCGGCAATCTCCAGGCTGATGACGTGCTGGCCCTTCTTGAGAGCGTGGAGCGTGATCTTGTGGTCGACATGCACAGCGAGCGGCTCTGAGCCGTGACCGTAGAGAACCGCAGGGAGGCGGCCCGCTGCGCGAAGACGCTTCGAATAGCGGCTGCCGAGGCGATCGCGCATGGTTGCCTCGATGGTGGGGACTTCCTTTGCCATAGTGTGTACTCCGATGCTGAAAAAGGTGTTGAAAGAGCGAAGGTAAAACCGCGACTACCGCTTGGCGCCTGCGCCGTGACGGAAGAGTGCGGAGATGGACTGATCGTGATGAATGCGGTGGATTGCTTCGCCGAGCAATGCGGCGACGCTCAGGACTTCGAGCTTGGTCTCAAGAGCCTTGGTGCGGGCACCGCAAGGAATGGTGTCGGCAACCACGACCTTTGAGATCGGGCTCTCGAGCAGCCGCTGCATCGCAAGGCCAACGAGGACGGGATGGGTGCAGGCGGCAATCACGTCCTTCGCGCCGCGCTCGACGACGAGTTTCGCTGCCTCGCACACCGTGCCGGCGGTCGAGATCATGTCGTCAAACATGAGGACTGTTCGGCCCTCGACGTCGCCGATGAGATTCTTGACTACGACCTTCGAGCCTGATTGTCGACGCTTGTCGATGATCGCCATGTCGCACTGGAGCACGTTGGCGAACATATTGGCGACCTTCACGTTGCCCACATCCGGTGAGACGACAACGATGTCGCCGAGGTTGGGACGGATCTTGACGAAGTGGTCGGCAAGCACTGGTGCTGCACTGACGTGGTCGACGGGAATGTCGAAGAATCCCTGGATCTGCGCTGCATGAAGATCCATGCACAGCACGCGATCGATGCCGGCCGCGACGATGAGATTCGCAACGAGCTTTGCGGTGATCGGCACGCGTCCTTCATCCTTACGATCCTGACGCGCGTAGCCAAAGTAGGGGATGACCGCGGTAATACGCTTTGCGCTTGCTCGGCGGAGGCAGTCGATGAAGACAAGGAGCTCCATCAGGTTGTCGTTGACCGGTTCGCAGGTCGAGAGCACGACATAGACGTCCCGGCCGCGCACGTCCTCGTCGACCTTGACCATCGTTTCCCCGTCCGGGAAGCGGGTGACGGTGCCGAGTCCGATCGGGAGTTCGAGATGTGCGCAGATGCCCGCGGTGAGTTCGCGCGTACTCGTTCCACCGAAGACCTTGAGGTGCTGTCGGTCGTTTGAGCTCATCGCGTTGCCCCGCCGACAGTGGCGCGCTGTCGGGTGCGGAGAATGGAGTCGACCTCCGCGAGTTGCGCGGGATCGTTGACCGAGAGCACATCTTCTGCGGGGACTGCATCAACCGCTGCGACGGTGCGGCCGTCGTTGCGGAGGATTTCGAAGACGTCGGTGATGTAGTACTCGCCGCTTGCGTTCTTGTTTCCCACGCGAGCGAGCGCCCCGAGGAGCTCATCGGTGCGGAAGCAGTAGTAACTCGGATTGATCTCGCAGATCGCGCGTTCGGCGTCGGTGGCGTCCTTCTGTTCGACGATCTTTGCAAGTTTGCCGGCAGCATCGCGCACAATGCGGCCGTAGCCCTTCGGGTCGTTGATCATGCTCGTTGCGAGAGTCGCGGCGGCGTGCTCGCCGCGGTGGAGGGCAAGAAGTGTCGCGAGCGTCTCGGCACGAATGAGGGGGCCATCTCCGCAGAGCACGAATGCATCGGTGTGCGCGGCGTCGGCTTCGACATTTGCCTTGGCCATCATCACTGCGTGGCCAGTACCGAGTTGTTGCTCTTGCAGTGTGAACTCAACGACTTGCGCGAGTTCGGGCACGCCCGCGAAGTACTCGCGCACGAGTTCCGCGCCGTGGCCGATGACGAGCACAACTTTCGTTGCGCCCGCCGCGCGTGCGGCATCGACAACCCAGTGCACCATCGGCCGCCCCATCACCGGATGCATGACCTTCGGAAGATCGGACTGCATGCGCGTCCCCTTGCCGGCGGCGAGGATGACAGCGACGAGTCCGCGAGCACCCGCGTGGTTGCTGGAATGTTGGCTCATGTCGGCACCTACGCGCCGCTCAAGATCAAAGTCAGAACCCGAAACTGGCCCGCCTGGATTCGAACCAAGACTAAATGGACCAAAACCACTTGTGCTACCTTTACACCACGGGCCAAGGTGCGCGACGCGTGACTCGTTGGCAGACTCAGAGAGCGAGTCAAACTGAGCGAGTTCTGCGCCGTACGATGACCTAGGTCAGGTTCGGGAACGGACTGAGATCTGGAGCGAGCGCTTCCTCTTCGCAAGCCACTGTCTTGGACAGCGGGAGACTCTCGACGCCGCGACCGCCAACGTGGCGAGCGCGTCCGCGGCGAGGGTCTCGGTCAAGCGCGATCGGAATCGCTGTGACGAGAGGTCCTGCACGCGACCATTTCCTCCAAGGCTGGGGCACCGGCGAGGCCGCGTTGGTGCTCCATGCGAGGCCTGCGGTTCGCGCAGTCCTCGACGGCCCATCTAAGGGAGGGTCGGGGAGAATACAGCACCGAGGCGCCGACTTCAAGCGGCCGGGCAGGACGAACCTCGCGTCCTTTGATGCCGCGCGTGGTCGTCCAACGCCCTCGCCAGCGGGGAGTGTGTCGGCCTCATAGAAATTGTCTCGGCGCCGATTTCCGAAAAGACCTAGCCCCAACGCTTTGCGGCGGCTTTTGGCAGTGAGCCTAGAGAATATTTTGTAATTTGTAAGTGAATGCACGCCCAGGATGAGGGGTTTCGGTGGTGCTTTGCGCTTTTTCTCTTGACGGAGCCCGCTGCGGGAACCGTTCGGCGGAGAGCGCGCTCTCCGAGGCGCGAAGGACACAGAGGTTTGCCCCGCTCGCCTTCTTGAGAGTCACACGCATCAACACCGCAATCCCCACGGCCTGACGGCTTCACCCCTCCGGCTATGAGTTCTTTGAGTCTCGCTGGTTTCGTCGGTTGTCGTCGCCGCTGACTCACCCTTGGTTTGCGCACTCCGCGTGCCACACGTCCACGTTTGCGCCCGCTCCGTCGTCCGCGACGGGGCGGGTGTTCTTTTGCGCGCGCGTGCCGCCATTCGCCGCGCGTGGCCGCGTTGCTACTCTCTCAGGATGAGTACTCCGACTTCGGCCCCGAATCAACTTGTATCGATGGACCCAGCGAATGGGGAGGTCGTTGGATCGGTGGAGCTCACCGCGATCGACGCGATCCCGCGGCTTGTCTTCCAAGCCCGCGAGGCGCAGCGGGGCTGGGGCGCGCTCACGCATCAGCAGCGTGCGGATGTCTTGCGCCCTGCGGCGGCGCGACTCAAAGAGGAAGCGCGGCGACTCGGCGATCTCGCTTCCCGGGAGATGGGAAAGCCGCTGGCCGAAGCGATTGGCGAGGCAAAGTACTGCGCCGACGGCTTTGAGGAAGAACTTGATGGAATCGTGACTGCGCTCACCGATGTCGTGCGCGAGGACAAGCGGGTTCACAGCGTTCTGCGCCATGCGGCTCTTGGCGTGTGCGCTGCGATTACGCCGTGGAACTTTCCGATTCTCATGCCGCACCAGTCGGTGCTTCCCGCGCTTGTTGCGGGAAACACCGTGCTTCTGAAGCCAAGCGAAGAAACCACGCTCGTGGCCTGCGAATACGCGCGGATCCTGAACGAGTTTCTACCGGCGGGGGTGCTGACGCCCGTGTTTGGCGACGGTCGCCAAGGCCGCGCGCTGGTACTCGCCGACATAAACCTTGTCGTCTTTACCGGCTCGCGCGAGACGGGTAAGCGCATCCTCGCCGACGCGGGACCCGGGCTCAAACGCGTGATTCTCGAACTCGGCGGCAAGGACCCCCTTGTCGTCCTTGACGACGCCGATTTGGATCTCGCCGCGGCATTCGCCGTTCGCAACAGTTTCCGAAACGCCGGCCAAGTCTGCGTGAGCACCGAACGAATCTATGTTGACGCTTCCATTCGCGAGGAGTTTCTCCGAAAGATGGTGGAGCGGACAGCCGCGCTTCGTCAGGGCGATCCGCGGGGTGAGGGCACAACGGTCGGCCCGATGGTGAATGCGCGGCAAAAGGCAAAAGTCGTGGCCCAAATCGATGCGGCGGTCGCCGCTGGTGCAACGCTGCTCATCGGCGGCGAGCCGCGCGAGGGCAATTTCGTCGCGCCCACAATCCTCGCTGACGTCGATCACGCGATGGAGATCATGCGCGAGGAGACATTCGGGCCAGTGGCGTGCGTGCAAGGGTTCACGACTCTCGATGAGGCGGTGCGCCTTGCCAATGACACGCCATTTGGGCTTGGCGCTGCGGTCTTCGGCCGAGACGAGGCACGGGCGCACACGGTCGCTGGGCGCATTGACGCGGGGATGGTCGGCGTGAACCAGGGTTGTGGTGGAGCTGATGGATGTCCGTGGGTCGGTGCGAAGGAGTCGGGATATGGCTTTCATTCCGGGCCTGAGGGACACCGACAGTTCGCGCAGGTTCGCGTGATTTCCCGGCTGAAATAGGCCTTTCAAACCCGCTCCCTGAGCCTTTCCGTGTACTACCACGTCGGCGTCGCCACCAACTTCAATCCGCGGAGCGTGCTGGCTGCATACGCGCACGGCTACTTTCCAATGGGCGACGAGGACGGGACGATTCAGTGGATCGTGAGCGACCCGCGGTTCGTGCTTCCGATTGGGGGGCTGCATGTGCCGCGTTCGTTGGCACGGTTCGCCCGCGCACATCCGTTCGAGATTCGCGTCGATAGCGCGTTCCGACGAGTTATGGAGTTTTGCGCGCAGGATCGCAACGAGGAAAACCGTAACTGGATTCTCCCACGAATGATCGACGTCTACTGCAAGCTCCACGAACGCGGCCACGCGCATTCGGTCGAAGCATGGCTTGGCGGCGTGCTGGTCGGCGGGTTGTACGGCGTTACGATCGGTGGGGCGTTTTTCGGCGAGAGCATGTTTACGCGGCGCGAACTCGGGGGCACCAACGCCTCAAAGCTTTGCTTACTTGAACTCGATGCGCTGTTGGAGCGAGGCGGCTTTACCCTCCTCGACAGCCAAGAGGCAAACCCGCACATGGCGCAATTCGGCGGCGAGGAGATCCCTTTCGACGCGTACCAACAGCGGTTGGTCGCGTCGATTGCCGTGGCGGCGCGGTTTGGTTGAGTAGGGTCCGATACAGCAACCCGCTCCCGGTTGGTCGCAGACCTGATTGCACTACGGAAGCATGTCGATCGCGTGAAGCCTCCCCGGCCGCATGACGATTTTCGTTGCCCAAAGCCCTGTCAAATCAAGGTTTCCGCTCGTGCCCCACGCCGATCAAGTTGAAATTTTGGAAAGTGTGGGGATTTGCGTTTGCGCGGAGTAGTTTCTGCGACATATTTACGGCGGAGAGCGGGACTTTGGGTGGGCTGCGTGAGCAGTTCGTCTGCGGTTCCGCTTGTTTGTTTTCGCGCTGTTTTCTCGCGGAGCACACTCGCTGAACCAACACCGTCTGCGCCACGGAAGTGTCGTGGTCGGAGATTGTGGGTTGCCTCGTCCAAGGTGGCCTTCGTGGTTGTGTTTCTGTCCTGTCCTGTCCTGCCCTGTCCCTTCAGGCGTTTTTTGAGGAACTTTCAATGAAGTCAATTTCCGGCCTTCTCGGCGGCACCATGGTGCTCGCCCTTTCCACCAGCGCGTCTGCCGCCATCATCACGTTCACGCAGCAGAATGTTTGGCAGAACTTCTCTACAAGCCAAGGCGCTGGTTTGTACTCCGAAACCTTTAGTGGCGTTTCGGATGGCTTCTACGCGGCATACTCCGGTTCGACCGGTCCGGTCAATTGGTCGGCATCTGCCGTGGGCGGCCTCTTCGTGAGTGGTGGTCTGTTCTCAACCAACAATCCCCAACCGCTCACCTTTGATTTCGGCGCGGGCGTGAATGGCGTCGCCGGCAACTTCTTTGCCACCGATATCAATTTTAATGTGGTTCCGGCAGTCGTGACGCTTCGACTGAACGACGGCTCGTCGTTCATCGGTTTCATCGATTCGGCGACCGCATACACCGGCTTCTATTCGAACGCCGCGCTCATCACGAGCATTCGTATCGAAGCCGTCGCCTCAGGAACTGGTGACGTGTATCCGACGACGGACAACCTCCAGTTTGCAGTGGTTCCGGCTCCGGGCGCGATCGCGCTCCTCGGCCTCGCGGGTCTCGTTGCCCGTCGTCGTCGCTGAAACAATCGCGTTGACGGCTGTCAGAGCAGTCGACAGATGTCTCACAAAGTTGACCTGAAACCGCCCCGCAGAAATGCGGGGCGGTGTTTTTTTTCATCGGCACAGGTTCCGTGCCGCAGCGCTCGTGTCTCAAAGCTGCGGCGCTCGTGTCTCAAGGCCGCAGCGCTCGTGTCTCAAAGCCGCAGCGCTCAGACATTAAACAGGAAGTGCGTGATATCACCGTCCTGCATTACGTACTGCTTGCCTTCGGCGCGCAGCTTGCCAGCCTCGCGGATCGACTTCTCGGTGTGGTAGTGCTCAAGGTCGGCGAGGGTGTAAATCTCGGCGCGAATGAAGCCGCGCTCAAAGTCGGTGTGGATCACACCGGCGGCCTGCGGAGCGGTGAAGCCCTTCTGGATCGTCCACGCGCGGACTTCTTTTTCACCCGCCGTGAAGTAGCTCTGGAGGCCGAGGAGGTCGTAGGTTCCGCGCACGACCGTTGCGAGGGCGGGCTCAGTCATACCCATCGATTCGAGCATTTCCGTGCGATCGGCGGGCGGGAGCTCGGCGAGTTCGCTCTCGATTTTCGCGCACACCACAACCCCCCGGCCGCCTGTCGTGATGGCGTGCGCGCGCCCGCGGGCCACAAGTTCGCCTTCGTTTCCGAGTTGCGCCTCGTCGACGTTTGCGACGTAGAGCGTGGGTTTCGCGGTAATCATTCCAAGGGTCGCGACGAGTTTCGCCTCGTCGCCCTCAAAGCGAAGTGAGCGGATTGGCTCGCCGTTGTTGAGCGCGCCGAAACACTTTTCAAGCACCGCCACGCGCAAAATCGCTTCTTTATCGCCGGACTTCGCCGTGCGGCGCGACTTGTCAAGTGAACCCTCGACCACTTGGAGGTCGGCGAGCAGAAGCTCGGTCTCGATCGTTCCGATGTCGCGGAGCGGATCGACCGTGCCATCGACGTGGGTCACGTCAGGATCGACGAAACAGCGCACGACGTGGAGAATCGCGTCGACCTCGCGGATATGGCTCAGGAACTTGTTGCCAAGCCCTTCGCCGGTCGAGGCCCCCTTCACGATGCCCGCGATGTCGACGAGGCGCACCGCCGCCGGGATGACCTTCTGGGTCTTCACATATTTCTGGATGCGATCGAGGCGATCGTCAGGGACGCTCACCACGCCGACATTGGGCTCGATGGTGCAGAAGGGATAGTTGGCCGCCTCAATCCCCGCCGCAGTCAGGGCGTTGAAGAGGGTGCTTTTGCCGACGTTTGGGAGTCCGACGATGCCTGCTTCCATGGTCTTGCGCGCCTTTCGAAGGGGACGGATGGTAGCGGGGGCGCGGATGGAGCGGGTGCGATGGACGTGTTGGCCATCGGGCGGACGCGCGAATCCAGCAAAATCGACGGCCACGGTGCGGGCGGCGCTGGCGTTGACGCATGACTTCGCACCTCGGCGTATTTGTCATCGCTGCGGGATCCGCGTTCAGTTTCAGAGGAGCACCGTAATGCAGGCCGATACCCAGTCCCCTTTTTTGTCTGGTCACTGTGGTTGGCAAGGCGCGGCGGCGGCGGTCGCTGGCCTTGCTGTTTCAGCTCTCGCGTCGGCTGCCTTCGTCAATTACGTCGTGGTTTCGACC
>CAMDMA010000042.1 GCA_945902075.1 Candidatus Kuenenia stuttgartensis | reverse complement strand
TGACTCCGTAGAGCTTTCCCGCAAAGTCAGAAGCAATCGCAGCTGATCCAACTTCGTCGCGCGTTCGAATGACGGCCGCACTCGTGCTCGACTCGGCAACAAACTCAGCCTGTGGCAACATGCGCGAAATCCACTGCCGACACTGCGCGTACGCCTCGGGCTTCGAGTAAACGCGCCGAATCTCGTTGGGCGCATTATTGGAAAGAATCGCGAGCCGCACCGCGACCAGTGCCTCCGCTGAAACAGAAACGTCGTGCGACGCAAGCGCGTCGAGCGTCTCGCCAATCGAGCCCGCACTCGAATTCTCGTACGGCACGAGCGCGTGATCGGACCTCTCGGCGGCGACCTCGGCAATCGCATCGGCGATGCGAGGAACGAAGCCAACTTCCACACTCGACCCGAAGTGGCGCACGGTCGCGAGATGACTGAACGAACCCTCTGGACCAAGACAACAGACCCGCAGCGGTCGCTCAAGCGCGAAGGATCCTGACATGATTTCACGAAAAACGGCCTCGATCGTGCGCGCGCCAAGTGGGCCGGGATTCATCGCGATCGCGCGCTCAATCACCGCGCGCTCGCGGCTCGGCGCATAGGTCGCAACGCCCTCATGACGCTTCGCCTCGCCAACCAACACCACGAGCCGAGCACGGTCGGCAAGGGTTGCGACCAACTTTGCATCCACCGCGTCAATTCGGCTGCGGAGTTGGGCGAGAGTGAGAGGTTGTTGAGGTGCGTCCATCGTGACTCTCCGCGATTCAGGCCGGGGTCGCTCAGGGTATCCTCCTCGACGACTTGGATGGAGCAGTCCACACGACCCCCGGCGCGGGCGAGGCGATCGATTCGATCGCACGCGAGCTGAGTCGCATGCCAATCCAAAGCCTGGCTCCCGCGCTCATTCTGCTTCTTGGTGGACTGTTGCTCTTGATCGCAGGCCGTCACTTCCTTCGGCCGGTCTTTGTGATTGCGATTGTGCTTCTCGGGGCCATGCTGGGGGCACCTTTGCTAGGCCTCCTCGCGCCGCGGCTCGGCTCAATCGCTCTGACACTTCTCGGTGGCGCGCTCGGATTGGTCTTTGTCGCAGCGACATGGCGGCTGCTCTTCGGCTGCGCCACCGGCGTGGTGCTTGGCTTCGGCTGCTCATTCGTCGCGCTCGTCGCGATCGACGCTGGCGCGATCGATGCGCGTCGTCCGATCGATGGAACTGCGAAATTCGTCGACGGATATGAGCACGAGGTTCATGAACAACTTGTCGCGCGTACACCAACCGCGGTGCGTCCACTTGTCGCGTGGGCCGATGCCAAATGGCGCGCCGAGTCACCACAGGTGCGCACCTTTCTCACCGCAGCTGCCGCTGGTGGCGCATTTGTCGGCATCATCGTCGGCACGTGGCTGCCAAATTCGTCGGCAGCGTTTCTCACCAGCCTCGTTGGATCCATATTCACGCTTGTCGGCGCGATGCCTTTTCTCGCCCGCGTCTCCGATCGCGCTGCGCAGCCAATCGCGCCCGTTGCATGGCTCCTCTTCTGGATAGCACTCGCGATCGCAGGTTGGCTCCTGCAAACTTGGCGCGGCGATCCAGATCGAACGCCGACCGACATCACTCCGGGAAGTACGAAGCGCCGAACCGCGGAAGCGACCCGTACTCGGCGGGAACCCCGAACCTGATAGGATCGCCGAATGGATCTCTTTTCCTATCGAAACGGCGAGTTGTTCGCGGAAGACGTCCCTGTCCGCGCGATCGTGGAGCAGGCCGGTACGCCCTGCTACATCTACTCGCGTGGCACGATCGAGTCGCACTACGATCGGCTTGTCGAAGCTTTCGCGCCGATTGATCCGCTCGTCTGTTACTCAGTGAAGAGTTGTGCAAACCTCAGCATCCTCCGCACACTCGGCCAGCGAGGTGCAGGTATGGATGTCGTGAGTGGTGGCGAACTCTTTCGCGCGCGCGCTGCGGGAGTTGAAGCTACGCGTTGCGTCTATGCAGGTGTCGGCAAGACCGACGAGGAGATCGTGTACGCAATTCGTGAGGGGCTTGGCTCCAACGATGTCGGCCTCTTCAATTGCGAAAGCGAACAGGAGTTTGAGAACATCGCTCGACTCGCACGCCTTGAAAATATGGTCGTGCGCGTCGCACTGCGCATCAATCCTGATGTCGATCCGAAGACGCATCGATACACCACGACCGGAAAAAAGGAGTCGAAGTTTGGTGTCGACCTCGAACGCGCGCGACGTTTTTTCGAGCGCTTCGGTCGCGATCCGTACGCGAAGCTTGTTGGTCTCCACCTTCACATCGGTTCACCCGTGTACACCGTCGAGCCGTACCGCGAGGCGATGGCAAAGACCGCTGCGTTGGTCGAAACACTCGCTGCCGATGGATTTGCGATCCGTTCGATCGATCTCGGCGGTGGCTTCGGTGCGGATTACGAAAGCCTGCAATCACCCACGCTGCAGGAGTACGCGAATGCGATTCTTCCGATTGCGAAACCGCTCTTTGATCGTGGCATCCGCTTCATCCTTGAGCCCGGTCGCACGATTGTTGCCAATGCCGGAATACTCGTACTGAAAGTGCTCTACACAAAAACTTCGGGCGAGAAGCGCTTCGTCATCTGTGATGCGGGCATGAACGCGCTGCTCCGACCCTCGCACTACGGGAGTTTCCACTTCATTTGGCCGGTCGCGCCCGGCGAGTCCATGGTGCCCGTGCGCCGCACGCCAGACCCGCAGCTCCCGGGCACGGTTCCACAAGACGTTGTCGGTCCGCTCTGCGAGACCGGTGATTTCCTCGCGCTTGATCGCATGCTTCCAGCAAATCTTGAACGCGGCGATCTGCTCGCCGTCTTCACCGCTGGTGCCTACGGTATGAGCATGGCCAGCCGATACAACTCGTCGCCGCTTCCGGCCGAGATACTTGTGACCGGGAGCACCGTCGAGATCGTTCGTGCGCGCGAAACTTTCGACACAATCATCGAGCACGAACTTGCACCGCGACGGCTTGTGATTGCATCGGATGCTGGAACCATGATTGCATCGAATGCTGGACACCTGGAGCCAATCGAATGATCCTCTTCACAAGCGACCTACTTTTTGGAAGCAAGATTCTTGGTGCTGCGAAGTACGCTGGACTTCGCGGCCAGGGAGTACGAAACCGTGCCTCGCTCGCGCAGCACGCGCCGGGAGCGACTTGTTACTTTCTGGATCTTGAGGCGGAACTCGGCGATGGCGAGTCACCTGAGGAACTGCTTGACGCCGTCCTCGGTCACCCGCATCTCCGCGTCTATGCCTTTGCGGGACACCTCCAAGCGGACAGGCTCCGTGCAGCGAAGTCGAAACTTGCGAGCGCCGGCTCCCAGCACGAAGTGCATTCGCGCGGCTCGCTTCACAGCAGGCTCGCCGAGATCCTCCCGCCGGTCGCGACTCACCCCGCCCCTTCTTCTCACCCCACTACTGAAACTGGCTCTGAAACTGGCTCTGGCCCGCAGGAAGCTCTCTGAAATGGTGACACGCGAAGCCGACGGCGTTTGGATCACGCTCAAAGAGGAAATCCATGCAGCACCCGCGGAGGTTGCATCCTGCATTGCATCCGCCTCAGGAATCTGCCGGTGGCTCGCGGTCGCAGCTGAGTATCCGACTGAGATCGGTGCAACATTGTCGATCTCATGGGATCGCGAATGGTCACACACAACGGATGTGACCGTCCTTGAGTACCTTTGCGATCGAGTTCTCGACGGCCATGCACTCGTGCGGTGGGACTGGTATCCCTCACCGATCGACGAGACCTCAGTACCAGTCGAAATCTCTGTGTCACCCCTCACGCATCACGGACGAACGCTCGCTGGCGATCCCAGCGGCGCGCGGGTGATTGTCCGCCACGGACCGTTTCGAAACACGGCTGGCGATGCGCTCCTCACAGTTGCCGACAGCGCCGAGAGCTGGCGCTGGTACCTCTGCAACCTCCGCAGCGTCCTCGAGGCCAAACACGATATGCGCGCCATTCGGCCGCTCTGAGGTCTCACCGAGTCCATCACAAAGCCGCGCGTCAACGCGGAGGGTCGCTCGTATACTGCCGTCCTTATGTTCGACAGCCTCTCCGAACGTTTCTCCTCCGCATTCCGCTCGCTCTCAGGCCGCGGAACGATCAGTGAATCCAATGTGCGCGACGCGCTTGCGGAGATTCGCACGGCGCTCCTCGAAGCGGACGTGGAGTTGAGTGTGGCCAAGCAGTTTTGCGATGACTGCCTCGCGAAAGCCACCGGCCAGGAAGTCACAAAGAGCCTTAAGCCCGGCCAAGAGCTTGTCGGCATCGTGCACGATGAGCTGGTTGCACTGATGGGTCCCGAAGATAGCAAGCTCTTTCTCGTTGATCCGGGACCGACTGTAATCATGATGTGCGGCCTGCAAGGCTCCGGAAAGACCACAACCTGCGGCAAACTCGCCGCGTTTTTCAAGAAGGCTGGCCGGTCGTGTCTCGTAGCGGCGGCGGATCTTCAACGACCAGCCGCTGTCGAACAATTGCAGCAGGTTGTCCACGGCGTCGATACCGATGCAAGGGGCAGCGCGCGCATTGGTTTTTATGGCGAACCTGACAAATGTGCGGAGTATGGAAAGGCGATCAACGCGGCAGTCGGTGTCTGTCGGCGCGCAGTTGAGAAAGCTCGGAGCGAGCGCTACGACGTTGTGATCCTCGACACCGCTGGTCGGCTTCACGTGAACGACGACCTCATGAAAGAACTTGAGTCCGTGCGTGCTGCGGTTCAGCCCCACCAAATCCTGCTTGTCGTCGATGCGATGACCGGGCAAGACGCCGTGCGCAGTGCAAAGGCATTTCATGATCGACTCAAGATTGACGGCGTGATCCTCACCAAACTCGACAGCGACACGCGCGGCGGCGCGGCGCTCACGGTGAAGAAGGTCACCGGCGCACCAATCAAGTTCATCGGTACCGGCGAGAAGTTTGACGCGCTCGACGAATTCAGCCCAAAGCGCATGGCCGGGCGGATTCTCGGTATGGGTGACGTGCTCGCACTTGTCGAGAAGGCACGGGAAGAGGTCAGCGACGAAGAGGCCGAGAAAATGGCCGAAAAACTCGCGAAGGGTCAGCTCACCATGGACGACTTCCTCTCGCAGATGAAGTCGCTCCGCCGGATGGGCCCGATGAAACAACTCCTCGGCCTCTTGCCCGGCGTGGGAAGCGCGCTCAAAGATGTCAACATCGACGACAAACAATTCGACCGACTTGAAGGAATGGTCCACTCGATGACTGCGGCGGAACGCAAAGACCTCAAGCTCTTTAACAAAGCGCGTGTGCGTCGCATCGCTGCTGGCTCTGGAACGACAACCACCGAAGTCAATCGGCTGACATCCCAGTTCGAGATGGTGCAGAAGATGACCGCAAGCCTGGCATCGGGCGGAATGGCCGGACGCATCAAGGCTGCACGAGAGATGGCGAAATCGGGCGGCATGCCGGGAATGGGTGGCATGCCGGGGATGGGCGGCATGCCGGGAATGGGTGGTCTGCCGGGAATGAATCTCAAGGGTTCGAGCGCAACACAATCGATCAAATCGAAGTTCAAGCAACGCAAGAAGTAAGTCGGGCAGTGTGTCGGCCGCGACGGTTGCTAGGTACCACGATGCGCACCTCGGAACTTGAGTACGACTTCGACCCATCGCTCGTCGCAACGACGCCGGCCACTCCACGCGATAGCGCTCGAATGATGGTTGTGGACCGCGCGCGTGGGACGATCGACCATCGTCATGTGCGCGATCTTCCTTCGTTGCTTCGAAGGGGCGATCAACTTCTACTCAACGACACAAGCGTGCTGCGCGCGCGTGTGCGCGTGCGTGATCCGCTCAACGGTCGCGAGAGTGAGGGACTTCTGCTCTCTCCCTGCGCGGAACCACACCGATGGCGCATGCTGTTGCGCCAATCGAAGCGCTTTGCGCCGGAAACTGTGCTATCTCTCGTCGATCACGACGGCCATGAACGCGATGACGCGCTCGTACTCATTGCGCGCGACGACGATACTTGGATTGTTGATGTCCGCGCCGGCAAACTCGGAGGCGATGTCGCTGAAGTTCTCGAACGCTCAGGGCACACACCAATTCCGCCATACATCCGCAAAGCACGCGAAGCGCACTCCATCACTGTGAGTGACGACCTTGATCGTTCGGAGTATGAAACGGTGTACGCGAACCGCATGGACCGCGGGTCTGTCGCCGCACCGACAGCGGGATTCCATTTCACAGATGCCCTCCTCGATACTCTCGCAAACGGGGGCATTGGTCGCGCGAATATCACGCTGCATGTTGGTGCGGGAACCTTCAAGCCAGTGGATACAGAAACACTCGCCGCGCACGCCATGCACTCGGAATCATTCACCATTCCGGCAGTAACGATCGCGCTCCTCGAAACGCTTGCTGTCCCGAGGGTCCGCGGCGAAGCGCGCATCGTCGCGGTCGGCACCACCACCGTTCGCGCGCTCGAGAGTCTTCCCTCACGTTTACCGACGGCACTCGATGTCAACCACGCGGTCAACCACGCGGCCTACCACGCGAACACAAGCATTCTTATCGCGCCCGGCTTTGAGTTTCGCTTCGTGGACGCGCTGATCACCAACTTTCACCTACCTCGCTCGACACTGCTTGCGCTCGTCGGTGCATTTGCCGGAATGGAACTGATGCACGAGGCGTATCGCATCGCGGTGCGCGAGCGATATCGCTTCTATTCCTTCGGCGACGCGATGCTGATTCTGTGAGGAACTCGCGTACGACGGGAAAGCCTTACGCCGACTGTCGCAACAAACCGGTCGGTACGAAGGGCGCGAGTTGCGCGGGAAGTTGGCGAATACCGCGACGAATTGCCTTGGCGACCGCATATCGCATCGAGGCGTCGAATCGCCGTGCAACCACACCTTCGGTGGCGATACCGAGTTGTTCGAGATGCTCGATAGAAAATCTCCACGCTAGGAATTCCTCGAGGCACCGCGGTTTGTAGATGCCGAGCCCGATTGCGTGATGACCGACCTCGTGGAGAAAGATCGCTAGACGTAATGGACTCGTTGGATAGGGCGACTCAATCCAACGTTCTTCGCGACCATCGCGATACATGCGTAACACTGCGACGCCAGAGAGCGAGGTCCGCCACTTTCGTACACGGAGGCCATACCTCGCAAGCATGAGCTCGACGATCTCATCGAAGCGCGCCTGCATGGGAGTTCCATGATTGATACCGCGCGGGCCACGACGACAACGACGAGGCTCGCACGATGCGCCCGCTGTGGCTGGCGATGATTCCATGGGCTCGAACAGCTGCCCGATATCGTTCATCGCCTTCCGTGGTTTCGAACGACTTCGGACCCGCGCCAACGGTCTCAAACGAGGGAGCGCGTTTGCACCAAGGGCATCACTCGCGCACGCTTCAGTGTCGCAGGCCGCGGCAAAATCAAAGACCAGTTGCACAAGCGGCATGCGACATCGATTCCGGACAGGGTCGCGGGACCGAACGCTGGTCCTACGCACATTTCCGATATCGGCGATTCCAGGAATGATGCTGCAACCAGTGCAGGCATGGCTGGCGTGCATGGCTGCCGTCGATGGCGAGTATCCGCTGCTATGAGGCGGTTGGGGCGGTTAGCCGCATGCCAAGCGATCCGCGCCGACCTCGTGCGAAGACCTCGAATGCCATGGGCTTCCCGCCGAGCATTTGGATTTCGAGCACTTCAATCGCCCCCGATGCCGTGCGGACCCGGCCATCCTCGCCGAGGATCCCCGATTCGCCGCAGCCAGTCGCATCAACCTCACGAACGCGAAGCAGTTTCACCGGGAGTTCGCCAAGCAAGGCTGTACATCCGGGCCACGAGTTGAGCCCGTTGATGCGCGCGCGCGCAGCGTGGGCTGTGAGGCCAGCGATGTCGATCGCTGACTCAGCCTTCGACAGTTTCCGCGCGCGCGTAGACCGTGATTCATCCTGTACCGCGCCGACGAGCGTTCCCGCGGCGCGCTCAGCGAGAACCGCACCGAGCACCTCCGGCCCGAGGAGCGCAAGTGCATCGTGTACATCGTCCGAGGTTTCAGTGGGCCCGATCGCGCGCGTCCGCGTCGCGTAGACGAGCCCGGCGTCCATTCGCTCGGCGAGGGAGATGACGCTGACGCCAGTGACTGCGCAGCCATCCATCACTGCGCGTTGGATTGGCGCTGCGCCGCGGTATGCAGGAAGCAATGAGCCGTGCAAGTTGACGGCGAAAATGCCTTCGAGTAGCGGAGCAGAGAGCTTCTGCCCGAACGCGATCACAACCCATGCATCCGCACGCGCGGCGCGAATCTCCTCGCGAACCCGCGGCTCATTCACATCCTCCGGCTTGACGACTGGAATGCCGAGCTCCGCCGCACGCAACGCGATCGGTGTCGGAGTCAGCATTTTTCCACGACCAGCGGGACGGTCGGGTTGCGACACGACCAGAACCACTTCATGCCGAACTGCAAGCGCTTCAAGCGATGGGAGTCCGAATGCGCCGGAGCCAAGAAAGACAACACGCATCGGAAGTGCCTCGCTCGCGACCGCAGACGCGTCACGCACACAAGCCGATCCGGAACCCTCATCCACGGGCGCGCTCAAGATCGCGGAGCGCGCGACGGTTTGCCAACCGATCGAGCGGCCGCATGCGGTCGATGATCAACATGCCATCAAGGTGGTCATTTTCATGCTGCCAGACGCGCCCGGGAAATCCATCACTCTCTAACACAAACTCGCGACCATCCAAACCCATCGCCGTGATCCGCACCACGGGTGGCCTGAGAATTTCAGCCCGGATGTCAGGCAAGCTGAGGCAGCCTTCGTCGCAAAGTTCACCCGCACCACTCTGCTCGAGGCGCGGATTGATGAAGACGCGTTCGGGCTCACCATCGCGGCCGCACGTCAGAAAGATCCGCACACTCTCGCCGACTTGTGGCGCTGCGATGCCGATACCGTCATGCACTTGGACGATGCGTCGCATGTCGTCCACGAGTTCGTGCACGAACGCGTCGATGCGTTCGATCGGCCGCGCCTTCATACGAAGCACGGGATGCGGATGGACAACAATGTCACGAGAACTCGCCATTTCCCCATCGTATCCGCCATGGCGCGCCGTATCACCGTCTTGTGCGGAGGAGCAAATCTGATGGGACAGAATGCGTCGATTGGGTTGACTGAAGCCTCCGAAATCCGATACCTTGCGGTCTCGCACCACCGACGCCCCGCGTCGGACGGTTTTCAACCTTCGTTCAGGAGCCAGGATTGGGTTTCTTTTCATTCGGCAAGAAGCAGCCTGCAGCAACCCCCGCAGCAGCGGAAGGTGCCTCGGTCTCCGGTGCCTTCGTGGCCCAACCTGAGAAGGCGCGCAAGTTCTTTGACCACGCGAAAACCATCGGCCAGACCGGTAGCCTTGAGTACGCGCTGATGCTCTACGCGAAGGGACTGCGCCTCGATCCCTCCGGAGTTCCCCGGCACGAGGAACTCTTCCTCACCGCAATTGCCTTTCACAAGTCCGGCGGAAAGCCTGCTGCGAAAGAGCAGATCAAGGAACTCGAGGGGCCCGGCCCGATCGACAAGTTTGTCCAGGCTGAATACATCTGGATGCGCGACCTCCTCAACATGGATGCCGCATTTCGAATGTTGGAGTGCGCGGCCAAGGCCGGGCAAATGGACTTCGGCGTTTGGATCGCACCAAAGTTGCTCGACCTTCTTCGCAAACAGAAGAAGCAGACAAAGTCGATGTGGATGAAGGCAAAGACCGTGTTCACCGGCGTTGAAGCCTGGGGCGAGGCCCACGCCTCGGTCGAGGAAGCGGTGCGTGTTGATCCAACCGATACGCAACTCGCAGCCGATCTCAAGGAACTCACGGCGCGACATGCACTGAAGCAAGGCGGCTACGAAAAAACTGGGGGCGGCGAGGGCGGCTTCCGCTCAAACATCAAGGATGCTTCGAAGCAGCAACAACAGCAGGAATCAAGCGCCATTGCTGCGAATGAGGAAACCGAGGCCCGCAACCTCGAGCGCGCGCGCAAGGACTACGAAGAGAATCCAATGTCCCCCGATGCAGTGCAAAAGCTCGGGACGCTTCTCCGCCGTCGCGCAACCGCCGAGAGTGAGAACGAGGCGCATGATGTTTTCCTCGGTGGCTTTGAGCGTCTCAACGAGTACCGATTCAAGATGCTCGCGGGAGAAATTCGCGTGATGCAGATGCGGCGTCTTCGCGATGCCGCGCAGAAGAGATACGAGACCGCGCAAGACGCAGCGAGTAAGGTAGAATTCGAAGCGATCCGCCTCGAGTTTCTGGCCCTTGAGGGTCGCGAACTTCGCGAAAAGCAGCGCAACTATCCCACCGATCGATCAATCAAGGCTGAACTCGGCCGCATTGAGTTTGAACTCGGCAACTATGAGGAGGCGATGGCGGCCTTCCAGGCTTGTAAGGACGAGGCCAAACTCCGCATTGGCGCCACGCACATGCTCGGCCGCTGCTTCGCCGCAGTGGGCTGGCACAACGAGGCCACAAGTGAGTTCCAAGAGGCGCTGAAGTCGCTTGGGACCGGCGAGAGTGATCGTGAAATGCCGATCAAGTACGACCTCATGGTTTCACTGATGGAACTCGCCCGGTCGGAGAAGAACCCCGACCACGCGCGCGCCGCCGGCGTCATCTGCTCAGAGATTGTCCGCCGCGCGGTTGGCTATCGCGATATCCGGGCCAAGCGCAACGAGATCGACGCGATCCTCAAGGACACGGCCGCTTGAGTCGTCTCCGGACTGTCGGCGTCATCCCAGCCCGCCTCGCTTCGTCTCGATTTCCAGAGAAAGTCTTGGCGGCAGAGACCGGCAAAGCGCTTGTCGTCCATGTTCTGGAGCAGGCCCGCCGGGCGACTCAACTCGATGAGGTCATCGTGGCGGCTGATCACCAGCGGATCGTCGACGTGGTCGAGGCCGCCGGCGGCCGGGCTATCCTCACCCGCACCGATCATCCAAATGGAACGAGCCGACTTGCCGAGGTCGCGCAATCCGTCCACGCCGAGGTGTTCGTCAATATCCAAGGCGACGAACCAGAAATCGAGCCGGAAACGATCGATGCCACCGTTCGACTCCTTCATGCTTCGCCCTGGGCCGATGTGGCGACCGTTGCGACGCCTTTCGCGGCCGATGAGTCGGTCGACAACCCTAACCTCGTCAAGGTCGTCCTCGGCCTTGGTGGCCGTGCGCTGTACTTCTCCCGGGCACCGATTCCCTTTCACCGCGATGCTGCCGAGGGCGGCAGGCCTCGCGCGACGCCGCTGCGGCACGTTGGGCTTTATGCCTACCGCTGCGATTTCCTCCAGACCTTTCTTGGTTGGCCGCCGTCGGCGCTAGAGGAGACCGAAAGCCTTGAGCAACTTCGTGTACTCGAGCACGGTCACGGGATCGCCGTAGCTGTCCGCGTCGTGACGAGTCAGGGAATCGACACGCCCAGCCAGTACGCCGACTTTGTCCACCGGACGAGAAGTCGGTAATCCGGCTTGCAATTTCGAGTGCAATCAGACTACATTCGGGAATGCCCCACTCGGAATCTCCCTCCCCCGAAACGCCTGAAGGTAGCGGTTTCCTTTCACAGTTTGGTAAGAGTGAAGAGAGTACGGAGTGGCATTCGCCAGCTCCCGCTGGTTACCAACGCGGACGAACCAAGTTCGTTGTAGTCGTCGGCACCGTGATGAGCGGTCTCGGCAAAGGCATCTTTGCCAGTTCGCTCGCCAAACTGATCAAGGATAAAGGACTCTCGGTCGCTCCCATCAAGATGGAGGGCTACCTCAACATCGATTCGGGAACCCTCAATCCGTATCGACATGGCGAAGTCTTTGTGCTTGCGGATGGGTGCGAGACCGACATGGATCTTGGCACCTATGAGCGCATTCTTGGTCAAGACTTGACCCGCCGAAATTTCGTTACTGCTGGACAGATCTACACCGAGGTGCTCGAACGCGAACGTCGAGGTGGGTATCTCGGCCGCGACGTGCAAATGATTCCGCATGTCACCGGCATCGTAAAGATGCGCCTCCGTGAACTCGCCATGTCGGGCGGATCCAACGGCAAGCAAGCCGATGTCGTGTTTGTCGAAGTTGGCGGAACCGCTGGCGATTACGAAAACGGTTTCTATATCGAGGCATTGCGAGAACTCGCTTTCGAAGAAGGTCCAGAGTCGACCTGCTTTGTTGCGCTCACCTACATCCTCGAGCCGTCAATTCTTGGCGAACAGAAGTCCAAGGCAGCACAACTCGGCATCAAGCGGCTGATGGAAGCGGGAATTCAGCCGCACATCGTCGCGTGCCGTGCGAAAAATCCGGTCACCGACAAGGTGATGGAAAAGATGGCGATGTTCTCGAATGTGCCGCTCAAAAGGATCTTTTCCATGCACGATCGCGAGAGCGTGTATGTCATCCCAGAAGCGATGCGTGCAGCGGGCCTTGATCGTGAAATCCTCTCAATCCTCAACCTGCATGACCGCACAAGCCCTGCGAAGGAAGATGTCGCGCGCGTCGAATGGCTCGACTTCTCGCGCCGCATTTTCGCTCCGCGAAAGCACTTCATCGAACTCGGTATCTCTGGGAAGTACGCCGCGCTACGCGATGCGTACGCGTCGATTGATAAGGCTGTGGAGCACTGCTCTATTCAGTTTTCCTGCGATATTCGCACGCGCTGGATCGATACCAGCGAGCTCCTTGACGACGCACAGACTGGCGCAGCACTTGATGGTGTCCATGCGTTGATCGTGCCCGGCGGCTTTGGTCAACGAGGCGTGGAAGGCAAAATCCGCTGCGTGAAGTGGGCGCGCACCAACAAGATTCCATTCCTCGGCATTTGCCTTGGATTTCAGATGGCGGTGATTGAATTCGGCCGCAACGTGCTTGGGCTCGCCGGTGCGAACTCCACTGAGTTTGAGCCAAATTGTGCGCATCCCATGATCTCTGAACTACCAGAGCAAAAGAAACTCGAAGGCATCATGGGTGGCACCATGCGGCTCGGAGGACAAGAGGTCATTCTCGAACCTGGCTCCATCGCGAGTTTCCTCTACGGCGGAAAGACCGAAATGCGCGAGCGCTTCCGACATCGTTTTGAGGTTGATCCTGCGTACATCGCGCAGCTGCAAGATGCAGGTCTCCGTTTCAGTGGAAGGCATCCGCGGTTTCCGATCATGCAGATGTTGGAGCTGCCGCAGTCCATGCATCCGTATTTCGTCGGTGGACAATTCCATCCTGAACTGACGAGTCGTCCGCTGTCGCCAAACCCGATGTTCCTCGGACTTATTGCCGCTGCGATTGCAAGTCGCGAGCCCGAATTCGCGCAAACCGAACTCGGACGGCGCTGGGTGCGAAACGCGTCCAAGCCCGTCGCCGCGAACTGAAAGGTGTTCGGGAGCGCCTTGAGCGCCTCACGACTTCCGCTATACTCTTCGACCTCCTGCCGATGTAGCTCAGCTGGTTTAGAGCGCTGGATTCATAACCCGGAGGTCGGTGGTTCGAGTCCACCTATCGGCACTTTGGCCCTCGTGACAAACGCGGGATCAGCGAGACCCTGCAACAGCAGGGTTTTTCGTTGGCGTCGCTGAGACAACTGCGCTTCACAACAGCGGCGATATCAAACCTACGCCATTTTCGACGAGTCGCTTCCACGCAGGACGCGTGTACCACTCGCTGGCGCTGATCCGAGTCGAACGCCCAAGATAGCCCTCTTGAACCTTTCGGAGGCGCTGGCTTGTCTCTGCGTCGTACACCACGAGACTTGCCTCGAGATTGAGTTCGAAACTCCGTCGATCGAGGTTTGCGCTGGTCATGAGACACGTCTTGCCGTCCACCACAATCGTCTTCGCATGGAGAAGTCCGCCGCGGTACTGCCAAATCTCGACGCCCGCCTCGAGGAGCCGCTGATAAAACTTCCGACTCGCGAGTTTGACGAGGAGTGAGTCGTTGTGTTCGGGGACGACGAGCACCGTGCGTACGCCGCGCCGCGCCGCGGTAAGCAACGACGCCAATGCGGGCTCGTCGGGAACGAAGTATGGCGTCGTCAAGACCACCTCCTCCTCCGCGAGATGGACGAGGGAAAGAATAAGTTGCGGCATCGCGCTTTCGTAGGTGGCAGGCCCAGTCCCAAGGACCTGTGCGATCGCCGGCTGAATACCGTCACGCACACCCAGCGCGATCAGGTTGACAAGTTCCTCATCCGTTTCAAGAAACCAATCCTCAACGAAGATCTTCTGAAGATCGTTGGCAATCGGCCCGTTCACCCGCATCGTCGCATCGATCCACGGCGCATACCTTTCCTTGACCTTGAAATCCTTTGCCGCAAGATTGTGACTACCGATGTAGCCAATCGCACCATCGATCACCGCGATCTTTCGATGGTTCCGCAAATCGATTCGCCCGAAGCGCCGACGCACCACCCCAACGGGAAGCGCCTCAACAAGATGCACACCCGCTCGCTCAAGCGCAGCGCGGCGTTCAGTTTTAAGAAACGCCCGCGAACCCAGTCCGTCGAGCAGCATGCGGCACGAGATCCCGCGCCGCGCAGCGCGCTCAAGCGCAGCAAACACCCGGCCGCCGGTCGCATCATCAAGCGCGATATAAAACTCGATATGAACGTGACGTTCTGCGGCATCAATGTCCGCGGCCATGCGGGTGAACAAATCCTCCGCCTCGTCGAAGATTTCGATGCCGTTTCCGCCCAGCGGAAAGTCCCCAGAAATAGAGGCTGCCTGCGTCGCGAGATGTCGCTGGTCTGGCGCGAGAATCGCCGCGACCCGCTCCCGGGCCTCCCGTCGCGCGAGCGCTGAGCCGCCGGCCTCATCACGCCGACGGAACTCCGCACGTTCCGCAGCGACGCGCCGATAGGCCTCCTGGCGCTTCGCAGACAACCAGGCCTTTCCGAACACCCAGTACACCAACGGCCCAACAAGTGGCGCCACGATGACAAGGAGCACCCACGACATCGCGCTCTGCGACTGACAGCGGCGATCAAGGAGCACCGCCGCGACCGTTGCGATCGACATGCAGATGGAGAGAGCGACGAGTGTTGGCGCGAACCACGCCCACTCGGAGAAAATGCTCTTGAGAATCGGTGTCATCGCGCGGGCTCCATGTTCGCGATACTCTACGAAACATGGATCGCGTTCCCGCCCGCCCGCAACCCCCGCTGCGAGAGAGTCGAGATTTTGGCGATGCCGCGACAGGATCCGTCATCGGTTCCCTGATCGGCGCGGTCACCTTCGGTTATTACGGTTTTTTTGCTGGACTCAGCACCGAGATCGTCGATTCGGTTGGCGCCGCCACGACAGTCCCGCTTTGGATCGCCTTCCTCTGGGTGCTGCGCGGATCATCGATTCTCTTCCTCGCCTCCGCAGGACTCGCCTGTTTGCGCGCACCGGGCACCGCCTTGATCAGCGGCCTCTGCGGATTGGCAGCAACCGCAGGGCTTGCGGGCATCTTCATCTGGGATCTCCTCGACAACCAGTACACCGTGGCCTGCCATCCACTCCTCCTCCTCATTTTGATCGCGTGGAACGGCTTTGGATCGATCACGAGCATGCGTGAGGCGCTCCGCGCCAACCGTTGAAGCCCGTATACTCCGACCCTTCGGTGCCCTCCTAGCTCAGCTGGATAGAGCAGCGCTTTCCTAAAGCGCAGGTCGCAGGTTCGAATCCCGCGGGGGGCGCTTCCCTTCAGCCGATAGAGATTGGCTTTCCGCGTCCAGTTCGCAGTCAGTTCGCAGCCAAGAACAAGTCCCGTCTAGGAATCGCACATGATCCCCGTCCTCTTCTCAAATCTTCTCTGGATCGCCGTCTGCACCATCTGGTGCCTCCTCTGCATCGGTCAGGCCCGCGCAGATCGCGCAAAGGGCACTGGCTTCCAACGGCCATTGTCGAAAGAAGAACTCGAGCGCTGAGCCGCCGCGCGTGCAGGCATCGCCCACCCGCCCCCCGCTCTTCCACTTTGTTCTCCTGCACCCCGAGATCCCGAACAACACAGGGAACATTGGGCGAACTGCAGCTGCGCTTGGCTGCCGCTTGCACGTGGTGTATCCCATAGGCTTTGACATGAGTGAAAAGGCCTGCCGTCGCGCGGGGCTTGACTACTGGCACCTTGTCGACTGCGTGGAACATCCTTCGTGGGAGGCATTCCTCGAGCGTGAGAATCCTCCGCGACTGTGGCTGTTCACCGCACACACCACGACATCCCACTACAGCGCGGTTTTCCAACGCGGCGATTATCTCCTCTTTGGGAAGGAGTCTCGAGGTGTCGACGAAGCGGTCCAGGCCTGGGCCGCCACGAAGTACGGCAACGACCACCTTGTCACGATCCCCATGCCCGCCGGGGATGGCGTGCGGAGCCTCAACCTTGCGACAGCGGTCGCGATCGCTGGATACGAGGCGTTCCGGCAGCTCAACGCGCGATGAAACCCTTCGCACGGCTTCGGGTGAATGCCCCGCGAGATTTCGAGTCAAGGTGTCCAATGTGACGAACGGGCCGAACTTGACCGCTTCCAGCAGCGTCTTCTTCATCATGCGCGAAGGAAATTCCGTCGATTGCTACAGACTCTCTCGGGTAGGATTGCCATCATGCTTGACCAGTTGAACGAACGTTCTACGACCGCTCACCGCCCCCGACGCGCGCGTGGGTTCACGTTGACCGAGATGCTCGTCGTGATCGGCATCATCGCGCTCTTGATCGGGATCCTTCTCCCCGCATTGAGCCGCGTGCAAGAGCGTGCCCGCAAAACGCAGACCGAAAGCCTGATGCAGGAGTTCGCAAAAGCCTGCGAGACCTTCTACCAGCAGTTCGGCTTCTACCCAGGCATCGTTCCTGAGGGCATTCTGAACTCCACGACAAGCCCGCAGATCTCAGGCATGGAGAACGCGCTGCTCCACCTTTGCGGAGGTGCGATCCCCGAAGAGGATCCAAACTACAACGTTGCTCCCTACTCGGGTTGGACTGAACTCACCTTTGGGAACGCTGCATCGGGAATCTTCAAGATGAAGATCAATTCAGCGAAGCTCGGCGAAGGTCCGCGCATCCGCGGCGTCCAGTACAAGTCATTCTTCTCTCCGAAGTCTGATGACCTGCTTCCCGTGCATGGACAGAACCTGCAAGCTGCAGGCGGAGAGGATCCGTACGCAAACGACACGCTGAAGCTTCCTGACCTCCTCGACTCGTGGGGCCAGCCAATCATGTACTTCCGCCAGCTTCGCCCACAAGGATCGACGCTTGTCCAAGGTGGCGCGCCGACCGAGTCGCTTGCTGACTGCATCTTCGCCTTTCAGAGCGCCAATCCCTACCTGAATTCGGCTTCGCTTGGTGACCTTGGCCGCAACCAGTCGACGAGCGTCCTCCGCACCGCAGCGCTCAAGAGCGCAACCCTCGCGCAGATTCTCCGCAGCGTCAGCTACGGAACTCCTGCTCTTCCCCTTGCGGGAGCTCCGCGCGGCGCGTTTGCCGTGATTTCTGCGGGTCGCGATGGTATTTATTTCTCACAGAATGATGGTCCTGGCAACGCGCAGACGGCGTACACCAACATCGTCAACCATCCCACCGGACCGTATGTCGTGAACGAGTACGACGATGTGCGAGTCTTCGGCGGCGGTTGATCAGCGCGAGTAGATACAACCTTCGACTTGATCAAAGACCACCGGCCCCGCGCATTGCGCAGGGCCGGTTTTGTGTTCTGCATGCCGCACGTGGAGTCAGCCGGGCTTCGCTGGAGAATCGCCGCCCATCTCGCCATCCTCCATCGGAACATCGCTGCCCTTTTGCTTCCGAGCCTTATCCGCAGCAGCCTTCTTCTTCGCGCGCTCCTCGTCGGTCCGCCGCGTCAGCTCCGCCCGGACGCGCTTCATTTCATCGGCATACTTTTTCTCGAGTGCCTCGGCTTGCTCCGCGGTGAGGAGTTTCGCAACCTCCGCTCGCACTTCTGCCAGCTTCGGCCGTGCCGCGTCGAGCTCCTCCATTGCCTTTCGAAACTCGGGACTTGGAGGCTGGTTCGATGGCGATGCCTTTCGCGCGAGCTCAAGTTCCTTCCGTCGTGCCGCCGAAGATTTCTCGTACGCAGCGAGCCGATCGACGAACGCCACGCGTGCGACGTCAATTTTCTCCACCAGTGCTCGATCAAAGCCCATTTGATCGATGCTCAGGAAGTAGACGCGTTGCTCGAGCACGGGCCTCGACTGCCGATCCGAAGTGCCTCCCTTCGATCCGCCTTTCGCTCCTCCCACGAACGGGCGATCCGACTGCACATCAAGCGGCGGCACCTTGGGGCCCTTGAGCAAATCGTCACGAGCAGGTGCCGTGGGAGCAGGTGCTGTCGGTGTTGACTGGACTTCTCCAAGCGACGCAAGCGCTTGCGTCGCAAACGCGGAGGAGGCGGCGAGAACGATGATTCGCGTGCGAACGCGTAGGCTGGTGTGCATTTGCATGAAGGGTCCTTCTCCGAAGCGAGCGAGCGGTGTTGAAAGTGGCGCGGGCACCCAAGAAGATGCGTGCAGTTCTTTCGGCCAAACGCGGACAGGCCGCGCATTCTTGCGGGATTCCCGTGGAGATCTCGCTACGATCTTGCCCCTTCCCGAACGCCGGACCCAACCTATGCCGCTGACTCCAGACCATCTCGTCGAAGCACTTCGCACCGTCCTTGACCCCGACATCCGCAAGGATCTCGTGACGCTCGGCATGGTGAAGGAAACCCGCGTCGAGGGCGCACGTGCGGCGGTCACGATTGAGCTGACAACACCGGCCTGCCCCATGAAGGACAAGATCCGCGGCGACATTGAGGCCGCGATTTCCGCCAAGGCAGCCGCAATTGGCGCCGCGTATGAGGGCGTCGACGTGACCTTTACTGCCGACGTCCGCCGGTCGAACGATCGCACGCGCGAGGGGGCAAATCCACTCCCCGGAGTACGCCAGGTCATCGCGGTCGGCGCAGGAAAGGGTGGGGTTGGAAAGTCAACCGTCGCTGTGAACCTCGCGGTCGCACTCGCGCGCATGGGTGCGAAGACAGGCCTCCTCGATGGCGATATCTACGGGCCGAGCGCACCGACGATGCTTGGTCTTGAGGACGAAGCGACGCAGGCGCGCGGAAACATGTTGCTGCCCTTCGAGGTGCATGGGATCAAGGCGATGACGATCGGAAAGCTCGTCGATGCCGACAAGCCACTCATCTGGCGTGGACCGATGGCACACGGTGCTTTCAAACAACTCGCCACGCAGACCGAGTGGGGCGAGCTTGACTACCTGATCATCGACCTTCCACCAGGAACGGGCGACGTTCCGCTGACCCTTTCTCAACTTCTCCCCTTGTCGGGAGCGGTGATTGTCTGCACGCCTCAGCAAGTCGCACAGGATGATGCGCGACGAGCGGTGAAGATGTTTGAACAACTTGGCGTCCCGATCATCGGCGTCATCGAGAATATGAGCTGCTTCATCGACGATACTGGTCGCGAGCACGATCTGTTCGGTAAGGGCGGTGCTGAGATCATGGCCCGAACTATGGGCCTCGACTTCCTTGGCGCGCTTGGCATTCGCACTGCGCTGCGCGTCAATAGTGATCGCGGCACACCGCTTGCAAACTGGAACGATGCTCGCCTCGGTGCTGAACTCGACATCGTCGCTCGGAACGTTGCTGCACGGGTGTCGACTCTTTCATACCAGGGTAAGTACATCCAACCGACGATCAGCGTGCGTTGAGAAAGTACATCGAGCGATCGCGATCGTTCTGCGCTGGCTCGTTTACCCGAGCCCAAAGCGCGCGCGAATCATCGCTGGCCCCTCGTCACCGATGTAGTGCTGCACGATTCGATCGTCAATCTGCGTGATGTCCACGAGCATGAGTGCGTCGACAACCTCGCCAAAATCTGCGTCCACGTTGAACGCGAGCAGACGCGCATTCAATCGGAGGTACTGGCGGAGAAGTACAGGTACCGCACGCTGTCCTCGCTCGATCTCCTCGACGAGTCGATCGACGTGTTGGAGATCACCAATCGCGACAGACTTCTCCCGTTCGGTCCAACTCGACACGCCGCGTCGTGCTGGCGGATTGCGCGGAGTCACAAGTTTGGCGAAGGGCGCAGAGAGGCGATGTCGCTCAAGAAACTCCATGATGAGTTCCTTCGACATGGAGTTGTAATCGTTCGAGATGCTCACCGGTCCGAACATGCGTCGGTAACCGTTGGTGAACATGTGGATCCCAATGCCCTTCCACAGTAGGGACAACGGAAGCACTTGCTTCTGATATTCGGGTCGAACGAACGACCGCCCCAACTCGACTGCATCACCGAGTTCGGCGATCATCCGCGGTGAATACTCAAAGAGCGTGCTTGTGTAGAGGCCTTCTACGCCGACATCGCGCGTGACGTCGGCGACCGCGCCCACGCGATAGCCTCCGACGATTTCCTGTTTCGCTTCGTTCCAAATGACGAGTTGCACATACGACGCGTCGAAGCGATCCACATCGATGTCGTTCCCGGAGCCCTCACCCACGGCCCGGAAGGCGATTTCACGGAGGCGCCCAATCTCAGTCATCGCCTTTGGAAGTTGTGCCGCACGCGCGGCGAAGACGGAGTAGCCGCCCTCCGTGAGCAGCCGACACTCTGCTGGAAGCGCAGCGAAGTCCGCAGCGAGTTCGGCTGCAGTTGCCCGCGCTGCCGGGATCGGTGCAAGTTCCGCCGACCGTCTTGCGACGCGCGGATGCCGACGGAGCAATTCGGAGCGGCCGCGCACCAGCCTCGTCAACTCCTCTGCATCAAGGCCAAGCGTCTCTGCGGACATTGCGCGACCGATTGCAAACTCAACTTCAGTACCGCAGCGCGCGACATACTCGTTGGGAAGCAGAGCCGTGCGCAAACGCGGATGGATCAGCCCCGCGGCATGAAACAGGTTTCCATTCGTCCCTTCACACCAGACTGGTACGACCTTGGCGCGCGCGGAAAGCGCAAGGCGCGCTGGGATCGTAGACCACGGTGCATCACACGGATTCCACCCTCCCCAACGCACAGCGCTGACTTCGCCGGCAGGGAATGCGACGAGAAGATGTCCGGCCTTGATCCACGCAAGCGCTTCGCGCACCGCAAGCGCATTCCGTCGGGCAGCTTCGGCTCCACCAAAGGGGTCAACGAAGATGCAGTGCGGCGCAAGGAAGGGAAAGCGGGACATCAAAGCGTTCGCGAGAATCTTTGAGTCCGTTCGTCGACGAACTGCGAGGGCAAGTAACGCGGTGCTGTCCGCTCCACCGAGCGGATGATTCGAGCAAAGAAGCGCTGGGCCCGTCTGCGGGATGCGTTCAAACTCTGTTGGTGAAACTCTCGCCGTGATACGAGTAGCCTCGATCACCCGTTGCATGACCGGAACCGACGGATCGCCGCGCTCAACAGCGGAGGCAAGTGCTTCGATACCATCGAGGCCAAAAACACGGTCGGCAAGCCGACAGGGTCCTTCGAGGAGCGTGCGCGCCCAACCGGCCTGAGGCCTTGGGACACCGACGGGAGCGCGGAGCGAGATTCGTTCCTCCATACGGTTATTGTGGCCAACGTCCTTCGTGAGGTGCAACCACTTCGGCGTGAACAAGCGCAAATGCAAAGGGAAAATAGCACAATCAAAAGAAATCCCCGCGCAAGAGTGCGCGGGGATTTGAGACTTTCTGATTCATCGCACAGAATCGGGCGACCGTCGAAGACTGCCGCGCGTTGGAAGACGCGGCACTTCGTAGCTCATATCCTTCAGCGCCGTCGACGACGACCGACGAGACCAGCGGCACCGAGCAGTGCGAGAGCGCCCGGGGTAGGAACCATGCGAATCTGATCTTGGGCGGTGATGCTGAGCCAGCCCTCTGTGGCAGTCGTCTGCCAGCCACCCTGACCGAGCGAAGCGACCATGGTGTTGTAGATACCGAGAGCCTCGCCACCGAGATTCGAACGGAATGCCCCGGCCGTCAACGACATGCGGGACGCGATCGTGGAGGCATCGGAGCTCACGAAGTTGTCGTTTACAATTTCCCAAACCAGGGCGTTGAAGGCTGCAGCTGCAGCGTTCGCCGAACCGGCCGACGCGATCACACGGCTGTCAGCGGTGAGCCAACGAGCCATCGCATCCTGCATGACGACTGCCTTGGCCATGCCCATTGGGCCTGGTGCCGGAGGCGTCTGAGGAACGATGTCGAGCGCAACGACGTCAAACGTGTAGTTGTTGCCAGGAGTGACCCCCTGGTAGACCTGCGCGCACCAGGTAACCGTGTTGGTACCGGTCCCCGTGTCCCAGAGCCGCTCAGAGAACTTGAGGTTCGAGAGATTGACAGTCTCTACAGAGTCCCACAACAGGCTCTGCTTGTAGCCGGCACCCCAAGTTTGATAGGCACCGTAGCCAACATAAAGACCGCTCACCGTTCCAGCGAGGGCCGACGAGGACGAAATCAAAACCATACCCATTGAAACAATCGAAACCCGGAACATAGGAACCTCCGAAGGACGCTGCGTTAGCCGCGTCAACACTACGAATTGGCCGACCGATCTTCATCCAACCGTGAAGGGGCAAACCCCTCCAATATCCAGCGATCCATGGAACGGGATCACTGGCGGCTCTGTGGATAGACCTCAGACAGTTTGACTCTGCGCGGAAAGTGCCGAATTCAGTGCAATTGTCAAGCGAGCATTCGGGAGACGAGCGATGCGGCAGAGAGCATGAGCTTGAACAAGACCTGCGGACGATTTGAGGCAAACCTCAATCGCGTTGGTCAAGGACGAGCCACGCGTCAGCCACGGAACAAGCAACGCGTCAAACTCGACGCCTTCAAGCGTCGACCCGGATGAGCACCAAACAAAGCAAGATGAGCGAGAAAGCGAGTTCGGTCGGGAGATTTTAAACTCCTCCGACGCCGCGGTCCTCCCGCGCATGCACGGGACCAAACCGAACAGACACGCGGGCAAAACGCTGCCCGGACGCTGGACCTGTGGTGGCCCGGCCCCCGTTTCCAATCTCGCAAAGACCCGCAAGCAACAGAGAAACCCCGTGGCTCGCCGGCAAGCGTCCCTCCAGACGCACTGTGAACGTACTTCTCAAGCGTCGAAAGTCAAATACAACTATTTAACTCCGTTGAGTTTATGCAAACTCGCGACGCAAAGTTTTGAGCCCGGCGACCAACTGTTCGAGGTGGGACGCCTCGTGCGCCGCAGAGATTTGAACTCGGAGCCGCGCGTGCCCCTCAGGAACGACCGGGAATCCGAATCCGATCACAAAGACACCCAATTCCAGCAGGCGCTTCGACATGGCGATGGCCTTCGCGGTGTCGTGCACGATGATTGGGCAGATGGCCGTTGGGCTATTGAGTACGTCAAAACCCGCTTCGATGATCCCGGACCGCGCAGCCTCGACGTTGGCCCGAAGTCGCGCCACCCGCTCCGGCTCGCGCATCAGGATTTCGATCGCCTTTTCAGCACTGCAGGCGATCGTGCACGGCAGCGCATTTGAAAATAGTGTGGGACGCCCCCGCTGCAGCAACAAATCGATCGCCCGTCGCGACCCTGCGATGTAGCCGCCCGCTCCGCCGCCAAGCGCCTTCCCAAGCGTCCCGGTGATGTAGTCGATCTGCGCACCGGGCATCCCCTGCGCCTCGTGCGTTCCGCGGCCGGTCGGGCCCATGACACCGGTTCCGTGCGAATCGTCGACCACGAGATAGGCACCGAACTCATCGCAAAGAGTACGCATCGCCGGCAGGTTCGCAATGTCACCTTCCATCGAAAAGACACCGTCGGTCACAACCCAAATCGTGCCAGTCATCGCAGCATTTGCTCGCGCTTCCACCAACCGTGCACGCAGCGATTCGAGATCGTTGTGGCGGTATACCGTCTTGAGCAGCCCCTTCTTGATCACCGCCGCGAGCCGAATGCCGTCGATAATGGAGGCGTGATTGAACTCGTCGGAAATGATCATGTCACCTGGCTCACAAAGCGTCGGAAAGATCGCCTCGTTGGCATTCCAACAACTCGTGAACGTGTAGGACGCCTCAACCCCGTAAAAGTCAGCGATGCGCGCTTCGAGCGTGTGATGGCACTCAAACGTGCCGCAGATAAAGCGGACACTCGCTGTACCGGCGCCGTAACGCCGCAGACCGGCGACACCAGCTTCCACGACCTCCGGATGGTTCGCGAGGCCGAGGTAATTGTTTGAGCAGAAGCACGCGACCTCGCCGTAGCCCTTCAACTTCACTGTCGCGTCCATCGGCCCCTCGATTGTCTGCAGATGCTTCAGTTGCCCATTTTGGCGAAGCGTGTCGAGGATCTCTTGCGTGCGCGAGGGAAAGGTGGGAGCGGCGAGCGTGGTCATGGCGCGAAAGTTTACCGCGCACCGGATGCAAATTGCGCCGCAGTCGACGAGAGCCCGTGCGTTCCCGACCACTGTCGCGGTTGCGGTTCCAGAATTGCCCAGCCGCACTCAAAACTGGTGCAGAAGTCTCCGGCAACGACGCATGGGGAGGTACGAGGAAAGTTGACCGAGGGAGTGCTTTCCGCAGACAGCGCTTCACGCGTGGGCTGTTCGGATGCTTGAGGTGGGTCGGATCAGGTGGGCTCGGCGTAAAGCCTGGGGAAACTTTATTTTGTCAACAATGCATCGGACACACGACGCAAGAAAGCGCATTCTCGTCACCGGGGGACTCGGGTTCATCGGACACCGGGTTGTCGGCATGCTTGTCGATCTCGGTGCCACGGTCGAGATCATCGACTCGTGTACCGACTACGGCGTCTACGAACCAACGAGGCATGCGGCGAATCTGGCCGCGCGCATAGCCCGGGTTTCGAATGTTCGCGTGCACCGATTCGATGTCATTGATTACAACGCGACCCTCGCTTGTTTCGAGTCCTTCCGTCCGCAGACCGTGATTCATCTTGCGAGCGTTCCAATCGCGCGGGTGGCGCTTGAACGGCCGCTGCATGTTGGCACCCAGTTGGTCGAAGGAACACTCACGCTTCTCGAGGCATCCCGGCATCTAGGCGTGAATCGGTTTGTCTATGCATCGTCAAGCATGACGTATGGCGACTTCGAAACTGAAACGGTGACCGAAACACATCGTCAGCATCCGCTCGAAATCTACGGATCACTCAAACTGGCTTGCGAGTTCATCGTTCGCAACTACTCAACAATTCACCATGTTCCGCATACGATTGTGCGACCGACGGCGGTCTACGGACCGACTGGAAATGAAGCGTTCGTGCTGACGCGGTTCGTTCGCGCAGCAAAGGAGCGCGGCCGAATCAAAATCAACGGCGCTGACACCAAGCTCGACTTCACCTTCGTGGACGACACCGCAATGGGGATCGTTCTCGCAGCGACGGTGGATGCCGCGATCAATGAGACCTTTAATATCGCGTGCGGATGCGCGCGGCTTCTCATTGAGGCTGCGAAGCATCTGCAGCGGATCGCGCCGGGATTTGACATCGAGATGGCCGAGCGCGATCCGCTCTATCCGCGCCGAGGAACATTGGGCATCGACAAGGCGCGCACCCTGCTGGGCTATGAGCCCAGTTACACGCTGGAACGTGGACTGGAAGAGTTTTATGCCTCAATCTAAAATCAAGTTTCTTGCACTCGATCGCGATTTTGCAGAGTTTCGTGAGCGATATCTGAGTGCGTGGGAGGAAGCCGTTTCGAGTGGACAAGTTGTTGGTGGGCCATTCGTCGAAAAGTTTGAACGACAGATTGCTGTTGTGACGGGTCGACAACACGCAATCGCCGTTTCGAGTGGCACCGACGCGCTTCGAATTGCACTCGCCGCGGCGGGAATTGACTATCGGTATTCGGTGATCGTGCCGGCAATCTCGTACATCGCAACCGCTGCATGCCTTCTCCATGTTGGAGCCACGCCCGTATTTGCCGATGTCGATGAACACGGCCATATCGACCTTGATGCGGTACGCACAGTGCTCCCGCGCACCGGATTGCGTGCAATGGTCGTGGTGGGCCTCTATGGAAATGGGCTGGATGCGAACGCTCTTCGCGAATTCTGTAACCAACAAGACATTCTGCTCGTAGAAGATGGCGCTCAGAGCCTTGGTTCGTCTCATTGCGGTGCACGTGGCGGAGGACTGGGCGTTGTTTCTGCGTTGAGTTTTGCGCCGACCAAGACTGTCCCATGTTTCGGAAATGCCGGACTGGTCACAACAGATGACCCGACGATTGCCGCTCGCGCGCGCCTGCTTCGTGCCCATGGAAAATCGAACAACCGGGCGCCTTCGGAGATGCTCGGGCTCAATAGCGCACTCGCCGCAACGCATGCAGCACAACTCAGTGCGTCGCTTGAACAACATGAAGTTCGCCAACGCCGCCGCGATTCGATCGCAGCGAGGTATCTCGCGGCGATTGACGACAGCGACGCGATTGACGCTCCTCCGCAACGCAGCGGCTGCGTCCACAACTGGCATAAATTTGTGGTCGCTTGTGATGCGCGCAACGACCTCGCCACCCATCTCTCGCAATCTGGAATTGAGACACAGATTCACTACTCGATCGCGCTTCCGGACGAGCCGATCTTCCGTTCGTCACCCCCGTGCAATGCGCCGCATGCGAGACGCCTCGCTCGTCGCTGCCTCTCGTTGCCGCTGCATCCTCATCTGACGGACGCAGAGGTCGACCGCGTCACTCAGGCACTTTGCTCCTTCCATGCTGGATGATGCGCCGAAACTTTCGTCGCCAACGCATTCTTCCGTAGACACGGTGTTTCTTGGAACGAGTCCACTCGTGCTCTGTCACGCACTCTTCGCGTGTACTCAAGGTCGGTCCGTCGCGATACTCGATCGCAATCAGTGCGTCGGAGGCGCGTGGCATGCGGGCAATGCGCTTGGATTCACAAACGTGGAGGCGGCGGTCCATCTCATCGAGAATCGGCCCGAGGTTTATTCCCATCTTGAACGCGTCGGTGTCCCGATTTCAGACGCCGATGTCGACTGCTGGGGGCAATATGGTCACATGCGCATTCCGCTCGCGATAACCCGCGCCGTTGCATTCGGCGGCGTCCTTGCCAAATCTCTTGCGCGAGGCAACTTCTCCAAATCACGGACCAACGCAACAAGCCTTGCGAGATCGGTCGCCCGCATTCGGAGCCCATTTCGCTATCCGGTTGGTGGTGCCGCGACTTTGCTTGAGAGATTGCTTTCTGAACTCGCTGTCTTTGGCGTATCGCCTCAGCTTGGAGTGCATGTCCATCGCGCCGACATCACCCGAGATCGGCGTGGAGGCAAGCTCCAAACTTCGATCGGGGACGTTCACTTCCGCCGTGTCGGAATTGCGTCGCGCGCACACTGTCCGCTGACCATCGACGGAGAGCAACTGCACTTCGCAACCCGCCGCACAGCAACCTGCTGTCTTGCACTCCACGTCGACCGCTGTGACGAAGTTCGATTCTCGTACGTCGAACTTCTTGGACGCGGTCCGATTCGACGCGTTCGGAACCTTTCGTCTCTCGTGCAACCCACGCCCGCTCAAGGGGCGCGGCTTCTCTCCGTTCAGCTTCGGTCACCACCGAGCGATGGGGGTGCAGACTCGAACAGCGACCGCGATTTCGACGGCGAACGAGTCGTCGAGGCTCTCATCGCCCAGCGCCTCCTTCCGCCTCTCACGCGATTGCTCGGACAGCATCGGGGCGTCTACACGCACGACACGATCGCTGATGGCGAGCTCAAGCGACTTGCGGCGTCTCTCGGCGATGCCATGCATCCGATGCACACCACCGATTTCGGTGAAGAACTCACGGCTTTGTTGCGACGCACAGAGTCACGATGCGCGACCCCAGCAAAAGGATGAGTAGCCGAGGTTGCACGCCCGCGAAACGCCTCGAGGTCAGCCCGAGCATGAACCCCAACTCCCGAGGACAAGCGCGAGGTCCTGCGCGTCGACCATGCCATCGCGATTGGCATCGGCATCGAACTCGCCACCGCCCGCAGTGCCCCACGAGGTGAGGATCACGGCGAGATCAATCGCGTCGACGACGCCGTTGTTGGTGATGTCGCCGGGGCAAGGGTCGGCGACGAGGCCGATGCCGTGGAATTGGCCGACGACAATCCGATCCACGGGCGCGGATGGCACATTCTGCTCGCCGTTGCCGTTGTAGCCCCACGAGACAAGCGTGCCATCGGGGCGCAGCCCGATGGTGAAGCCGCGGGTTTCCCCACCAGTTGCGATCTGTCGGAAGGTGCCCGTTGGGGCGTTGCACTCACCGTCGGTGTTCCGGCCCCAACACACTGCAGTTCCGT
>CAMDMA010000041.1 GCA_945902075.1 Candidatus Kuenenia stuttgartensis | reverse complement strand
CCAGGTCCCCTGGGCTTATCGCAGGTTCCTACGTCCTTCATCGCCTCTTGACGCCAAGACATCCATCACGTGCCCTTATTGACTTGATCGCGTCTACCGAGTGCCGTGCCCAGTTCGATGACTCGAATGGACTTGGTTCGGATGTTGATCACGGTCCCACTGCATTTGTGGGACCAACACCGTGCTCCCCGTTACTCTCGGAGAACACAAGTGCAGTCGCCTAGCTGCTTATATCTCGGTGCGATTTTCGCTACGAAACAAGCCCGAATACACTTGGAGTGAACCAAGAACTTCGGAACATTGCCGCGTAGCATCGCGACACATTTTGCACGCTTTCTTCACTTGTCAAAGACTCTCCACTCCATTCTGAGCTTTTGGCTCGGAAGTGTGGAGGGGCAATGATAGCGATTCCCTCATGCCTGTCAACGCCTTTGCGTGCTGGAACGTGACTTTTTCTCGATCGTCGCCCTAAATGGTGCTCTCTCCCTGTTTTTTGATGATTATGAGTCGATGTCGGTGTTTTTTTAGGTTGTGTTTCGAACCTTGATCCGAATAATTGTCCAATAATCATAGTTTCGGCTGGATAGGTTCAACTTTTTCCTGCTCATCCTAGGTTTTCCACAATTCATACAACGAAAATTATCCTCTTGGCGGGTTGGGTCACGTGCTGATTTAAATAGAAACGGGCTGCCTCTCGGCAGCCCGTCTTCATGTCTTGTTTGTTTGAGGAGAGAACTGCTTCAGCTCGCACCGAGGCCACCACCGGGGGCCTTGGGCGGCGCGATAGTCCCATCGCCTGCTGCCTTTTCACCGTCGACTGGCGCCTTCGCCGCTGCCTCTGCCTTTGCAATCTCAATCTCGTCTTGGAAGTTGAGGCGCATCGGGTTAGAAGTCTGCTCCTTCGGAATTCGAACCTCGTATTGGCTTCCAGTGGCGGATTGAACGATTGCGACGGCGGCAGCACGGCGGTCGCTTCCTCCACGTTCCGTCGTTGGATCTGGAATCACATCCACCAGATAGAAGCCGGTTTCATAATTCAAACCATCCTTGTCCTTGCCTGAACCGATCGAATCGCCAGGTTGCACGGTGAAACGCTCGACTCTTCGCTCGCCGTCGCGGTAGCAGAAAACCTCGACGGTTGCCTGCCCTACTCCGAGACGGCCCTCGCTCGGAACTGCATCCGTTACGAAGAACGCAATCCGCGGAGTGACCGTCACGGGGTCACTCCATGGAGAAATCAGGCTGTCCATCGTGAATGGCTCGCCCAACGGTTTCTGCGCGGCATCGAGCACCCCGGCATTCGTAAAGAACGGGTTGTAGGTTTTGACCACCGCACGGTACCGATAGGTCTTCCCTTGAGAGACTGCGATGTCGTGCGCCCAGATCGTTGCGGTCTTCGAAGACTTCACATCAAACGGAGCAGAGTTTGCGGCATTGGCGGCCTCAACCGCTGCACCCAACTTCGTCAGTTGTTGCTCCAGTGAACCGAGACGTCGTTCCTTTTCCTTCACCGCCTTGGTGAGTTTAATGCGCTTTTCCTTGGCGGCCTCATCGCGTTCACTGCCTGCACGCTTTCCGCCCACCGATCCACTACCAAGGCCCGTTCCGCCACCCGGCCGATCGACCGTGTCACTCTCATCGTCTGAGCTGGCATCTTTCTTCTTATCGTCCTTCTTGTCATCCTTCGCTTCTAGCGGGCCTCCGAGTTCTTTCAGATCCTCGGTCATGCTGCGGATCTCGACTGCCAACTTCGCAACTGACTTCCGCAGACTTCGGATTTCGGGGCTTTCGCCCTCGTTCACCGTGCCGGGAGTGGCAAGCATCATCCCTGCGGAGAAATTACTCCGTTTCGTTGGGAGAAACTCAGGCTGCAGAATGCTTCGCTGAGTTGACTTGTCTGAGAGGGACTCCCAGACCGCATCGCGCAACTGCGCGTTTGGGTTCTGGGTGATCTTGTCTCGCAGTGTGAACGCCCCCGGGAGTGCGCCGACCAGAGTCGGATTTCCCCAGTTACTCTCGGCGGTTGCTTCTTCGCGAAGGAACTGCACATCAACGATGAAGAGCGAGTCTCGATACCAACCATCAGGAATCTTGGTGACGCCTTCCGCCGACTTGTCGAGCTCAGCGCGCATCGAGTCGAGATCAAGTACCGCGCTGGGAACAAGCCAGGAGATATCAAGGGGTCCGGAGGAGGTCGCAAAATACGAACCAATCTGCGGATACTGCTTGATGACCGTCTCTTCTAAGGTGTCGTCGACCTGGATGGTCTGCCCCATCGCTACCGCCGTAAATTCGGGAACGTGATAGGTCGCACCACGTACCGTTCCATCAACTTTGAGCAACCGAGCGTAGCGAGGTTCGATCTGCGGCAGGTCTGCAGCCGGTGCAACACGTGCATTCAACTTCTCAGTGAATGACTGACCGGTTAGCTGTTGCGGTAGTTTGCCACCTAATTGCTTTTCGAGCGGCTCACGCTGCTCATCAAGTTTCTTGTTCAGAGTTGCGGTACGAGCTTCGATCTCCTTGTCCACGTCGGATAGCGAGACATCCTTACCATCGAGTTTGACGGTGGTCGGAAACAACTGCCATGCGAGGACGCTGAAAAACACGACTCCGACTGCACCGAGCACGATTTTTTCGACGTGCTGCTCGAGGAACGAAATGCCTTTGGTCTTCATGATCGTTTCCGTTTCTGCTCGCCAGCCGATGGGGTTGGACGAGTTGGGATCAAATTTGCCGCCTGGCGAGTGCTATCCAACTGTCGAAGGAGGACATTTGTTTCCTCTCGCGACAAGTACGTGACTGAAATCGTGCATGTCTTGCCAAGAAGCGAGAGTCAAGAAGCGAGAGTCAAGAAGCGAGAGTCAAGAACCCTGCGCTTCCGTAGTTGTGTCGGACGCAGGTTCGGATCCTGGGGTGGCTGATTGAATTCCCAGCGCCGTTCGAACAGCGGCTGGCATCAATACGGACGTCCAATCACGGAACCAAACCGTCTCGAGTGTCGCGGTGACCTCTGAGACAGGCTGTACTCCATAGAGGTATCCCATTCGCGCCGCGTCAAAGACATCAGCAGGGGTGAGGCGGACGTTCGTGATGGTCATGAAATTCTCACGGGCGAGTTTGTCGAAAACTTGCGGCAATTTGCCCGTTTCTGCAATGAAGGTCACTTCCGCCAAGCGCACGTCATAGACGGGATTGCTGACACGGCCTGTGAGACTCTTTGAGAAGTCGCGCGGCGCGTCGATAGATGTGTCTACGACCGGCTTCCCAAGCGGCGCATCGATGGCTACGCCCGGCTGTGACGTAACTGGTGCGCTGCCATCCTCCAAAGGAACTTCTTCTGTTGGAATCGAATCCTCCGCCATAACCGCGTTCGTTTCAGTCGAGGCCGATCCGGCGGCCATTGCCTGCATCGGAAGAATGGAGAGGCGAACCAGGCGCTTGACAGGATCGGTGGTGACAGCTCCGCCCTTGCCATTTGCTGCAGCGAATGCGTTTACCACATCGCTCGCAATCCAGTACTGCCACTGCAGATCGAAGAGAAGTCGATCTTGGGATGCAACGTCCTTCATATCCTTGAAAAGACCCAGGATCGCTGGATCCTCTTCCGATGGAACACTGAAGGCGTTGAGGTCGGCATAGAACGAAATGCCCTTCGCAACTTCGTTGCAACCGATGAGACGAGCCTGAGCAAGGCGGTTCTCGAGTGCCTTGCGGTCATCAGAGGTGAGTTTCTCAATCGGAATACCGCCCCTATCCAGTAAGAAACGATCTTGCTCCGTCTGAATCGATGTTCGGAGAACGCTTCCATCCGGTGGAGAGCCTGCATTTACTTGCTTGAGTAACTCCTGATACTTCGCGTTCAGCGCCTTGACAAAGTTTGCGCGAACCTTCGACGCATCACCGAAGTTCTTAGGATAGTTCGGGAACACAGCATCCGGCACGATCGTGGGGTGACGAGATTTACCCGCGACGTCTGTCCCCCCATTTGTGTTGTGCGATTGGGCCGTGGCATACACCGCGTCTGCGTTGCGCTCAGCACCTTTGAGCAGCTCGCCGAACTCCGCAACCGTCTGCTGGGTCGGAAGACCGTCAAGCGGCACCGGATCGCCTCCGGGGATCGGCAAGTCCACCTTGGTGTTCAAGGCCGAGGTGACACTTGCATAAGCCTTTGCCTTTTTTTCCGCCTCAGAGCGAATTCCTTGACCGAACCAATCCGCGGCGAAGTACGACACGACCGGGACCGCGATGATAATCGCGCAGAAAGCGACGACGAGCGTGTTACCCTTGATCCAGGCTACCGCGCTCTGAACTTGCTTCGGAAGTTGCTTTGCCATTACTGACCCTCCATTCCGGCTGCCGCGTCGGCAGCGACCGGGGCAGTGCCCGGCAACCTGACATCAAATGTGATTTTCCCGACGTAGATGAAACTGTCAGGCGGGAACAGTGCAGGGCGCGCTGGAATTGGCGCGATTTTGTCGAGGTCGACTTTTTCTGTTTCCTTCCCTGAATCCTGGTTTGGATCCCGGTTAAACGGATTGGATGCCCCGTCATTCCCGCCGACTTCGCCGCCTTCCGGGACGCTGCCACTAAAGCCGCTGCCCATCCCGGCACCGCCGAGTCGACCGCCGCCGGGGCGATTGATCGTGCCACCGCCCTGCTTGCGTTTTCCGGTCACGCCACCGACCGCGTTTCCACCACCGCCACCTCCTGAAGGCGCGGAGAAGGATCCATCCGCCGGCGCAAAAGCACCCTGTTCGGTTGCCGGCGGAGCACCTGCCGGAGCGGTCGCCCCAGCGGAGGACGCGGCATCAGCCGACATCGAACCATCGGCACCAACCTTCATCTTTGAGTGGGTCCACTTGACATTTTCAATGGTGTACGGAATGCCGTCCCGCTTCGCGTGGTCACGTAGCCACTGACCAACAGTTGCGTTGAGATGTTCATCCGGGCCCGCGGCCGCGTTGATCTCCACATTCATTGTGACTTCGATCACACGCGCGCCCTTCCCATCAAACTTGTAGGCGCCCGCGAGATCACGCAACAAAGTTTGCCGACGAGACTCATCATTCGCGCGCTCCTTCGCAGAGAGCTTTTCGAACGCGTCGCCGATCGAAATCTGGTCGTTACCCGCTGCCACTGCACTGACTGCGTCACCGACGATAAAGGGCCAAACTTCGCGGTCCTCGACGAGCGCGAACATATTCTTCGCTCGCGATCCAATGTTGGCTGCCTTGCTCGAGAGTTCCGACTGGTAGCCCCTCGCGTTGTTCACCGCGCGCTCTGCCGCAGTCACGGCGGACACATCGCCCACCGCGGAATTGTCGAGGATTCCGCGCAAGAACATGAGTCCGCCGGCTGCACACGCAACGGCTGCAGCGCCAGCAAACCAACGGGTCTTCCGATTCCAGACCTGCTGGCGCATCTTTGCGACAGGAAGCAGATTGACTTCGATTGTCGCAAGCCCGAGACCTTGGAGCGCAAGACCATAGGCGATCGCAAAGTTGACTGTGTGCTGCGCGAAGTCCGCGGACTCCGGTCCCTCGACGGAGAGTTTGTTGAACTTGTCCAATCGCTCGACATCCAAATTCAACTGCATTCCAAGAAACTTCCGCAGTCCTGGAATCTTCAATGTCGAACCAAGTCCGACGATATTGCGCAGTTTCGTTCCCTTGGACTCTCGCTCATAGTGCTGCAACGACTTCTGAACATCACCGATGAGATCACCAAAGACCGGACGCATCGCGGTCATGACCTGTTTGGCATAGTCGCTGGTCGCACTTGTCTTCTTCAGATCGTCAGATTTCCGATACGGAAATTTAAACTCGGCGGCGATTGCTTCGGTGAAATCGTGGCCACCGAGGGGGAAGGTTCGCATCCAGCAGCGACTTCCATCGGCAACAACGAGATCCGTTGCCGAGGTTCCAATATCGAGAAAAACCGCTGTTTCCCCACGCTCAATGATGTCACGGTCGTAGGTCAGCGCGTTGTACAACGCGACCGGCGCAAGGGAAACAGCTGCCGGGGCAATGCCGAGTTTGTCGCTCACGAGAGCGAGATATTCTTCAAGGGGATCGCGCTGAATTGCAAAGATTCCCACATCCACTTCCGGCGAATCATCGCTCGAAAAACGGTGGAAGTCCCATTCGACCTCCTCGAGTGGATAGGGAATCTGCTGCTCGGCTTCGTACCGAACGAGGTTCTCGATCTGCTTCGCGTTGTCGACCGGAGGAAGCTTGCAGAAGCGCGCAAAACCACGGTTTTGCAGCCAGTTGAAACTCACGATGACAGTCTTGCCCTCGAGCTTCTTTTGCGTCGCAAGCTGGGAAAGCGACATTTCAAGGATGCTGGCGGCCTGCTGGCCGGAGCTGTCGGCGGTGCACTCGGGTGACGTCAAGACCATCTCGTGCTGAATCACCGCGAAGTCGCGGACTCGCACACCTGAGCCATCGACCTCGAGTTGAATCGCCTTAATCGCGTACTGGCCAATCTCGATGCCCCACGCGCTATTCTTGCTCGCCATGTTGGTCTATCTCCAGTTTCGAAGTCCCCGTATGCACGGGGGAGGGTCGGATGATAACGACACCTAGACAAAGAGTCGTTCGAAGACGGGGCCATTCCCCGTCATTCTCGGACGCTCTCAAACGCTCGTGCACACACTTGGACTCGGGCCTCATGCTTGTGTGACTCTTGGGTCAGTCTCGCGGAAGTCGGGATGCGGGACCAAGGGGCGGAAAGGGACAAAGATGCCTGGCACATGGGACATGGCACGCTGGACATGGGACATGCGACATGGGACATGCGACATGCGACATGGGACATGGGACATGCGACACGCGATCGCAGCGCTGCTGTCGTCCCTTGACCCGCCCACTGCGCGGGTCGGTGCTTCACAAGCCATTGACTCGAAGCCGGTGAAGCCGAAACTTGAAGTCGGCTGTCTCGTGCCTTCCCGCGATGAGCTTTCTGTAAGCGCAGCAGTGGGTTCGCGCTGCGCACACTGGGTGTTCCAAGGTCATCACCGATTCTGCACAATGATCTGCAATGAAGCCTTGGTACTTCAGTGCCGGACAGGGTACGCTGCGCGGCCCGAGTACAACCATGTCGATCGAACCAACGAATACCGAACCGTCCCGTCCGACCCCACGCGCCAGCGCCTATGACGCCGAGCTTGAACGCGAGATCGAAGCCGCTCTAGGCGGCATGTCGATCGAGGATCTTGAAAGCGCGGCCGCACCAGCGCGGCCATCTCAGCGCGGCCGACAGGTTCGTCAGGGGACCATTATCCGTGTCCACGACGGCGATGTCTTTGTCGAGTTCGGTCCGCGCTCGCAGGGCGTTTGTCCTCTCGCGCAGTTCGTAGCCGCGGGCGAGCAGCCACCGGTAGTTGGAAGCGAGCGCGGCTTTGTCGTCGAGCGCTTCGATCCGTTTGAGGGCCTCTCAATCTTGAGCCTGGAAGGCGCTGTTCAAAAAGCCGATTGGGGCACCCTTGAGGTTGGCCAAATCGTCGAAGGACGTTGCACCGGCATGAACAAGGGTGGCCTGGAGATGGAGATCGCGCATCACCGCGCGTTCATGCCAGCCGGTCAAGTTGATGTGCGTCACGTCGCCGACATCTCGGTGTTCATCGGCGAGAAGTTCCCAGTGCAGATCGTCGAGCTCAATAAGGACAAGGACCGCCTCGTGGTCAGCCGCAAGGCAGTCGTCGCGACGGAGCGGGCTGAGCAGCGCGAAAAGCTCATGGCGGTGCTCGAAATCGGCCAGACCCGAACGGCGACCATTACCTCAGTGCAAAGCTACGGAGCGTTCGCAGACATCGGTGGCGTTGATGGACTTATCCATGTCTCCGACCTCGCGCATGAGCGCGTCAAGTCGGCTGGTGACGTTGTCAAGGTCGGCGACGTTGTGACCGTGAAGGTCATCAAACTCGACCTCACGCAATCACCGCCGAAGATCGGACTTGGTCTGAAGCAACTAGTTGCCGATCCAGGCGCGACTGCGATGCAGTCGATTGAGCCGGGCGCGACCATCACTGGCCGCGTGACGAAGCTTATGGCGTTCGGAGCGTTCGTCGAGATCGCCCCGGGAATTGAGGGTCTTGTTCATATCTCGGAGATCAGCCATGAGCGAATTCCGACTGTCGACAAGGCTCTCCGCGCCAACGAAATTGTCACCTGTAAGGTTCTGTCACTCGACCTTGGAAAGAAGCGCATCAGCCTCTCGATCAAGGCACTTGTGGACGCACCGGAGCGTCCGGAGCCGGCGCAGTCGACTGGCGGCGCTGGCCAAGGCGGCAACAAGGTCGACGGCGGCTTCGGCGCAGTGTTTGGCAAGGGCCGCCGTGGCAAAGACGAAATTCCGAGCGTCGCCCGTTCGGAGGACGCCGCTCTCAAGCGACTTCGCGCTGCGTGGGGCTCTGACAAGTCGCTCAAGGGTGGATTGAGCTGAACTGAAGGTCAAACGCATCTTCTATCGATAAGCGCGGGCGCCACCCCTTGGTGGCGCCCGCGCTCTTTTTGTTACTTATGTAAGACGCTCGATGCGACTGAACTTCCGTTAGGTACCAACTCGAAACTGTGCGACCACATGCTTCAGACTTGCGACTTGCGCTGCTGTCTGCTCACTCGCCGCTGCGAGTTCCTCTGAGTTTCCAGCGTTTTGCTGGGTAACTTTGTCCAGTTCGGTCACACCCGAATTGATCTGACCGATGCCTTGCGCCTGTTCGCGACTGGCGTTGGCGATCTGCGATAGCAACTCATTGACCTCGCGCGTTCCCGCCACAATCGTGCGAAGCGAAGAGTCGACATCACTGCAGATGGAAACGGCGCGATCGGCTCGGGTCGTCGACTCCTCGATCATCGCAGCGGTTTCGCGCGCAGCCTGCGCCGAACGCTGTGCGAGATTGCGCACTTCCTCGGCGACGACCGCGAAGCCCTTGCCTGCCTCACCAGCGCGTGCCGCCTCGACGGCCGCATTCAGCGCAAGCAAGTTCGTCTGAAAGGCAATCTCATCGATGACCTTCAGCACCTTCGCGATCGAATCGCTTGACTGCTTGATCGCACCCATCGCCTCGCTCATACGGACCATCTGATCCTTGCACTGGTTGGCCCGTGTTTGCGCGTCGTCAGAACGATTCACCGCGGTCGACGCGTTTTGCGCGTTGCGCTCGGTCATTGCGTTCATTTCCTCAAGGCTCGCACTAATCTCCTCAAGACTCGCAGCTTGCTGACTCGCACCGCTCGCGACAGATTGACTCGTCGACGACACTTGCGAACTTCCTGCGTCGATCTCCGCAGCACCCTTGCGGATCTCGCTCAGAATTCCCTCGAGCTTGGCGACAAACTTGTTGAACCAAAGCGCCATCGATCCGAGTTCGTCGGTCGAGCTCTGATCAAGTCGCTTGGTGAGATCACCTTCACCCTCAGCGATATCGCGAACGCGATCGATCATCGCCTTCATTGGGCGACCAAAGGTGAGTTTGAGAAGGAAAGCAAATCCGATTCCACCAATGACCAACATCGGACCAGTCCAGGTAAGACCGTTTGTAATGAAGCCCGCAACCTGTGTATCGACGGTTGCAAGCGGAATTGCAACCTCATAAGCGCCGTGCGTGCCTCCAACCTTCCAACCTTCCATGGCGAAGCCGAGCGCGTCCTTGCCATCCTTATCCGGATCGAACTCGCCGCGCGGATCGCCGTGGCAGGTCATGCAGCTCTGGTCAAGTTTGATGGCTCGCATGTAGTGAAGCGTGTTGGTTGATTCATCAATGCGGTAAGCCGCAGGTTCACCACCGCTTGCAAGTTGCGTGTCGAGTTGCTTAAGAAGCGTTTCACGGAAGGAGCCGACTTCTGGCTCGTTTTTCTTGTTTCGCGCATCAAATGCACTGATACGAAACTCGATGCCCTCGCGCTTCGCAGCTTTCTCTGCGGTCGTCCAGCCGACGACGACAGGAATTGTCTGAAAGAAGCGACTGTCGCTGTAGTCGCCGCCTTTGTCCACGAGTTCGCCGAGTTCCTTCATGAGTTCCTCGGTTGCGATCGACTTGGCGAGGAATAGTTCGCTTGCGTGGTTCTTTGCCTCATCTGCGACAGCGGTAAAGGCTGCAGCCTTTTCAATCATGGCGTGCTCCGCACTCTCACGGAATCGCGCGACAAACACCACGTAGTTGACACCGACCGCGACAAGTACAAGAAGTAGCGTCAGCGAAACGATTCTCGACGAGAGCGAGCGGTTTTTGATCCAAGCGAACATGCAGACCTCCGTGGACCAAACTGGCCCGAACATACTTTGTCGCGTCGGATATCCACGACGCCGATGACCCACGCGATGCGGGTCCGCAACGACATCGGACTTGGAGTCATTTCACTTCAGCAACAAGGGGTGAACGGGGCAATGACCTACTACGAATCACTGATCATTGAGCCGGAAATCGCGGTATTCGCCCCGAAAGCGCGGAAAATCCTAGGTGTTCTACGCGATCCCCGCGCACAACATCACGATCGGGATCGACTTGCATGCGCGGCGGAACGCGAAGAATGCGATACATCGCAAGCTCCGTTTCAAACGACACGCGGTCCATACGGCCGTATCGAGTGACTGCTGCATCGAAGGAGGGTTCTGCGAAGCCGCGATCGACGAGCGCCTGCGCGATCGACGACTGCGAGAGGCTGGTGACCACGCGGAGGTGCACCACAGGATCAAGGTCGAAGTGGCCCCGGACGGCTCGCCCATAGACCTCCGGAGGAGGAAGGTCACAGCCCTCTGGGTCCTCGGCGATCACCAATTCTTCGAGACACGCGAGAATCAAGAGGATTTCCTGCAGCGTGGCTTCGATACGAAGCATCCGCCCAAGCTGGCCCTCCTCAGACTCCTCAATTGCCTGCGCGTGGGCACGCAGCGAAGCGCGCGTCGGTCGACGAGTCGAGGGTGGTAGGCGGAGGTCGCGGAGTGCGGTATCCACCGCATCCTCGATTGTCCCGGCCCTGCCATCCGCGAGAATGCGAACCATTGCGCGCGCGAGCTCATCAGTGGTGCTGTGCTGGTTAGGAGCATCCATTTCGGAGGGAGAGTGTACGCTGCCGCGATGCAAAGTCTCCTCCCTGACGAATGTCGCGCGCTGGGAACACTCATCGAAAAGGCGATGACTACGCCCGGTCAATATCCCCTGACGCTGAACTCGCTTGTCACGGGAATCAACCAAAAATCTAATCGTGAACCGGTCGTCGTGATCGACGAGGATCGTGCGTTGCGTGCGATCGACAGCCTTCGCGCAAAAGGCCTCGTTCGTGACGTGACCTTTACCGGCTCGCGGGTCGAGAAATATCGACATACAGCAGGAGAAGCACTTGGTCTGCGCGCGCCCGAGCTCGCGATCCTGACGGAACTGCTCCTCCGCGGGCCACAAACGGTGGGTGAATTGCGCGGCCGCGCGAGTCGTATGCATCCACTTGATTCCCTTGAGTCCGTTGAGGAATTGCTCGCGACGATGGCGAAGCCAAGGGAAGCGACCGCGACACTTGCTGGCAACTCTCTCGCTGAGAACCCTCTTGTCCGCGAGATTGCGCCATTCCCGGGCAGTCGCGCACCACGCTGGATGCAATTACTTTCCCCGAATCTGCATGCGATCACTGTCGCGAGTGGTGATGGATCGAGTCGGCTTGCGCCTTTGCATCCGGCCGCTTCGACGCTTGTGGCGAGTGATCCGGCGGCTGATACGCGGCTCGCTGAGCTTGAGTCTCGAGTGAATGCGCTTGAGGCGACGGTCGCAGAATTGAAGTCGCTCCTCGCCTGAGAAACACAGGCTTGCTAACGAATGCCGTAACCGGAGATGGTCGCGATGTTTTCGCCGTCGATGCGTGCGCGCATGAGAAGGTAGCCGCGCGTGGCGAGATCACAGGCAAGGGACACCGCGTACGCCGAACCAATCATCGCGAAGAAACCCATCCACAGTTCGAGCAAGATGCCGACGATTCTGTCCGGGCCAAACAACGCGGCGATCGCACTCGCCTCGCCGGACGCAAGCGCGCGCCCCACCTCGCCACCGATGGGTGCGAGTGCGGCGGTGAGCCCGAATGAAGCGAGCGACAAAACGCCATTCACAAGGAGCACCCCAACCGCAAGCACGACGATTGAGGTCGCGACGACGGCGAGCCAATCGAGTGGTCGGGATAGGACCAGCGCACTTGCGCGGGTGATGGCGTCGCCCGCATCGCAATCTTCCACCGCAACCGCTGCGGGCATGAGCGGAAATCCTGCGATGGCAATCATCGCCAACACTGCCGCAAGCAATGCGACGAGTAATGGGACGACGAAAAGGAGACCGCTGAGAATGTTGAGCACGGGCACGCGCAGTAGCAGTGCGAAGGCAAGAATGATCACGACGAGGGTACCGATCACGATTGCGGGAAGTACGGGCAGCGCGATCAGACTCAGGGCCTGACGCCGCGCGAAATCCGCACCTTCTCGTGGCGTGAGCCTCGCGGCGCGACCCGCGTGTACGGCCGCCATACGGCAGAGACCCCCGGAGAGAAATGCGAACGCACTTAGCAAGACGAGAAGCGCGAGAGGGAAGATGATCGGTGCCTGACGAACCGCGGCGGCGGGAACCGAAAACACCGCGCCGAGAGTTCCAGCGAGAAACATCTCTGCATCGAGCCTCAACAATCCGTTGACTACCTGCTTGACTGCTGCACGCTCGCCCTCCATGAAAACGGTGGCGACGCCACGCGGCTCGGCGCTTGCGAGAATCTCCATGGTCGTTGCTGCTCGCTCACGAAGGCGGCGTTCCTCGAAGTCGTCGAGTCCTCCTTCAGACGCACGCCGTTCATCAATGCGATTGCGGGTCGCGTCGCGGACAACGCCGCGAAGTTCGCCGAGGCTCAACCGACGTGGAGGCACGGGCTCTCCATCCTCCGCTCGACCGTCCTGCTCTAGGGCCTGTAACTCAAGGGACGCCACTCTGCTGACAGCACTGCGCGCACGTTGATAGGCGAGTTCATCCTCGCTTTCCGACAGCGCACTCGCGGCAAACCCGCGGCCGCCAAAGTTCTTGCCGCCAGCGCGGTCGATCACGGGCACCATCGCCGAGAGGAAGAGCACCGCGAGGAGTGCGATCGGCAGCCGCGCCGGCTGCATGGCGCTGGTCACAGCCGAGAACAACGATGCGAGGCGCGTACCTGCGCCATTCGAAGCCTGGTTCGGATCCATATGGGGGCGAATAGTACGGTTTCGCGCTGTGCCCTGCGTCAGGGCGCGAGGCGAAGTTCACGCGCAGCATCCGCCAAGATCCATCGTGACAACGGCTCCGTTCGCGCGTCGGTTGCGAGCATGCTGTTTAGTAGCGTTTCTGCGTAAAGCGCGGCCTCCCCGCCACCGTCATCCGCGAGCAGAAATGCGTGCAAGGCCCAAGGGCGGTTCGTGGAATTGTCAGGCTGCGTGTGCTCAAGGTGCCACGAGATCGCTTCCTGAAGTCGTCCGTACAACCGCGTACCGTCACTCTCGAGGCGCTGACGAACGAGCCGAAAGAGCGCGTGCACCGCGGAAAGTTCGCATTCGGCCCAGACTTCAATCGCGAGAAAGGCATCTGGTGCGAGCAAGGATCCCCGACGCGCACCAAGCACGTCGAAAATGTCGACTGGGTCGCCTGCGCACGCGCGCCAGAGCAACTGTTCGCCGCGCCCGCCCGCGCAAAGTGTCGCGTCGGGCGGCATGAACCCGGGCAACTTTTCCCCGTGATACTCGAGCAATCGGATCCAGTCTTCGCGCTTCAATTGGATTTCCTATTTGGAGGCCGAAAAGTCGATGCTACTCTCGCAACATGCTGATCCGGACGACGGACCTCGCGAGAATCCACCGACGCCAATGTGTCGCGTGCGGATACTCCGGTGGGTTCGTCGACCGACCCGGACAAAAACACTGCCCTCGCTGCGCGTGCGATTTTGCGGTTCGACCGCCGAAGAGCTACGCGGAGATGGAGGGTATCGAAACTCCCGTGGCACGCAGCGCACACATGGCACAGTTGCGAAGTCGAGATCCGCATGTGCGAGAATGGCGCCTCGTTGAACGGTGGCTGTTGTTTGTGTTTGGGATCTCTGTGATCGGGATCACGATTCTTGCGCTTGGGTTTGCCGCCTTCGTGGTTCGCTAGGCTGCATCTGCGCGACAGGCTTTCGAGAGTTACCGAAACCGCTTCTTGAAAGGGCATTTCCTGAAAACAGGCAACGCTCGTCGTACACTGTTGGCCCATGTCCCACGACACTCGCAGCGGAAATGCTCCCACCACGCAACTCCTTCTTGCCGAGATCGATCGCGCCTTCGACGCGTCGACTGCGCGACTGTCGGAATTCTTGCGGATCCCAAGCGTAAGCACCGACCCGGCGTTCGATGGCGAGACCCGCCGCTGCGCAGATTGGCTTGTCGGGCAACTGCGTGAGCTTGGGTTCGTCGCCGAGGCTGCAAAAACCATTGGTCATCCGATGGTTGTCGCGCATCACGCGGGCGTAGGCCCGGACGCGACGAAACGCCCACGTATTCTCTACTACGGCCATTACGACGTGCAGCCAGCCGATCCACTCGAACTCTGGGCGAGCCCGCCCTTCGAACCAACTGTGGTTGATGGCCCGCGCGGAAAGCGCATCGTGGCGCGCGGCGCGGTGGACGACAAGGGTCAGGTCATGGGTATCGTCGAGGCGCTTCGGGCATGGCACACCCTTGCAGGCGGCCCGCCATGCCCCGTCACGCTGATGATTGAAGGCGAAGAGGAGTCGGGAAGCCGAAGCCTCGAGCCGTTTTTGCACGGGGCGAAAGATCGACTTGCGGCTGATGTGTGCGTTGTCTCCGACACTGGAATGTGGGACATCAAGACGCCGGCAATTACGACCCGACTGCGCGGGCTTGTCTACTCTGAGGTCACAATCCATGGCCCAACGCGCGACCTTCACAGCGGCATGTACGGGGGCGCGGTTCCGAATCCGATCAATGTGCTGGCTCGCGTCGTTGCCGATCTCCACGATGCGGAGCGCAAGGTCATGATTCCCGGGTTCTACGATGGAGTTTCCGATGTCCCCGCCGAGACGCTTGCGCAGTGGGATTCGCTCGGCTTCAGTGATGCGGAATTCCTCGGCGACATCGGCCTAACAGAGGGTTTTGGTGAGCGCGGGCGTACGACGATTGAACGGACGTGGTCGCGACCAACGTGCGATGTCAATGGGATCTTCGGCGGTTACACCGGCAAGGGCGCCAAAACCGTGATCGCGGCACATGCGACCGCAAAGATCAGCTTCCGACTGGTCTCGAAGCAAGACCCTGAGAAGATCGCTGCCGCTTTCGAGGCGTTCGTCCTCGCACGACTACCGGCTGGCTGCCGCGCGGAATTCGAGCGCCACGGGACCAATCCTGCAATCGAGGTCAGTGAGACATCTCGCTTTCTCGGTGCTGCAGACCGTGGACTCCGCGCTGTTTTTGCGAAGTCGCCACTCCTTATCGGAAGCGGCGGAAGCATTCCTGCGGTCGGATCGATTGGACGCATTCTTGGGATGGACTCGCTACTTGTCGGCTTCGGGCTCGACGATGACTGCGTCCACTCGCCAAACGAGAAGTTTGAACTCGAGTGCTATCGCAACGCGATCGGAAGTCACGCAGCAATGCTGAGCGAGTTCGCCGCGCTCTCTCGCTGATCAGATCGACGCATGGTTGATCAGCGCCGCCGACGGCGAGCTGGGGTCGGTGTGGCAGCGCTGACCGCGCGCAGGTGCCGCGTGTCGCGCACGAGGTCGGCAAAGCGTCGAGCGTTGTCGATGCGCGCAGCCATCACCCCGAGCACCAAGATGCCTGCAAGGGTCGCGCCGCCGAGGGTTGCGAGAATGATGCTCGGATCCATGACGGAAACATCGGCGCAACGAAGCTTGCTGTTGACCGTCGATCACGGACAGCGCGATTTCGTGGGTACACTCCCGATCTATGACGGTCAGTCGCGTTGCGATTCCATTGACGGCGCTCCTTGCGGGGGTTCTCGGATGTCCCGTCCTCGCGGGAGACATCGATGTCAAGGTCATCCATTTCGGGGTCGGCGATGTGGTGCGCAGCGGCGGACCGCTTGCGGTGCAACTCGAGTTCCGCAGCGCACTCGACAGCCCAGTCGAACTTGAGGCTGTCTGGGAACTTCCCAACGCGGACAAGGACATTACCGAGTTTTCTCGCGGCTTCGTTCTGAATCCGGGGCAGGCCCAACGACGCTGGATCTACGGCGTGTTGCCGCCGATTGGCGAAGGGTTGATCCGCGAAGAGGTTTTCGATCTCCGGCTCTACGAAGTGCGCAGCGGAGACCGCGTGCGCGACTTAGGTACGGCGAAGGTCGCGGCCTCGATCGCAGAGACGCCACCGAAGTTTCTCGCTGCCACAGAGGATGCCATCCTTGTGGTCGGACCGCGGACATACGGGCTCGACATCTTCACCCAGGCGAGGGCGAACGGCGTCATCCCTTCGATGAATGTCACGACGGTCATCGGAAATCTGCGCGATGCCGAGGCATTTCCTGATCGTTGGGAGGGTCTTGCTCCCTTCGATGCGGTGGTTTGGGGCGGCGGCATGGTGCCTCCCTCGCGTCTTTCAGAAGATGCCGCGAACGCACTCCTTGAATGGAACGAGCGCGGTGGAAACTTTGTGATCGCCCTCCCCGCGGCAGGTGATCCATGGTCGATCGGTACCGCCGGGCGTCACGCGTTCAGCGGCATGCTTCCCGCGACAGCGCCCACGCGCATCGAGGATGTACGGATCGCCGACATTCTGCCCATGCTCTCACTGATCGATGCGCTGCGGGCACCCGATGCGCGGACCCGACTCGCGGTCTTCGATCCGGCGACGCTCACGGGTGGATGGCGCCCGTTCATCGCAGCCCCCGCGCGCAAGAGTCCTCAGGGAGTACCCGAAGTTCCCTCTGGCTCCATCGATGCGAGCGTGCTTGGAATTCGGCGAGAAGTGGGCTTTGGACACATGACGGTCCTCGGCCTCGACGTTGAAGAGATTGCGGCGCGCGGCCTGCAATCTCCCGCGATTCCAGAGGGCGATGTTTTTTGGAATCGCATCCTTGGTCGACGCGCCGATACGCCGAGCGGCCAAGAATACACCGCACTCGATGCAGCCCAACGACTCACCGGCGGCGGATACTCCCGCACGATCGGTGACGGCGTGTTGGTTGCGCAGGAAATCGGACTTGCGGGGGAAGCTGCCGTTGGCGTGCTTGCGGCGACGGCAGTTTTCACGCTCTATTGGCTCATTGCAGGGCCACTTGGATTTGCAGTTCTCAAGTCGATGAAGAAGGAACGGTGGTCGTGGGTTGCGTACGTCGCCGTCGCCGCCTGCTTTACCGCAGGAATATGGATTGTCGGCGGTTCGCTTGCAGGAAGTTCCGCGCGCATTCGTCACCTCACCGTGCTCGACATGGTAGAGCGGGCTCCGGGCGAAGTTGATCCCTCGAAGCCGCAACGACGACGAGCAACTGGCTGGCTGTCGCTGTACGCACCGAACTATGGAACCACGCGCGTCGCGCTTGATCCGAGCGCGAGTGTTGATCGAACGGGTACGACCGGCCTCCGCAACATGCTTGCCTCGTGGCGTTCGGTCGAAAGTGCACTCGAAAGTTTCCCGAGCCGCGAGCGTTTCGAGATGCCCATCGACCAACCTGACTCGATGGATGCTCCCTCACGCGCAACATCGATCGACTTCGAGGTGCGGTGGCTTGGCGCCACGAAGGACGGTTGGGGTCGCATGCCGTCGGTGGTATCGCCGATCCAAGTCTCAATCGATCGCAACATGAGTCCTGCGCGCATCTCTGTGGCGGGCACGCTCAAACACGAACTCCCCCGCGCGCTCGAGGGCGTGACCGCGATACACATCTGGCCCGCACGAAATCCACTGCAATCACTGAAGTTTGCCGAGCGTGGAAAAATCGCCGATCGTCGGTTTGTTGGTCAACTCCCGAATCGCGGAGTCATGGTGAGCATCCAATCGTGGGCGCCGGGAGTCGAACTTGATCTCGCTGCGATTTTTCCTACCGCTTCGCTCAGCGATCGACTCGGCCTTGAGCGCGCTCTCCGCGAGCGCTACTACGCTCCGATCTACGCGTCCGCGTCGCAACTCGGAAACAACTTCGGGATCGGCGCTGACTCAATCGATCTCACCCGCAGTTTCGAGATGCTTTCCTTTTACGGAATGCTCGAACCACCGCAGTACCTTCAGAATCCGCCATCCGATCCCGATGTACTTCGCATCGCTCGCGCCAATTGTCGCGAGATCGACCTGTCCGACTACTTCACTCAACCCTGCATCATTCTCACCGGCTGGCTGCGCGATGTTTCGCTGCCTTACATGCTGACCGTTGATGGCGATGAGGCTCCCTCTGAAGGGCGGGTGTTTGTGCGATGGGTGCTGCCGCTTCCATCAGACCCGTCTTGGATCGTTCCGGAGAAATTTCCTCGGCCGACAGCGGGCGCGCCCCTGCCGAAAGATGAATCCTCAACGACCGCAGAGCCAGCATCCCAACAGGACGAAGCGATTCCGGATGGAAACTCCTGAGGCCACACTATGCCGATGATCGAGACGGTCAATCTCACGAAGAAGTACGGCGATTTCGTCGCGCTCGACAACCTCAACCTCGGGATCGAGGAAGGAACCTGCTTTGGCTTCATCGGTCCGAATGGTGCAGGAAAAACGACGACCATCAAAATCCTCGCGACATTACTGAAGCCGACATGGGGCGAGGCGCGCATCGACGGAAAGGTGGTCGGATATCAAAATCACCTGATTCGCCCGCTGATTGGCTATGTCCCCGACTTCATGGGCGCTTACCAAGACATGACGGTCAGCGAGTACCTCGAGTTTTTCGCAGCGTGCTACGCGGTTCCGAGTTCGCGTCGCGATGTCACGATCGCGGAGGTGTTGGCGCTGACCGATTTAACGCACAAGACCGAGAGCGAGGTCAACGGATTGTCGCGCGGTATGCAGCAACGCCTTGCGGTGGCTCGCGTGCTGATTCACGATCCGAAGGTCCTGCTGATGGATGAGCCCTCATCGGGACTTGATCCGCGGGCGCGTATCGAAATGCGCGAGTTACTCAAGGAACTCCGGCGAATCGGAAAGACCATTCTGATTTCATCGCACATCCTCTACGAGCTTGCGGACCTCTGCAATGCAGTTGGTGTTGTCGAACAAGGCAAGCTCGTGTTTGCAGGCGCAGTGAGCGAACTCATGCAGCGGGCGAAAGTCGGAAAAGTCGTGCAAGTCGCGGTGGAGAGCCGCACCGAAGACGCGGCGCTGCTTCTCCGCGGAGTGCGTGGCGTCGCCAAGGTCGAAGTTGTGGTCGAAGAAGGTGGACGGCGGATGGATGTGCAACTCGAGCCGAATGCGGACATCGCAGCAAGCGAACTCGCGGCACGACTTCTCGCGCAGGGATTTCGGCTCTCGCGCCTGCAGCCAGAGGAAATCAGCCTTGAAACAGCATTTATGCGGCTCACCAAGGGCCTGGTCAGTTGAGCGCGGGCATAGATTTATTGCTCAAAGTCGGTGCGCAAACGTGTGATTACGCGGTGCGCAGCGGGCGCAACCAACGAGCCGCCCAACGCCGTTCGGTACACTCCTTTCTATGACGCTCCGTGCGCTGCTCATCGCCAATCGAACGAAGCCCGACGCGACGCGAATCGCCGATGAGGTTCGCGCGACGATTGCGCGACACGCTCATGTCATCGACATGACTGCAGACGACGAACCGCTTGACCCCTCGCTTGGCTTTGATATCGCCGTCGTCGTGGGCGGCGACGGCACGCTGATTGCGCAGACACGCAGACTCGTCGATCGCGGACGACCGATCGTTGGTGTCAACGCGGGACGACTTGGATTTCTCGCAGAGTTCGACGCAGGTGATCTCGCACTGCATGCTGCGTTGGTGTTCTCCTCCTCACCACCAATCCGGCAGCGATTGCTCCTTTCCGTCGAGGTTGCGCGTGGAGACGGCAGCGTCGCAGGCTGCGGCCTCGCGATCAATGACGCTGTCATCGCCGCCGGATCCCCTCACCGAATGATCGAGTTGGCCCTTACCGTCGATGCAGACGCCGAAGGTGTCGACATCACCGGCGATGGCGTAATCCTTGCGACTCCAACTGGTTCTACTGCGTACAGCGCGAGTGCGGGCGGGCCGATTGTGCACCCGGATGTTGCGGGGCTGACCATCACGCCAATTTGCGCTCACAGCCTTGCGTTTCGGCCCGTTGTTGTCGGTGCGCACGAAAAAATTTCAATCGCACTCCGACGGGCCAACGAGGGGACTTGCGTGGTTCTTGACGGCCAGCGGTTTGTACCGATGCAAGTGGGCGACACGCTCCGCGCGTGCCGCCACGCGGCCAATGCGCTCTTCGTGGCGAATCCATCGAATCGGTACTGGGAAACACTCCGAGCAAAGATGCGCTGGGCAGCACCGCCGTCGTATCGCGACCGCGGCCCCTGAGTTCGCTAGGTTCGCTATCTTCCGCGCTCCCATGATTGATCTGAAGGAACTCCGCGACCATCCCGACCGCTTCCGTAATGGCGTGCGCGACAAGTGCATGGAAGTCGACATCGATCGGCTTTTGGCACTCGACGAAGCGCGGCGCGCGATCCTCGCACGGCAGGAGACCGCGCGTGCTGAGCAAAATCGCCTCGGCAAAGAAACTGGCCCAAAGATGGGCGCGCTCAAGACAAAGTTGAAAGGCGCGATTGGCGAAGAGAAATCGCAATTGGAACGCGAACTCGCGGAACTTGAGCAGAAGCCCGCCGTGCTGAAAGCTGAAGTGCAGGAGTGCGAGGCTCGCATCAACGCCATTGAGCCCGAATGGCGCTCGCTGTGGATGCAGGTCCCCCAGCCGCCGAGCGATGACGTGCCGAAGGGCAAGGGCGCGGATGACAATGTTGAGATCCGTCGTTGGTCACCCACGGGATGGGACTTCAACAAGTCCTTCGAGGCGAACCGTGGCTTTAAGCCGCGCACCCATCTTGAACTTGTGAAGATGCATGGACTCGTCGACTTCGAGCGCGGCGTCAAGATGTCCGGCACGCGCCACTACGTGATGTGGGGTCTCGGCATGCGGCTCCACCAAGCCGTACTGCGCTACGCCGTCGACTTCATGGCCGACCGCCGCGGCTTCTCGCCGATGGGCGTACCAGTGATCGTGAAAGAAGAGTGCATGGTCGGAACCGGCTTTTTTCCAGCGGGTCGAGAGCAGGCGTACCACATCGAAGAATCCGCGCGAGGATCGGGGCACGATCTCTTCCTCACTGGAACCGGCGAGGTCGGACTCATGGGCCTCCATGCTGACGAGATTCTCCCGCTTGAGTCGCTCCCGCTTAAGTACTGCACGGTGTCCACATGCTTCCGCCGCGAAGCCGGTGCTGCTGGCAAGGACACCGCTGGGCTTTATCGCATCCATCAGTTCGACAAAGTGGAGCAGGTCGTCGTCTGCCGCGCCGATGAGGCGGAGAGTCGAGCATGGCATGCCCAGATGATCGAAACAGTGGAGATGATTCTGCAGTCGCTCGGGCTTGCCTACCGACTGCTCCAATGTTGCACCGGCGACCTCGGTGTCAAGAATGAGGACATGATCGATATTGAGAGTTGGATGCCCGGGCGCGGCGAGATCGGTGCCGATGGCGCACCGACGGGCGCGTTTGGTGAGACCCACTCCGCGAGTCGGCTGAACGACTTCCAGTGCCGCCGCCTCAACCTTCGCTATAAGGATGAGACCGGCAAGATGCGCTTCGCGTATGCACTGAACAACACCGTCATTGCGAGTCCACGCGTGCTGATTCCGCTCCTTGAGATGCATCAGCAGGCGGACGGTTCAGTGGTGGTTCCAGAGGTCCTTCGACCATACATGGGCGGAATCGCGCGCATCGGCTGAGCGTTCCGAATGGGCGCTGGCTTAGGCGTTCGTCCATCCTGTTGGCTTGATGCGATATTCAAACGATCCATCAACGAAAAGATCGATCAGCGCGTAGGTCGGATCACAGTAAGTCGTAGTCGGCTTCCACCAGCCGCCGCACACGGCGCCGCTGCAGCAATAGGTGACGCCGTCGGCGACGCAGCGATCGACCAAGTGTGTGTGTCCGGAGAGGACGAGTTTGACATTGCCTGCCTTGCGGAAGATGCCGTGTACCGGTCCTGCATCGAGATGAATCAGACCGCCAGAAAGTTCGGTCTTTCCCGCCTTCACGTTGCTTCCGTCCCGCACAGCACCCGTCACCGACACGATCGGAACATGCGACACCACGACGGTCGGCAACTTCGTCGCGGCAAGATCCGCCTCAAGCCACCCGCGCTGCTCGTCAGTGAGATAGGCGAGATAGCCGCACTCGTCGTTGGGATCACGCTCAACCGATGACAGCACAATGAAGTGCCATCCATTGCGATCAAAGCTGCGCCAACGTGCAGGTAACTTGAGTTCTGCGAGCGGCCGGGCATAGCCGAAGTCGACTTCGTCACCGTTCAACTCTGCCTTCGAAAGGCAGTAGCCGAAGATGTCGTGATTGCCGAGGCAGTGTTCAACAGGAACTTTGCAGTGCGCCGCAAAGATCTTGTGGAGAAGTGCCCACTCGCGATCCACTTGCGCGCGCTTCGCGGCGAAAGCATCCATGATGAGGTCGCCGCCAGTCAGAATCATCTCGATCCCCTCTGCCTGCGCCGTATCAAATGCGACCTTCATGCCGGGCTCACTTTGGCGATCGGGCGTGATGTGAAGATCGGTGAAATGCGCGAATCGCAGCGCGCGGCTCTGAGTCGAAGGCGTCGTGGCTTGTTGGGCAATCGGTGCCGCTTGTGCGTTTTCACGGCCAAGAAGCGCTGAAATTCCGGCGAGACCGGCGAGCGTAGCGAACGAGCGTCGATTGAGATTGGACATATGCGCAGACTATGCGAAGTGCCGCCACGAGCAACTCCGATGAGTGAGGAACGACGACTTTCGTGTTCAAGTTCCGTAAGCGCGCACCACATCAATCCGCTCGGCGACGTGACCGAAGATACGCCTCAAACTCGGCGCGAGTAATCCGCCCATCGCTGTCGGCATCTGCCGCCTCAAACGCGCGCGCGACGAGCACGCCCCCTTCGCCGCGCTCGATCGCGTTGTCACCATCGTCATCGAGAAACGCAAACTGCGCGGCACGATCGCGGCGGAAGCTGCGGCCAATGTCCGATGATTCGCGGCCATCCCTGTTGTCCTGCGCCTCATCCGCACGTGATAAGTCGTCGATGCGTTCGTATTCGATGTATCCGATGAGCATTTCATCGGTCGTCTGTTGTCCCCAACGCACACGCTTTGAGGGATCGGGATTCATGGTATTGGCGGCAGAATTGTCGAAACTCGCTTCAATACCGAGGATCGTCCCGCGCTTCACTTCGAGGGGCGTCGCATATTCATACGCGAGTTGCCAGTTAAAGTCATATCGCGGAACTTCGAGCAAAATCTCGCGCGCGCGAGGCGTATCGGCGGCTGAAGTGGCATCGGCCGACAGGGGTCGTTCGCGGTAGGCGCGAAAACTTTTTCCCCGCGCGTGCATGTGTGGCATCCACGCAAGGATCCGAGCATCAAAGGGCAATGTGAACAACGCCCCCTCACGGTGATTCTCTGCTCCGGGCGGAATGTCGAGCTTGGGATCGAAAATTCCTGCGGTGCGCACCTCGCGCTCTGGCGCGCTCTCCGTGAACACAAGTCCGAGCCGCGTGCGATCAACCGTTGCGCGACCGTTGGGGGTGTAATGAAGTTGAAAGATGAGATCGCAGCCCGCAGGCAGCCGCTTTGCGCGATTCGCGCTGTAGATTTTCGAACCGTTTCCGGGAACATATGCCGCAAAGTAGCCGCGCGACTCATCCGCTGGGCCGCGCGTCCCTCGCGGGACTGCGAACACGAGCACATGATGCACAACATCACGAGCGGTGGGCAACACTTCCCATGCGCGAACCCAACGGTCTTCGGGAAAATTCGTGGCGACACGGAAGTTCACGTAGTCCATGGTGCCCGAGGCCGCGATTTCAACCGCTCGCGGAATCTCAACGACAAAATCTGGGCCACCGATTCGCCACTCTGGCGCGAGACCACGTGATGCGGGTGCCTTCGAGAGATCGCCAAGTGGTCGGTCGTCGGACTGAAGCCACGCGACAAGCGTTTCTTTCTCCTGCGCCGTCAATGAGACATCGTTTGCAAATCGATGAGTTGAACCTTCTGGCAGGACGGCAAACCAAGGCGGCATCGTTGCCTCACGCACAACACGCGCGATGGTGCGCGCGCGTTTCGTGAGATCTTCTGGCGACTCGAGCGAAAAGGGCGCGGCTCCACCCGCACGATGGCAGCCCACACACGATCGCGACACGATCGGCGCGACATCAAGTGCGTAGCTCGGCGATTCACTCTTGGGAAGAGCGCCAACGACAACCTCAGGCCGGTGAACGGGTGAACCAAACCCCGTCAGAGTGGCAAGTGAAAACACCGCATGCGGGAGAAACCAAGGCATTCGGGATGAACGACACCGCACTGGCGGGAATTGCCGAAACGACGATCTCGAACCGCGATTTTCGAATGCTTCGACTGAAGTCGCCAGACCATCTTGACGATCCCGCCGCAGACGGTATTCTCTCCGTCCTATTCCCCTGTAGCTCAATGGTAGAGCGGGCGGCTGTTAACCGCCAGGTTACTGGTTCGAGTCCAGTCGGGGGAGTTCAACCGGTCGGCCTCAAGCGAGGCCGACCGGTTTGTTTACAGGCTGATGCGGGTGAAACCCCCTGCTACCGCGCAGTGGCGGGGGTTGGGCGCTCTCGCTTTTGTGGAGAGAGCCAAGGCCGCCGATCCGAACGGCGGCGAAACGGGCGAAACCCCGCCTTGATCTCACGCGCTCTCTGGACTGGTTCACAGCCTTCCGAGATCAGGGGGTCGATTGAAACGGTCGCACGCTCGCGGCTCGCTGCGGAGTGTCGGCCGCGCGCACCAATGAAAGCGCGCCGTCTCGCGCGTGCGACTCCGTGGCATACTTCCCGCCGACATGCTCCGAACGGTCCCCATTTCGATCGAGTCTTTCGAGGCCGCCGTCGGTCAGGCACTTCGAAGGGAGCCGGTCCAGAACCAGCTGCCGTGGGTTCGATGTCGGGCACATGTCGAACGAGTGATGCAGATATCATTCTGAGTGCGCGCTTTCGAACTGGATCACCAGAGGATCGACACCCATGCGCCACATGACCATGCTCACGCTCGTCGCGTCACCCTGCATCGTTCTCGCGATGGGCGGCTGCTTCGGCAAGCACCCCGGGCCATGGCGCGCAGCGTCACCCACAGACCTCGAGACACTTCGCGATCACTACAAGATCGAGACCGCGAACCGCGACATCGTGCGGCGGGATGTTTCGGTCTGGGTCATCGGGCCGGCTTCGGGCTACCCTGAATGGGGCGTCAAGCGTGAAGACGGCTCTGTGCAGATCGTCGCGCCGGAGAAGTCGCGGCACTGAGATCCGTTTCTGCTCGCCGCATCTCGGTCGAGTTCAACTGGTCGGCCTCAAGCGCGCAGCGTCTTGCGGAAGATATCGAGGGCGTCCTTCGCGGGAATGCCGAGCTGGCGCGCGGCGATCGCCGCCGGCTGCAGGAGCCGTGCGAGTTCGTCGTGCTTGAGCTCGCGCGTGCGGTCGGCGGCTGCGCGTCGATCCGAGCCGTTCCCCGTGTCCTTCCCAGCGCCGCGCACGACGAGCGACAGCCCCGGTCGTCGCTCGAGCACGCCCTCCTGCTCGAGCAACGCGTAGGCCTTGCTCACGGTCATCGGGTTGATTCCGAGCCGCTCGCCGAGGTCGCGGGTCGAGGGAATCTCGGCGCCCGCGCGCAGCACCCCCGCCGCGACCTGGAACCGGACCTGATCGCAGATCTGGCGGAAGACGGGCACTCCAGAGTTGCGTTCGAGCGTGATGAACATGGCGGAAAGTCCGGCGGCGGCGCGATGCGGCGCCTACCGCGTTCGTGAACTGACTCACCAATACAGTCGCCTGTCAAGCCCGCTCCCCGCGAAGGGCTGCGGCCGAGGCCTGTGACATTTTGTCGGTCTTCGCGTCTAAGAGCCGCCATTTCATCACATCGATGGCCACAAAGACCCAAACCGAACGGATCCTCGACCTCGTCCGCCGCAAGGGAGTTCCCAAAGCGGGTTGACCGAGAACGGTCAACGCGCTTGTTCATTGGTGGGCGACGCGGAAAAATCGATCCTGATGCGCCGGGGGCATCTTTGCGCTCTCTGTCGCTCTCTCGGGTTGTCGCATCAACCTTGCTCGCACCGATCCGTGGGTCCGTGAAGTCGCCCCGTAAAGGGGTTGCTCTCACGCGCTCTCTGCTCTCGGTTTACAGGTTGTGCGGCCGAATCGCGATCGTGGCGGCGCCACGACCTGACAACGGCGGCCCAACGGCAAACGAAACAGGTAGGGGCGCATGTGCCCCACCGTTCCGCCGCAGAGACGAAGGCCGGCATTCTTCAGACCCTGCACCTGACACTTCGAGTCACTCGCGCCACCCGCCCTACCGAGCAGCCGATGCATCCGAGGCATCGAGCCGCGCGCGGACTTCCGAGATCTTCGCTCGCTCAACCGTCATCCAGGTCCCGAAGATCGCACCGCAGATTCCGAGGATCGATCCGCCGATGCCGCCGACGAGCCCCCATGTGCTCCCGGCATTCGGGAACCAGGCCTGAAGGACGCTGAACAAACCGATGCAGGCGGGAAGCAGGACGCCCATGCCCCAGAACAGCCCGAGCACGCGCTTGCGGCGCTGCGCTTCGTAGAGCTGAGCCAGTTCCGGCGAGCCCGTTGCGTCCATCGGCTCGGGTTCGAAGAGCGTGCGCCGAAGGCTGCCGGGAAGGATGGCGAGCAGGAACCCGTATACCGACGCGAAGACGATGAGCGAGAGCAGCCACCGAGAACGCTCGGTGTCTGCGTACATGACACGCGCGGATTCGGGGTCGACCGCCGAGTCGCCAGGGTACGGGCCGGCGCCGAAGGGCATGAGTCCGCGCGCCGCGATGACCGCAAGGATCACGACGAACAGGGTGATCGGCACCGCCCACATGGCACGGGTCACAGGGCTCGTGCGTTCACGGTTCACGAGCGATGCGGTGCGCACACCACCCCCGGCGGATCCGCTGCCGACCGTCCATCCCCAGTGCGGGTTCTTCGCCACGATCGCGGGCATCGCGAGGAAGAACCACAGCGGGAAGAACCACGGCCACCAGAAGCCCGCGATGACCATCGCGAAGTTGAACCGCAGTCCGGTCAGGACCAGCCCGACCCAAACTGCAAGCAGCGCGGCGGTGCTCATCGCGAGGGTGAGCATCATCCCGCGCGCTTTGATGCGCGCCGAGTCGTCGGCTGCGCGGTTCGGCACGAGCGCCGCGAACACAAGCGGGAAGAGCAGCATCACCGGGACGAAGATGAGCATGAACAAGCGGCCGAGCGGGATGAGGGGATCCGACATGATGGGTCTCCGTGATCTGGGGTTCGAAACGGCGTGTCGTGCGGTCTAGGCGTGCTTCCACAGGCGCTCGATCTGGCGTGCCGCCATGGATTCCGCGGCCTCACGGGTGAGTCCCGCGAGCTTGGCATCGCCAAGCGCGGCGGCGATGCCAGCCTCGATGCGCTTGTGTTCCTCGGCCTTGGGGCCCGAGGCGCGCTCGACTGTGGCGATGACGATCGTGCCGCGGCCGCGCACGGAAGCGAGCAGCCCGGCGTCCGTGAGGTCGCGGTAGGCGCGAGCGACGGTGTTCAGGTTGATGCCGAGATCGGCGGCGAGCTGCCGGACCGGAGGCAGTTCATCGCCCTCCGCGAGCTGTCCCGCCGCGATGAGCCCGCGCAGGCCGGCCACGAGCTGGTCGTGGATCGGGACGGGACTGGCGAGCGAGATCGTGAGCATGATGGGTATTGTATCATACTCTGCTACAATGTCAAGCACGGTTGGGTTCGTGCGGCGGCGCCTTCGGGAACCCCGGTGCTCCGCGAGGGACACCGGACCTGAACGGGTTTTTCGCATGGGCTTTGGGTGAGCACGGGCCGGCGGCCGTTATCGTGCCCGGCATGGACTGGACCACGTACTTCGCGAAGGGCCGTCCGGAGCGAACGCTCCCGGGAGTCGTCCTCGACAGCGAGTCCCTCGACGGCATCGATGTCGGCGCAGAGCGCACGAACCGAGTGCAGATCACCGCGACGAGCGATGAAGCCCTCTCCGACGAGGACATGCCGCACCTCGTCGAGTTCCTCGATGTGGTGGCGTGCGCACTCGGCCGGTGCGCGGCGGGGCCGTCGAAGTGGACGGCACTCGTCCTGACGGTGCGCGCGGAGTCGGGCTCCATCGGCGCGGTCCTCTTTGACGAGGGCGACGCGCTCGCGCGGTCCGGTGCGCTCGTCATGCTCTCGCTCACGAGCCTCGAGGAGCAGGCTGCGGAGCTGCCCTGGCCAGACGAGGATCCAGAGGGTTTCGAGCGGGCGAACCGCGCGCTGCAGGAACGCGTGCAAAGCGCCATCTCGCGCGCAGCCGGCATCGAACCCGCGCGCTCGAGCATCGCGGCGCTCCGGGCGCGGACACCGGTTGCGATCTTGATCGATCCCGTCGGCGAGGTGGATCCGGCGGACTTCATTCCGCTCCACGCCGACTGAACGGAGTTCTCTCCCGCGAGGTGCCATGCTCGGTCTCGTCGCGTTCCTCGTTCCGTCCCTGTGCGTCGCGCTGCTCGGCGCGTGGCTTGTCGTCAACGGCTGGCGCGGGCGCCGGATCGAGGGCGTCGTCGAGTGCGCGAAGTGCCGGTTCGAATTGCGCGGCATCGATCTGCGAGGCATGTGCCCAGAGTGCGGCCAGGCGTTGGGCGCGGCGGGTTCCGTGCGTGTCCGGAGGACACGCAGGCCAGTGCGCATCGCGATCGGCACCACCGTCTTCGTTCTCGGTGCGTATCCGATCGCAATGTTCGGTTGGCTGGCGGTGTCGCGGGTCAGCCTTGTGCAGATCGCGCCGGTGTGGTGGCTGCGGACCGAACTCGGGTTCGTGGGCCCGGCTCGCGCCGCCGAGATCGGGGCGGAGCTCGATCTGCGGCTCTTGGGCACTCAGCGCGGAATGACGGCCGCCGAGGCGCAGGTGGTCGTGGACGACTTCTCCACGATGCTCGCCGACCCCGCAATCGCGTGGAACCCGGGCTTCAGCAACTTCTACGAGCGCGCGCGGACCCAGACGCTGGTCGGCGACGCCGACTGGATGAGGTACGTCGAGCGCGCGACCCACATCTCGT
>CAMDMA010000040.1 GCA_945902075.1 Candidatus Kuenenia stuttgartensis | reverse complement strand
ACACCGAAGATCCGATCCAGCACGCGCTCGACGAAGAGATCGGGCCGCACGAGCTGCAGCGTTTCGTCCTTCCCCGTGAAGCGACCGAGCAAGATCGCCTGCGCCTTCGCGTCGCGCGGAAACACCAGCGCCGCATCGATCGGAAACGCGTCGATACTGCCGTGGAAGTGGAAGTCGGGCGCGGGCGCTTCGGTTGCGCCGCGCTCGATCTTGAGCGCTTCGCTCGCGATCGCGTTCGAACCGTCCTTCGCCATGAGCGCGCCTGGCGTCGTTGCTTGCGTTGGGTCGTCGTGGCGATGTCCGAGCCCGCGGATCGTCCACATCGTGGGGAGATCAACGAAGATCACGCCGTCGTCGGCTGTGCCCGTCGCAGGCAGCACGCCCGTCACGCGCAACTCAAGCGGAAAGACCCCAGCCAAGTTCGACAAGGATTCTGGATCGGTGAAGAGCTTGTCGCCGGGTGCGAGGCCCAGTGCGCGTGCGGCGCCCGCGCCGACCACGCAATCGGAGATCGTGGCGAAGAACGCGCCGCGCTCGGGTGCCAGCCCGCGGCGGTCGAAGTAGTCGAGCGTGGTACCGACGACGGTCGTCTTGCGCGCGGTTGCGCCGAGTGCGATCGGGACTGCGAAGGCGAGGGGGCTTCGCGTTTCGGCTAGGTCACGATCTGTCTCGCGTGTTTCTACCCGCGTTTCAACCCTCGCCAGATCCCGCATCGCCAAGTTGTCGGGCGCGCGCGTTGCAAAGAACAACGCGCCGAACACGAGGTCCGACTCGCTTCCCTTCGCACCAAGGACAAGCGGCGCAACCGCCGCACGCGCGCGCATGTCGCGCGACGCCGTCTCAAGCAACGTCGACAATGCGACAGGCAGCCCGAGCGACAATCCGAGCACCACCACGAGCAGCACGCTGCGCTTCCACGCATGACGAAGCGAGCGCGTCGCAAGAAAAGCAGCGTGGCGCAGAAGCAGAGCTGCATGGCGCAGAATCATGCCGCGCCTCCAATCGTCATCGCGCGGGTGAAGCGCGGTACGATCGATTCGTCGTGCGTGGCGACGACAAGCGCCGCGCCCGCTTCGCGCGCCTCATCGACGAGTAGCGTTGCGATCTCCTGCTTGAGCGCGGGGTCGAGGTTGCCGGTGGGTTCGTCGGCGAGGATGAGTTTCGGTCGCGTGACGAGTGCGCGCGCGATCGCAACGCGCTGGCGTTCGCCGTGCGAAAGCGTGTCGATGGTGCGGCGCTGTTTCGCGCCGAGTCCGACGCGGGTGAGGAGTTCCGCGGCGCGCGTGCGGGCGCTCGCGTCGAGCGTGAGCGTGGAGTGCAGGCGAAACGGAAGCAGCACGTTCTCGAGAACATCGAGCGAGGCGACGAGTTCAAACGTCTGAAACACCTGACCGACGGATCGCGCGCGATAGGCGCGGCGCGCAGCGGGCGAAAGTTCGCTGATCGTGTCCGCTCCTTCGATTGGCCCGCGCACTGCGACTCGCACCGCGCCTTCGGCGGGAAGCAGTTCGCCCGAAAGCAATGCGAGAAGCGTGGACTTGCCCGAGCCCGACGGCCCGCGGACTGCGAGCGATTCGCCCGCCGCGAGTTCGATCGGCGCGACGCGCAGTTCGAAAGTCGTCGTCGGATTGTTGGCGAGCCCGTCCGTGAGACCGTTCTTGAGACTATTCGTGCGGCGGAAGACGAGTGTGGTCGTCTGAACGAGCGCGCGTGCGCCCGCATCCGACGCGGCATTTCTCGATGCATCTTTCGAGGCATCTCTCGACGCATCAGGCGTGTGAAGTTGGTGTGCGTCGCGTGTCACGAGCGAGAACGGTACCCGACGCACGCGCTATCTTGCGGACATGATTCTCAGTTCACATACGCCGCGTTGGGTTCGCGTCAGCCTCGTTGTGACCTTCGTGCTTTCGATGATGATCGGGCTCGGCGTGATGTTGATGCAGGCGCTCGGACCTGGCGGCAGTATTCGCATTCATCGGCCCGGGCGCATCCCCACGGCCGAAGAGCGCGCCGCGCAGCAAGCAATACGAGAGGCCGAACTCCCACGGATCTTCGTGGCGAACCCGATCATCGCATCGATGGTGCGCTCGCTTGCCGGCGAAGGCGACAGATACACGCTGTACACCCCGTGGCGAGATGACGCGACTGGCGAACCGAAAGGCGACCCCGCCTACTGGAAGCCGACCGCCGACGAAATTCGCGCGATCCAGGCGTGCGAACTGATCTATCTCAACGGCGCGGGCTACGAGCCATGGTCGGCGCAGGCTGCGCTGCCGCGCGCGAAGACGGTCGATACGACGGCCGACCTCGCCAGCCGCCTCATCGTCGAGAAAGGTGAGACCCACTCGCACGGCCCTGAAGGCAAGCACTCGCACTCGGGCTTCGCGTCGACCACGTGGCTTTCGCCCGCGCTCGCGAAGGAGCAAGTTGGCATGATCGTCGGGCGGCTCTACGAGCTGCTGGGGTCGACCTATCCGACCGGCGAGATCTACCAGAAGATCTGCACGCGGCTCGACGAAGCCTCGGCGAACCTGCGCGAGATCGGCAAACTCCAGCCCAAGTTGCTCGCATCGCATCCGGTCTACCAGTATCTCGGGCAGGCAGGCGGGATCGCGATCGACAGCATGCACTGGGAGCCGGGCGAGATGCCGAGCGACAAGGAGTGGACGAAGTTCCGCCTCACGCGCGCGGCGCATCCGCGGCCGACGGCGTGGATGCTGTGGGAAGGCGAGCCCGGGCCCGAAATCCGCGCCAAACTCGAGGCGGAGGGCGTGAACGTCTTCATCGTGCCGCTCTTTCCGATCGATGCGGCGGGGGCGTCGGGCGATGACCTCCACCGCGACGTCGACCGCGAGTTCGTGTGGTATTACCCAGAACTCATTGCCGAGTTCCGCGCCGCGCTTGAGAAGTCTGTCGGTAGCGAGGGCAGCGTGCCGTCGGGGAAGTAAACTGCGCCGATGATTCGCACGCTTCTCGTTGCCGCGCTTTTCGCTGTCGCTCCCACTGCGCCTATTTTCGCGCAAGCTGCGCCTGCAACTTCACCCGCAACTTCTCCCACGGCACCAACGACGACCACGAAGAAGGAAGTCCCGCCGCCCGGCATGTTCTACGGGATCGAGAAGGCGCGACCAAAGTCGAAGGGCGCGCTGCGACTCGCGACCTACAACGTCGAAAATCTCTTCGATCAGAAGGATGATCCGGCAAATCCGTTTGACCAAGACGAGATGACCGACGAGGCGCGGCTTCAGAACCTCGCGAAGACCATTCGCGAACTCGACGCCGACATTCTCTGCCTCGAAGAAGTCGAATCGAAGGAGTGTTTGCTGTGGTTTCGCGACAACTATCTCAAGGGCCTCGGCTATGAGTACGCGGCGAGCGAAGACAACGGCTACAACCGCGGCATCGAGCAGTCGGTCTTGTCGCGTGTGCCGATCATGAAGGCCGAGGTGTACACGGGCGAGGATCTCGTCATTGGCGACATGGAGTCGCGGCGCAACGCAGAGAGTGCCAAGCGACTTGGTGGCGCGTGGGCGCCGCCGGCAAAGGGCGCGATTCCTGAGCGATTCCAACGCTCGCCGATGCGCGTTGACCTGAAGACCAAGGACGGCTATCCGCTCACGGTGTATGTCGTCCACTTCAAGGCTGGTCGCGACTTCGATCATCAGCGCGAACTAGAGGCGCTGCAGGTCGAGGCGTGGGTCGAGGCGGAATTGAAGGCAAATCCAAACGCCAACATCGCGGTGGTCGGCGACTACAACGGCACGCCGAACGACATGAACGTGAAGGCGTTGCGGATGTCAGACGACGGGCTCGTGAGCGCGTACGACTGGCGGTTCGATCCGAAGGCAAAGGCGTCGACGTATGCCACCCACGCGAGCGAGCGTTCGATCGACTTCATTGTGATGAGCCCTGGCCTCGCCGCCGATTGCATTGACGGCTCATACTTCGTACTCGGCACGATGCAACTTCATAAGGAAGCCGATTGGCGCACCGCGGAGAAACCGAAGGGTTACGCGAGTGATCACATGCCGGTTGCGATTGACATCCTGCCAAAGGACAAGCCGGCGAGTGGGTTCAAGCGTGCCGAATCGCAGCCGGAATTGAAGGGCGCCGACGCCGCAACTCCCGCGAGTGGTCCCACGCAGGCTCGAACGCTTCGTGTGATGGAAGGCGGCGCTCCTGCCACCGATGCGGATATCTCCCTCGCGACGAAACTCCTCGCAGCGGGTTGGTCGTACAACATGCCCGAGCCGAAGAGTAAGTCTGCCAAATGGGGGAACGACGATACGCGTTCCACGTGGTGGCCCGGTTACTGGAAGAACGCGTCAGGAGCAACAAGCGCGACGCAGCCAAACGAGGTCGATGGCTGGAAGGGTGATGGCGCGGAGAAGCCAAAGTGGACAGCCGGTGGTTCGCCGAAGGCACCGAGGGTTGTCGAATGGCTGTGTTCCGATTCCGGCGGAATTGCACCGGAGTGAACGCGGGCGTTGGCCGCACAGTCGTTCACACTTGTCAATCCAAGCCAAGTAAGCGCATGACTTCGGTGACATCTTTGTCACCGCGGCCGGAAACATTGATCACGAGTTGCTCGTCGCGTTTCATCGCGCGGGCAGCAATCACGGCGCCGTGAATCGCGTGCGAGGTTTCAAGCGCTGGAATGATGCCTTCGAGCCGCGCGAACATCTGAAACGCATCCAGAGCTTCTGCGTCCGTTGCCGCGATGTACTCCACACGCGCCGTGTCCTTCCACCAACTGTGCTCCGGGCCAACGCCGGGGTAGTCGAGTCCTGCGCTGCACGAATGGACATCCGCAGTTTGTCCGTATGAATCTTGCAACACATAGCTCATCGATCCATGCAGCACGCCCGGTGTGCCGAGCGTGAGTGGCGCTGCGTGGTCGCCGGGTTTCGAGCCGCGTCCGCCCGCCTCGACTCCGATGAGCCGCACCGACGCGTCTTCAACAAACGGATGAAAGATTCCCGCTGCATTCGAGCCGCCTCCGACGCACGCAATGACCGCATCGGGAAGTCGTCCGAGTTTCTCCAGACATTGCGCGCGGCACTCGCGGCCAATCACGCTTTGAAAATCGCGCACCATCATTGGAAAGGGATGCGGGCCGACGACCGAGCCGATGATGTAGTGGGTCTGACCAACTGAACCCATCCAGTCACGCATCGCTTCGTTGGTTGCGTCCTTGAGCGTGCGCGATCCGGAGTCGACCTCGATTACGCGGGCGCCCATGAGTTTCATGCGAAACACGTTGAGTTTCTGCCGCCGCACATCTTCGCTTCCCATGTAAACACAACACTCGATACCGAAGCGTGCGCACGCGGTGGCTGTCGCGACTCCGTGCTGACCAGCGCCAGTCTCCGCAATGATGCGCGTCTTTCCCATGCGTTTGGCGAGCAACGCTTGGCCAATCGCGTTGTTGATCTTGTGCGCGCCGGTGTGCGCGAGATCTTCGCGCTTGAGCCAAATATTCGCGCCGCCTGCGTGCGCCGAAAGCCGCGGTGCATGCGTGAGTTGCGTGGGGCGACCGGCGAACTCACGGAGCAAACGATCGACTTCGCCGAGAAAACTGGCATCGGCGCGTGCAGCGCGGTACGAAGCGTCGAGCTCTTCAAGTGCTGCGAAGAGGGTCTCGGGAACGTAGCGTCCACCGTATGGGCCGAAGCGACCGGCAGCATCGGGAACGGAAGAGTGATCGATTGAGGTCATGTGAGATGGAGTCACGGGGAAGTCGGTTGCGGTGCGCGGTCAGCGGGACGCAACAAGGCTATCACCGGGCCAGACAGAGCGTAGATCACGAATCCGGCAGCGAGCATTTCGCGTGGCCACCAAATTGCAACAAGTACAGGAAGCACAATGCGTACCAACGCCGGGAATGTGCGCCGCGAACGCAAGACCCGATTCACAAAGTGCGAGTATCGGATACTCGACACCATTGCGAGCGCCACAATCACGGTGACAAGCGGAATGCCGAGCGCCGCGATGCGCGCGAAACCTAAACCGTCCTCAATCCCTGCGTGGCGGTAGAGCAAATACTGGTGGAGCACGATGAGGCTTGCCACCGTTCCGCCCGCACCTGGAGAGGGAAGTCCCTTGAAGTAGAGATGATCCTCTTGCTTATCGCTTCGAACCTCTGCGTTGAATCGCGCGAGCCGCAATGCGGTGCAGCAGACGTAGAAGGCCGCGATGGCCCAAAGAAGTTTCGCATAGGCGTTGTCGGCCGGGCCGAGCAGCGTGTGGTCGTCGGCGGGCCCGTAGTAATGGCTCACAAGGCGGAGCGTCATGAATGCTGGTGCGACGCCAAAGGTGATGACATCGGCGAGGCTGTCAAGTTGCGCGCCGAGGGTCGAAGTCGAGCGCGTAAGTCGGGCGACGGTTCCATCGATCGCGTCGAAAAACATCCCGATGAACACGAGGCCACCAGCGAAGGAAAGCGTGGAAAATCCAAAGGCGCTCTCGTCAATCGGTTTCGCGGCATAGTGAATCGCTGCGAAGCCACAAATCACATTACCGAGGGTGAGCAGTGTTGGGAGCACGCTGGCAGCGCGGCGGCGGCGGCGGGGGCGTTCGGCGAGATCGCGTTTGTTGCCGCGGCGCGAGGTCGAGTGCTCTGATGCGTGTCGGTTCATTGGTGGATTGTGCGCCGATTGAGCTGCGAACCTATCGCGGTCACGGAACGGAACTTGGTGTAGCGGAGGGTGGCAGGATATCGGCGAAACCGGGCTCGATCACGAGTACGAGTGCCCGGTCGGCGAAGGGCTCGCCCCGAAAGAGGACTGCGCCACGCGAAGGCGGCGCGATCTCCGCTGGCCCCTTGTCGGTTTCCGCGTCGGGCGCCACGACAGGGGTTTCGAGGAGGAGAAGCGACTCGCCCGCTGCGAGCTCAAGCACAGCCGTGCCATCCGGAAGTTCTCGCACGCGCTCGCGGATCTCGGACGGGTCGATCGAAACGCTCGCCACGCGGTTTGAAGTCTTTCCCAGTCGGAGTTCGATGCGCGCACTCGCAGCATCAACCGTGGGGAAACACCATCCACGCATCGAGAGACGCAAGAGTCCCTCGCTCACCCGCTGCGGCCTACCACCTGCCATGAGAACAGTGCCTTCGGCAAGTTGTACGGCCGCGAGGTCAGAAAAACTATCCGCTTGTCCAAGCACCGTGCGTCGCGCGGCGAGGCTCTTCCCGAGTTCATCCACGATCTGCGGTAGCCGATCGGTGCGCGCGCAAAGAAGCGTGATGCCACTCGACGAGAGCGGTGAATCGATACGCGATGCAAATCCGGCGGCGATGATTCGTTCTATGCCGTCCGCGCGCGACTTAGGGTCCAACGGAATGAACCAACGCACGAGTTCGAGCCCGAGCGTCGCGGATGCCCGCTCGGTGCGCGGCGTCGGCGCGGTGCGGGTGATTTCAGCGCGGCGTCCCGGTCGTCCCGCATTGCGCGCGCAGCCCAAAGCACTGAGCGCGCCGCAGGCACACACAACCGCGATGCAACGGATGAGCTCGATTGTCACGCGCGTAAAACGCCGACGATGGATCACTGGTGTTTCCGCGCTGGTGCGCCGTTCAGAAAGTCGATCATCGCACGCAGGCGACTCCACGCGCGTCGATTGAACCGGAAGGCGATACGAGGGAGATCACGATGCTCTTCTTCCTCCTCAAATGCAGTCACCGCGCGGAAGGAATCGCGCTCGCAAAGATCCGCACGGAATTCACGCTCGAGTACACCGAGCTCTCCCTCAGTGATCGGGGTGTTGAGCCGCAACACGAGTTCCTTGCCAACGAACCGCATGGAATTGAATCGTCGGTAGAAGCCAGCGATTTCTTCGACTGCTGCGTGTGGATCGGTATGAATCGAATAGAGCCCGCGATCTTCTGGAGAAATCAGCCGACGCCGCGCGAGTGGCAGCACGCAGCCCTCTTCCCAACTCTTCCAATAGTCACCGCCTTCGTGCTCAAGGAGTACGACCGGGACGAGGTTCGACTTGCCGGTTTGGATGAGTGTGAGTGCTTCAAACAACTCGTCTTGGGTGCCGAAACCGCCGGGAAACACAGCCACTGCATCACTGTGCGCCATGAACATCAACTTGCGCGTGAAGAAGTAGCGAAAGTTGACAAGTTTTGGATCGCCGTCGATTACTGAGTTCGCGCCTGCCTCGAAGGGAAGACGAATTCGGAGACCGAAGCACTTCTCGACATCTGGGCCTTCATGACCAGCCTTCATGATGCCGTCGCCCGCACCGGTGATGACCATCATGCCAGACTCAGAAATCGCACGGCTGAAATGGCGCGCAAGGACATAGTCTGGGTCGGTGTCTGGAGTGCGCGCACTTCCGAAGATTGAAATCTTGCGGATGCCTCGATACGGATTGAACGTGCGATAGGCGTGACGCATCTCTTTGAGCGCGCTGCGCACAAGTTTGAGTTGTCCAAGATCCGCGCCATCGGCGACAAGCTTGAGGCCAGAAAGCATGATCTCTGCGACCAACTCGCGCGCTTCCGTCGATGGCTTCACGCCAGTCGTTGCGAAGAAGTTGTCGACCGCAGCTTCGATGTGCGAGAGATCAAGGTGTGCGGGCGTCGACGGCAATGGTGTGGGTTCAGACATGGTTGTGCTCACATATCGCGCGCATTATCGCGACGGTGTAGGTGTGACGGTCGTCGGAGGGCTCGCAGACTCGAGATCGCGAGATGGGCTTTTGGTCGTATCGGGAACTGTTGGTTGCACGGCTGGAAATTCCATAGTGGGTTGCGCATTTGCCCCAGGAATCGGCGCGATTGAGGTCTTTGGATCGCCGAGCGTTCCGCGGATGTCGATCGCAAAGAGTTGATTCATGATGCCGCTCACAACATCGCTAAAGATGGGCACCGTGCCCTTTGGATACATACGAATGGCAAGCGCGAACGTCGGAATGTCCATCGTTCCGGTGCCGACGAGTCGGAGCGTCCCGCTTGTGAGTTCGCAGGGATCGATGCGGACCGTGTCACCTGAGATTGTGAAGCGCGCGTCCGAAGCACTGAGCGATGCGTTGAGTGGGAGCATGAGCTGCGTCAATTGCAGCGCGCGCATGGCGACGGGCGCATCGGCGAGGCGCGCCTCACGAACCGCAACATTTCCCCGACCAGTTCGTGCAGCGACGTCACTTGGTGTTCCGCCCATCGGACCTTCAACAGCGACGAGCGCTTCGAAGCGTCCCTCGAACGGAGTCGCGCTTGGCGTGCCAGCCGGGTAGCGCTTCGGATCGACGATCAGTCCGTAGTCCGCGTCGGCGACGCGCGCGCGCGCCGCGTAGCGTTTTGCGGTGAAGTCGACATCAGCGGTCACATCAAAGCGGCCGCGGGCGACATCGCCAGCAACCGCGATCGTAAGCGCGTCACCGGTGTCGGTCGCGTTGATCGTGGCCTCCACACCAGTCGTGGCACGATCAAACACGGTCGCGCGCGAACAATCGAGTGTGGCGCGAAATTCTATCGGCTTTGCAGCTGCAGGCTCGTAGCGCAACGCGAGCGGAAGCACGCCAACAAGTCCATCGACCTTGACACCGCTTGTGAAAGACGCGCGATCAAAGGTGGCTGTACCCGAAAGCGTGTAACTCTCGACATCGCCTGTGGTCGACTGAGGATTCCAACGGGCTGTGATGGTGGGGAGTTCAAGTTTGAATCGCCCCGTCGATGTCAAATCGATGGCGGCAGCGGAAGTATCGAGTGGTGGCGGCAATTGGGTTCGAAGCGCAGGTGTGAGCATTGCGGCGTCGAGCATGAGCGATGCTGTGAGTTCGCCGCGCGTCCCAAACGAGGTCGTTCCTTTGCTCAAGAGCGTGCCAAGTGATGCGTCGGCATTTGCAGGTGGTGTCATCACACTGTTGCCTTCGACGAGGCGGGCGTCAAACGTCCACTCGACGGTATCTTGGGCGGCGACAATGCGTGCGTCCGGTGCGAAATCAAGGGCAACGCGCGCATTCGTTTCGCCAAGAGCAAGCGTCCGCGGTGTGAGTTCGAGTCGTTCGGCAGCGCCGCGGGTGTAATGCGCATCGAAGAGCCCAGCGGCGTTTGTTGAGCGCAGCCAATCGACAACGCTTTTACTGCGAGGGCCAAGCATTTCGCGAACCAACGGAGACTGGAATCGTCCGCCCGCGAGAGTGACATCAAGCGGCAACAGCGACGAACTCGCTGCGAGCGCAAGCGGTCCCGACAGGCGGAGAATTCCATCTTCTTGATTGCCGTCGGTCAGTCGAAGTTCGAGGCTTTCGGCGCGCAGCCCGCGCTCATCGATCGCGACACGACCGGCAACGCGATCCGCTCGGATACGACTTCCATCGAGCGTTACTTCGAGAAATTGCGGCACGAATGAGCCGCGGGTTTCCACGCCAGCCGCAGTCACCCGACGACGCACCACACCGTCGATCGCGCCCGTCGGGCCGAACTTTCGAAAGCGCTCCGCTGCATCGTTCTCTTCCGGCGCGAGGTAGCCTTCAAAAGCGCGATCGATCGGAAGCGCGTGGAGCTCAAGATCGACGAGGCTCTCGGGGCCTTCGAGATCGGCGTAGCCGCTCGCAACAATCGAACCCGAGCCGTGCCTGCCGGTGCACTGCTCAAATGACACCCGTTCGGGCACGATGTCGAGCCGCGCCGCGCAATCCTCAAGCGTGAAATCTGGCGGCCACGGTAGCCCCTCTTCGGCGAGCCACGCCCTTCCGGCCTCGCTCGGAGCAGCGGTGCCCTCCGCGAACGCGATGCGAACTCGGAAGTCCTCGCGGCCATCGGACTTCGATGTCACCAATCCGGTCATCTGCATCGCACCCGTGAGTCCGAGTGCACGCAGCAGCTCGCCTCCGGGTGCAAGCGATTCGCCGGGCCAACCTGCAGGAATCTCGTTGCCATCATGTGGAATTGCCGCGAGAACTGCAGGATTGAGCGCGTCATCTGAGTCCGAAATCTCGATGAGCGGCCGAAGATCGCGCCCACCCTTTCCATCGCGCGGCACACGAAGCGAACCGGACACGACGAAGGTGCCTCCCGCCGGTGTGATCGCACGGAGCCCGCCGCCACCAATCACGATGGCCTCGTCAAGCACGGTGACGGAACCTTGCTTGAGCCGAAGCGGATACGGAAATCGTCCGAAGAGAATACCTGCGTCGCGCACATCGACATCGCCAGTGACCATGATCGGCTTCCCGAAGCCAGCAGGCGAGTACACACGCAAACGAAATCCACAGCGTCCTCCGAGGGCGAATGGTCCAGCGGCAACGCTGCGAGAGAGGCGATCGCGTGCAGACTTCGCTGCGTCACCATCGCCGAGCCGCGTCAGCTCGCGACGCTGCGCGGTGAGAAGAGTTGCATCCGGAAGCAATCCTGATTTTCCGAGCATATCGGCGGCGCGCGCATCGAAGAGTAACTCGAGTGCAGTGCGGGTTCCTTCGTCAAATGAGGCGAAGAGCTTCTCATCGATAGGCGCATCTGGACACTCGATACGAAGATCAATCTCTGCCCCAGTTGCGATGCCATCAAGCCGACCGTCCATGCGCACGAATGCATTCTCACCGCCGCGGCCAGTGATGCGCTCGACGACAAGATTGTCATCCTCGAATGAGATCACGCCGTTCACATCATCAAGCGGATAGGGAAACTCCTCGAACGCACCTGCGCACTGCGTGAGGCGTAGTGTGCCGCTCGACTTCATCGCCGCCGGCTCGCCTTGCGCGGTCGGTGAACCGCGCTCGAAGCGCGTGTCGACATCGATGGTCCATTTCGTGATGTTGAAGTCGCTGAGAATCTTTGCTGCCGCGCGGGGCAACTGCAGGGTGTCGGGCGCACCAGGCGCGATGGCGGGCGAGCTGAATCGTTCGATCGAGATGCGCATCGAAAACGGCGCGAGCGCCGCAGCTTTCGTAAACCACGTCTCTCGCGCGTCCCACTCAAATGCTGGGAGATCGGCGCGCGGGATGTCGAGGCTGAACTCGCATTCAAAGGGAAGCGGAATCACGCGCGCACTCGCATCACGGGTGCCGAGTTCGCCCCTGAGACCACGGAGTTCAATGCGATCGCCGGAAAGCCGCAGGACGCCCTCGCGCAAAGTCATGCGCGGCGTCGCGCGAACATCGACGCTTCGGCCATTGGCAAAGCCACTCCACGCATCGCTCAGCGCGTCGCTCCCAAGTACTTCCGCGGGCAAGTCCATCGCGACACCCTCGACATCGAGCTCAGCGATCGGATCGCTGCCGGGCTCATACTCGAATTGCGCGTGTCGCAATCGGCCTTCAAGCGCAAGCTTGCGCATCCACTCTCGTACCGCGATTGGTGCGATGGCGAGTTGTGTGCCATCGACGACGAGATCGTCGACGGACAAAGAAATGGTGCGGCGTTCCGGCGAAAATCGGCCGAGAATCGCGCCGATAGCGAGATGTCCGTCGGCATCAGGTCGACCATCGAGGGCGAACTCGTACACCGTGACAGCATCAGCAACCGGGTGTAGCGAGCCTCGAAAGCGGAGTTCGCCGAGTTTGTTGTAGCCAGTACGCGTGGCCACTCCATTTTCAACAACAAGTTCTTCAATCGAGACAGCAGGCGGCGCGGTTGGAGTTGTCGATCTTTCGGCCGAAACCTCGGGCTTGAGATCAAGAAGTGAAAACGTTCCAGGCAAGTCGGCGCGTTCAATCAGGCGCAGGTCTAGGCGTTGGACAGCGACCGAAGTGATCGGGTCGCCGCCGAGGAGAAATGCAAGCGGTGAAAATTGGATTCGAATACTGTCGGCATAGGCGAGTTCACCGCTCTCACCTTCCCAACCGTCGACGCGGATGCGCGCATCTTCGATCAACAAGCCATCGAAGCCCGTGAGCGACACGCGCGAAGCCGTGACCTGACCGCCGACTGCGCGACTCGCAGCGGGGATGATGATGGAAGCGAGCGTCGACGGGCGCGTGACATAGACAAGCCCAGCACCGAGAAGAAACGCAAGCAGAAGAAGGGTTCGGAGAACCCAGCGTCGTCGTCGTGGTGGAAGGGGCTTCGCAGCGGCCATCGGGTCGCGGATTCTACGGCAAATGGAGGTGCTTCCGCTGACGTATCATCGCGCCCCGCGCGAAGTGCGTGGTCAGGTGGTACCGCCGGAGAAACTCATGACGATTCCCTCGCGCCCAAGGCATTTTGATTCGGTTGTTTCGGATTCGAGTCCGTTCGAAACGGCGGTTCACCCGGTTGTCCTCATCACCGGTGCGTCCCGCCGCGTGGGGCGCGCCACAGCACTTGAATTCGCGCGCCTCGGCTGCGGGTTGGTGTTGACCTATCGTGAAACTCAGGCGGAGTGCGAAGAAACCGCTGAGCTTGCCCGCGCCGCTGCGCGAGCATGCGGCGGTTCGATTACGGTGCGCTGCGCGCGGCTTGATCTCGCAGACCTCGATGCTGTCGACCGCTTTTCGCAGGAGATTCTCGCGGAGTGCTCGATCGACGCGATCGTCCACAATGCCTCAACCTACCGCGCTACGCCATTTGGCACGATCCGCGCAAGTGATCTCGAGGAGATGCACCGCGTGGAAGTGGTCGGCCCGCTGCTCTTGACCCAGAGTCTTCGAGTCATGCTTGAGCGCTCGTCGCTTGCGGGCGGCGGAGCGGTTGTTTTTTACAGTGATATCTACGCCCTCGGAAAGCCGCGGGCGGGTTTCGCTGCGTACATCCTCGCGAAAGCAACGGTACAGACGCTCGCCGAACAACTCGCAGTTGAACTTGCGCCCTCGGTGCGCGTGCATTGCGTCGCTCCAGGAGTTGTGATGTGGCCGGAGGGCTTTCCCGAGGAAACCAAAGCGGCGATTCTTGCTCGCACGCCACTCGGTCGTGCGGGCACAGCTGAGGATGCCGCAAAACTCGTGCGTTTTCTTGTCCTCGAAGCACCATTTATGACGGGCGCGACGATTCGACTCGATGGCGGACGCTCATTGCGCTGACCCCTGCGCCCCGCGCAGGGTTCGGATAGTCGGGTCAATACGCGTCCGTTGTGCAGCCCCGCCGAAAAGCGCGTCGAGCGCTGTCAGCGCGGCTGAAGCACGATCTGTTTCGCCCGCTCGAAGGCACGCGAGGGCAAACTCGGCGCGCAGGTAGGCATCGTCCGGTTGCACGCGCACCGCAGACTCCCATGCGGTGAGTGCCGCCGCAAACTCACCAACCTCCGTGAGCGCGAGTGCGAGCTGCTGAACAATCGCTGGCTTCACACGTTCTGCTGCGTCAAGCGCAGAGAGGAGCCGGGCCGCATCACGCGCTCGTCCGGCGGCACGCAAACTCTTCGCGAGAACGAGTCGAAACTCCACACGATCCCGGTCGCACGCGATGGCGCGCTCGGCGTGTTGAACTGCGGCGTCATGTTGCCCACGCGCGAGAGCAATCTCTGCGAAAAGTGCAGGCGTCCACGCATCGTCAGGCGCGAAGCGTGCATGGCGTTCCGCGTAGTCAGTCGCGCGACCGGACGCCGGGTCAAAACTATTTGCGGAGATCGCCGCCGGAAGGAGCGTGGCCGGGTCATCCGGGTTCGCCTCGAGTGCCCGCGCGTACAACGCCTGAGCGTCTGCGTGCGCGCCAACGCGATCGGCAAGCATCGCGGCAAATCGCATGGCGTCCGGTGTCGCCGGTGGAATCGCCGCACGCGCAGCGGCATGCGCCGCTTCGCGCACCAACGCGTCGCGCTCAGCGGGAGCGAGTTCAGACTTCGCGAGTTCGGCGCGCGCGAAGTAGGCACGGGCGGCATACTCGTCGGCGCCACGCGCGAATCGCTCATCGCCGGTTGCGTTCTCGACGAGCTTTCGGGCGATGAGTTCGGCCTCACGGGTACGGTTCGCGGCAATGTAGGTCTCGATTGCGCGCGTACTGTCGTCAAACGAGGCGCGCGAGAGTTCTGGATTGATCGGCCGTGCGGCATTTGGCGTCGTTCCGCCGCAGCCAGCAAACGGCGCGGCAAGGAGCAAAACGAGCGACATTGCGCGAAGGTCGGACAGAGGTCGCATCCCCGCATAGTAGCGGCGCAAAGCACTCGATTTCTCGGCGGCATGCGCCGTGCTCTGTATCGCGGCTCTTGTAGAATCGCCGTCCCATGTCCTCGCACGCACAGCCCGTCGACTCGTCCGCACCAGCTGAACTCCCGAAGGCCTACGTGCCCTCTGATGCAGAGGGTGCGGTCCGCGCGCGTTGGGCCGAAGCGCGCTGTTTTCACGCAGATCCCGCTGCGCCTGGAGAGCCGTACTCGATCTTTATTCCGCCGCCGAATGTCACCGCCGCGCTCCATCTTGGCCACGCCTTCAATAACTCACTTCAGGATCTTCTCACGCGCTACCACCGCATGCGTGGCTCGAACACCTTGTGGATGCCCGGCACCGATCACGCCGGTATCGCGACGCAGACCGTTGTTGAAAAGCGGCTGATGCTGCAAGGAAAGCGTCGCACCGATTTCACGCGCGAAGCATTCGTTGAGAAGGTGCAGGAGTGGAAAGACGAGTACGAAGCAACCATTCTTTCGCAGTTGGAGGCGATGGGCTGCTCGTGCGATTTTGAACGCACGCGCTTCACGATGGACGAGCCATGCGCTACAGCCGTGCGTGCGGCATTTTTCACGCTATTTTCTGATGGTCTTGTCTACCGCGGCAAGCGGCTCGTCAATTGGGACCCGGTCACCCAGACCGCGCTTGCCGATGATGAAGTTGAGATGGAGGAGGTCGATGGGAGTTTCTGGTACCTCCGCTATCCGCTTTCCGATGGCTCGGGCCATGTCACTGTCGCGACGACGCGTCCAGAGACGATGCTTGGCGACACCGCAGTCGCCCTCAATCCCAAGGACCCGCGCGCCGCGAGTTTGCGCGGGAAAACTGTGCGGCTTCCTATCGTCGGGCGCGAGATCGCGATTGTCGAAGATGACTATGTCGTCATGCCAGCTGCGATGGGTGGCGATCCCACCGATCCCAAGGCGCAGTTTGCAACGGGCTTTCTCAAGGTGACACCCGCGCACGACCAGAATGACTGGGATATTGGGCAGCGTCACGGACTCGCGGCGATCAATGTCATGGCGCCCGACGGTTCAATCAGCGATCGACACGGTTGGACCGATACCAGCGAAGCGGCGCTCGCGTTTGTCGGACTTTCGCGCGAAGAAGCGCGCAAGCGAATTGTCGGTTGGTTCAAGGCGAATGGGCTCCTTGAGGAAGTGCGCCCGTATCGACACTCTGTTGGCCATAGCTACCGCTCCCATGTGCCAGTCGAACCCTATCTAAGCGATCAGTGGTATGTGCGTGTGACTGATGATCGGTTGCGCGGTACGGCATTGCGGGCAATGACGCCCGATCAAGTTGATGGTGCGCTTCCGGAGTCGGTGGCAACTGGACCGAAGATGGCAGGCGATGGAGAACTGCGGTTTTATCCCGCGCGTTACGCAAAGACTTTCCAATCGTGGCACGAGAACATCCGCGATTGGTGTATCTCGCGGCAATTGTGGTGGGGGCATCGCATCCCGGTGTGGACGCTGCGCGGCGACGGCCGCACGCTCGCGGGAACACTTGGGTCACTCGCATCGCTTGGCTCTCAGCGCGCAAGCGTGCGCGCCGCGCGGGTTGCAGACGGCACCGAACTCGCGCTTTCGTCGATCGCCTCGACGCACGGGGAGCTTGATCTCCATGTCTGTCTCGTCGACGATTCGGACGGTCCGTTGCTTGAGTCGCATGGCTTTCGGCGCGATCCGGACGTGCTCGATACGTGGTTCTCCTCGGCGCTTTGGCCGCTCTCGACACTCGGTTGGCCAGACCCCTCGCGGTGGCCCGAGATGGCGGGGCTTCTCGATCGATACAACCCAAGTTCCGTGCTCTGCACGGCGCGCGAGATCATCACCCTGTGGGTTTCGCGCATGGTGATGTTTAATCGCTACTTCTTAGGACGACTTCCATTTCGCGATGTGTTCATCCACGCGATGATTCAGGACGGGCACGGCCAAAAGATGTCGAAATCCCTCGGGAACGGCGTCGATCCGCGCGACATCATTCACTCGCACGGTTCGGATGCGATGCGCTTCACCCTTGTGCAGATGGCGACCAACACCCAGGACGTGCGCCTTCCGGTCGATCTTGTCGATCCGCATTCTGGTGAGACATTTGGGCCGAAGTGGACGACCGCAAGTGGTGGATACACCGTTGCCGATGCGATTCAAAGTTCGCCGAAAGATGCATCGAAGAAGATGGTTTCTGGCTTTGGCGCTGCAACGGGCGTTGCGACACCGACAGCAGAAATGCCTCTCGCCCGCAATACGAGCGCACGTTTTGATCTGGGGCGAAACTTCGCAAACAAACTCTGGAACGCGACGCGTTTTGCGCTCTCAAACCTCGCGCAAGCGGCACCAGATTCGGCGCGCGAGCCAATGACGCTGGCCGATCGATGGATGCTCTCCCGACTTGAGTATGCATCGCGTGCGATGGACGAGGCGATTGCTGAGTACGAGTTTCATCGCGTCGCCGAGGCGCTTTACGACCTTGTTTGGCGCGACTTCTGCGACTGGTACCTCGAAGCGGTCAAGCCAACAATCCGAACCAACGCCACGCAGCAGGGAATCCTCGCTGCCGCGCTCGATTGCATTCTGCGCATGCTGCATCCGGTGTGTCCGTTTGTCACCGAGACTCTGTGGCCAAGTGTGCAAGCACTCGATCGCGGTGCGATTGACGGACTGGTGCTTCCTGCGAATCCGATTTGCGCGACCGCTGCCTGGCCCCGCGTTGCGCCGACACTGCGCGATGAAGTTGCGGTGGAGCAGTTTGCCCGCGTACAGGCACTTGTCGAGGCGATTCGCCGTGTGCGCGGCGAGCGACAGGTTTCGCCGAAGCGACGGATCGTGCTCTGTGCGGGTGCGTCGGTGTGCGCGCTCGTCGCGTCGAGTGATGGCGTTGTCGAAACGCTTGCGGGATTGGAGCGTGTCGAGACAACTCCGGCAGCGGGCTCAGCAGCGCGCCCATTGACGGCGGTCGCGATTCCGTTTGAGGGAAGCGAGGTGCTGCTTGATGGGCTCGTTGATGAGGTCGACGCGGGTGCCGAGCGGGCGCGGCTTCACAAACTCATCGCCGAACGCGAGAAGCAGGCGTCGGGTATGCGCGGCAAGCTTGAGAACGAGGGCTATGTCGCCAAAGCGCCACCAGCGGTCGTCGAGGAAACACGGAAGAAACTCGCGGAAGTCGATGCCGACATTTCCGCAGCGAAGAGCGCCCTCGCAGCACTTGGCTGAAAGGTAGCCATGAACGATTTTGAGTTCGATTGGACCCCGTTCGTGATCGTCGCGGTCATTTTTGGCTTCGCGCTCGCGGCGATATGCATCGGGCTGTTTCTCGGTCGGTTGCGCGCCGCGCGGACCCAACGATCAAGCCAAAGTGCGATAAATACCCTCGGTGCGAAGAATACGCTCGGCCGCTCCCATTCGAGTGGGGCGGATTCAGGCTCCTTCATCCCACTGGGGCGGTGGTGGGGATCGTCTCGCGACTCATCAACGCATGAGCAACACGGACGCGGGCATGGCGACACTGGCGGTGCTTCTGACGCGCATGACGCGGCGCATGCAGCCTCGGTGGCTTCAGCATCAAGTTCGGTCGAGTCGTCGTGGGATTCGGGTGGCTGCGCCGGCGGCAGTGATGGAGGCGGCGGAGGGGACTGAGGCTGCGGCGTGGACAAGCGCAAGACGCAGGAATTTTCCCTGTCGCTCGACCGGGATCGCTAAACTGCGTCTCCTTCCTCATCAGCCGTCCATGTTGGCATGCGGGCCGTTCATGACGAAACCCTGCATGCTTACCGAGGCCGTACGTTTCTCGTCCACTCAGTCCCGCCCGTTTCTGAACCGTTTGACGCTCGACCCTCTGACCGAAGCAATCTCCGCATGGAGTCCGCGTGATTCAACGAGTCGCCAACATCAGGCCGAATGCATTTCGTGCCGCCGCGTCCATCGCTGTTCCCTTGCTTCTCACCCTCGCGGGTTGCTCCTCCATCGCGCCACCGCCTGAGCCCGCGCCGCCTGCGTCGCCCGCAGCTGTTCGACTCGAGGCACTTCGCATGGAGCCAGTTGTCGAGCCGTGGAGTTTTGCCGGCAAGGCCGGCGAGTGCGTGGACACGGGGACGCATCGGGTTCATTCGACCTTGCGAGATCCGGTCATTCGTGAGCGCATGGAGATTTTTCTCCCCACCGCGCTGGACCACTATCGTAAGGCGATTGTGCCACTTCCAGCTCCCGACGGACCGATCGATGTCTTCCTCTTTGGGACTCGAACCGATTGGCTCACCTACACGCGCGAGCGCCTGCCGCAAGAGGCCGCGATGTACGAGAAGATCGGTCGCGGCGGCTACACGGTTGACGGCGACGCGGTGCTCTACGACATTGGCCGATGGGACACATTCACCATCGCCGCCCACGAAGGTTGGCATGCCTACACCCAGCGGGTTTTTCGTCATGCGCTGCCGGTTTGGCTTGAAGAGGGCATCGCGTGCTTTATGGAGGGTGTGCGTGGTGGCGTTGATGGTGCGCCGCCGACCTTCATTCCCTGGCGAAACTTTGAACGCTTCGGCGAACTCCGCGATGTCGTCTCGCGCGGGCGGTTCATCCCGCTTGAGGAACTTGTGCAGGGAACGCCGCAGGATTCGCTTGAAACGGGTCGGACCACGCTCCTTGGCTATTACGCGCAAGTATGGGCGCTCGTCCATTTTCTCAATGAAGGCGAAGGTGGTCGGTATCGCGCGGGGCTCGTGCGCCTCCTTGGTGATGCGGTCGATGGTCGCATTGCAAGCACGATCTGGGAGTCCAGCAAGGCGGGGACCCGCAATGAGCGTCGTATGGCGATCGGTCGACAGGTTGGCCCCGCGGTGCTGCGCGAGTATTTCTCCGCCGACTCAACGCGTTTATCGAGCGAGTACGAGGCGTTCGTTCGCGCCATTGTCCAACGCGGAAACGGCGAGCGCATTTGGCGCGGGGAAGCACCGTCGTTTGTGCAGCAATCGCCGGCGACGGTTCCTCTGACCCCACGTTGAGTGGCACGTCCGCGCGCCTCTCTCGCTGCGCTGTACACTCGGCGCGTGCTCAAGATTATCTCAGGTGAGTTTCGTTCCAGAATCCTTCTAACTCCAACCGGTGAGGACCACACGCGTCCTATGACCGCGCGGGTGAAGGAGTCTTTGTTTGCCATGCTGCACGGATGGTTTAAGGGCGCGCGCGTCCTCGACCTTTTCGCGGGCGTTGGCACGATCGGCCTTGAGTGCGCAAGTCGTGGTGCAGCAGAGGTCGTCATGATCGAGCGCGATCGTGATGTTTTTCGCTACCTCGAGCACAACATCACCGCGCTCAAGTGCGGCGACCGTGTCACGGCGCTTCAAGCCGATGCGCTTGGCCCAACAGCGCTTGCCCGCAGCCCAAAGCCCGTGGATCTCGTGTTCATGGATCCTCCATACGCGCTGATGCAGGAGCCGGGAACGCGCAAACTTGTGCTCGAGCAGGCAGCGCGCACGCGTGAACTTTTCGCGGAGAAGGGGTTCCTTGTGTTGCGAACGCCGATCGACCTTGAGGAGAGCGAACGTGTGATTCCCGGGTTCGACGGACCAGAGAGCCACCGGTACAAGGACGACATGTTCGTCTACCTCTACATGCCCGCATCGACTGCGGGTGAGTCTGCGGAGTGACCACCCATGCCGGATGTTTCTGGAGACTTGCCGGCGAGTGTGCGGGAGAAATCGTGCGCCATGGTTCTTGCCGGTGTTCCGGCGCTCGTTGTGCATCCTGCGTTTGACACGCGAGTCGATGCAGCTTCGGGCCGCGTGTTGCACGGCGATCGCGCGCCTGTCCTTCTTTGGATGCATGGACGGACGGCGAACAAGGAACTTGACCCCGGACGCTACCTGCGACTGGTGCGCGCTGGAATCGCGACGGTCGCGGTCGACCTTCCGGGTCATGGCGCGCGTATGGACGACGCGCTTCAGCAACCAGAGCGCACACTTGAGCTCGTCGAGCGGATGGTGGGCGAGATCGATCCGATTATTGAGGCGATGTGCGCGACTGGTTGGTTTGATCACAGTCGGCTCGCGATTGGTGGGATGAGCGCAGGAGGTATGGCGGCGCTCATTCGACTTTGCGCTGCGCATCCGTTTCGCGCCGCCTGTGTCGAGTGCACCACGGGGAGCCTTTCGTGGCAGCGCAATCGGGCCATGTTTGATCCACCGCGCGCCGCCCGACTCGACCCAATTCAACACCTCGACGCTTGGCGCGCGCTGCCACTCCTTGTCCTTCATAACACGCTTGATGCGTGGGTCGCGGTCGAGGGTCAGCGCGAGTTCGTCGAGGCGCTGCGCGCGCGCGGCGTTGCGAATGCGGTCGAAATGCACGAATTCAGCGAAACTGGCGCGCCGCATGAACACGCGGGGTTTGGCCGTTTCGGCGGTGATGCGAAGGATCGACTGACAAACTTTCTTGTCAAGCATCTTCGTGATGCGTGAGGCAGTGTGCACTCACAACGCTCTGCGCCGCGTGCGCCTAGCGGCAGAGAATGGATCGTCGGGTACATTTCCCTGATGCTTCTCGTTTCCGCAACCATCGCCGCGCTGCTCTGCTCCCTGAATCCGCCCACCGTGCAACCGCTCGCCTCGTCGGCGGGTGGTGCTGCAGTGGAGGCGACGACTCCAGCGATACCGACTGATGCGGAGGCGATCTCGATGGGAGTTGCGAAGATCGTTTCGATGCAGGAGAAGGGCCCCGGCGCCGACATCGCGCAGGAGTGGGCGTACGAGGGGGTCTATCGCGTCGGCGGCAAGATTCCGTACGGCTACCGAGTAGGCGGCACGTCGATCGCATCACTCGCGCTACTCGCGGCGCCGGGTTTCGCCGAGGATGCAACGCGTAAGGACGCGGTCGCGCGCGCGATCGACTTCGTGGCGAAGTCGAAGGACGAGCCGCTGCTCTCTCCGGAGTATGCCGGCGGTTACGACGTTCGCGGATGGGCGCATTGCTACGGATTGCGGTTTCTCGTTGCTGCGAAGAAAGCAAACGCCGTGGGCGATGCGCAGAAACCCGCGGTGGACGCAGCGATCGCGTTTTATCTTGATGCGTTGGTGAAGACGGAGATTCCGAAGGTCGGCGGATGGCAGTATGCGCGCGGGCCAGGAATCGAGAACCCATGCTCGACGTCGCCGTTTATGACGGCACCGTGTTTGATGGCGCTTCTCGAGGTGAAGGCGAGCGGACTTGTTGTTTCTGATGAGTTGATCGCGCGCACGGTGAAAGCGCTCGAGATGACCCGCGGCGAGTCTGGCTATGTCGCGTACAACGCACAGCGCCCAACGCGAGACGATGCTGGGCAGATCCCCGGTGCGATCGGCCGCATGTGCGCGGTCGAGGTGGCGCTTGCGCGCGCGGGCAAGGGCGATGAAAAGCGCATCCGCTTCGCGGTCGAGAAGTTCTTTGAGTTCTGGCCTGAGCTCGAGAAACGCCGCAAGAAATCGGGCACGCATGTCGCGCCTTACGGTGTTGCGCCGTACTACTTTTTCTACGCGTTCACGCACGCCGCCGCCGCGATCGAGTTTTTGCCAGAGTCCGAGCGCGCTGCGAACCGGGCGAAGTTCCGCGCGACGCTCTTCGAAGTTCGCGACGCCGACGGCACCTGGAATGATCGAGTCTTTCCCCGCAGCGCCGCATTCGGAACAGCGATGAGCGTGTTGGCGTTGGTAGAGGCGGGGGCGGTCGATCCAACGAAGGACCAATGAAGCTCGGACTTTGGGAGTGAGTCGGTTGGCAAATGCGTGCATCGTTGCTACCGCGCTCTTAAGCGGATGTGAGTTCGCAATCTGCAGTAGTTCTGCGTGTCGGTAAGCCGAACCGTGTGATCAGTGATTCGTTGTCTACGAAGAAAGTGCGCAGTCGTCGAAAGAGTTGACCTATGAACGGCAGCGTAGTGCGGCGATTGCAGCCATGAACTTCCTGCAAGTGTCATGGATAGGAATCGGTGGTGGACTCAGATTTAAGTCGATACTCACGAGAATCCCAGTACCGAGCAATAGCTACGGGTTGTCTTCTTCCGCTTCGTTGAACACGGATGATTCTTGTAACTCAAAGCTTACATCAGATTGAGCTTTAAGCCATTGCGTACGAAACAGAGGATCAAGAGCGAGTTGATGCTCAAGGGCGCGCGTTTCATGAAACTGCTGAGCGCGAGCTGTCATCGTCCACTCCGCTTCGAGTCCCATGTCCTCAACCGTCTGCCGAATTCTCCCGAGCTCCACACGAAAAAACTCCTTGCGCCAATTCATCTTGTTGATCTGCTCGAGTAAGAACTGCTCATGGAGTGCACTTTCGAGGCGTGGTGCATCCTCCGTTTTTATCAACGCATGGACATCGAAATCGAACGGAACGCTCGCGTCGCCTAGTTCCCAAATTCGATCCATTGGATCAAGCCGTCGCGTCTGGCCAATTTTGAAGACGCGTTCGCCAAAGGATCCGACATTTGAGATGACGTAAACGGTTCCGCGCTTGGTCTGCTGCGCCATCGATTTGGAGCGCTCTCGCTCAGCGAGTATCGCGGCAAGTCGCGCATCCTGCTCGGCGATTCTTGTCTCATACTCCGCGCGTTGTACGGCCTCTTGCTCCGCCATTCGCGCACGAAACTCAGTTTCCACCGTGGCGCGCTCGGATTCGGTTGCTTTTTCCAGTTCCTCCTGCAATCGAGCTTCGTACATGGCGAGTTGTTCTTTTGCCGCTTGCACTCTGGCCTTCTCCAGGACTTCGCGTTCACGCTGTAGCGCCTGTTCGCGCTTTTCTGTCTCCCGCTGCACACGCTCGATTTCCCGTTGAACCTTTGCTTCTTCGCGCATTCGCTCCTTCAGAAGTCGCTGCTCTTCCTTTGCATCTTGTCGGTGTTGCTGGACTAGGGCAGCCCACTCGAGTTCCTTCATGCGTGCGCTAAAGTATGCGTCGGAAATTCGGGAATTCCCAAACGCAGAACCCTGTTGATTCACGATGGTAAATGCGTCTTTAATCCGCTGTCGAAGCGTCCCGACGTTATCCAACTTCACTGAAGATAAAATCGCTTCAACTTTGCCATTAAATGCATCGAGCGCGAAATTTGCAGCCAACTCGGATCGTGAAGAGTTGGCATAGTCACTGGTTGCCGCAACTCCCTCACGGGCAATTTTCCGACTCCATTCTCGCGCTGCTTTCAAGCCTTCTCCTGGGCTTGTGTGCGCATATTCGCGAGCAAGCTCATCGAGAACCGTCTGCGGCGGAACGACATAGCGTGATCCGTAGCCGTCAATGACGTTGCGAAGTGCTTCAACAGTCTGTTCAAGGGCGGCTGTCGACTGCTGTAACTCGCGCTCCTTTGCAGCAAAATCTTCTACGCTCTCCCAATGTGCGATTCGAAGGTAGCGCTGCTGCCACTCTCCGATCAGTCTGGAGTCGCTCTCGGCCTGCTTCTCGCTGGTTAAACGCAACTTCTCAAGAGTATCGATAGTTTTTTTGTACTTGGAGGTGACTTCGCGCTCTGACTCGGTGGTGGTGCGGAGCAGGCGAAGTTTCTCCGTTAGAAGTCGTTCTGATTCTCGACGCTCCTCTCGCCCCCGCAGCCAAAGCACCCCAAGGGTTGCCATCGCGAGTGCGCAGACGGCGAGCAGCATGAGTAGGAGAAATGTTGTCGTATTCATTTCACTTCACTTTTCCCAATATCTGGACAAACATTACTAAACAATCGCAAGAGTCGCCTGAGAGAAATTGGTTGAGTGATAGCACATCGCTTGGTTCGATCAAGCAGTCATTGCGTTAACTGTCTCATTTAGGAACTTGTGGCCGTAGGTCGTGAGCAATCACGTCTGATTAGATGTGGCCCGAGCGCCGCCCACTGTGATTTGACCCGCGTCCAGTACCGTGATCACGCACCGTGTACGTTCGAAGGATCGTTCGTTCTGCGCTCCACCTCAGGCACATTCCCCCGTTTCGCTGCTTCGCGTAGGCGTGGCCCAAGTTCTGTTGCGCGTTCGCCGATCGCGGTGTGGTCCCTTGGACACGCGCATCGGACGGGAATGGCCCCGGCTCCTGCGCGACGGAGGCATATGGACGCATCATCGATTACATCGTTTGTCGCGAGCACGCACCAGGTCTTCACGACCATGCTCTCGCTTCCGGTCACGGCAGGAAAACCGTACACATGCTGTGCGGTACCCAAGTTCGAAAACGAGGTGAGCGGCATCATCGGCATGTCAGGCGACGTGCAAGGCATGGTTGTCCTTTCATTCCCAACCGCAACGGCGCGCAAGGCCATTCAAGCCTTCACCGGCATGGACATCGAGCCATCTTCGCCTGACTTCGCGGACGCTATTGGTGAACTCGTCAACATGATCTCGGGCGCTGCGAAGGCCAAGTTTGAGGGCAAGAACGTCTCAATCTCTTGTCCGTCGGTCGTCATCGGTAAGGGACACAAGGTTCAGCAGCCAAGCGATGCGTTGTGCATCACGATTCCGTTTGAATGTCCCGTCGGGGAGTTCTCGCTCGAGGTCGCGATGAAAGTCGCAAAGAGCGCGGCGAATACAACCAGCAACTCTGCGGCTCGCGCCGCCTGACCCGAGGAGACACCAATGAAAGTCATGCTTGTCGACGACTCGAAGACCATGCGCACCATCCAACGCAACATCCTGCTGCAGATTGGCTACAAGGATATTGAGGAGGCCTGTGACGGCCAGGATGCGCTCTCGAAGGTGAGTGCATTTGCGCCGGAATTGCTCCTCGTGGACTGGAACATGCCCAACATGGACGGCATCACGTTCGTCAAGACCTATCGCGCACAGGGTGGGAAGAGCCCGATTGTGATGGTTACGACCGAAGCTGAGAAGACCCGCGTCGTCGAGGCAATTAAGGCGGGCGTCAACAACTATGTCGTCAAGCCTTTCACGCCTGAGTCACTCTCGCAACGTATCAGCGAGACACTGTCGCGCGTCAAGGCTGCGTGAGTGCGCGCGTCGCAATCGTAAGGTGAAATCTTGTAAAGCCACTGGGAAAAACGATGTCTGCCGCCACTACCGAACGCCTTCCGCTTGTCCGACTGGTCGACGGTGGCTGCACGGCGGTACTCGAAATCCCCCTCGAATCGGCCAGCGAACTCGTAACTGAGGACGCGCTCGTTGGCCTTGTCCGCGAACGCGGAGTGCTCATCGATCGCGCGGTCGATGATGCAATTCGCGCGCTCGCGACGCGGCACTTACGCCGCGTCGCGGGCGAATCAGCGGAGGTCGCCGGCACGAAATCGCAAACGCATCCAGCATCGCAGGATGAATTCGATGTCGAGGCGACGACCGCGCCAACGCTCGGCATCATCGCCCGGTCCATCGCCCCGATCGACGGTACCGACGCACGGATCGCGTGGCAGCCAACATTTCAACCTGACGCATGCGATGCCGAGATCGACGCCGAGGCAGCAGCCTCCCGAGTCATCACTCCAGTCGACCACTACAACCGTATCAAACGCACCAAAGTCACTGCCAACGATGTGCTGGGTGTGCTCTTCGCACCCGGTGAAGGCACCGACGGTCGCGATGTTTGTGGGCGCACGATTGCTGCCCGCCGCGGCCGTAAACTTGCACTTCAGCCAGATCAGAGCGTGCAGGTCGAGGCCGACGGTTCTATCCGTGCGCTGAAGGACGGTGTACTTTCGTTGGCGCGCCTCAAAATTGCCGTGGTCGATGCACTCGAAGTTTCGGGTGCAGTCGACTTCTCAACCGGAAATATCGACTTTGTCGGAAGCGTGAAAGTGGCCGATGGCGTGCGCGACAATTTCACTCTGAAGGCCAGCGGTGATGTCACCGTGCGTGGGCTCGTGGAGGCTGCGGATGTGATTGTTGGCGGTGACTGCACGTGCGAACGCGGTATTGCAGCGCGCGGAAGCGGGCATCTACTCGTCGACGGATCGGTCGAAACGGCATATCTCAACGGTGTGCAGGGACGTGTGCGAGGATCGGTTGCTGTGGATCGCGAGATCGTTGGCTGCGAGCTCGTCATCGGCGGGGACCTGCGGGTCGCGCGCGGTGCCATCGTCGGCGGACTACTTGTCATCGGTGGCACGGTGCGTGCCGACACGATTGGAACCGAAGGTGGCGCGAAGACTGTGCTGCGCCTCGGCGGACTTCCGCTTGCGCTTGCAAAGGCTGCGAAGATCGCTGCTCTTGCAAAGCAACTTGCGAAGCAGGTCGCGCCGCTTGAAGAGCAACAATGCGCGATCACCGAGCGTGGCGCGAAGGCCACTGCCGCCGAAAAAGAGAGTCTTACGGAGCTCGCGTTTGAGATCGCCGAGGTGCGTCGCCGTATTCGGATACTCGACGAGGAACGGACCGCGCTGCTTGTGGACAATGGACAGCGCCGGATTGTGAAGGTCGAGATCGCGAAGGCGATTCATGCTGGGACGATGCTGCTCGTGGGTTCGCGCGAAGTTCGGTTTTCGTCGACTCTTCGTGGCCCGGTGACTCTGGGTTGGGACGAGAGCCGGAACCTACAGTTTCGCATCGCAGGTGGAAAGCCACAGGACCTCGCGTCCGTCGCGTCGGTTCGCGAAGCCGCGGCCTGAAGCGCGCGGGCACCTGCGTTACCATCGCGCCATGCGCATCGGAGTCATCATCGCAGCGGCTGGGAAGAGCACCCGTTTCGGCGAGGGCGACAAGTTGTCGCAGGACCTTGGCGGCCGTGCTGTGCTGTTGCGAACGGTTGAGGCGTTCGTCAAGCGCGAGGAAGTGGCGGCGATTGTGGTCGCTGGTCCGCCGGATGACCTTGAGAACTTTCGCACCCGCTTCGGGCCTGCGCTCGGTTTCAACGGTGCGCGCATCGTCGAAGGTGGGCGGACGGAGCGGTGGGAATCTATCGCGAAGGCGATCAGCGAACTTCCGGATGATGTGACCCACATCGCCGTGCATGACGGCGCGCGGCCGTGTGTGGGAAACGAACTACTCGACCGTATCTTCGCCGCGGCCAAGGTTGCTTCGGCGGTGGTCCCCGGCGTCCCCGTCCGAGACACGTTGAAGCGCGTCTCTGCCGAGAGTTACAGCGCGAGCGAGGACGACGCCGTTGCCGATCTGATCCTCGGTGATCTCGGCAAGAGTTCAACCACCGGCCGCCGCGTGACTGAGACGGTGTCGCGCGAAAGTCTCTACGCAGTGCAAACGCCGCAGATCTTCGATGCCGCACTCCTTCGCCGGGCGTACGCGACGGTTGAACTCTCTGGGACGACCGACGATGCAAGCGTCATCGAGCGGCTTGGTGAGCCGGTACTCGTCGTTGAAGGCGATCCGCGTAATCTCAAAATCACCTCACGGGACGACCTCGCGCTTGCGCGAGCAATTCTGAGTATTGCTCCGCCAGCAGATCGCGCGGCGCATCTCAAGTTCTGATCAGCAGCCGAGCATGCGGAGGTCGTACTCGATGATCTCCGCCATCAGTGCGCGCGCTCCACGCCAGTGGCTGTCGTAGCCTCGACACGCAGCGAGACCTCAAGGAAATCGATGATGTTGATTGCTCCATCGCGATTCACGTCGCCATGGAACGCGTTGCGTCGGTACCACGCATCCATGAATACGACGAGATCTGTCGCGTCAACAGTGCCGCTCAGATCGACATCGCCTTGATAGATCGCGCAGCCGTCGGCAATTCCCGAACCCGTAGTGTCGGCAAGGAGCGCGATCGTTTCGTCGCCATCGTCGCGCGTGGCCAACTGCGCCGAGATGCGTTCGATGATCCGCGCGCATCCCGCATCGCCCTCGGAACCGACTTCCGGATCTCGCGCATCTGTGACGACCTCATCACTCGTGCAAGCGTCCTCTCCAAGTTCGTTTGCATCGCCGGAACCAGTGGATCCATCGCCGGCGTTGGTGGCCGAGTCGTCGCCATTTGTCGGCAATTCTGCCACTCCGCCAGTGCCGTCATTCTCGCCTCCGAATGCTCCGCTCGCGGCGAGTGTCGGTGTGCGGAAGCCTGAATCCGCCGCGCTCGCAGCGGTCGTCCCGAGTGCATGCACGGCCTTCACCGTGTAGAGACCAACTTGACCGACAGCAATCGTCGAATCATCAAAGAGAAGCGTGGTCGAGCTCGTGGTCCCGATCTGCACCGTCGCCGCATCGCCGATCTTTCGGAACACTTGATACCCGGTCGCCGAATAAATCGCGCTCCAGGTCACCCGAACCTTCGTCGGATACGTGCCATCGGTCGCGACCACCGAACCCGGCGCGGGGCGATTCTTCCATCCACTATCGGCGGCACTTGCATTGCCGCTTCCGATCGCACAAACAGCCTGCACCGTGTAACTCGAAACGGTCAGCGCGGTGTTGGTGGTGTCCTCGAAACTGGTGATTCCGTCACCGGAAACTGTGCCGATTTGAGTGGCGGCTGCGGTTCCAATCTGTCGGAACACCTTGTACGACGTCGCGCCATCGACGGCGACCCAGGACACGAGAACCTTATCGCTGTAGGTTCCATCGCTCGCAGCAACGCCGGTCGGTGCGCTGACGTTCCGCCAACCGGTATCGGCGTTTGACGGTGCACCTTCTCCGAGTGCGGTGAGCGAGCGCACGGTGTAGGAGTAAATCGTCGCGCGCGCACAGGTGAGATCGTCG
>CAMDMA010000039.1 GCA_945902075.1 Candidatus Kuenenia stuttgartensis | reverse complement strand
TCAAAATGAGCGACTGTCCACCCTGCTCGGACGCGCGCTTCCGTGGTAGCGCATTAATTACATGCGCCCCATGAGGACAACAGGGTCGCAAGATCGGCTCCCGTCACATCGCCATCGCCATTTGTATCTGCGCGCGGATAAATGCCGCCGTCGGTCCCCCACACCGACAGCAACGCCGCGAGGTCCACGCCGTCGACGATGCCGTTCGCGACGACGTCGCCGGGGCAAGCGATTTCGATGAGTGAGATGTTATCGAGATGGCAGCCCTGTGCTTCCCAACACACGTTACAGCCATCAGGCGTAGAGGTAGTTGGTGATTCTGAGGCGAACCGAATAGTTGTCACTGAGGTCGCGTCAAACTCAATCTCGTAGCTCTGCCAATCTGAGATCTTGCCTCCGGAATACACGCGAGTCTCATTTCCACACGTCACTCGGAGTGAGTCAGAAATGTCAAACTGCGCATCAAAGCGCAAGCGATAGTGCCGACCAGCGATCGTCGGAACCGTCTGTTCGATCCAACCGTTGTTGTTACAACCGCAGCAGACAGATCCTTGGAGTGAGATGTAGTACACACCGCCGGTTGGGTTCATCGAGAAGAAGCAAAATTCGCATGATTCATCATTTCGGAGCCGATCGACTCGATAGCCAACATTCGAGTTCCATCCCGGTACCCCAGGTAGTAAGGATGAGAAGCAATCCGTTCCTGCAGAACCCTGCGGCACCGCCTCAAAATCGCCTCCCGCGACAAGATTGTCACCAGTAGCCATGACAGCAGTCGTCGACAGCATTGGTGTCGAGACTAGAAGCGCCAACATCAACTCGCGCATCACATCCACCTCTTGTATCCGTGCGGCCGGGACATCCGCCGCAGCGTCGAGAAATGCACTGCGAAAGGCTTCGTGTTCGCGAATGGCAGAAAATCCAGCGATTGCTGTGGACGCAAGCGCGAGAAGCCCGAGAACCGCGATAGCGCGCCTGCGAGGCCTCGAAAACCATGCCGCAGAGGTAGAACCCTCCGCTTTCCGCGATCTCCGCGCCTCCCGCGCAAACGCGACCGACCGCGCGAGATCCGGTGCACCGTCAGAGCATCTCATGCGTCGCCACCGCGCACGAGCCGCTGGATTACCTCAAGCTCGGCGTCCAGATCATGCTCCGCCACGCCCTCGCGCGAGAGCAATTCTGCAAGCATCGAAGCCAGCCGCTTCGACACAGTCCGCACGATGTTCGCGCCGTTCACTGTGGAAACGCCGGCGATCGGACACGCGTCTGCGTAGGGCAATCCGTGCAAGACATGCAGGCGGAAGCATTCCCACCAATTTTCGCGGTGCTCGGAAACAAGCCCCGCGCGAATGCGGTCATGTGCTTCGGTAACGAGCGCGATCGCCCACGCGCGCTCAAGCGCGGCAAGTGCAGCCGGCTCAGTCGTCGCCGCGATGTCGATCGGACCAACTTCTGCACCGCCACCAACACCTGCATCACCCCGCGCTCGGCGACGCGACTCTGAGATCGCGCGGTTGCGGACATGAAGTAAGAGCCCGTTCAACAACCAGCGTCGCAGCGGAAGCCCACTTGCGAGCCAACGCTCGAGATAGGTCGGATCGCCGAGCCGGGCTGCGAAAAAATCGTTTACAAGGTCGACCGAATCGCCGAAATTCCGCAGGCTTGAGCCCTTCACATACGTCCGCAGCGGCTCGAAGTATCGCTCCATCACGTGGACAGCGACCTCGCTGTTGGCGGATCCGATGTGCTCTGCGAGCCAAGTCTGGTGGGTGGTCGGGAAGTGATCGCGGGTCATTAGGTGAGAGATACAAACATTGCGGTGCCATGTCGGCCAAACAAGGCGAACTGGAATGATCCGCAGATTCTCCTCAGCTTCCACAACGATTTCCCAATCGAAACACCAGATTCTGAGACAACCACCACATGGAATCCATGGGCGCGCCACCCGCGCACAGCACGGGGCAGCACAGCATGAATGACGACTGTTCCGATCTCGCAGCATTCGATGCCGGCGACCGGGATGCAGGGCGACGGCTCTATGACCGCCACGCCGCCGTGATTTTCGCGCTCTGTCGCGAAGAAACCGGCGCGCGGACGCGGCAGGATGCAGAGGACGCAGCGCAGGAGACATTCCTCCGCGCCTTCCGCATGCTCGACCGTCTGACCGACTGCACCGGCTTCCGACCGTGGCTCTACGCGATCGCGCGGCTGGTCTGTAAGGAGCGTCGGACCGCTCGCTCGCGCGCACGCCGCGACGCCGCGTACGCACTTGATGTGACGCGCGGTGACTCGCGTGAGGGAGTACCAAAGATGCAGGCACAAACATTACAAGGCATTCTTGAACGGCAGGGCGGCGCATCACCTTCCGCGTCGCTTGAACGAAAGGAAACTCTCGCACGTCTTGGAAGCGCAATCGATGCGCTGCCTGAGGATGTACGAGTCGCGCTCCACATTTTCTATATCGAACCGGATCCGGTTGACGCAGCGAAACGCGCGCTCGGAATATCACGCGCACAGTTCTATCGACTCGTTACGCAGGCACGCCAACTCATTGCCGCGCAACTCACGCGCGAGGATCTTCAGTCATGAGCACGAACAAAAATCAGCCTTCGAAAAATGAAGACGATGGGATCCTCGAACCTGTGCGCGGCGATCGACTTGACACGCTTCTTCGCGGATGGCACGCAGAACACACTGAGGCAGCACAAGCATTACGAGAGCGCATCTTGCACCGCGCAGATGCGGGAATTTCGGCTAAAAAACGTCACATTCTTGCCCGCATTGGCATTTCACGTGTTGCGATGATCGCTGCATCGATTGTCATCCTCTGCTCACTCGCAGTCATCTTTGTGAGAGAGACAGAAGAATCCGCTTTCGCAGTCGGTGGAATCGCGCAGATCGCGGAGGGCGGCGCGCTCGACGCACTTGATGAAGAGGGTGGACTTCTCGGGCCATGTCCGTTGCAGCGCACGGATGTTGTGGTAGAGATTCAGGGGCCGTTTGCACGGACGACTATCGAGCAGGTCTACGCGAATCCATATCCACGCACGATCGAGGCGGTGTACACCTTTCCTCTTTCGAATCGCGCAGCGGTCGATCGCATGACCATGGTGTTGCGGGGGGCGAGTGGTGAAAAAGTTATTGAGGGCGAGGTAAAGGAACGCAGTATCGCCCGCGCGATGTACGAGGATGCACGCGAGTCTGGGTATGTCGCAAGCATTCTTGAGCAAGAGCGACCGAACATCTTCACACAGTCGGTCGCCAACATTGAGCCAGGCGCAACAGTGCGGATTCGGATTGCGACCATCGAGATGGTGGAACGTCGTGATGGTGTCTCGAGTTACACCTTTCCAATGGTTGTGGGTCCGCGATACATTCCCGGTCGGCCGACTGCTGTTCCATCATTGCCAACAGGCTGGCAGGTTCGTGAAGGCGTGGTACTGCGTGGCCCTGCACGCGTCGAGGCAGAAGAAGGCTCAGCAATTTCGATCGCGCGAATGACGGCACTTCTTGAGAGCGCGATTCCGGTGCGCGCAACAAAAAATGAATCGATCGATGAGCTTTTGGCCCTCGCCGAAGGCCTGCGATTTACGGCAAATTACGCAAATGGAAGCGCGGAGCGCGGCGTGTACTTCGCATCGCGCGGAATCGGCGAGATCAACGGGCGATTCTTCGTCTCCATGCTCACCAAAGATGTAGGGACGGGTTTCGCGAATGACACCGCGAGTGTCCCGGACGCGAGTCGTATCACACCTTCTCCCGTGCGCCCGAGCGAACGCGCAGGTCACGATATCTCGATGCGTGTGACAATCGACAGCGGTGGCGCGGCCGTTGAAAATGTCGAGAGTCTGCTGCACGACGTATCGATCGAGGACATCAAGCCATCGCAGCGCACGATCACACTTGTCGATCAAAAGTCGATTCCAAACCGAGATTTCGTTCTGCACTGGAGTGCGAACTCGCACACAGTCGAACCTGGTTTCTTTGCGCACGTGGATGATTCAGGCGACGCTTCTGCGCGTGGCGGTTTCTTTGCGATCATGCTTGAGCCACCAGCCCGGGTTGAGATTGACGACATTCGTCCGCGCGAATTGATCTTCGTTCTGGATGTCTCCGGATCTATGAACGGGTTTCCTATCGAGAAGTCGAAAGCGCTCGCACGCAAGGCAATTGCACGCATGCGTGCGAAGGACACGTTCAATGTCATAACCTTCGCGGGCACAACCAGCGTGCTGTGGCCAGAGCCACGCGCGGCGACCGAGGAGGCTCGACGTATCGCGGATCAATTTGTTGAAGGCGCGTACGGCTCTGGTGGGACAGAGATGATGACCGCAATCAACACAGCGCTCGTTCAGGATGGACGCAGTGGACTTTCACCAGCAAAACTGCTCGACCTTCCCGCAGATGGACGCAACGTATGCGTCGCGATTGGCCCCGAGGCGCTCGTACGTCGTGGAAACAGTTGGACAATGAAGACGGATCTTGATCGCTCGATTGCAATCGATCTTGCAATTGCAATTCCTGCCAATCCAAAGCGACTCACGATGCTCGTTGATGGCACCTGGAGTACCCGCGATGGCGATCGTGTGCTCGTCGCACGTTCTGCGCGTTTCGAAGACGCTGATGCTCGCACGCGCATCGTTGTCTTTCTCACAGACGGCTACATCGGAAACGATCAAACAGTGTTGCAAGCCGTGCGAGATAATGCTCGCGCATCGCGGGTTTTTAGCTTTGGAATCGGTAACAGTGTGAATCGTTTTCTTCTAGAGGAAATGGCGCGCGCGGGTCGTGGTGCGTGTGACATCGTGACTTTGCAGGAGGATGCAGACGGCATCATCGATCGCCTCGTTCGACGCATCGAGTCGCCAGTTCTCACAGATATTGAGATTGAAGTTGAGCCACGGCTTGGCGTACGCGATCTGCTCCCAGCGGGTGATCATCTCCCCGATCTTTATGACGAAACTCCGATTGTGTTGCTCGGGCGTTTTGATCGTGCGGCAACGGGTTCGATTACGCTGCGTGGCCGCACTGGAATGGGAGCGTGGGAGCGAACAATCGAAGTTGCCCTTCCGGCTGAGGAGCCACGGCATGATGTTGTGCCCACGCTTTGGGCGCGCGCGCAGGTCGATCAACTGCTCCTCCCACATCTTGCGGCGATCGAGAATCAGTCGCTTGATGCCATCACAAAGCAGGCAGTCATTCGGCTCGGTGAGGCGTTTCAGATTGCGACGCCATTCACCAGTTTCGTCGCAGTCGAAAAGAGCCACGTGACTGTCGGCGGAAGGCCGATGCTTGTCGCAGTTCCAGTCGAACTTCCTGATGGCACGAATTGGGCTGGATTCTTTGGTGAAGATGGCGGGATCGCCGCGGCACTGTGCGCGGAGTCACGGACCGGAGAGTCGCGCGTGCTGCGCGAGCTTGGCGCGTTGCTGTCGAAAGATGCGCCGCCTGTGGTTGACGTCGTGGATTCAGCTTCGGAGAGCGCGGGCGAGTCCTCTCGCCGTCATTCCAGCACCTCGTCGGGAGGGGGGGCATTTCGGCCGAGCGGCGGTGCGGCTCCTGCCACGGCGTCCGCACCACCGCAGTCTCCAATGCCATCCCAAGGCGTGGTTGCACCAGGAGCGCCAGTGGTCGCAGGAGATTTGACGACGAGAGGAAGCCCTCCCGCCCCTTCGAGCGCGCCCAAACAAAGGGAAAAAAGCCAAGTTTTCGGCGGCGGTTTTGGTGCTGGCGTACAGCGTGATTCGTTCGCAAAGCCCGGATCGGTCGAGTCGACAAACGGCGAAAGCAAAACCTATAGCGACGGTTCGAAGCGCAAGTCGCGCGGGGCGGAAGCACCACGCGTTGAGGCTGCAGAAGCGGCAGTCACTCTTCGCTATCTCGAGTCCGGCACGCCTCCTGCTGGTCGGAGCGTGACAGACGCACCCACAACGGCGGGCGTCGACGACGCGGCGCTACCGCGCTCAAACAGCGAAGCGTCGATCCTCACACGCATGACTCGCGACCAACTGGTACGAGTGCTCGAACGGCGGTTGGCGCTGGTTGCGATTGCCTCCGCACTGCGGCGTGATGACCTCATCACAGGTTTAGCTGCCGAGCTTGGGCTCGAGTTTGAAACAGGGAGGCTCCTCGTTGCGATGAAGGTACGAGTGGACGCTGACGGCAAGGTTGATCCAGCACTTCTTGAGCAACTCCGAACGCTTCAGATCACGCTCGAGCCAGCAGCGACGCGCGGCCTCGCCGTCGCACGATTGACACCAGCACAACTCATGCAGGTGTTCGGACTCGCCGGCGTCCTTCGGGTCGAGCCGCTCACAGGAGACATGGCGGCAGCGCGGTAACAATGCCGTTTCATCGTGCTCAGGTCAGTCAGGAGGTGGGCAGGGCCTGCAGTGGCTTCGTTTTGGCTGAAAAATCGGCGGAAAGACGTCAATTCAACCGATGGAAGAAATATGTCCGCGTTCGGGCCAACACCGATTCAGCCGAGCATCCCTGGAGTCATCCAGTCGGCGTTCATCGCTCAGCACACCACGGGCGCGAAGCCGCGTGAGAAGACCAAGCCGCAGGATGCCGATACCCGACGGGTGCTGGCCCGCGACGAAGTTCGGCTCTCTGATCCGATGAAGGCAGAGGCGATCGATCCCAAGCCGGACGCAGCCGAGGAGTGGAAGCATCGCCGTCCACGCACGCCACGCGACGATGGGCAAAAGAATCGGCGGCGCGATCCCCGATTTGGCCCCGATCCGCGTTCGGATGATGATGGTGGCATTTCCCACATCGACTTGAAGGCGTAACGCAAGCTCTCGTGCGCAGGCTCTCGTGCGCAAGATCTCGTGCGCAAGATCTCGTGCGCAGGCTCCCTACGCTCGAACACCGAGTGTTTTATAGATCCGCTTGGTCGCGTCGGTCTTATTCAGCGTGTAGAAGTGGATCCCGCGCACATCGTTATCGAGGAGATCGCGGCATTGTTCGGTTGCCCAGTGAATGCCAGCATTTTCGATCGCCTCAGCGTTTCCTCGACAGCGTTGGATCGACTTGAGGAGCGAGGCAGGGAAGCAGGTCCCGGCCGCGAGATCAGCCATGCGCTTGAGCCCACTCCCGGTCGTGATTGGCATGATGCCTGCGATGATCGGCACTTTGATTCCCGCGAGATCACATCGCGCGCGCCAGTCGTGAAACGCATGATTGTCAAAGAAGAGTTGCGTGACGATGTAGTCTGCGCCGGCGTCGACCTTGGCCTTGAGATGTTCGAGTTGCACCAGCGTGTTTGGTGTCTCGGGATGACCTTCGGGAAAGCCAGCCACCCCGATCGCGAAGCCCCGTCCATCATTGACGCCAAGCCGCTCGCCCTCAAGCTTGATAAACCCGACAAGATCCGCAGCGTGGCGGAAGTCACCGAGGGCGAGAATGCGTGCGCCCGACGGCGGATCGCCACGAAGCGCAAGCACGCCGCCGACGCCATTGACGGCATACAGCTCAAGAATCGCGCGGATCTCGTCTTTCGTGTGACCAAAGCAGGTGAGGTGCGGCACGGGTTCAAGCGCTGTTTCTCGACGGAGTCGAACGACGAGCGCGTGGGTGTTGTCGCGGGTTGAGCCACCCGCGCCGTAGGTCACGGAGACAAAACTGGGCTTCAATGGCTCGAATTCGGCGATGGATCGATAGAGCGTCTCCCATCCGGCGTCGGTCTTCGGCGGAAAGAACTCAAAGCTGAGCGAGGTCGCGTCGCGTGCGAGGATGTCCGCGATGTGCATTCGGGAAGAGTAACGGACGCCGCGTCGGCCGTACCATGCGGAGGTGCCCGAACGAAAGAGCATTCCCCGACCCGCCGCGCGGCGGCTGAGTCTCTACCTCCGCGAGCTTTCGAGTCGCGCCGAGCAAGGGGAGACGACAGTCAGTTCGAAGGCACTTGGGCGCTCGCTCGGGTTGACCGACGCACAGGTTCGCAAGGATCTCGCCCTCTTCGGACAGTTCGGGCATCCGGGTCGCGGCTATGCGATCGTGGAACTTGTCGCATCACTCCGTCGGATCATGGGTCGCGACCGCGACTGGCGCGTCTGCGTGATGGGCGCTGGAAACATTGGTCGCGCGTTGGTCTCGTACGACCGCTTCCGGCGCGAGGGCTTCACAATCGTTGCGGTGTTTGATAGCGACCGCTCGCTTGCCGGTCGGAAGGTCGGCGGGCTACCGATCCAGACGATGGACGAGCTTGCAAAGGTCGTTGCCGACGAGCGGATTAACCTCGGGATCATCGCCGTGCCGCGCGATGCCGCCCAACAGGTGGCCGATGCGCTCGTCGCTGCGGGTGTCAAGGGCATTCTCAACTTCGCGCCGCGGCGGATCGAGGTACGCGAGGGAATCGGTATCGTGAGCGTTGATTTCACTGTCGCGCTTGAGCAACTTGCGTTTCAGATCGCAGTTGGCGATGTGGTGAACGAGACGGTGGACTCTGGCAGCGGCGATGCAGGCAGACTTTCGGACGGCGAGGCTCCAATCAGTGCGTGAACTCCGGCGACATTTCCCAACAAAATCTGCGAACGCTACGAATTCCGCCGTTGGAATCATCGCGTCAAGTGCGGTAATCGCAAGCATTTTTGCGAGCGTTGCACTCATCCTCGGTGGGTGCCGTGGACGCGTCCTCGCGCCGACGACGGCGGATGGACTTCGGCAGGAACTCATCGAGCGCACCCGTGAGCGCGACATGGCGCGTGCGCGTTTGGCAGAACTTGAGACAGAGGTCGCGCGGCTCGCCGTTGAACGCACGCCACCGATCGGTTCTGAGAGTACACCAGCGCTCAGGGCAGAGGCAGCGGCGGCGACACCAGCGCTGGCGGCTGTGGGAATATCCGGGCTCTCAGCAGCAAAGCTCCTTGATGCGAACACGGCCACCCTCGCCTTGGTGCTCAATCCAACAGATGGTCTTGGTCGATTTCTCCAAGTTGTCGGAACGGTGCGGGTGAGTGTCGCCACACTGGTACCCGGCCGCGAGCCTCTTCCGGTCGCTGGCCTGACCGTCGGTCCCCTGGAACTCCGCGACAGCTATCGCGCAGGCTTCCTCGGCGCGCACTACACGCTCGAATTGCCACTGCGGTGGGACGGCTCCGATCCGGCCCGCGCGGTAGCGGTCAGTACGGAGTTCACGGATGCACTCAGTGGCCGCAAGTTTGCGTCCGCCGCGACTATTCCAATCCTCCCACCTCTCGCACCAAGGACGCCGGTCACGCAGCCTGGCGCACCTGAGGTAGGATCACCGTGATGCATCGGAAGCGCGTCGCCAACACTCTTACCGCTGCAGCCATCATCGGAGCGATCAGTGCATCCTTCGGATGTCAGAAGCAGCTCTTCCCAGCCGATCTTCCGCGCAACCAGTTCGAGACGCACGACCGCATGCGCCAAGCGTATGTTCCGCTTGAGGAGCCAGATGTGTTCGGTACGCCGCAACCTGCACTGCGGGCGCGGCTCTCGCCTCAATAGTGCGATCGGCTCCGCGACCAAGCCAATTGGTCGCACGGCAGTGATGGTCATGCATTCTTGACCACGCATGCGCCGGCACCACAACTCAAACAAGTAGTCTGCCAGACTTGAGCCTTTTCAAAGGGTTTTTTGACATGTTCTGCAATTCCTGCAGTCATGCCCGCGGGGTGGCCGATTTCCGATACTGTCCGCACCCCCACGAAGGACTCGCACTTGGCCAGGAAGTCGCCAACGAATTCAAACGCTCGATCCGCCTCACGAAGCACCGCGACGAAATCGTCGACGAACGGTGGTTCTGTAGGCTCTGGAAAAACGAAGCGAAAGGTGCACCCTAAGCGCACCGGCATCGTGTGGAGCGTGTTCATCGGAGCGATGACGCTTGCTGGCGGCGCGCTCGTGATGGGCGATGGGTGGAAGGGAACCGCGATGGTTAGTGTCGCGCAGGCCGAATCGGTCGCCCCGATCCAGGCGACCAACGAAGGCGGTTGGACGCAGATCGTCGTGCATGAATCTGGTTCGTTGGTTGGGTCGCTCGAAGGGCTGACTCGGCAGCACGTCGCGGCAGGGCTTCCGTCGCTCGGCTACCACTTTGTCATCGGCAATGGCAACGGTGAACTCGATGGCGCTCCGCTCACCGGTCCTCGCTGGACCGCGCAGCAGCTTGGAACCCACGTCACGAACAACTCCACCGGCCAGCAGTTTCAGAATCCGAATGCCATCGAGATTTGTCTCATCGGCGACAGTCGACGCCGTCCACTCACCGACGCGCAACTTGAGAGCCTCGCTTCGGCGGTTGGACAACTCTCACGCTATTACGGGATCGACCGCGCAAACGTCGTGCGACAGCAAGATCGCGGTGGCCCGTCGAGTTTCGGAAGTGACGCAGAGTGGTCACGCATCCGAGCCCGGCTCGTCAACTGAGCCTGCGGCTTCCGTCGCACATCGTTCGCTGCTATCAATGTCCCTCTATGGGCGGCAATGGAACCAGCGTCAACAGCGATGTCACAAGTGAGAAGCGAGAGCTGATTCACCGACAGCTGGAATCGCTGCGTCGATTTCCCGCGCCACAGGCCGTGTTGTTCGATCTCGATGGCACGCTTGTCGACTCCGTTGAAGACATCTTTGTTGCGGCGAACGCGTTACTCGCCGAACTTGGGTATCCGCTTCGGACGCGTGCGGAGGTCGCGACATGGATTGGAAACGGCGCACGCATGCTCGTGGAGCGTTCGATGGCGGGTAGGTTTGAGGGCTTTGATGGACTCAGCGACGCACGCTTCCGCACAGCTGAGGTGGACGCAGCGATGCCGCGCTTTCGGGCAATCTACGAACAAATCTGTGTCGAACATACAACTCCGCTCGTTGGCGCATTCGACGCCCTCGCGGCAACCCACACGCGCGGGCTTGGGGTTGCGATCGTTACAAACAAGCCGCTCGCACCAACGGAGCGCATCATCGATGCCCTGGGTTGGCGTCCATTGGTATCTGTTGTGATTGGCGGCGATTCGCTCCCTGTTCGCAAACCAGATCCGTCGCCGTTGTTTGAAGCGTTGCGCCGACTTGGGCACGAACACGGATGGATGATTGGCGATAGCGCCAACGATGTAGGCGCAGCTCGCGCAGCACGGATGCCCAGTATTGTGGTGCGTGGCGGTTACAACCACGGAATGTCGGTCGAGTCGCTCGATCCAGCACCCGAGGTAATTGTCGACACGATGCGTGAGATTCCGGCGCTGCTCGCGACTCGATAGTCTGCTTCAAGCGTTTCATCCAATTGGAATCTCAAGACTTGGCCGGTGTTCCGGCTTCCTTTGCGCCCTCAGATCCGCTGTTTCCACCGCGGGGTCTGCCACCCGCCGGGCGCCCACCGCTCGCTTCGGCTGGAGGCATCGCATTCATCGGCGGCCGACCAGCACTCGGTGCGCTTGCGTTCGCGATCTCGAACAGACTTGGATCAAGTTTCGATGTGATCTCAAATGATTTTGGCTCGCGCAGTAGTACGCGGTCGCCGGCACCCACGCCCTTCGTCACTTCAATCACGAGTTCGCTTGCGCGCCCGAGTTCGACCTGACGCTGCGCGAAACCGTTGCCGTTGCTGACATAGACGAAAGCCACCGGACCTTGGCGAAAGATCGCCTGCATTGGCACGTTGATCGCATCCTCGACGCGGCCGAGGAGGATCTCGGCCTTACAGCGCATCGCGGGTTTCAGTCCCATCGATGGATCTGCTTCGAGAGCGGACTTCACGGTGTATTCGCGACGATTGGGATCGCGCCAACCGCCACTCGCCGCAAGCACGCTGACTGTGGTGACATCACCAGTGATTGGCTGATTGGGCAATGCGTCACTGAAGACCGTAACGCGTTGGCCTGGCTTGATGCGGCCAGAAAGCGCTTCGCTCACTTTGAGGTTCGCCACCATGCGAGAAGTATCGGGAAGCAGGATGACGAGTTCGTTTGGCTTGAGCTCGGTGCCGACTTGCGGTGGCTGCGCGTCACCGCCGCCGCGTCCACCATTGGAGCTATCGATACTAGTGGCGTACACGACAAGTCCATCGATCGGTGAGATGAGAGTTGTGTTTTCGACTTGCAGCTCAAGATTGGTAAGCCGATCTTTCGCGCTCTGCAACTGGAAGTTTGCGCTCTCGACATCAGCCTGCGCCTTCACGAGTTCTGCGTTGAATTTCTCTTCGACACGGCTGCGTTCAGCGCGCGCCTGGTCGAGGTCAGAGTTCTTCTTCGCCTCATCCTGAAAGAACTGATACTTCTCGTAGACCTCAAGGTCGAGTGCAGCCTGCTTCACCTTCGCGTCAGCCTCGATCATCGCGATACGGTCCTTCTCAAACTCGTCTTTCGCGATGTACCCCTGCGCGACAAGTTTTGAGCTCTCTTCAAAGCGGCCCTTGAGGCGGTCGAGATTGATCGCTGCAGTTTCCTTGGCGAGTTGGAGTTGTTGGCGCTTGTTGATGACCTCGCCTTCCTTCCAGCCCTCGAGCGCAAGCCGCGCGATTTTCACCGTAACATCAGCTTTGTCGAGTTCGCTTTGTTTTTCACCCTCTTTGATCGCAAGCGCCTGCTGCGCAGCAATGGCAGCGCTTTGGGTGGTGTTGACCTTGTCTTTTGCGTCCTTCGCTTTGTCGATGATCTCTTCTTGTGCGAGCCGAACCACAACATCGCCCTTCGCGATGCGGGTTCCTTCCGCCACAATTTCAGTGATAACCGCGCGTGTCTCGAGTTTGTTGCGGATCTCAACCTGCTTCTGCGCCGCAAGTTCTCCGCTTACAGGAAGCACCATGTCGAACGAAGCCTTCTCGACAGTGTGAAGGTCGCGTGCCGAGACCGCCGCTTGCTGCGCATCGTCGCCGCCACAACCAAATGGCATGGTCGCAAGCGTGAGCGCGAGGCTCTTCGGCAAAGCGTGAAGAACGAGTGTGCGGATGGTCAAGCGTGGCATGGTGGAATTCCTGTCGGTCGCGGGCTGCGCGTAGAAAAGGTGCTTGGATGAATCGCGTGTAATCACGGCGATGTGTCAATGAGACCAGGGCCAGTCTCCTCGCTCACATCCATACCCGGAAGTGGAATGAGCTTTCCATCTGGTGAAACACGCATTTGTCCAGTGTTGTTGAGATAGCGAAGGATCGCGAGTTGGAGATTCTTGCGCGCGTTGTCGAGCGAGTCCTGAGCGCGACGGAGTTGGTCGAGTGCTTCGGTTCGATCACGCGCGGTTGCTCGGTCTGGCGCTGCGTCAATCGCCGCTTGACGATTCATCGCGGCCTGCACGTTTTTCTCTTGCACCACAAGACTAAACTGCGAAGTTTCGATCCCTCGTGCAGACTGCCGGACCGCGACAGCAGCATCGTCGCGCCGCTGAAAATACTGACGCCTCGATTGCTCGAGAAGAATCTGCGACTGCCGAAGTCGAAGATCCTCAGGAACGCGATCGAGTGGCATGGAAAAGACAAGCGATGCTGCGAAGTCGTTGTAATCAGGGGAGAAATCGAGACCGGCTTGCGGCTTGGTTGGAGTCGTCGGCAGATTATTGGTGAGAATCAGATCGAGGTCGCCAAGCAGGCTATTGCGCGCGACATCGACTTTGCGTGCAAAGTCGTCGACGATGTCCCGCACTGTTTGCAGATCGAGGCGAAATCGGAACGCGATGTTGAGTGCTTCTTCTGTGTCGACTTTCGGTACCGGAAGTTTGAATGCGGTGGGATCGATGGCAATCGGCTCATCGACGGGCATGCCGATGCGCGACTTGAAACGGTCGAGCGAGAGGCGGTAGAGCTCGCGTTGGCTCGCGAGTCGATCGAGCGCGAAAAGTGTGTTTTGCGTGGCAAGATCGGCTTGGAATGGTTCCGTGCGACCGCTCTCAACGAGCGCTTTGGTACGAGCCTCGACCGCCGCGCTGCGCTCGACTTGTCGCTCGCCGTTTGCAATACCTTGGAGTTGCAGCACGAGCGCGAGATAGTCATCGGCCAAGTCCAGGAAGAAATCGCGGCGAAACTGCTCGAAGGCGCGCGCGGCGTAGACCAGGTTTCGGCGTTGCTGAATCAGGTCCTCCTGCGCGACATCACCAAACCCGCGCAGCAACGGGATTGCAGCTTCAAGGACGATGTCGGCAGACTGGGTGTCGGTCGAGTTCAGGTACTCGTCAAGTTGCTGCGTCGCGGAAACCACGAATGCGGCGCTGACCTCTCCACCGAAAGGAAGGCGCTGCGCCACCCCGAGGTCATTGACGATGCTGAGCGCGTTGTTGAAGCGACCTGCTGTGCCGTCATTTGCAAAAGTCGCGGATGTCACGTTGGCCGGAAGCGGCGTCCACTTGTGCTCTTCGATCAACAGCCGAATCGCCACCAGGAGGTACGCTTCCTCGGCGGTGAGATATTCGTCAGCGCGGGCGAGGGAGTAGGCAATCGAGTCGTCGAAACCAAAGACCCGTGCATTCGGCTCGCCTTCGGCCATCCTGTTGAAGCGCCGGGCGATGCTCGCGGCATCCTCCTGCACGGACGGAATACTCTCAAACCGTAAAACAGACGCTGGCGGATTTAGCGTTGGGGGACGATCGACGTCTTCTGGGAAATCTGGGAAATACGAACCAGGTTCATAGCGATTCGCATCAATTTCTGGGTAGATCGCGCCACCACCAAGTTGTTCGGCACTGGTTCGAAGCTTCTCAGTCGTGGATCGATCGATCGATCGCAGCCCAGACTCGCAGCCAACACCCAGACCAAGGTGCAGGGTCGAGACGAGGCAAAACCCGAGGAATGAGGCCGGGCGACAGGCTCGGCGCGAGTCGCGGGCGATGAATGGCAGGTACGGGACAGGCATGCGCAAGGGGGCAGTTGTACCCGCACAGGGTGCGAGGCGCTGCGCGGTTCGTCGGCATCTGCCGCAGGGATGCCTCCCATTTTGCCGCTGCCTCGAGTTTCTGCGAGAGTTCCACGGTTTGACGTGGCTGTTGCGACCGTTCGGAAGTTCCGACAAACGCGCGTCCGCAAGTTGGTGTCTCCATGCCCAGCGTTTCCTACGACTCTCGCAGCCTGCTTCTCGGAAGTGCCCGTGGTCGAGGGTTGAGGTTTCCCGTGGTCGCGGCTGCCTTCGATGCAACGCTCATCGATCCGGACAGGTGGGCGGACACGCTTCAGGGGCTTCGACATGCGGGCTTCAACAGCATCGTGGTACGGGTCCCGTGGATCCTGCATGAACCAACTCCCGGCCGATTCGACTTTCGCGGCGCGCGGGATATCCGACGGGTGATTACTGAGGCAGGTGTCGCCGGACTCAAGGTGATGATTCGCATCGGACCTTGCGTCGGTGGGTCATTTGCTGATGGCGGCCTGCCGGTTTGGATCACTTCCGTCGTCGGCGATCGGGTGCGCGAAGCAAATCCCGGATTCTTGAATCGCGTGACTGCCTACTGGCGCCGGTTGGCAGCAGAATTTGTTGATTTACAATCGACTCGCAACGGAAATGGCGCATTAAGGCCGGTGATCGCAGTTGGCATCGAAGATGCGTGGCGTTGTCTTGATGCGGAGCTCGGGCAGGCGTACTTCGCGGGTCTCGTCCGCTTTGCGCGCGAGGTTGGCATTGATGTGCCCCTCGTCACCATGAACAACTGTTGGTACCTCCACGAGGGCGTCATTGACGCATGGCAGCGAGCGGACGATGTCTGCGCGATCGCGATGGAGTTGCACCTCGTCCAACCCGAGGCACCGGCGATGGTCACGATCGAGCCGAGCGCGACGAACGGCAATGGGACGAGTTTCGCGGCGGCGATCGCCGAGGCAATCGCAACGCGAGCGGATTGCATTCTCGAAGTGCTTTCCACCCGACATCTCGGTGCAACGAGCGCGGTTGGTGGCGCGCAGTCGAATGGCACTGCGCTTTATCCGATGCGTCGTGCGCTCGCCTTTGCCAGTTCGTTTGGTGAAGTGCTTGCAGAACTCACACATGAGGTTTCGCACGAACAGTCAGCTCTTTCGACAGCCACTGGATCGAAGGCTCAGACGCGGGTGATGATATTGAAGGGTGCTTCAAAGGAGCGCATTTCTGTCGTCGTCGATCGTGCGCGGATGCTGCCAGTGGTCGCCACTCGCAAGAAGTCCGCTGCCGCTCCCACGGCGAAGAATGGCCTTGCCCATCGTCGTGCGGATGGCAGTACACAGGCGATTGGTGAGCGTAGCGCGCGCGGCGTCGATTTCTTTGCGAGCGACATTCTGGTTGCCGGCGCGCGACTTGAGCGCTGCAGCGGTTCGATCGTCGCGTGCGCGGGTGACCTTCTTATTCTCGCCGGGAAATCCCGAGCAAAATTGCTTGTCAAAGTCGATGGAAGTGAGGCCGCGCTCACGGTCGCCGCAGATGGTGCGCTTCCGCGGGTGGTCAAGGTCCGCGGACTTCGCTTTGCCGCGATCCCACATGAACTTGCCGATGGCATTGCAATGGTCAGTGGTGGTTTCGAGTTTGTCGACGAAGCGGGTGCGCTTCTCGCCACACTCACTCAGGATGGAACCGCCAAGCGATACAAGCTGTCGACGACTACCGGTTCGCCTCGACGTAACGTCGTCCCACTTGAACGAGCGATTTCGATTGTTGAAACAAGTCTTCTCGACGGCACACACGCGCGATTCGCTTCGATCGCGGCACCCGAACCAATCGGCGCTTACGGCTTACAGACTACGAACGCGTACTACCGCGCGCGATTTCGGACGACCGGTCGGACTGCGCGCACCTACGCGATCGCCCATGCTTGCTCGGTCGATGGTCGAATCGCCGTCGACGGAGTTCGAGTCAAGGCAGCGACTGGGCCAATTTTTGAGCTTGCGCCATCAAGCGGTATGCGCACGTTGGTTGCGGAGGTTCGGCACACCGGTGCAAACACACGCAGCACGCCTCGGGTTGGTGTCTTCGGTCCGCTCCTCGAACTTGCACCGCTTCAGGGCGTGGCGCGCGCGAAAGCCGAAGTGCCGCCTTTTGATGAAGCGATTGGTCGGTTCATGCGGGACTACGACACACGTGGCGGCGTTGAGACATTGCAGTGGTCATTTGCCGCACGCACCGGGTCTGTGGTCATGCGTGTGCCGCCCGATGTTTCGCTTCATCATGTGCGGCTGAATGGCGCATTGGTTGGTGAAGTTGGCGGCTTGGGGTCTGACACAGAACTTATCTATCTCGACGGCGCGTTGCTTCAACCGACCCGTCGCGCTCCGCTCAAGGAGGGCGAAAAGCCGCCGAAAGCGAAGAATGCAAAGATGGTTGCGACGCACAACGAAGTGCTGCTCGATATTGAGCACGCGCTTGATACAAAGGAACTCGCGCGTTGGCGGGATGGTGTGCGCTTCTATGAAGTTCGTGCCGAAGTCGCTGCGGAATGGGCGTTCGCGCGGATTGAACGACCAGCGAGTTGGGTCCACCAGAATCCGCTTCCAAAGAAGTCGACACCCTCCAAGTCAACCAGGCGCGTCGTCAACACTCCCACCTGGTTTCGCTGGGCATTTCGGGTAAACGAAGTACAGAGAGATTCGGCTCAGTTTGAGCTGAGTGTGACGCATGCCGCAGGTTCAGTCGCAACTGTGCTTGTCAACGGTGAGCGCGCACTGGTCTTCGACGGCGTGAGTGGTGTACCGGTCGGAACCGCGAAAAAGCCGATGCTTCATCGCTCGATCGTGCTACCGAAATCTTTGCTCCGTGCTGGTGAAAATGAAATCTGCGCTTTCGAACCGGACGGAGCGATGCCCGAGCTTTCCGTTGTCCACTTCGGACCGTTGCAAGGCTAGAGCGCGCTGGGGTGCCAGACGGTTTTCAACTCAACGAACGGTGCGATTGAAAATGGTGAATGCCAGAACGCATCGTCGGTGAAGCCGGGCGCATCATGGTGCATGTGGACGCGCTTGAGATTTTCTGCGCAGCCGAGTTCGAGCACTTTTGCATCCACCGGGTGAAGAAACGCACCACTGACCGCGGCAACATCGCGATGCGAGGCGATCCACGGACAGAGTTCACCACGCGGACCGGTCAAGATGTTGATGATGCCTGCGGGCACATCGCTTGTCGCAAGCGCCTCTCCGAGCGCAACGGCCAGCGGCGCGTTGGTCATCGGGGCAATGACGATTGCGGAGTTTCCTGCAGCGACCACCGGCAGGAGTAACGAAATGATTGCGAGCATCGGGCTTTCGTCAGGGACGACCACTGCAACCGTTCCTGTCGCTTCTGGCATGGTGAAAACGAAGTACGGACCAGCAACTGGTTGCTTTCCACCGAGAATGGAAGCGATTTTGTCGGGCCATCCGGCGAAGCACACACAGCGATCGATCGCGTGATCAACCTCGCGTGATGCATCAGCTTTGGTACGGCCTTCGATCGAGGTGATGAGCGCGATGAATTCCGCGCGTCGCGCTTCGAGCATCTCCGCGATGCGGTAGATCACCTGCCCGCGGTTGTACGCGGTCGCAGCTGCCCATTTCGGTTGGGCCGCGTTCGCTGCTTCAACCGCATCCCGCAAATCTTTTCGGCTTGCGTGCGACGCGTGCGCGACCACCCGGCCGCGCGCGTCTTTGACTGGAATCGTGCGACCGCTTTCACTGCGCGGAAACGCACCGTTCACATACAGCTTGAGCGTCTTCGCCACTTCGACACGCGCTGCACTCATCGCTTCGCCCCCTTCGTTGCTCCACCGATTTTCACATATGACATCAGTCCCTGGCGTCCGCCTTCGCGGCCGAACCCTGACTCGCGATAGCCGCCAAATGGCGCGCTCGCATCGAAGCGATTGAATGTGTTGAGCCACACAACGCCTGCATTCAGCCGATTCGACATCTCGAGTGCGCGCGCGGCTTTCTCAGTCCACACACCAGCGCTGAGCCCGTAGGTGGTGTTGTTTGCCCGTTGAACAGCCTCATCGGGTGTGCGGAAAGTCATCACCGAAAGTACTGGACCGAAGATCTCTTCACGCGCGATCGTGTGCGATGGCTGCACTCCCGTGAAGAGGCAAGGTTTGCACCAAAATCCCTTCTTTGGAAGGTCACATGGCACATCAAAGCGTTGGGCACCTTCGTGCGTTCCTGCCTCGATGTATCGCTGAATCGTCGCGAGTTGCGCCTTCGAGTTGATGGCACCGATGTCCGTATTTTTATCGAGAGGATCACCCACGCGCAGCGACTGCATGCGCGACTTGAGCCGAGCGACAAAGTCGTCGTGGATGGATTCTTCGACGAAAAGCCTTGATCCCGCGCAGCACACTTCGCCTTGGTTGAACCAGATTCCGCTGACGACACCCTCAACTGCTTGATCGAGTGCCGCGTCCGCGAAGACGATGTTTGGGCCCTTTCCACCGAGTTCGAGCGTGAGTTTCACACCCGTTCCTGCGCACGACTTCGCGATGGCCTTACCGACATCAGTCGATCCAGTAAACGCGATCTTGTCGATACCGCGTCCAGCGAGCGCGGTCATCGCGCGACCGGCGTCCGGTCCGCCAGTGACAATGTTGACGACCCCATCGGGTAACCCGCATTCCTGCAGTATCTCTGCAAGCATGAGTGCGGTCATCGGAGTGGTCTCTGCAGGTTTCAGGATGCAGGTGTTACCGCACGCGAGTGCAGGCGCAAGCTTCCAAGCGGCCATGAGCAGCGGGAAATTCCAGGGAATGATTTGACCGCAGACACCAACTGGGCGCGGCGTTGCACCGGCGAAGGCGTATGCGAGTTTGTCGCACCACCCCGCGTGATGAAAGAAATGCTGCACGACGAGTGGAAGATCTTCGTCGCGGCTCTCCTTGATCGGTTTCCCGCAGTTCATCGTTTCAAGCACCGCGAGTTCACGCGAACGCTCTTGCAACCGTCGTGCGATGCGGAAGAGAATCTTCGCGCGTTCCGCAGGCCTTGTTTTCGCCCAGGCCGGTTGCGCTTTTCGCGCGGCTGCGACGGCGCGAGCGATGTCACTGGCATCGCCGTCAGAAACTTCAGCGATCGATTCTTCCGTGGCGGGATTGATCGTCTGGAATCCCCTCCCGGACTTCGGTTCGACAAATCGGCCACCGATGAAGAGCCCGTAGGACGGCTTGATCACGGGCCGGACGCTTTCCGGAGCAGGGGCGTAGGCAAAATGAGAGTTTGACACGGCGTCGAGTTTACCGGGGCGAATCTCGCGCTGCGTTCGCAGCGAAGGTTGCGCCATGACTCGATTCACTTCGCTGCTGCTCGTTGTCGTTCCTCTTGCGCGTCCGGTCTGCTTGCCTCTGGTCTGCGTGTCCCTGGTTTGCGTGTTCCTGGTCGGTGTGTCCCCGGTCGGATGTGCGTCCTACGAGAGCGATCCCGCCAACATTCCGGAGCCAGTGAAGGCAACGCCATCGGCTCCAGCGGCGGTTTCAGAGGAGAAGGCCGCGGCTGTCGAGGCTGTCGCGACCCACTCCGGCCGTGCGTCCGAGCCGGGCGCTGAGGAGTGCAACGCGGTCCGCACGCCCACACTCGTCGAGCGCGTCGGCGGCGATAAAGAAGCGTCGATCGACATCCGCGATGGCGTCTACCGTTTCGGTCCATCGCGCATCGAATCACCACTTCCCGCTGGCTACCCAGAGCCAACCCCGCCAGGCGCCATCGACCTGAAGAAGTACCCCACGGTCCGTCGCGCAGAGTTCGTTTCTTCTGGCTCGCCAGCGAGCGGCATGAACATGGGCTTTTTCCCGCTGTTTAGCCACATCAAGAGCCAGGACATCGCGATGACGAGCCCCGTGGAGATGGACTATCGCGACATGTTTGACCCAACCACCGGTCAGCGCGTGCAGAAGGGCTCGATGTCTTGGACGATGAGTTTCTTGTATCGCACGCCGGAACTCGCGCCAACCGGGCGCGATGGCAGTGTGCAGATCACTGATCGCCCCGAACTCGAGGTGCTCTCCATCGGGATGAATGGCGCCTACGGCACCGGTATCGTCGAAAAAGGTCTTGGGCTGCTCAGTGCGTGGATGAAGGACCACCCCGAGTACGAAATCGCCGGTGAACCACGGGCGTTCCACTACAACGGTCCTTACATCGCAAATCGCGTGAAGTGGTCGGAAGTGCAGTTGCCGGTGCGCCGGAAGGGCTGAATTACCCTCAAATCAAGGATCCCGAACCGCGCGGTTGAACCCGCGCGGTTCTTTTTGCCGACTTGAGACCCACGATGACCGCGATCCCGAACTCACCCGTGAAGTCCACCCCACGCCCAGCGCGTGTGATCCTGACGCTTGATATTGGCGGAACGCACGCGAAGGCAAAGTGCGTCCACTGGGAAACGAAGCGCGAGGTCGACTCCGGAATGACCTACACCCCGGAACAGTTGGTCAAGGATCTTCCCGCCATGCTCGCGGGCGAGAAGGTGGACGCGATCACCATCGGGCTTCCCGCGCCGATCAAGAATGGTCGTCCGCTGAAGGACCCGGTGAACCTTGGTCCGGGCTGGAAGGACTTCGACTACCGCGCAGCGTTCGGGGTGCCCGTGAAGATCCTCAACGACGCCGCCATGCAGGCGATCGGCAGTTACCACGCGGCAGGAATGAGTGAGGGAACGATGCTGTTCCTTGGCCTAGGCACCGGTCTCGGAACATGCATGATCGCGTCGCGTGTGGTTCTTCCGATGGAACTCGCGCACCTTCCGTTTAAGAAAGGTCGATCATTCGAGGACTACGTCGGCATTCGCGGCAAGGAGCGTCGCGGGACGCGCCGTTGGCGCGGTGCGGTTGCGGAGACGGTCAAGATCCTCTCGGCCGCCCTGCTGCCGGACCTCGTGGTGCTCGGCGGGGGAAACTCGAAGGCTCTGAAGGAAATACCTCCAGGCTGTACGCTCGGCTCGAATTCCAATGCGTTTCTCGGCGGATTTGCCGTGTGGGAGCCGGAGTGGTCGCGCGCGGCAACCGAACTCTGATCGCAGCAGTCAAAACGGGTGTGCTTGCATCAAGTCGGACAGCGTCGAGACCACGCGCCCCATCGCTATGCGCCGACCAGGTGTGGCCACAAGGCACTCAAGCACCAGATTCGACAGCCCGTCAGGGATGCTGCGATCGACATGATGGAGTTGTCCCGTTGGCCCAATCCTCTCGGGTGGCAAGACCAGACCTTTTTCGCGCGGAGTGTGCTGTGACTGCGGGCACAACTGGCCACGCAGAAGGATGGCGTACATCGTCGCGCCGAGGTTGAACACATCTGTCGCCGGGGTCACGGGTTCAAAGAGCCGTGAATGTTCCTTCGTCTGCTCTCGCACCTCGTGCGCCTGCTCGGGCGCGATGTATCCGGCTGATCCTTGCAGACGGATCTTCTGTGTTCCGATGTTGACAGCTTGACCGAGATCAATGACCTTCGTTCGTTTCAGTTCCGCGTCATAGAGGATATTGAGCGGCTTCATGTCCGCGTGGACGAAGCCCTTCTTGTGCATGTGCTGGAGCGCATTTGCGACATCAGAGAAAATGCGGATGCACTCCGGCATCGACGGTCGCTCGTGGCGTTCAACCAAATCACTCAACGGCGGCGCGTCGATCAGCTCCATCACCAGGCCGAGTTCGTTCGACTGGGTGCGGAGGAGCTTGTTCAGCAGCCCCTCGCCTTGCAGCGCGATCAGTTTGCGGATCGCGGGGTGGTCGAGGTTTTTACCGATGCGCCATTCGGCTCGGAGTTGTGCGAGGTATCGCTCTTGCTTGTCCAGTTTGTCGCTCTCAGCGACGACATGCTTGAGTGCGTACGCGGTGTGGGACTTGGTGTCTTCCACCTCGTACACGCGACTCCACGCCCCATCGCCAATGACCTTGCGCACGCGATAGCCGAAGAGCTCCTTCGCAACTTTCCGCTGTGCCGGAGGGAGTGCATTTGTCATGCTTGCAACGCTCATCTTCCTGCCCCAGAGCGCTTCACGCTCGGGCACGCAGGCCGTTGGTGGCGCACGGCGATCACTGCATGAGGCGTCGAAATCGCCACGCATCCGGCTGATCCGGATCCGCGTCCCTGCGGACACACGCGACAGATCGCGTGCGTGGTGAGGTCAATGAAACGACAAGCCAGCATTTCGCTCGAGACCAGAGAGTTGCCCGCGTGAGCAGGCGGAAGGGGAACATGGTTGAACCCCGAAGAAGTGGGTGGCGAAGATAAGCGAAATTGAGACTTTTCTGTCCACGTGCGCGTGAGAATCGGCAAAAGGTCGCAAAATCCACATCCTTCAGACACATCGATCTCCCGGGGAGGACGCTGCCGAGAACGCATCCGTTACCGAAGGGATTGCACGATTTCCGCCATCGATGGCCGGCTATCGGGATCGGATCGCAGGGCTCGATCGCACAACCGAGAAAACTCCGTGGGGATCATCGGATTGAGTTCATCGAGCGGAGTCTCTGGTCCAATATCGCGGGCATCGAAGGGCTTTCCCTTGGTCTTCACTTCCGCAGCTCTTGGGGCGATGCGCCCGGTCACGAGGTTGTATGCCGTGGCGGCATACGCGAACGAATCACTGCGATCCGTGACACGGTCGCCCAAGACGATTTCTCGCGCGGCGAAGCCCGGAGTTGCGCGCGAGCGCTCAAGGGCGGTGCCCGATGGGATCATTTGCCCAAGTCCCGCGACCTTCGTTCGGCCGAGGTGTGACCTGAAGATCGATCGCGGCTTGAAATTGGTGTGAACCAACCCATGTTCGTGAATGTGCGCGAGTGCGGAGGCAGACGATTTAAGGACATCGAGGACATCATGTACGAGCAACTTGTCAGAGAGTCCCTCTTCGGTAAGTGTTGTCGCGTCGAGCAGCTCCATGACGAGCCCATAGATGGTTGCTGTGGCAAGATCGCCGTCGACGGAATGAAGCTCGTAGACGCCGCGAAGTGCGGGATGTTTGAACTTCTGGCAATACTTCAACTCGTTGCAGATGGAATCTCGCAGTCGGCTGTCGTATTTCGATGTGAGCACGACATGCTTTAGCGCGAAGGCGTCGTTGGAACCCGGTTGTTGGACGAGGTAGATGCGGCTCCACGCGCCGTCTCCGAGCCAGCGGCCGATGCGGTATCCAAACGCGTGGCTTTTGAGAACCAGCTGTTGCGCGGGGTACTCGGATCTTGGCTCGGGAGTGGTCGGGTTTCGCGCACAACGCTGAACAAGCGCGGTCGGAATCGTCGGGCTCGATGCCAGCTCGTCTTTCATCGGTGCGGCGCGATCTGCGTCGTTCCAACGGAGTTCATCAAGCAGAGATTGGACCGTGGGTCGCGCGGCCGGATCGTGGTGCAGGGCGCGTTGGACGAAATCAGCGAGCGCGACAGGCAGGGCCGGCTCCAGTTCATGAATTGGCACGTCAGGCGCGATCATGCCATCGCTCAACTGCGCTGAGCCCTTCACGCCAGGTAACCGCGATGCGGACGGATACTTGTTGAGCACCAAGTTGTAGGTCAGGACCGCGAAGAGAAAAGCGTCCGTCTCCGGCACGGCTGGTTTGCCATGCACGAGTTCGGGAGCCTCTGATCCAGGCCTGCCGGTCCGGAGTAGCGGAACTTCACCAATGCGCACCGCATCACCAAGCCCCGTGAGCCGCGGTCGACTGAGCGTCGACAGATAGAGGCAGCCTGTTGAGAGGCTGGTGTGGACAAACCCTTGCGCATGCATCGATGCAATTGCGCAGGCGACATCTCGCAGAATCTCAAGCGTTGGCGCGAGGTTGAAGCGCGCCTGCATGCGCCAACCATCGATCAACTCCATGACAAGGGCGACCTCGTTGGGCGGACGCGATGTCGATTTCGTGTTGGACGCTGTGGCGTGTGCGTCGCGAGGATCACGGTGGAACGCGTGGTAGCGTCGGAGGACGCTGTGCGTCAGCGACTGACCGATCGTCCACTCCCGCTCGAGGCGTTGCAATAGCCGCTGCGAATCAACTTTCGAATCGAGTCGTACGAGTTTCAGCGCGTATGGCGTACCCGTGATGGGATCTTCAACGGAGTAGAACAACCCCCAGGTTCCCTTTCCAAGAGGCGAATGCAATCGATAGCCAAAGCGTGTTGGCGTCATGCTCGTGCGACTCCGGGCGTGGCGTCGACCAATCGAGTCAATTCGAGAACGATTTGCGCCATCACCGGCCGCGATGACGGCGCTTGGTGCAAGCAGCGGATCACCAACCGAGCGAGCGAATCGGGGACCGAGAAGCCGGTACCTCGAACCTCGGTGGGCTGACCGACGCGTCGGTCCTTTCGCGCATAGCCCTCGCGGTATGAATCGCGAAACGCCTGCGGGGCATAGGTTCCGCTCAGCAATTTGTACATCGTTGCGCCGAAACTGAAACTATCGGTTGCAGATGTGATTGCCTGGCACAGTGGCTGTTCGGGTGCGACGTAGCCGGGCGAGCCAGACATTCTTGGCTTGATCGTTCCGATTTTCACCGCTTGACCGAGATCGATGACGCGGGTCCTGCCATTTGCGGTGAAGAGAATGTTGTCCGGCTTCATGTCGGCATGCACAAATCCGGCATCGCAAATTGCCTGTAGACCCCTTGCGGTATCAAGAAAGATTCGGAGCAATGTCGGGAACGGATACGCCCACACACTGTCGAGTGACGGAGCATCGATCATCTCCATCACAAGCGCGAGCTCGCGGCCGCTTCCAGTTTGGGAGTGATGTGGCTTCACGATCTGCTGCACCATGCCGCGAACGATCGGTGACTTGATGCGCTGGGAAACCGTCCACTCCATCTGTGCCTGATCGACGTAACGCTCCTGCTTTTCGCTCTCCGAAATCACATGTTTCAATGCAAAGGCTTGGCTGGTACGCGGCTGAATCGCGAGATACACCCGACTATGGGCGCCATCACCGAGACACGAGACGATTTGGTACCCAAAGTGAAGCCCAGCCAGGATGCGGCGATGCGCCGGTGCGAGGCTTATGGAAGGTGGAACTTGGAAGTGAGGCTGCAAAGGGGCCTACAGCAATGAATGGGAAAAAGTTGACGAAACTGACCCGACAAAGAAGACCGCACAGCTCAAGAAAGAGTGCTGCAGCCGGAACGCGCGCTCAACTCTGAAGTCACGCGAGATACCAGTGAGATGTGGGGACGACCGCGATGCGGTTGGGATCATCAGGCACGAGGCCAGGCGATGACTCCCGGGAAATGAGCGACTTGTGAACGAAAATCGGGTGCGTGAAAGCGGACACCGATGCAAACTGCTGCTGAAAAGGACTGCTGAAAAGAGCTATTGACGTACTCGCGCTTCAACTCGCGCGATCTCCGACACTTCTATTCATGCGTGTCTACGAAAACGCGCAGCACGGATTTGACGAAAATCATAATAAAATCGCATTTTGAAATGAAATTGGCGGAACCCGGCCCGGCTCTACGCCTCGGCAAAGTCGTCACGCGCCGCGTATCCGCCCCGGCGCAGCCTGGCGATTTGGCGCAGCAGGTCGTTCAGGAGGGTGGATGCGCCAAACCGGAAAAGGTGTGGGTGCAGCCACTCTGCTCCGAGGGTTTCATGCACCATGACCAATTGGGCGATGGCCGCCTTTGAGGCACGAATGCCGCCCGCAGGCTTCATCCCGACCCGGATTCCAGTTTCGCGGTAGGCATCTCGAATCGCTTCGAGCATCACCAACACGACCGGCATCGTGGCGGCAGGTGTAACTTTTCCGGTCGAGGTTTTGATAAAGACTTCACCATCGGCCACGGGGCCTGCGGAAAATGCAGCGCGAATCGCGAGGTCGCTGGCGTACCGAACAGCATCGAGTGTCTCAAGCTCCCCAGTCTCAAGAATGATCTTGAGGTGCGCCGCGCCACACGCATCTTTCACCCGCGCGATTTCATCGGCGACCAACGCATATTCGCCGGAGAGGAACGCCCCGCGACTGATGACCATATCAATCTCATCGGCGCCTTCGCCGACCGCGCGGCGGACGTCATCGAGTCGAATATCGAGGGGAAACTGGCCGCTCGGGAACCCAGTTGCCACAGAGGCGATCTTCACGGTGGAGCCTGCAAGTGCCTCGCGTGCCGTCGCAACGAGATTTGGGTAGACGCAGATCGCTGCGACGCTCGGGATGGGAGCAGCACCGACTGCACGCAGCATCGTGTCGAGAGCCGGAGCGGGTGCGATTGCCTTACGGCAGAGTGACCGCACCTTCTCCGGTGAGTCCTTGCCTTCAAGGGTCGTGAGGTCGGTCATCGAGACCGCAAGCCGAAGCGCAAACTCTTTGGAGGCAGCTTTGATGGAGCGCTTCCCGAAGCTCTCTGCGCGACGAACCGCCATGATCGTGTCGACCGAGCGCCTCGTCGGAAGGACTCCAGTGAAGCGGGGTTGAAGGTTCGGGTGCGGAGTCAGCACGCGATCAGCCACCGCGGGCAGCGCGGAAAAGGGTGGGAAGGCTCGCACCAGCACGAAGGGCCAGTCGGCGGTCGGTGGCACTTTCGATGCCGTAGACGTACAGCATTTCGCCACGGTTATCGAGAATGTAGAGCGTTTCGTAGGGCGCTTCGTCGGGGCCTTTGCCGGTCGAAGAAGTGATCATGGTGAAACCACCGACGCCCATAGAGCCAGTTCCTGCGAAGGCGGCGGGGTGCAGGCGGCCCGCCTCGACAATCGCGAGGGCCGTGATCGCGAAGGCGCTGATGGAGAGAATGGCCGTGGTTGGCTTCATGAGGCGTGGTAGTCCCAGTGTCAGTTGGAGCGAGGGCGAACGGCATCAACAGCGTCAGCCGGAAGGTTTCGGTAGCCGTAGCCCTGAATCTGCTTCGAGCGAGGATCCCATTGCACCGCGATCAACTCTTGGGTGGTCTCATCGACGATGTAAACAACATGCGTTTCGGTGCCCGGGATGCGCCCAGACGCCGCCGTGTAGGTGCTTCGAGCACGGCCAACCTGAGCGGTCGCCGGAGCTGAAAGCTCCACAATCGCAAGTAGTCCAAGCGCAGCAACATTGGCGGCGATAAGGCATTGGCCAGTGGTAAGGGGCGTTCGCATGAAGTTCGACCGATCGGAAAGTCGCTCAAAGGTCGGTGTGCGAGCGCTTCGAGGGCATGAGCGAAACAGTGACGATGATGCCGAAGAGCACTGCCATCACGAGGTAACCGAGCACCGGCCCAGGCGTGGGTGTGAAGTTCGGATCTGGTGGCTTTTCGGATTGCGCAGAGGCGATGGTGGCGAGCGCGAGCGGCGCAATGGCGGCGATCGAGCGGGTGATGCGGGAGAACGGCATCGTGGCAGGATACGTTGGCTAGGCGCGACATGCGAGGGCGCGTCGCGAACCTGTCACACGCGTGCGGCGTCAATGCCCGCGAGAGGAATCGGCTCTAGCAGCACTCGGGTATCGACAAGGGTCGCACGGAAGAGGGCGTGGGACAGATCATGATCAAGCGCAACCTTCCAACCTTCTCGTGCGGCACGCCCGAGAATCTCCCGCTTCGACATCATGGCGTCGTAGGCAAGCATGTCATAGCCAAGGCTTGCGGCAGGATGGGCGTGGTGCATCGTGGGACACGCGTCGCCGGGGAAGAGCACCAAATCTGAGACCACCGAATCTGGGACAGGCAAGCATTTGTCCGCAGCGGCGACGAGCACGCTTTGGTGGCCCCAGGTGTGACCAGAAGTACGTTTTGGTCATCGTGCTTTTGTTTGCGAGCGCGTCGAGCCACTCCTGCCGCTGCACATGGATCCGCGCGTTGGTGAATACCGAAACCGCGCCAGCGCCACCGTCGCGGGTGAGTCCCGCAGCGTGATCGAAGTGCAAATGGGTGAGCACAACGTGCCCAATGTCGCGCGGATCGATGCCATGCTCAGCCAGTGCATCGACTGCGGTGCGTTGTTCGAGTTCGTACAGCTCTCGCTCGCGCGTGCTCCACTTGTCGCCGCAGCCGGCCTCGACGAGCACGAGTCCGTCGCGTGACTCGACCAGCAGCGACCGCGTCGCGAGCGCGATGCGATTGTCGGCGTCGGCTTCGGTCCACTTCGACCACATCGTCTTCGGGATGAGGCCGAACATGCCGCCGCCGTCGAGGCGGAAGGCGCCGGTGGTGAGGAAGTGGATGCGTGAGGAAGTCATGAAGGTCGTGCAGTAAGGTACCCGCGTGACGGGGATTCTCGCCCAGCAAGCCCAGTATGCCTACGAGTCGATCGTCGTTGGCTCCAACGACTGGGACCATCCGCTCGTGCTGATGACGCGGCTGACGCAGCGCGCCCTCGAGCTCGGATTTCTTCCGGCCGCGCTCGCCTTCCTCGTTCTCATCATCGTGCTCTGGCGGACGAAACGGCGCGCACCCGCGCTGAAGCTCGCGCTCATCATCGTGCTAATCGCGTGTCTCTTCACGGCGTCGAGCATGGACGGCGTGAGCGCGACGATCGCGACCGTTGAACAGACCTACGCGGCGCTCCTGCTCGCGGTGCCGCAGCTTTCACTGCTTGCGGGGTTCGGCGGGCTCGTATGGATCGCGCGACGGTGGCGCGTGTTCGCCGCGGATGCATGCGTGGAGTGCCGGCATGCGCTGTTGCCCGAGCAGACGACGTGTCCGGAGTGCGGGGCTTCATGCGCAGCGGCGGCACGCTCGATGCGCACGCGTCGGCAGCGACGCGTGCTGGCGTTCACGCTGCTCGCATTCCTCTCTGCGATCATCGGATTCCGCACAATCGGTCGACTTGGCAACGCGACGCTGCCGTGGCGCGCGAAGGTGATGTTCTTCCTCTACGACGAGAGCGACCAGGTGATCGTCGTGGGGCTTGCCGACGGCGTCGTCCTTGCGCGTGCCGCGCTCCGGGAAGCAGTACCCGAGTACGGCCCGCGCGGCGGCATTCGGGCGCTCTTCGACGCGCGGATCGAGGACCCGAAGGTCGCCCGCGGATGGAAGTCGGACGCTCCATTCGGCGTGCCGGTGCTGCCGCCCGAGGGTGTCGCCACCGACGACGCGTGGTTCGCGGGCGTCGAGCGTTCGCTCGCGGCTCAGGAACTGGGGAAGCCGCCGGAGTTCGTGCGTGCCGGCATGTCGTGGGCGCGCACGGTGTCGACACGACTCGGCGACCGTGTTGCGCACTTCGATCCATCGATCGGGGAGGTGTATTCGGGCTTCTCGCTCCAACGCCCC
>CAMDMA010000038.1 GCA_945902075.1 Candidatus Kuenenia stuttgartensis | reverse complement strand
GCGTCCTCGAGAACGGCTATCTCTCGAACCATGAGTTCGCCTATCACAAGGTGCTTTGGAAGGACGACATCTCCTGCAAGGGAAACATCGGCGCAATTCCGCAGAAGACGCGCCAGGCGCTCTCTGAGTCGGACATCGCGATCTTTGTGCTCGGCGCGTTCGAGACCGCCTGCTGGCACGAGGACGTCGCCCTCTACAAGGCGCTTGGAGCCAAGCGCATCATCGTCGTGGGACTCAAAAATTTCGGTTGGAATCCGAACGCGCTGCTCATGCAGCGGGGCGAGGCCCGTCGAAACTTCCGCCCGAAGGTCGTCGAGTCGATCCGCATCCAGAATGAGCTTGATCGCGCACGGATCGTGGACGAGGAGTTCGTTGACGTCCTTGAGATGTTGATGGATGCAGACGGACGGATCCAACTGCTGACTCCTGAAGGGAAACTTATCTCCGAGGATGGAAGCCATCTCGCACCGCCAGGCGCGCGCCACATCGGCCGAATGCTGTTTGAGCATCCGGCGCTTCGCGATCTCAAGTAGCACTTCGCCGCGAATGCGCGGACAGGCACCTTGGAAGCCCACGAGTTCATCGCACGGAGCGTGAAAAAACTGTGTCTCGCTGCGGATGTCCTCGTCGAAGGGTTCGCCAGCGTTACGAATGACGACGAGGCGACGCTCGACCTCCCCGAGCGGACAGCGTGGGTCAACGAACCCTCCACGCACTCTTTGGCGCCACGGCCCTCGCCAGCGGATTGCCGCTTCTCATCGGCCTGATTCACAAGTGCTTGGGTGAGGACACGCGCATTTCGCCGAGACGCAGGACTCATGCGACGCTGCATCACACCTCGCTGCGCTCGGACACGAGTGCGATCCCGCCATCGTGATCGACCGCGACCGCACGCCGCACAGTCTCAAACTCGACGGCAAAACCCCAAGCGTGAAGTATGACGCACTCAATCACCGCAGCCAGTTCCGCGCGCTCGTGCCCTAGAAACTCATGCCTGGGGTTGCTTGATGCTCTCAAAGTTGCCGAAGCGTGTCGGCACACACTGGTACAGCATCCGACGGTCAGCAGATGGAAAAATGCCTGACTGAAACATGGAGAGAAAAGCGTCCGCCTCTGCCAACGCCAACTCGGATGCCCAGCGCACGATCTCGCCGGAAAGTTGATGCAACCGCTCCACAGGAAGCAGCGACGCATTCGTCGACAACCGGATCCACCTGATCCACAGTGCCCGATCGGGACGAACTGTCGCGACGTGTACCTCGCTGCTTCGGCTCTTCCATTTATCGAAGGCCAAGCAGAGTATTCGGCTGCTTCGTTCGCACGGTGATCGATCGGACTCAGCACATGCCTCTCAAACGAGCGAACCGTGCATGCGTCGTTCGCCAAACATGATGTGCGTTGAATCGGTGAAATCGCACGTGAGCGCCAACTCCTTGGTCCCTCCGCTCGAACTCGTCGACCCCCATTCGAGCCCCGTTGGGCAGATCCTCTATGAGGAGGCACGCCCAATATTTGTGACGCCTCATTGTCCATCGGTTGGATCGAGTGTCCTCCTCGGTCGCCGAGCCTCAAGCTTTGCTTCGTCTGGAATCGCGAAAGTTCAGTCGTTCAGAACCCACTGCGATCGTCCGAAAGTCCAGCATCTCGGCCACCAACTCCACAACACCAAGCGCCAACCTGCGCGGGATCGACGACCTCAATGATGATCTGAAGTTGTGCGTCGAAAGTTTGTGACGGTGGACCGGTCTGGCTCTCGGACCCCGCTAGAAACGCGGAAAGCTGTCATTCGAGGAAAGCGGCGAATTTTCCTATCCATCGTGAGGGGTTGGAGGGGCACGTTGCGTTTCCCGGAGTAGAGCGCGGTGTGTCGACCCCGACAGCGGGCCGGTGCGAGGACTGCGGCGACAGCGCAAAGTCACCTCCCCAGGTGGCCGTTGGAATCGACGCGTTGCCGAGTATTTCGGCGATGCCCGTTCGAAGGAGCTTCCCTGTGCAGCAGATCACTGGTTTGACCATCTTCGTCTCCCTCATCGTCGCCAACGGCGCGTCCGCGGGTTTGGATGGCTTGAACTTCGCAACCACCCGACAGTCGACGGGCAACGGCGGTAGCAGCACTCTCAGCACTGTGAACGGTCAGGCAGGCGCGGCAAACCTCGGCACATCCGTCGGCATTGGTGCCGCTGCCAGCATTTGGTTGAAGGCCTCCGGCGGCTTTGGTTTGCCTGGCTCCAGCAACGTCGGCGTCGACCGATGGGCCGGTGGCAACGGTGACCAGTGGGAGAGCGCGGGTAACATCGACTTCGTACCGACGGGATCGGCCTGGCGCAGTGCCGACTACGACCGTGCGCAGTACGCCGATTCTCCGAACTGGAATGACATCAAGTCAGCCCTCGCGGGATGGTCGGTCTACGAGATCAGCATCATCAATGTCTCCGGGTCTTCTGTCGCCGTCGACGGTTTCGCAGGGTCGTACCTCCCGGTCCCTGGAACACTTGCGCTGCTCGGCGTCGCTGGCTTCGTCGGCTCGCGACGCCGTCGCTGATGTCACTTCCGCACATCGACTTTGGCTTTCGCCCAAATCTGGACTCCGAACCCACATGAGCATCACTCGTAGGGCCGGGTCCGTTTTGACTTCGTGGATCCCCGCTTCACTTCGCTCGAAGCCAATTTCGATGCGGTGCTATGCGGTTTGACCATGTGGCAAGCGCGGGTGGATCGCCGAGGAAATCGTGCGAGTGCCGGGCTCTCTGCGAGGTCCAAGGTCGTCGTGTGGCCAGCGCGTGACGCGCTCAAAGCGATCATGTGCGCGGCGATCGACGTCGTGTTGCGACATGCAGGGCTTGACGCTGCGGACATGCAGACGATGGACGGCGAGCGTTTCGACGGCTTCCTGACCGCGACTATTGCCAACGAGCGCGTGACGTAGGATTTCCACATGTTCCCAAGCCGCATTGAGCTGCCCATCTCCGACTACACGCTTCGCCCATGGGCGTGGAGCGATAAAGCCGCACTGATTCATCACGCGCACAACCACAATGTTTCGCGCGCGCTTTTCGACCGATTCCCATTCCCCTACACGGCTGAAGCGGCGGAGCGATGGCTCGCTCTGGCAACCTCGAAGAACGATGATCTTCACTTTGCCCTCGACCGTGCTGGCGAAGCGATCGGAGGAATTAGTGCGATGCGCGGAACGGAGAACGCGAGATTCACCGCGGAAATTGGCTACTGGCTCGGCGAGTCGCACTGGGGGCGCGGCGTCATGACGGCGGCGGTGTGCGTGTTTCGCGACGCGCTGTTTGCGCACACCGATCTCGAAAGGTTGGAGGCGGGCTCGTTTATCACCAACCATGCGTCTCAACGCGTGCTTGAAAAAAGTGGATTTTCCTGCGAAGGAATTCACCGTCGCAAGTTTTTCAAGCACGGCGAGTTCATCGATGACGCGATGTACGCTGTACTTCGCTCCCGCTAGACGAGCGCGATCGCGTCTCAAGCTCGGCACGAAAGTGTCCGAAGCTCCCGCGCATGAAGCGAGAAGGCGGATCCACACTCGCTCCGATTTCAAGTACGCCGCGTTTCATAGGTTGCCAATCGAGTGGTGGTGCGTTCGGACCTTCCGCAAGCCTCGCCGATCCTCCACCGCGCGTCTATGTCGGTTACCACCAGACGAATGCGAATGCCGAGTCAGTCGCTGGTCATTGAACCCCGGATCGCTCGGGAAGCGCGTCTGGCGCGATCGACCAACTGTGCTCGCAACCCATGTCACGGGATTGTCGCCGCGACAATAGATTCGACGCGGCCATTGCATGGAGCGAACCGACCAATGCAGATCTTCAGGAACAGGTGCTGCTCCAGTCGGACCTCCGCTCACGAGTCACTGGGAGCATGCACTTCTCGCTCGATGTGGCACTGCTCATGCCTTCCGTGAGCCGGGAACTCGATGATTCCGCGGTGGTCTGACCGGTGCACATCGTCAGGCAACTCGGAGCGCACGATGGTGAGAGAGGCCCAGGGAATATCTCGCTTTCCTCCGTCCGACGAGTTTCTCTTGAACGAGGATCTGTATTGTCTCCGCTAGTGCATCATCGCGCGCCATCGTTCGTCGGCAATAACCTGAGCTTTGCGTTTCGATACGCGGTAAAACGAGTTCGTTTCGCGGTTACCGCACTCGGCGGTCGACCTGCAGTCACCTACGCGGCCTACCGCACGGCAAGCACCGCCGTTCATCACGCGATTCGCAATGCGGGGTTTGGCGTCTCTGCGAAAGCGCACATGCTTGCTCCAGAAAATCTTGTCGCACGCGTGCGTGAGCGGCAGCGGTTTGACGACGCGAGTTGTGAATTGCCAAAGTCGTGTCATGTGGGCGACTGGTCGGTTCGCCTCGGAATCCTCGAGCCGAAGCGTGAAGCAGATTTCGTCATGCTGGTACGTGATCCATGGGCGGTGGCGCACAGTATTTTTGTTCTCAACGCTGCGAAGTTCTCGCGCGACTTCGCTTCGCCTCCCGAAAGCGAGGACGCGCGCGCGCAGCTCGTCGACCAAGCGGAAGCCCGCATCTTCGGGTCATTCCCGCGTGAAATCATGTCGCGATGGATGCGCAGTGACGCTGCGGTCGCGCTCGGATGGGATCCGCTTCAACAACCCTTTGACATTGAGCGTGGAGCCAGCGCGTACGAGCACGGGCCGTGGCGCATGCAGCTGATGCGAACCGATATCCCCGATACGCGAAAGTCAGACATCTTGAGCGCGTTCTTCCGTCGTCGTTCGATTACGGTTGTGCGAAAAAATGAAGCGCTCTCTCTGCGCAACACGAGTACAACGATCGCTGATATCGCGCGCGAAGCGATCGCGCGTCGACCGGATGAAGTCGCACGCTTGCTTGACGATGACTTCTGCCGACACTTTTGGAGCAGCACTGAGCGCGCCAATATGCGGGATCGTTGGCAACATCCCTGCTCGACCATGCTTCGTGCTCGCTAGGTACCACAGAATGTGCGATAGGCGCAGCCGCCGATTGGTGGCGGCTCGCGCAACGCGGCATGGTGTGAATCTGGCAAGAATGGATTGCGTACCGCTTCGAGAAGCCGCTCGAATGGCGCGAGATCGTCGCGCTCCTCTGCTGCAGCAATCGCTTCTTCGACTCGGTGGTTGCGGGCGATCACCGAGGGGTTTTCTGCGCGCATCCGTCGAGGCACCGCCCACGGATCAACCTCCAACGAAATCCGTGCGCGCCAACGCGTGGCCCACGCGGCGAATGCGTCGTCATGCGTGAATGGCGCACAATCCGGCACTTCCCCCGCATTCAGTTGTTCCGCGAGTGTGCGGAAAGTCAGTGTGAAATCGGCGCGCGCCGCGTGCATCCATGCGAAGAGGTCGCGGACGAGTTGCGCGTCGTCATCGTGCTCGACCGCGAGTCCGAGCTTGGCACGAAAACGCGCAAGCCATGCGCGTTCGTACTCCGCAGGGAACTCGGCGAGTGCCGCGTTGGCAAGGTCGATCGCGCGTGCAGAATCTTTCTCAAGTAGCGGAAGCAGCGACTCGGCAAGCCGCGCGAGATTCCACTGCGTCACGCTTGGTTGCTGCGAATACCGATAGCGACCGTGACGGTCGATCGAAGAGAAAACCGTGTCTGGGTCGTAGCTATCGATGAACGCACATGGGCCGTAGTCGAGCGTTTCACCGGAAATCGCCACATTGTCTGTGTTCAAGACTCCATGCACGAAGCCAACAGACTGCCATTGCGCAACAAGGCGCGCGTGCCGTGCGACGATTCGGCGAAGAAAACAAACAACGGAATCTGGCGTCCCTTGGAGATCGGGATCATGGCGTTGAATCGCGTAACTCGTCAGACTCTCAAGTAGTGGCACCTCACCAAGTGCGGCTGCATACTCGAATGTGCCAACGCGAAGATGACTCGCTGCCGTCCGCACAAGCACCGCGCCGCGCTTCAGGCCATCGCGTGAAATCATCTCGCCAGTCGTCGCGACGGCGAGCGCGCGGGTCGACGGAATTCCAAGCGCATGCATTGCCTCACCAACGATGTACTCTCGTAGCATCGGGCCCAGTGCGGCGCGACCATCGCCGCGCCGCGAAAAGTGCGTTTCGCCGGCGCCTTTGTATTGAATATCTATAAGTTTCCCCGTCGGGGTGCGCTGTTCACCAACGAGTATCGCGCGCCCATCGCCGAGCATCGTGCCGTGCCCGTACTGATGCCCGGCGTACGCCTGGGCAATTGGCGTTGCACCCCGCGGAAGCCGTTGACCCGTGGCGAAGTGTGCGAGCGCATCGTCGTTGATGGCGTGCGTGCTTAGACCAAGTTCGTTCGCGAGGTTTGCGTTCCAACCCACGAGCTTTGGCGCGGGAAACTGTGTTGGTTCTGCGCGAACCCAAAACGCATCCGGAAGCGATGCGTAGGTCGCGGCGAGCGCCCAGCCACACTGGTCGAATTTTGCGTCGATCGCGGCATCGGTTACTGGGTCGCGCTGTGCATCCATCATGGCACGCACTCTACGGGAGCAGCGCTTGCGATACCGCGTCGCGACAAGTGATTCGATCAACGAGCAATTTGCTCGAATCCCGCACCTCGCGCCACGTGCAATCGTAGAGACGCTCCAAACCGGGGGCGCAGCATCTTGAGCGCCATATGACACGATTTCTCTCTGCTCGCTCGGCCGACCCGATCATTTGCATCACACGCTTCCGTACCGCGTCCCGCGTCAACGGACCTACTTCTGGTTTCGTAGCGACTGCCCTTCGGCACGCGATTGGAATGTTTGCTTTCATCGCGCTTGGAATAACCGCTGAAGCATGCGCGCACGGCTCGATGTCCGATCCACCAAGCCGAGTCTTCAAGATTTTTCAAGACAATCCGGAATCGCCGCAAAGTGACGCTGCTCGTGCTGCGATCGCCGTTTCCGGAACGCAGGCTTTTTACGACTGGCACGAAGTCTCGCTCAATATCCCGAGCCTCGACTACCAGGGTGAAATTCCAAACGGACGACTCGCAAGCGCTGGGCGCAAAAAATATGCCGGGCTCGATCTCGCACGCACCGACTGGTTCGCGACGCCCGCAGTCGCCGGCCCGCGTGTTTGCCGATTTTGCGCGATGACACCGCATGAGCCGAGCCATTTCCTTGCCTTCATCACGAAGTCAGGTTACGACCCACGACAGCCGCTCCACTGGAATGACCTCGTGGCACTCCCGGGCGGCGAATCGGCAACGCTCATCGGTTCTTGCGGAAAGTCCGGTTCTGACTGCCAATGCGGCGCAACCGGTGCACCGATGCACTACGAGATGACGCTCGACTTTCCAGAGCGCGTCGGTCGCCATGTGTTGTTCGTGGTTTGGCAGCGCGACGACCCAGCGGGCGAAGCGTTTTTCTCGACAAGCGATCTCGACTTCGGAGGTGTTGACTACGGAGAGGGTGGCGATGGCAGCGATCCTCAGCTGATTCCGCTTGCAACGGATTTTCGCCTCGTTGAGGCGTGGGTGAGCGGCGGGCAGGCGGAGTTCACCGTCACAAACCCATCGCTCAGTTCCATCGAGGGTTGGACGGTGGCATTCGATTGGGAGGCTACTCTTTCGAGCCTGTGGAACGGCGCATTTGCGCAAACCGGCGCGCGCACGACGGTCACCAATCTCCACTACAACGGATCACTTGCGCCAGGTGAGTCGCTGTCGTTCGGCTGCATCTACGGCGCACTGACTCCCGCTCCATCGCCGACGAATCTCGTTGCATGGGGCCGCCTCCCCTTCGGCTCAGCGCCCTGCAGAGCGGATACCAACGGTGACCGCACCGTCGATGCGGCGGACCTCAGTGCGTTGCTCTCTCACTGGGGCTTTGCCTCGACAGCGGATGTCGATGAAAACGGCATTACCGATGCTGCCGACCTTGCCGCGGTGCTTGCGGCGTGGGGATCGTGCGACGAGGGCGCAGTCAGATGAATCAACGTTGAACGCAGACAGCTCCAACTTTCGTGACGACGCAAACTTCACTTCTCCTCAAAAACACCCAGTCTGTAACCGTTCGACTCAACCTCCACACCACGAGCTCCTATTCGCGCCATGGAAGCTTGTTGTCTGCGCAGATCGAAGTACTCGGTACGCGGCGCCAACAGAATGTGCAGCACGAAAGGCTGGTAGCCGCCACTTGAAGCCTGATCAATAGAGGACAACTCCACAACCACTGGTGACTCACTTGTCATCGTGCACACATTTGTGGATTTGACCAACATGGTCACCGTTACGAATCTGAATCCCAGCAAAGTTGAACGGCGCGCTCCGATACTCGATGTTTCCTCCGTCACGGTCAACGAGCATTGAGTCAGTTCCCCTTGTGACTTTCTTCGCCATCGCAAGTCGCGTTTTGATTTCACGCGAACGTTCTCGAAGCAGGAAGTTTCGCTGAACACAACAGAAAAGACCACGCCGAATCGTCACGTGGTCTCCCCTATCGTGCGTGGAGGTGAGCGTTTTCAGTTCCGTCGGCGTCGACCACCGATACCTGCGAGTAGGAGCAGCGCAATCGAGCCCGGTGCCGGGGTGATGGTCATGCTCGTATCGTCGACAAAGCCAGGATTCCCAGCCATGGATGCATTGTTGTACGCGACCTGGAACATCATCCAATTCGTACCAATCGGAATCAATGAGCTGACTGATCCAAACTCCCAAGTCTGGGGGTTCGCGTCGAGCATGAGCAGACCGTTGCCGGAGTTTCCAAGAATCGTTCCGTAGCTCGGCCCGCTAAAAAACGCCACATTGATCAGTGAGAATGCACCAGTAAATCCGCCAACCGTATTGAAGAACGCACTTGCGTTGACCATTGCTGTGCCGGTGGAAATGGTGGCCCCGAAGCTTGAGACATCAACAACCTGAAACGCCTGCGTGTAGGACAGTCCGTCATCATCCATCCGGAGCATGTTCGAACCCGCCGCGGGCGTCACACCGGCCGTTGCACCGGTGATGCTGCCGACCTCCGGGCCCCAAATGCCCTGAAATCCCGGGAAATTCGTCAGGACGTTGGCAGCGCTCGTGAATGCACTGATTTCGAAACCCGGATTATTCAGGAGGTTCGCATGTGCACTTGTCATGACCAGTGCGGTGGTGACGCTGGCGAGTGCTCGGCGACCGGTACGAACAACGGGAGAATGTGCATGGTTTGTAGAGCGAATCATGATGCTTTCCTTGAGCCAACTGGCCAATGGTGTGGGTGCGAATCTCACGAGGATCGTTTCAGACACGAGCTCGTCAAATGCACTCCGCGCAGACCATGTCGGGCTCTCACCAACTGAACTCAGTTTGAGATTTTTGGTGCAGATGGGGAAAGTGCCGCAGGTAAAAACAATCCGGGGAGCCGTGCATCGCACGAATCCCCGGATTCACTCATGACTCGTCACTTGTCACAAATTAGTGATCGCCATAGAAGTTACTCGACTCCGTCTCGATGATCGGAACCTTGAACTGATCGCTCGTCATTTCCCAACGACTTCGCGCATCCTGTGCGAGCTTGGCCTTGATGATGATGCGCCATTCCGCTTTCGCGCCCGGTGCAAGCACCGCGACGGGCGACATCGTCACAAACTGTCCGCTTGTCGTCACCGCGGTCGCGCCACTTCCGGAAACGAATTGCATCGCCGGAGGCAACGTTGCGACAACTTTCACATTGGTGTCATTCGACGACCCTTGGTTGGTTGCAGTGATCACGAACGTCGTCTCTCCACCAACCTCAACCGGGTCAACCGTATCGACGACTTCAAGCAGAATCGCAGGCACACCGACAACGTCGGTCGAACACTCAGTCCCTGTCGGCGCGACGCACTTGGCAGACGCGGTAGCAACCGTACGCGCGAGCCCAACTGCCGATGGGTGGATCTTCATGGTGACCGTTGTCGCACGGCCGGGCGGAAGGCTGTCGAGTTTCCACGCCACCTCGCCATTTTCAAACCGTCCCGTCATATCAGCTGACAAGTAAGTGGATCCTTGCGGAACGGGAGCCTTGAGGAGAACCTCCGTCGCCGCACAATCACCAATGTTTCGTACGGTGATTCGGTAGTCGAGGTCACGACCAAGGAAGACGCGATTGTTCGCGTCGCAACTGAAGACGAGCGCTGGCTGCCGCACGATGGTCGATGGCTCTGTTGATCGCGCGGTGAGTCCTCCGTCTGCCGATGCATACGCCGCAGATGCAAAGGTTCCGCGCCGCGTTGCGTTGGCGTTGATGTTGTAAATGCGCTCCATTCCGGCCTGCAGACTTCCAGCTTTCAACTCGACGACTGACTTCCCATCACGTGTCACGAGCCCATCAGGCAAGGTGTCACGAATGAGCACATTTTCAGCGACGCCTGTGCCAGAGTTGCGGACTGCATAGGTCAGTGTGATGTCCGAACATGTCCCACAGATTTCAGGATGTGCCGTTTTGACGAGCGCCAACATCGGCTCGACGACATTCGTTGTCGCGCAAAGGACGTTTGCGTAACTCACGCTTAAGCAATTGGATGCCACGCCCGCAGTCGCTGCCTTCGCCCGAAATGTGATGGTTTTGGTCGAACTCGCGGGGAGTTCTGAGAGCGTCCACATGACGTCACCGTTTGAGCGACGTGACCACTCAGGATTCGCACCCACGAGATGGACGTTTGAAATGTTTTCAAGCGTGACTGTCACTCCCTGAAGATCAACGTCTGTCAGGTTGACAACATCGATGGAACCGTCGTACTCCTGACCGACACGGACCTCACTTGGGCTGTTTTGACGGAGGAGAATCGCGCTTGACGAATCGTCCCCAAGCGTAAAGCGTCGCTCATTGGCAGCAACCGCACCCGGCTTGGTTTCGGACTTTGGACTTTGACAAGCACTCGCCCCGAGAAGCACGAGGCTTGCGAACGTTGCGATGTTTGCCGATGCGGACCACGACGATGGGATAGGACACATATAAAGACTCCGTTGCTGGGATTCCACGATTCACCGCATGCGTGGGAAGATCGGTGCACGGCGACCGACCATCACGACTGGCACCCGACACGTGTCGGAATTCTGAAGCCCTCGCTCCCACGCCCGGCCATGGACGGAAGCCGTGCAGCCGACGCTTCGCCCCGAGAATCCGAGCGCACCACTCTTGACCGGGCACAGCGCGCCGTCCATCGTCAACCATCCCCTACTTGTGTCAGCCGGTGAACGAGCGCTCGATTTACTTCGATCGAAGGCAGTCCAAAAAGGGACACGCCCCCGATCGTGGCGGGGGCGTGTCCCTGATATCGAATACAACTTGAAGTTAAACAACACCCTCAACGAGGGTTTCGAGGTCTTGACTTGCTCGAAACTTAGCGACGAAGTAGTGCGACGAATGCATCCGCCCACTCACCACAACCGCGCTCGGCTGTACCTGTGGCCGACAACTTCTCCGTGCTGAAACGGCTGGTATCCGTCGTCTGCATGTACGCGGCAACGACTGGCCCACCCTCACCCACACTTGCGAAGATTTCGCACGATGCAAAGCCGTAACCACGCTTCATGATCTGCGACTGCGGGGCGACATTGAGAATTGGGCGATTGGGCTTGATCTTCGTAACTGCAGCTTGGATCACGAGTGGCTTGGTGCCGGTTCCGCGCTGGGATCCAACTGCCTCGCGCAGCTTGCGATCAAAGATCGAACGAACCTCTTCGATCTTCTCTGCATCGAGATCACCGTAGTCGTCTGTATTTGGCATCTTCACCGGATACACGATGATCTCACCGTAATCCGACGCATCGAAGCCCATAACTCGCCACTCGCTCGTAAGCCCGTCAAGTTTGGCAAGTTCGACCGCGGGCGGAATGAATCCTGTTCGGGGCGTGACGCTGCCTCCACAGGCTCCGAGGAGTGCACTGGCGACGATGATTGCAGAGTTGCGGACGAGAGAAGACGTTGTGATCGAAAGGGCTGCTGAGATCATGATGGACCGACTCCAAGGACGACGGGGTGTGACTTGATTTCATCACACGCAGAAATGCGCGCGAGGATCGAAAGACTACCCGGCTCCGAGTTTTTCTGCATGATTTCAGAGCTGTATTACAGCGTCTGAGTCCATAAGCGCCCACGACACGGCGACACTGCAAAGAAACAGTTTCGCCACATGCCACAAACTCATGCTCCTCGGCTCCTTTCGACCCCTTCTGTAGAGCGGTTCCATTTTGCATGAAACGACACAAACCAAGTCCTCTGCCCGGAATTGAAAGCAACGATCTCCGCGCGATTGAGATGGTTTCACGGCGGAGTCAAATCGTATCTATCCCCGTCGTAATTTGACCGCAATCCTGCCATGAGACCTGTTGGGGACGATCGCGACGGACACCGTCGTTGCCTCAGGCAAATGTCTTATCACGCGGAAGCACTGCGCGGCTCAACGGGACTGCGATGAGTGCGCCAATCGTCGGTGCAACCAGATAGATCCACACGTCACCGATCGCGCCCGCGACGAGCGCAGGCGCGAGCGAGCGCGCTGGATTCATCGAGGCGCCTGAAATCGGACCCGCGAAGAGTGCTTCAAGCCCAACAAACGCGCCGATTGCAGTCCCCGCAACAAGACCTTTCTCCTTCGGCCCGTGTGACACCCCGAGAATGACCAGCATCAACATCGCCGAGAGTACGACCTCAAGCACGAAGGACTGCGCGGTCGAACCTGTCGGAATGGTCGACCCGAGTGACACAGCGTTTGGGAAGATCACTCGCACGAGGAGCGACGCCACCAGCGCTCCAAGGAACTGCGCCACGACGTATGGAGCGACGCCTTTGCCGGGAAACCGACCCGAAACCCAGAATGCAAGGGAAACCGCGGGATTCATGTGGGCTCCAGACACATCGCCGAACGCGGAGATCAATGCAAGCACCGCAAGCCCGAACACGAGCGCAACTCCGATGTGGCCGATCGCCCCATTCGAAACTTCATTGACGACGATTGCGCCCGTCCCCATAAATACCAGGCAAAAAGTACCAACACACTCTGCTGAACATCGGCGGAGCATGCTTGCCTGCACAACGCTCATCGTGGCTTAACCGCCGTCATATCGACGCTGGTGATGTACTCGCTCGGCTTCGATCCTGCGGGTAACGCGGAGAGAATCTTGACATACAACGGGTCACTCCAGTCCGTCAGTGCCTCGATGTACTCGGGCTTCGCGCGACACACGATCATGCCGAGGCCCGCAGCGCTTGCCTGCGCGCGCATCTCATCGACCAGTACCGCGCCTGCAACGCAGCCGACAAGCGCCTCCAGATCGCGTAACACCGCCACAGGCAATGGCCGAAGAAGCGCGATGTCTGAGACCGCGACGCGACCGCCAGGCTTCAGTACGCGGGCAAGTTCGCGCCACACGCGCGGCTTATCCGGTGAGAGATTGAAGACGCAATTCGAGAGTACGACATCAACGCTTGCGTCCGCGACCGGCAGATGCTCGATTTCACCGAGCCGGAACTCCACGTTGTCATGACCAGTCTGCGCGGCGTAACCGATCGCGTTGCGGCGCGCCTTACTGAGCATCTCAGGAGTCATGTCAATGCCAATGACGCGGCCGGTTGCCCCAACCTTCGCACCGGCAATGAAGCAATCAAAGCCGCCACCAGATCCAAGGTCGAGCACCACTTCTCCAGGGAGGAGCGTTGCGATCGCCGTGGGATTTCCGCAGGAAAGACCCATGTTTGCGCCCTCGGGCGCGACTGCAAGTTCACCTTGCGAGTATCCGATCGCAGTCGCAAGCTGCTCGGGCGTGAAAGTCGCCGGGCCGCAGCAACCACCTCCCGCTGCCCCTCCCACACCGCAGCCGCCAACAGAAGTCGCTTCACCCGCACCTGCAGTTGCACCGGGCTCAGACCACCAACCGCTTTCAGCGATTCTCGCATAACCCTCACGCACCTGTGCACGCAGCGCATCCGCTGCCACGAGAGATTCTGCTCCGTGGGACACACTTTGATCACTCACTGGCGATGACTGCGGCGCACACTCACATCCGGCACCACAACACGACGGGTTCGTGATTGAAACGGCCTTCAGGATTCCACCGACACCCTGCAGTGGAACCGCACTTGCCAGAAGTGCGGCAGGAAGCGTTTCAACGAACGCGCGAATCTCGTCACGCACACGGCGATAGTGCGGCATTGCCTCTTCGCCAGTCAACGCTGATTGCGCAAGTCGCGGAGGATCATCAAAGCCAACATGCACGACACGTGCACCTGAAACAATCGGGCAGGATTCGTGCGCCGCATCGCAGACGGTTACGACAAAATCGAACTCAACTCCACAATCTTCGGGACGTTTCGATGTGTACCTCGAGATATCGAGACCGACCTCCGCCATCGCACGTACCGCAAGCGGATTCAGGCCATGTGGCGCTGTTCCTGCTGAATAAGCGTCGATCGAGTCAGACTTGAGTGCGCGAGCCCAACCTTCCGCCATTTGGCTTCGGCAGGAGTTTCCAGTGCACAGAAAGAGCACGCGGAGTCGTGGTTTAGCGGATTGCACATGAACCTCCACAGCATGGCGTTTTGATACAGGCCGGGCGAAACTCCTCGATTGCCGCTGCGAGACCGCGCAGTTTTGAGGAAAGATCGTCGTACCGAACTTCGTACGAGACGCTTCGGCCAGACTTCACTGACGCGAGTAGACCCGCTCGGGAAAGTTGCTGAAGGTGGCGCGAAACGACTGAAAGATCTACGGCGCAACATGCGGCAACCTCGCCGACTGTACACGCGCGCCCACACTTGACTAGACAACTGAGCAGCCGCGCACGCGTCGGATCGCAGAGTGATTTAAACAGCGATGGGTCGAGAAACTCATCGATCGCCCCGCAACATCGAACAGCCTGCTTCGGACTCATTGGCCGGCGGGTGCGTGGGGCACTACCTGCGGAAGAGAGAGGTTTCTTGCGTACTTGCACCATGATGCAAATGTAGGCCCTCGCGCCCAACCAATCAAGTACGCAATTGCGGCGATTTTCTGATCACTCTGGGCCGCGTCTCTTCGTCAAACTCAGCACTCTCCTGCCGCTGTGGCGAGGAGATCGCGCGCCGTTGAGCAATCGGCCGACCCACGAATACCGAACAAAAAACTCATAGGCCACAAGTACTAACGCTGTCGAACCAACCAGCACCACGGAAAACTTCATCATCGCCGGGATATCCACATCGCGCATCAAGATTTGTCCCGCGAGGACGACGGGAAGGTGCACAAGATAGAGCCAATACGCAGCATCGGAGAGGTAGCGCAGGCTCGGTCGTTCGCGGTGGATACAGCGCTCAAAGAGTCCGAGGAGCGCGATGCACGCGAGCCACGCATACAACGATGAACCGAGGAGCGAAATCAAACGGCGCACACCGTCTGACGCGATGACATCGCGCGTCCAGGCTGCCTGCATCGAAAAACCGAGTGCGATTGGGAATACAACCACCGCGAGTGGAAGCGCAATCCACCACCACCGACCGAAGCGCGACGATCCGTGCGGTTGGAGGAACAGCAGTGTGCCGAACGCAAAAAACAGCGCGTAATGGACGAGTGCGCTCGGCATGGGGAACACGCTTGTTGAGGTTTCCGCACCGAACCAACGCGATTCCGGCGGATGCATCCAGGCATATGACGCGACGGTCAGCGGAACCAACCAGACGAGCGCGATCGGCGTCGCGACCAACGCGCCTAACGCTCGCGAGCTTGCGAACCGATTCTGCCAAGACGCGCCATACGGCATGCATTCGCACGCCTTCGCGAAGAGTGCGAACGCACCGATCATCCAGCAGAGGAACCAAAGAAACCAGAGATGATCAAAGAAGGGTCGTCGTAGGACTTCAACGATACGGCCTCCAACACGGCGGCTGTTGGCATCGCTACGCGCGGCGGTCCCCTCTCGCCGCGTAAACCCTGACTCGGCTTCGTACAGTTGGAGCATCACGCGAACCTGCTCGCGCCCCTCAAGAACTTGCGGGAAATCAATCGAAATCTGCAAAAGGCTCGCGATGAACTCCGTCGTCGCGCGGTCATGCCTCAACGCATCAAGGGGCCTCTGGCTTCGTTCATTCATCGCCGCGACCTCCGCACCTGCGGCGAGCAACTGCGTTGCGATCGTGGCGCGACCGAGAAAGGCGGCGTTATGGAGCGGCGTATTTCCATCTCGGAATCGACCGCTCGCGTTCGCGCCCAGTGCAAGCAGTACATCTACCGCAGCCTCGTGCCCACCGATCACCGCCCAGCCGAGAGGACTCTGCCCAGAGATCGGCTCCACCCCGTTAGGCGACGCACCCCGGAGGAGATGCGCTTTGAGTGCGTTGATATTGCCAAACCTTGCCGCCGTCCAAACATCTCGCGCGGAATCGATTGCCGTGACGACCCCCTCACGTGGCATGGCTGCGCGCGCATTCACACTTCCTGCCCATCGTGACACGCCCCACATCACCGGGAGTACGGTCACGCAGCCAAGCGCGAGCGGAATCGCGACGCGACGTGCGCGATGGAAGACGAGCGCACGCAGTCCAAAGCGCTTCCACAGCATCGCAGTGAAATAGCCGCTGAGGAGAAAAAACAGTTGCATGCGGAATCCGTGGATTCCAAGAAAGAGCAGTCCGAGCAGTTTCGATTGCCGCGCGTCAACCACGATCCAGTATGGAATCGCATAGGCCAGCGCTGCATGTAGGGCGATCCCAAGCAGCATGGCGAACGCTCGCAGCGCGTCGAGATGATGGAGCCGTGTTCGCTCTACCCCAACCGTTGAAGCCTCACCGATCTGCGTCGTGGCGGACCCTGCCCACACAGGAGAGCTCTCCGCGAGTTGACCCACGTATTTCTGCGCTTGGATCGACTCACGCTCCATCTTTATCCTCGTTGTCGCGATCAAGATTTCAGCCGCGTATTACGGAATGCCTCTTAAAAGTGAGCGGTTCTCACAGGAGTTCTTAGAACGCAAAAAGTGTTGTTCTCCACAACGCGAAGGACGATCACTTTGGCTTATTGGTGTTTGCCGTCGCGATGACTTTGGACTGCACCTCGCCTGGAGCACACTCAAAGACAACCATCAATGGCGCGGGATCAGCTGGCAATGTGCTCCATCCAATTTTGAGTCCCTGGGTAAGGACACACGTCACCACCATCAGATTGCCGCATCGCGTGGCACGGATGTCGGTGAACGATGGCCCCTGCGTAGTCTTTGCGTTCTCGGCGCCCTTCACAAGATCCGCGCGAACCTTCTGACCCTTGAAATTTACGGACTGAAGTCCATCGGCGAGCATTGCGCCAAACTTCGCAAGTTCCTGATTCGACTGCGCGGTTATGAAAGCTGTGATAAGCGTGACGCCCTGTGCGCGCATCGCTTCTTCATCGACGAAGCCTGTGGCACTTGGTGCAGGCCGGACCGCTGGCATATGTAGTGATCCGAGCGCTGCCATGCGCCATGCACCATCAGCCCACTGCCAAACCGCCATGCACGGCGCACTATCCGCCGGAAGCTTGACCCCGTCGAGTGTCACATCACATTGAACCAAGCACGTCACAACAAGCGCGTCGCCAACGCGTGTCGTGATGACATCGCTGATCCGTGATGATTTCCGCGTGCTGCTTGAGATGGCAGCGAGTGTCCCGGCGCGATTGAGTGCGCCACGAAAATCCAAGGACTGAAAGCCTGGCTGCATCAGTTGCTCAGCTGTCGCATCGCGGGCTGCGACTTTTGCGAACCACGACTTCATCAGCGATTCCCCAAGCGCGGGGAGTTGTGCTTGACTCGCTGGCCACGGTGCAGCCTGGATGCTTCTCGAAGGCGCGTCGTCAAACGCGCTCGCTGCGACTGAGACTCTGGAGAGCAACGCCAAGGCCATCGCTGAAACAACACCGATCAGCATTCGCCCACGATTGAGGGTCATGAATTGACTCATGACGCGTTTGTAGCACGATGCGCCGTCTCAGATGCGCCGCATCGCGACCGAGACCGTCACTCTCACACACAGGTCACTACAGCCCGCACCGTACAGTTACCTCACGACCTTCTCGTCGGATCACTCCGCATGATCGATCTTGACCGGCACAAAGCGAAACTCGCGAGCATCAAAGAGACCGCGATCACTTAACTTGAGTGCTGGAATCACAAGTAGCGACATGAACGAGAGTGTCATGAACGGCGCACGAAGCGGCGAGCCAAGTTTGCGGGCCATTGCTGTCAGGCCCTCATACGCCGCAGCGACCTCCTCCGCGGGCCGATCGCTCATGAGACCCGCGATCGGCAGCGGCAGTACGACCGGCTCGCCATCGTCCACCAGCACGAGCCCTCCGCGTGCAGCAAACACTGCGTTCACAGCGGCAGCGATCGCCTCGCGACTCGCGCCGACGGCAAGAACTTGATGAGAGTCATGCCCGACACTCGTCGCAATGGCGCCGCGCGAGAGCCCCATTCCGCGGAGAAACGCAAGCGCGGGCGCTGCTGGCACGTATCGATTGCAGACGGTGAGGAGCAACGTGTCGCTCGGGACGTCGGGCTCGAGTACTCCATCGCGTGGCGTGAGCGACGCGATCAATGCGCCCGTCACGAGTTGTCCGTCATAAGCCTCGATGACGCGCACCCGCACCGGACCTTCGAGCGGCTCCGAAAGCAGCGCGAAATCGGCTGGACAAAACGATGCCGCGCGGAATCGGTTTGGCGTTGAGACCCGTGCGTGCGACTCAATCGAGTGCCCATCGCGAGCGACGATATTTCCAAAGATCCAAGTCTGTCGCACACGAAAATCAACCAGGTCATCGACGATCGCGAAATCCGCACGATCGCCAAGCCGCAAGAGCCCCGTTGGAAGTCGATAGTGCTCGACCGGATGCACACTCGCTGCCCGCAGCACATCAAAGAGGTCGACACCATGCGCAACGCATCGCGCGACCAAACGATCGATGTGCCCGATGAGGAGATCATTCGGATGGGCGTCGTCGGTCGCGAACATCGCAAGATGCGGAAACTCACATAAAATGGGCCAAAGAGCGTCGAGATTTCTGGCGGCACTTCCCTCGCGTATGAGAATCTTCATCTCGAGTGATGCCTTCTCGCGCGCTTCCTCAAGCGTGAAACACTCGTGATCGGTCGTGATCCCGGCTGCTCGGTAGCGTGCGATATCGCGACCACGAAGTCCGGGCGCATGGCCATCAATCGGCTTACCGCAGTGCTTGGCAGCGGCGATCTTCGCGAGCACTTCGGGGTCACCCGCAAGGACTCCGGGCCAGTTCATCATCTCCGCGAGTGAACCGAGACGTGGATCCTTGAGGAGCCGCTCGACAGCTGTCGCATCAAGTGCGCCCCCCGCGGTCTCGAAGGTTGTCGCCGGGACACAGCTCGGTACACCGAAGGCGATCGGCATGCAGGCGTGCGCCGCCTCATCAAGCATAAACGTGATACCCGCCTCGCCGAGGACATTTGCAATCTCGTGCGGATCACTCACGGTGGCGACGGTTCCATGGCGCACCGCCACCCGGGCGAACTCCCGCGGCGGCAGCATGCTGCTCTCGACGTGGACGTGTGCGTCGACAAAACCAGGAAGGACAAACCCAGGATCCACCTTTGCGTCGGCCGACAACTCACGGAGCTCGACAATCCGTCCAGCCTCGATCCCAATCTCGGCGGGGTAGATCCGCCTCGCATGAACATCAACGAGTTGATGGCGAAGGTTCAACATGGGAGGCAGCCTAGCGCAAGAACGCCCACTCGTCGCTTTCACCGCGATGTCATGGCGAGTGCGTCAAGATCGCGTTGGGGCCACGTGCCGTTCGCGAGAGCCGATGTAGACGAACTCAATCGGTGCCAAGAGATCCGGATGCAGGCTCTTGTGGACAGGACACGTATGGGCCGCATTTTCGAGCGCTTCGCGATGCGGGTGATCGGCAGCAAGCGGAACCGTGATGACAGTCCGCAGACTCGCAATCCGCCTCGGTGGCTCCTTCGACATTTCCTTCTCAGTCCGCGTGTGCATGCCAGAGAGGTCGATTCCGTGACGCTCCGCGACGATACCCATGATGGTCATCATGCATGAAGGCAATGCCGCCGCAACAAGATCTGTGGGCGAAAAAGCCTCACCCTTTCCGTGGTTGTCGACTGGTGCGTCGGTGAGAACGCGAGACTTCGACGGGCCATGCTCAGCCTCACAGCGCAACTGCCCTTGATAGCGAACGGTGACTTCGACCATGATCGGTAGTTCCTTGCGCCCTTGGAGCGCACGCGTTTTAGTTGAGTTGCCACAGCGCGAAGTTCAGCGCTGTTGCGAAGGTAACCCATAGCAGGTAAGGCACGAGCAGCGTGGCGGCGACGCGGTCGTGTTGACGGAAGCGCCATGCGGTCGCTGCGATTGCCGCGAGTAGTACGATGATCTCGATGAGCGCAAGCCCCATCGCGTGGGCACCGAAGAAGATGCCAGTCCACGCGAAGTTGAGCATCCACTGCAATAGAAAGAGCGCAAGCGCCGCGCGATCCGTGCGAAATCCTCCGACACGCCACACGCGCCACGCACTCGTTCCCATCATGGCGTAGAGGACGGTCCAAACTGGGCCGAACAACCAACCGGGCGGCATCCACGTCGGCTTCACGATCTCGGCATACCACGCTCCGAGCGGCCACAACGCGCCGGACGATGCCGCGACGAAGGACAACAAGATCCACGCCGCGAGTGCAGCGACATCAGGAAGGCGTCGGAACGGATGCTCGTGCATCAGGCTGGGTCTTTCGCAAACGACGCGCTCGCTTGAGCATCACCAACAAGTTGAATACCCGGGTTCAGAAACACAATCTTCCGATCGCGATAGAGCGCACCAATCGCTTGTTTAAAGGCTTTCTTGCTCGTGCCGAAGCGCGCACGAATCGCCTCAGGATCGGTGCTGTCGTCATAGTTGAGCCGGCCACCGGCTCGAGTGAGCGCGTCGAGAATTTGCTCGGTCAGCGGCGCGACGCGGGCATACCCAGAAGGGTCGAGGCTCAAGTCGAGTTTGCCGTCGGAGCGCACCGACTTTACATAGCCCTTCATCCGCGCGCCAATTTTGAGAGGCCCGCCGAGGTTCGTCTTGTAGAGGAGGCCGCGGTGCTTGTTGTCAACGATCGCGCTGTACCCAAGTGGCGACTCTTCAGCGATAAGCAGTTCGACCGGCTGCCCTTCGATGTACTCCGGCGTTTCGCGGCTCAAGTGCCTGTTGACGATCGCACTTGCGATAATGCGGTTCGTTTCCGGATCAAGCAGCACTGCCACCACCACGTTTTCGCCAATCCGTACATGCGGACTCTGTTCTCGAAATGGGAGCAACAAATCCTTCGGAAGCCCCCAGTCGAGGAACGCGCCTGCACGGTCGTGAATGTCTTTCACATGCATGCAGGCAAACTGTCCGACCTCGGCGCGCGGACGATCCGTGGTCGCGACCAGACGATCCTCAGAGTCGCAGTAAATAAATACATCGACCTCCGAACCCATTCCCGCACCAGCGGGGATGTAACGACCGGGGAGCAGGATTTCGCCGTGTTCGCCGCCGTCGAGATAAAAGCCCGACTGCGTTTCCCGCACGATGGTGAGAAGGTTGCGCTTTCCAATGAGTGCCATGTTCGCGCAGGGTACGGGATTCACCCGCGCGTCGGCGATCGTGGAAAGTGCGACGCCCCGACACAGGGCCGGGGCGTCGAGAGAGCGTTGGTTGTCGAGACCAGGTCTTGCACGCACGCGCGAACAACTCGCGATCAACTTTGCCGCGCGTTGCCACGCATTACGCGCGCATGGAGCAGGTGCTCGTCCGCGCATCAGTCCGCGCATCAGTCCGCGAGTTCGATCGCCACAATCTTGTCCCCGGCCTTGATCGCATCGATCACCTCAAGCCCTTGGACCACCTTGCCGAAGCAGGTGTGGTTCCGGTCGAGGTGTGCGGTGTTCTTTCGGCTGTGGCAGATGAAGAACTGCGATCCGCCGGTGTCGCGGCCCGCGTGGGCCATCGAGAGCACGCCACGATCGTGGCGCTGATTTCCACCGTTGAGCTCGCATTTGATCTTGTACCCCGGACCACCGCTGCCAGTGCCGTGCGGGCACCCGCCCTGGATGACGAAGTCAGGAATCACGCGGTGAAACGTGAGCCCGTTGTAGTAACCCTTGCCGGCGAGGTCACGGAAGTTCTTCACGGTGTTTGGTGCATCGGCGTCGAAGAACTCGACGACCATGTCACCTTGCGCAGTTTTGATGGTGGCTTTCGACATAGGGCGCAAAGAATACGCGATTCGCCCACGGTTTGGCGGAGGCTTTCCTGCACAATCCGCCTTGTCTCTGCGCGCTCAGCCGAGACTTTTGTAGACCTCGGCCACCAACTCCTCGCGGACCTTCGGGAACTTCCGCGCCTCCATCACCTTCGCATCGCAAAGGAATCGGTACCAATGCGCGTGCAGGAAGTGGTAGATCCGTCCCTCTTCACCATCGAGGAATCCGCGCTGGATGTAGTAGCGCCACAGAAAATAGAGTCTTGAGCGCCACGCTAAGGAAATGCGCGCGTAAACCTTTGTCTTGAGCCAACGGATGCGCTCAGCGTGCGTACCGAAAAACCGTGGCTCGACAAGCCCGGGCAACCTCACCGCTGCCTCGCGTTCCAAAAGGTCAAACGCCTCGCGATCGGAGTACCAGTTATGCTTGGCGATCCACCAGCGAAGCGGCTTGGTGTTGTCGTCTTTGATGTCGCCAGTTGCGCGCACGACGCGACCCGTGACGACCATGTGCTCATCCATCAGTGCGAGCTCACAGCGCACGCGGCCCGAGCGGAAAATTCGAACGTGATGGCGCGGATACATGCCGCCGTGGCGGATCCAGCGGCCGAGGAAATACATGCGGCGACCGATCTCAATGCCATCGACGTCGTCGGCAACCGCTGCTAGTTCGCGCGTGATCCACTGCGCGAGTTCCGGCAGAACCTCTTCGTCCGCGTCCAAACGAAATGTCCACGCGGTGTCGATGCCAGTCGACTCAAGGCCCCAGTTAAGTTGCTCGGCGTAGTTTCGCCAGGGATTTCTAAAAACCTCAGCGCCCGCGGCCCGCGCGATCTCACATGTACGATCTGTACTCCCCGAGTCAACGACCACCACGCGGCGCGCAAACTGCCGGACGCTCGCCAGCGCCTTCGGAAGATTGTCCTCTTCATTTTTTGTCAGAATGAGGATGGTGATATCGGCGGCCATCGATGGGCTCTATCGGCTCGGCAGGCTTGTTCCCTCGCACAGAGTTGGCAATGTTCATGTGCTTTGAGCCAGGAACCACCAACGAACTCGTTTGCTCGAAGCAAACCTCTGACCGGCCTCGATGTCATTGTTCCGCGTGGACCCGGCACCACTTTTTACGGGATTCGCAGATTCCTCCGCAATCTGCCAACCCGTCGCACCGTTCTCACTGCCGAGAGGCATGGTCGCCTTTCTTTGCAGAACGCCGTCCCGCTTTGGTGCGAGTCGGCAACAGGATTTACCGTCCGAATTCACAAGCCTCCGAAAGGAACGAAGTCATGAATATGACCCGATGTACGCTGCTTTCTAGCACTCTCCTGGCACTCGCACTCGCGGCGCCTGCGCTTGCGGCCCCACCGGAACCAGCTCCAGGTGGTGGTGGCGGTGGCGGTGGCGGCGGAACCGGTCCAGGCCGCGGACAGCGCCCAACGTTCAAGGACATCGATAAGAACGGCGACGGCTTCATCACGTCGGATGAGGTTCCTGCGGAGCGTTGGGAGCGACTCAAGCAAGCCGACGCCGACGGCGACGGCAAGATCTCCGAAGAGGAGTTCAAGAAAGCGCGCCCCGGACGTCCGGGAGGACCTCGTGGTCCAGGCGGACCAGGCGGACCAGGAGGTCCGGGGGGACCAGGAGGTCCAGGCGGACCAGGAGGTCCGGGAGGACCGGGCCCGAAGCCGGGTGGCGAGCCGAAGTAATGGCGCGCATCCTTCGTTCCGTGTGGCTCGGCCGTGCGCAACGTCAGGAATCAACAAAGTCTTTCGCAACAGCAACGACAGGCGCCGCGATTGCGGCGCCTGTCGGCTTTCTGACTCGCTTGGTGACTTCGATCACTCGATCGTGCACGCTTCCGCAAAATCAAGCCGCGGCGATCGCGGATGAAGTTTGGTGGCATCGCCGAAGCCAAGATTGCAGAGAAAATTCGCGCGGAGCGATGTGCCCGCAAAGAATGCCTCGTTCACTTTTACCTTATCGAAGCCGCCCATCGGCCCGCAATCAAGCCCTATCGCCCGCGCGGCAAGCATGAGATACGCGCCTTGCAAGCTTGAATTGAGCACTGCATTCGACTCGATTGCCGCTGGATTCCCTGCGTACCACGAACGCGCATCCGCGTGCGGAAAGAGTTTCGGCAGCTTTTCGTAGAACTCCATATCCATCGCGACGATCGCGGTCACCGGCGCGGACATCGTCTTCTCGACGTTCCCCGGTGAGAGGCACGGCTTCAGTTTCTCCTTCGCTGCTGCGCCTTTGACAAAGACCACCCGCATCGGACAGGAGTTCGCAGCGGTGGGTCCAAACTTCAGGAGGTCGTACAACTGGCGCAGCATGTCGTCCGAGACGGGTCGGTCGTGCCAGACGTTGTGCGTGCGGGCGTTGAGAAAAAGTTGCTCGAGTGCGGATTGCGCGAGTGTGGTCATAGTTGCTCCTAGCTCGGGAGAATAGCGTTGGCGGCGATCTGCGCTGTCGACGACGAACGCGGTCCATTCCCCTCTTCTCGCGCAACGATGAGAAGCACATACTTCTGACTCGACCCCGTGCCTCGCAACGCAGTTCAAACCCTTGGCTGAGCCAACCTTCGCACCACACTTCACACCATGCCTCGATACACGTCACTGATCGCCATCAAAGGTCCTACCGACCGTCTGCCGTTGCATGTCGCACGAGGTTCCGTTTATGCGATCGCTGCGCTCTCCACCGTCACGCTCATGCTGTCGCCTGCGTGCGAGGCGCCTTCAACGGACGCATCGAGTGCATTTGTGTCAGCGAACAGCGCGAGCGCACTTACGCGGACTGCCGCCGACATCGCGGGCGTCACGATCGCGCCGCCTGGTTCCGTTGCATACGACCGCGATGTGTTTCAAACGCTGCTTGGCAACCACACACGCATTCGGCGTGAGGTGCGTGTCATTCCAGATGGCGTCGAGACGGTCACCGAATCGGATGATGCGGACATCGCGGTACTCATCCGCGATCATGTCGCCGCGATGAAGAGCCGCGTCCATGATGGTCGCCGGATCCGCCAATGGGATCCGATGTTTGTTGCCATCTTTGATAACGCCGCTGCGATCAAGATCGACATTGTCCGTACCCGTGGCGGCGTTCGCGTCCGAGAGACCTCGCGGGATCCGCGGGTGGCACGACTCATTCAGGCACACGCGCGGGTCGTCGATGGTTTCGTTGCGCGCGGCGGCGCAGAATCTCGGCTCGCCCACGAGGTGCCGCCTCTCGAGTAGCCCACGAGCATCGCGGCCTCGCGCTACGCTGCGCCCATGAAGACGAAGGAAGAGATCGTCCGTGACTGGCTTCCCCGCTACACCGGCCGCAAACTCGAGGATTTCGGGCAATATGTGCTGCTCGTCAACTTCTCGAATTATGTCGAGATGTTTGCCGAACGCTTCGGTGTCCCGATCCTCGGTCGCGATCGCCCCATGCTCTCCGCGACCGCGGAGAACATCACGATCCTCTCCTTCGGCATGGGGAGCGCCATGGCCGCAACGACGATGGACCTCTTGTCAGCAGTCGCGCCGAGAGCCGTGCTCTTTCTCGGAAAATGCGGCGGGCTGAAGAAGACAAAGATCGGCGACTTCGTACTCCCCATCGCGGCTATCCGCGGTGATGGCACGAGTAACGAGTACATGCCCGCAGAGGTTCCCGCACTGCCGTCCTTCCGGCTGCAGCGCGCGGTAAGCGAGGCGATCATGAAGCACAATCGCGACTACTTCACTGGCACGGTCTACACGACGAATCGCCGTGTTTGGGAGCATGATGAGCGCGTACGCGAATACCTGCTGCGTATTCGCGCGATCGGAATCGACATGGAAACAGCGACGATTCTTCTTGTCGGATTCGCCAACGGTATTTCGAAGGGTGCGTTGCTCCTCGTGTCGGACAACCCAATGACACCGGAGGGTGTCAAGAGCGCCGAAAGCGACCGAACGGTCACTGAGAAGTTTGTCGCACAGCACCTCGCGATCGGTCTTGACGCACTCCGTGACCTGCGCGACAGCGGCCAGAGCGTCAAGCACCTCCGCTTCGAGTGAGTGACATCGATGCGCTCCGTTGTCGTCCATCGGCACCACTCTCCGTCCGGCCTTGGGAACCTGATGCAACGACTCACCAACACCGACTACCGCCGCGTGCCGTGGAAAAACGGACTCGGCTCCACACTTGAACTCGCGAGCGACGCCACGACACCAGGTGGGCCTTGGACATGGCGGTTCAGTCTTGCGGATGTGCCATCCCGTGCAGCGTTTTCACACTTTCCCGGGATCAACCGCCATCTCGCAGTCCTTGACGGTCAAGGCATGACCGTCGATCGCGACGGCGCGCACATCATGATTCCTCGCGAGGGCGTTGCTTTTGAGTTTGCTGGCGAGGATGACATTGTTGGCGAACCACTCGGTGCAGATGTGCGCGATGTGAACCTGATGGTGGATCGCTGGGTTTGGAACGGTCGACTTGAAATCCTGCGCGGACTTGACCAATCGCTTGGCTGCTGCAGTGGTGAAGTCATACTGCTCTACGCCGCCGAACTCGCGACACCGCTGTCAGTTTCGTGCGCAACTGAGGTACACGTCACGAATTCGAGCATTCCGTTCGAACTACACAACGGCGACACGCTCGTCACGCGAGGCCCGATCGAACTTGGAGTTGTCCGCGGCAGCTTCACGCTCATCGTCGCAACGCTCACGCGCGCTGTGCACAAACGTATCGATACCTGAACGGCGTTCTCCACTCAGCGCACGCGTGGCTCGAGACGAATCTCACGAATGTTCATCACCGCTTCACCCGGTTTCGTGACGGCTTTCACGCGGATCTCCTGGATGCCAGGAACGAGATCAAGCGAACCAAGAAAGACCTCGCGGTACTGCTGCCAGCCTCCAGTTCCAACGGTCACGCTGTCGAGCCGCGCATTTCCCGCCTCCACGCGAAACCCACTGCCCGCTGATCCATTATCGCAGGCATACACCAACGTGACTCCAAATCGCACTGGCTGCACACTCCCTAGCGGAACTCCAACAACCCGCACCGGCCACGAAGGAAACGCCTCGCGATCAAGCCAATATCCGATGTTGTAGGTCACATCACCGATCACGCCGACCTGCTCGACCTTCAGTGATGAACCTTGGAGTGATGAACCTTGGAGCGATGAACCTTGGAGCGATGCGTCGTGCGGCAGCAGCACAAGCGCACCGCCAGCCGACGGTTGAACGGCAAACGGCAGAGGTTCGAGTGCGCCTTCGTATCGAATCCGAACCACGGTGCACGCGGGATCTACAGGCAGCGGAAGCGTGAGCGCCGCTCCGCCACCTCCCTCGTCGCACACGAAGCTGCACTTCGCATCCGAACCAAGCACGTCCACCGTTGTGATCCGGTTCCGAATCGGTAACCAAAACACACCGTCCGGGTGCCAATCAAACACCATCAAGTAGAGCGTGCCAGGCTTCTGCGTCGCCCGGCCCCATGAAAGCCGCGTGAACGGACTCGCGGTGGTGCCGTAGATTGCCTCGCCGTTGACCTTGATCCACGCCCCAACACTGCGCAGCGTCTTCTGCGCAGCCTCAGGCACGCGTCCCGTCGCATCGGGACCGATGTTCAACAACAAGTTTCCACCCTTCGACACCACGTCACACAAAAGCCGCACGACGGTGGCGGTGTCCTTCCAACCGACATCATGCGAACTGAAACCGTAGCTCTCATTGAGCGTGTGATTGACTTCCCAATCCATGCCGGGCAAGCCTGTTGGCGGCACATACTTCTCCGGCGTTCCGTAGTCGCCGTTCTTATTCTCAAGGCCGAAATACAGGCGATTGTTGACGAGAATCTCGGGCTGCTTCGTGCGCATGTCACTCAAGAGCTGCGCAGCACCCCATGCGTCGCCCTGATGCGTCGGATCGGAATAGTCAAACCAGATCGTCGAGAGTGGACCGTAGTTCGTGAGTAGTTCGTTCACGTGCCCGCGCATGTACGCCTTGTAGCGACCATGATCGCGCGCGTGGCCATCCTTCGGGTAACCAGGCAGCGCCATCTCGTAGGCGTCGGGGTGCTGCCAGTCGAGGAGCGAGTAGTAAAAGCCCGCCTTCAGCCCGCGCGCGCGCATTGCGTCGGCGAACTCGCGCGCAACGTCGCGACCCGCGGGCGAGATATTCGTGCCGCCGGCGACATCGTTCGCAAGCGAATACGGCTCCTTCGAGTTGAAGAGTGTGAAGCCGTCATGGTGCTTCGATGTCATCACTGCGTAGCGCATGCCTGCGTCCTTCGCGAGCTCCGCCCATGCGTCGGCGAAGCCGGGCTCGGGCTGAAAGAGTGGCTTCATCTGACGCGCGTACTCGGTGCATGGCACCGACGCCCAATTCTGGATCCACTCTGCATAGTGTTGCTCATAGCGCTTGCCGTCCCAAATTCCTCCTGCGGGCGAGTAGAGCCCCCAGTGGACAAACATGCCGAATCGCGCGTCGCGCCACCAAGTCATGCGCTCGTCGCGCGACTGGACCCACTGCGTCAGTTCTTCCGATTCGTTTTGCGGGGCGGCGAGGGCGAGCGCGGCGAGAAGAAGCGTGCTGAGCATCCGAGTACCCTAACGCATCTCGTCGCGCAGTTGCTCAAGTTCGCAGCGCGCGATCACGCCATCACGTCGACAGGACGCGTGAAGATGCGACGATGTTTCGAGCCACCGACGCGCGTTCGACCCACGCACGCCGCCGCCCGGAATGACCTCAATCGGTGGCTTCCCGAGTCGCGTGCCCTCCGCACGGGCGTGTGCGACGTCGCGCGCGACAACCGTCACTCGCGCTTCGAGCGTCGTGATCGATGCGTCCCAGCCAAGCACGCCCGCCGTGATAAAGCGCGTAAAGCCAAGCGCGGAGAGATCGCGCATACCGCGCTCACGATCGAGGAGCAGATCGAATGTCCGCAGAAAGGCAACGACGAGCTCGAAACTACGCGCGTGCGCAATGAGCCGCGCATTCGCGTCCATGTCGACGAACCCGTCGGGTGTCAACAAAGAGACGCCAACCGAGTGTGCCCCTGCCGCAGCCGCAGCCTCGATCTCACGAAGGCAGATGTCGAGCAGTTTCGGTGTCGTTGCGAAGGCGGCGACGTCGAGTTCACGACGACACCCGGGGAAATCTGGTCGAATCATCGCGACAATCGTCGCCTGTGTCCCTTCGACGATCTCGCGGCACGCTCGCACAAGCTCCATCTTTGGAGTCCAACCTTCTGTCGACAAGTCATGACACACTTCGAGGCGGGTCGCGAAAGGCGTCGCCAATCGCGCTCCTTCGATCGAGTCGATCGGAACCTCGAGTGTGCGGGGAGAAACCGGGGAGTCAGGCGAGGTGGGCATACCTGCCAAGGTAACGCGACCGGTTCCGCACGAAAGGCGCGCTCGTCCGTGTACATTCAGAGCCATGCACGATTTCACCACGATCGTCTCCGGCCTACCTCGCTCTGGCACGAGCATGGCGATGCAGATGATCGTTGCGGGTGGCATTCCGCCGATCACCGATTCCCTCCGCGCACCCGACGAGGACAACCCGCGCGGCTACTTCGAGTTTGAGCGCGTAAAGTCGCTTCGAACCGACAAGGCGTGGCTCGACGATGCGCGCGGCAAAGTTGTCAAGGTGATTCACATGCTCCTCACCGAGCTCCCCGACGATCGCCCGTATCGCGTGGTTTTTCTTGATCGCGATGTGCGCGAAGTAGTGAAGAGTCAAGCCACGATGTTGGCGCGCAGCGGGAAAGCCGGCGGTGGACTTTCCCCCGACCGACTCGCTGCGATATTCACACAGCAACTTGCACAAGTCCATGCGTGGCTTGCTGCACGACCGAACTTCCGCGTGCTTATGGTGCGGCACGCGGACCTTATTGATGACGCCAGCAGCCGGGCGCGCGAACTCAATATGTTTCTCGGCGGCGCACTCCACGAGTCAGCGATGGCGGCCGCAGTTGATCCAACACTCCACCGAAACCGGTCCTAAATCGGGGAAAGACCATACTTTTTCGCAAAGTCCGCTGGCCCAAACGGCTGGTCTTTCGGCTGCACAGAGACTGTCGCGAGCAACCTCGAAACATGGCTACGCGCCTCGCTTCCGGCGGCAGAGTCTTTGCGCTGCTCACAGAGGAGCGCACGCCAGCGATGTGCGTCGACTTGCCCCGCATCATGTTGGATCGCAAAATCGATGCTTCGCAACGCGTTGTCGAAATCACCAAACCACGCGAGCGCCGCTCCCAAAAGGAGATGCGCCTCCGGCAGCGACTGGCTGATTTCCAGTGCATCGAGCGCATGCTCTGCTGCCTGCTCCGAACCAGCGAGCGCGAGTTGCACACGAGCAAGCCCAACATGAACCGCGGGATCACGTGGATTGCGCTTCTTCGCCTGCTCGAAGTACACGCGTGCATCAGCATGCCGACCACACGCCGCGAGCAAACCACCCACTGCAAGCGCCAATTCGGGGCGACTCCGGGCGCCGCGCTCGACTTCGTTCGCCTGGCTGCGCGCCGCGAGTTCGTCGCCCGAAAACGCGAGTGCCGCAGCTCGAAGCATTTGCGCCTCGAGATGTCCGGCATCGTTGGTAAGGAACGCATCCATGCGCGCCGCCGCGTCACTGAACCGTCCGACGGCGAGCAAACAATTTCCGAGGCAGAGCGCGTAGCGCGCCTCCGATGGTCGCTCCGAGACGAGCCGCTCGAAGTGCGGAATCGCTTCGGTCGCGCGGCGCCGCGACAGGAGCGCAACTCCAAGATTAAACGTACTCTCGCGCCGCACGAGGTCGAGCTGACCCTGCACGTCGGCGGGAAGCGCCGCCATATACCCGAGGTCGACAAGTTGTTGAAGCGCGTCCGCCGCCTCAAACGGATCCTGTCTCAGGTCCGCAGGATGCGTGCCGTCTTCACCCGCGATCAAATCCCACGAGGGAACGCGCGCCGGTGGCGCTACCGTAAGCACCTCGGTGAGCACGCGGCCATCAAAGTCCTCTCCGGCGGGGAGCCCGAGTAAGGCAAGTGCTGTTGGAGCGATGTCGAGAATCCCGGGCGACGCGAGTTGTTCGCCCCGCTTAAAACCCGGGCCAGCGAGCACGACGACACCGAGCGGCCGGTGCCAACTCGATTCGAGCTCCATCCGTCGCTCGGGCGGCAGTGCGCTCAAATTCGGCCGTAGGTGGTCGCTGTGAAACCCGTGGTCGGAGAGGAGAATGACCGTCGTGTCCGGCCCGGCGGCCACCAACAGCCGCCCGAGTGCCGCGTCGTGCCACTCGTACACAGCGTCCATGACGCCACCAAAGAGCCGCTGCTCGCGATCAGAGATGTGCGCCATTTTGGGCGCGACGAACTGCATGAAGTGGTGGCCGACCGTGTCAATCGCGTCGAAAAAGACCATCGCCGCGTCCCATGCACCGCCGTCCTTCAATTGCGCCACCGCGGCGCGCTCGATGCTTGCCGCGGTGGACATCAGCTTGACAAGCGTGCGAACGCGCTCGTCCGCCGCGCCGATCTCCTCCACCTTCGGCAAGAGCGCCTTCAGCATGTCGCGAGAGAAGCCCTGCGCCCGCTGCCGCGCCTCCGCGATCACCGCCTCGCGTCCTCCCGGAAACACCGTGCCGGGCAGCATCGGCCAAGGCTTCGTTGTCGCTGCGGGCTCACCTTCCTGAAGGAGGTTCGTCACCACGCTGCCCTGAATCGGCTCCGCCGGGTGCGACGCGTACCACCCAACAACATGCGTCGAAAGTCCGTTCTGCGAGAGGATGTTCCAAAGAGCCTTTGTCTTACGGGATGTGCTTGAGGACACGCGCAGGCCGCCACCATCAGGCTTTGGCTCGACGAAATTCAGGATCCCGTGCTTGTCCGCGGTCTTCCCCGTGGCGATTGAGGTCCAGAGGAGCGGCGACAACTTTGGCTCGAGTGTTCCGAGCTCCGCGCGTGAACCAACCTCGACGAGCCCCCGCAGTACGGGCAGCTTCCCCGCGGCAAAGAGGCGGTTGATCAAAATCCAGTCGGCAGCATCCCAGCCGACAAGAAGAAGGCGCTTCGCGGTCCGTGCGGGCATCCAGTCATGCTACGGGAACGTGCCGAACTCGGGAGCTCGCAAAAAGCAGCGTGGGCGCTCGGTTTCGAGCGCCCACGCGATGCTTTTGACTCGCCTCAAGCAAAGCTTGGGGAGAGGACACTCTGCGATTTAGCGACGACGACGGCCAGCGAGGCCAGCGAGGCCGAGGAGCGCGATCGCGCCCGGGGCCGGGATGATGCCCGCGCCAGCCGCGATCGAGGTGCCCGCGACGCTCTCCCAACCGTAGTCAACCACGGTGCGGGTCATCGAGGTGCCCGAGCTGCCAGCAGCGCCCATGGCGAACCGCATCCAGCCGTAGTGCGTGGTGCCAGCCGCAGCGACGAAACGGAAACCAATAATGTTCTGAGCGCTGTACTGCCAGTTGCCCGCAGCGGCGCCGAACACCACGCCGGTGGTCGACGTGTTGAACGAGCCGGTCGAGCCGATCGTGGTGCCCAAGGCCTGGTTACCGGCGGGGCCGGTGGTCACTCCGGGGAAGCGCATCTGGCC
>CAMDMA010000037.1 GCA_945902075.1 Candidatus Kuenenia stuttgartensis | reverse complement strand
GACGGCGTGACCAATGTGCCCACCAACGCCGGCATCACGATCCAGAGCGGAACCACGCTCTCGTTCGCGGGAAACACCACCATTTCGCTCGGCGGCTCGATCCTCGCGCAGAACAACGGTTCTCCCGTCTCGGTGGACGGCACCATGACGCTCGCGACCAACGCGGTCTTCAACCCACTGGCGCCGGTGGCGCTTGCGGGCCGCATGAATCTCCTCGGCGGCGTGCTCGTCGCTGATGCGCTAACGACCACACCCGATGCCGAACTCGTCGCGGTCGATGGCACGATCAACGTTGGCACACTTACGCTTGGTGGCGACGCAACCTGCCTCGACAGCGCGATCGTGTCAGAGGTGTCGGTGAATACCGGCGCACAACTGGCGGCGTCCGGACAGATCGTCGGTTCGCTCGCGAACTCGGGCCGCACGATCACCACCGAGGACTTGGTCGTCGTCGGCAACGTCTCGAACGCCGCGGGCTCGCAGATCCTCGCGCAGGTCGGCGTCCTCTACATCACCGGCGACCTCGTCAACAACGGCATCGTGGTCGGCAACGTCATCACTGCGCCCGGCTTCAAGGATGGCAGTTCGGGTGGCGGAACCGGCGGTACGCAGGTCGGCGACGGCATCCGCGTCGCGGGCTCGGTCGAGGTCGGCCCCGATGGCGCGCTCCGCTTCATCGAGGATCTGTGGAAGTTCTCGGTATGCGGCGACATGGCCGTCGCCTGCGCGGCTGACGACATCCGCTTCAACGGCGCGAAGCTCTCACTCGACGGCTGCGACGGCACCGTGCAGACCTTTGAGGCGACGAGCCGCGACCTCGGCTGCATCGCCGCCGCCTTCAGCGGCGAGGAGACGCAAGTCTCGCTCATCGGCGAGCTCGACGTCGCTTCAGGCGCGACTGTGTCGCTTGTCGACAACTTCACCAACGCCCCCGGCAAGTCGGCCGAGGTCGTGTACGCGCGCGGCCTCACGGTGAAATCCGGCGCCACGCTCCTCACGAACGGCATCCGGGTTGTGACCCGCAACGCGCTGATCCAAGGCACGGTCGACGATCCGTCGAACATCTGCGTGGTTGTCGATACGCCGGATCCAGACGTCAACGGCGACGGCCTTGTCAACGGTATTGATCTCGCGTTCATCCTCACCTACTGGGGCTCGAGCGCGCCGATCGCGGACCTCAACGACGACGGTGTTGTGGGCGCGGCAGACCTCACGATTGTGCTCGGTGGTTGGACAGGCTGAGATGCGCCCATGTCCGCGTTGGTGCATGCTTCGATGGTTGGAGCGAGGCATATAACGACCCCCACGCGCGCCCGGCTAGATTGCCGTGGTGCCCGTGATCCTCGAACCTACTTCTGACAACATCGCGCGGTGCGCCGAATGTCTACGGCGCGGGCTTCCCGTGGCGTTTCCGACAGAAACCGTCTACGGCCTTGCGTGTGACGCGCGCAGCGAAGCTGCCGTCGGCGAGGTGTATCGATTGAAGCGGCGACCTCCGTCGAACCCACTCATCGCGCACGTCACCGATGCGGCGATGGCGAAGCGCGTGGTCATCGGTTGGGACAAGCGTGCGGATCGGTTGGCCGAACTCTTCTGGCCCGGGCCGCTCGCGATGATCTTCACGCGGCGCAGTGAGATCTGCGCGCTCTCGGTGGGTGGCCGCACGTCGGTCGCGGTGCGCGTCCCCGCGCATCCCGTGGCTCTTCAGTTGATTGCGGCATTTGGAAGCCCACTGTCGGCGCCAAGCGCGAATCGCAGCGGGCGCGTTTCGCCGACGACAGCAGCGCATGTCGCGGAGGAATTCGCCGATGCCCCCGACCTCCTCATCCTCGACGGCGGCCCTTGCGATGTCGGACTCGAATCGACGGTGCTCGACCTCTCGCGCGCGCGACCCATGATCCTCCGCCCTGGCGCGATCGGCGTCGCAGACCTCGAACCGATCGTCGGTGCGGTCGCAGTGCCGAGTATCGGTGGACAATCCTCAAGCCCCGGGACGTCGGCGTCGCACTACGCACCCGAGACGCCGACTGCGCTCGTTGAGGAAGCAGATCTTGCTGCGCGCCTCGCTTCAGCAACCTCGAGACTCGCCGTACTCGCCTTCGCTGGAACACCGGTGTCCGCGCCGCACGAACTCTTCGCGATGCCGCGCCACGCCAGCGCCTACGCGCAACTTCTGTACGCAACGCTCCGTCGCGCAGACGCATCCGGAGCGGAGTCTGTGCTCATCGTCGCGCCGAGCGAACGAGGTGGGATTTGGGACGCGGCACACGACCGCATCCGACGAGCAGCTGCAAAGCGCGGCCGACTCGCCTGAGCAGCGCGCCAAAACCGAGGCGTCTCGCGCACGCGCGCTTGAACGCGGTTGTCAGTCCTCGACCGTCTCGCGGATCTCGATGCGATTCGCCTCGAGGCCCGTTCCCATCGCGCGCTGGAGCGAGGCCAACGCGCCCTGGTAACCGACGAGTGACGCGAAGTACGAATCCTCTGCCAGCGCGAGTCCATTCTGCAACTGAAACTTCAGCTGAAGAAACTCAGGCGTCAGCGCGGCGAGCGTCTTCTCATCGACTTGCAGCGCGCGCAGATTCTCCGCCTGCGCGAGCCGATACGTGCGATTCTGCTCGACCAACTCACGGAACGCGACACAATCAACGAGTGCGTTTTTCACCGAAAGCACCGAACCCTGCACTGCTTTTTCGTACGCAACGACCGCCTGCGACCGACGCAACCGCGCTTCGCGATACACCGCTTCGGCGGCGCGGTTTCCGATTGCTTGACTGAACTGCAAACCCGCCGCGTAATCCACATAGTCGCTGCTTCCGAGGGTTTGCACCGACTCGCCGAAACCATCCTCAAGACCGAACCACGAGATGCTTGTCTCAAGATCAAGTTGCGGGAGTCGACCGTTGTCGGCGACGGTGACGCCGATCGATGCGCTGTCGATGGCGATGAGCGCCTGTTGAATCGACGGCGCCTTCGCAATCGCGGTTTCGATGGAACGACGGAGATCCGCTTCAAACGGCGCGTTGCTCGGAACATCCGCAGGGACCACATCAACCTCGCCACCGACGGGGAGATTCGGATCGTTCAACAGTGCCTTCAGATTGTTGCCAGCCTCCGACAGTCGGCGGCGCGCCTCAATCACGAGCGCCTTGCGACTTTCGACCGTCGCGACGGCGTTGGCATACTGCGCGAGCGTCGCATCGAACTCGCGGCGCTTAGCGAGCACGTCGCGCACCTCAATGCCCACCCGCACAAGCCACTCCGCGCTCACAAGCCGCGCACGGGCGGATACCAGCGACCAGTAGGCCTGCTCGGTCGCCGCAACTTTGTCGAGCAATTGCGCTCGGAGAACCTCTTCTGCATAGCGATCATTGTTCTGCGCAAGATGCACCTGGGCGAGCGCCACGTCGGTTCCAAACCCGCGAAGAAGCGGCTGGCTCAGCCCAAGCACCAATGCCGATGACCACGCGGGATCGGGCGTGTAAAGCGTGCTGTCGATGTTGTCGATGCGGGAGGTGGTTCCCGACAGACTGACCGCGCCGCCCGTTTCCAGCGCCTTGCCGATCGACGCACCAAAGTTCCAATTTCGCTGATTGGTGACGTTGGGGATCACCGTTTCGTCGGTACCCGGAAAGAGAATCCCGACCGCGGGTTCATCGACCCGTTGGAATCCCACGCCCGCGCCCACGACCCAGTCAAATGCCGCCTCTGCGCGGATGATGTCCGAGTCGGTGATCGCCTTCTCGAGTTGCGCGGTCTGAACGTCAAGGTTGTTACGCACCGCTGATTCAATCGCCGTGCGCAGCGAGAGCACGACCCGGGTGGGCGCCTCGCCGGTCACGGGAACGATGCCAGACACTGCGGTCCCAAGCTCGGCCGACTGCGGGCCAATCGCGTCGAGCTCGGTCCGGCGCGCAGCGAGCATTCGATCGACGTCGCTCTCCTGACTTCGAACCACAGACGCCGGTTTGGGCGAGACCTGCGCCAACTCACGTTCGGCGCTGGAGCGCACCGCTGCTTCGAGGCGTTCGGAAAGGCGATCCTCGTCGGGAGATGCAAGCGGCGACTGGCAACCCAACGGCCCTTGGGGCAACAGCCCCGCGAGTGTGGCGATGAAGAGGCCTGACAGAACTCGGCTCGGTCGGAACGGCATGGGCGAGGATGGTAGCGGACGAGCGGGCGGAGGAGTCCTCACCTGCGCGCCGCCGGCGCTTCAGCGCGCGACCTTAGAAACGACCGATTCGCGAAGTGCTTTTGACGCACACTGCTGCGGGAAACCGCTAGGATTCGCACCTATGACCATCCGTATGTCCACTCCAACGCGCGCGCGCTCTGCCGCTGTTTTCTTCAGCGGCCTCGTCTCGTTCTCTGCAGCACTACTTGCCTTCGAATCTGCTGCTTCCGCACAGGCGTCGCCGACGCCGACTGCAAAGCCTGCGTCGAAGACCCCCTACGACGCCACCGTCGCGAGCAAGGTTGAAGTGCGCTGTGCTGCAAGCAAAGAAACGGGCTACGTCTTCGGCGCGATCGACGCAGGTGCGACCGTGCGCGTGCTTCAAGAAGAGGCCGGATGGCTGCGCGTCGCCACGACGGGCCCAGCCTTCGACGGTTGGTATGGCTTCGTCAAAGCAAGCCCCGGCATCACGCTGTCCGCCGATGGCACATCGATCAAGGTTGGTTCGCGCGCAGAAATCACCGCTGTCAACAGCGAGCGCGACTTTCATCCGGACGCGAGTTACCGCGCGATTGGCTACTTGTTGAACGGCGATGAAGCAACCGTCGTTGAGCAAGTGAAGGGCGAACAAGGCGCGGTGTATTACGCTGTTTCCCTCGGCACAAAGACCTCTGGATGGATTCCATCGAGTGCGGTGACCGCGCCGGAGATTGCGACGACCACGACAACCACAACGCCTTCATCCACGACCAACAGCAATCCCACGTCATCTGGTGTTGTGACGACGCCCGCGCAGCCCGTCGTCGTCGAGGTTGATACCGAGACCGGCCAAGCCGTGACCGCAGATGGAACGGTCATCACAACTGAGACCGTTGTCGAGACTGAAACCGTCGCTCCCGTCGGCGCAGAAACCGAGACCCGCGAGCAAGTCGTCGCGAAGGTCAAGCGCGTGCGCGTCGCAGATCTCAACGCTGCGTACAAGGCAATGCGCGCTGAGCCGACAGAAATGGCTGAATTCGAAGCGCTTCGCGAGCGTTGCCTCGCCATCACCGAAGACCCGACTTCGACTAGGTACGAGACCGACAGCGCGAAGTTTCTCGCACGCAAGGTCGCGATGGACATCACGATTCAGAAGGACCTTCGTGAGATCGCGGAACGGAAGCGCAAGCTCGATAGCAACTTCAAGGGTGTCGCCGACCTCGAACTCGCGACGCTCGCGCGCATGCCCTACGACAACGTTGGGCGTCTCAATGCGTCGAAGTTCTACACCGGCGAACGTATGCCGCTTCTCTATGTGCTCCAAGATCCGGGAACCGGCTACACCATCGCCTACATCATTCCCGGCACCACCTATGACCTTTCGTCGATGCTTGGACTTCTCGTCGGCGTGAAGGGACCAGTGCGCTACGACGAGAGCCTTCGCCTCAATGTGATCGCGCCGAACACGATTGTTCCGATCTCGCCGCGAGAAAGCGGCTCGGGTGCCGTCACCGCAACTGGCTCCGAGAATCCGGCGACCGCCGACAAGTAATTGCGTGCCGGATCATGAGCCGGATCATGAGCCGGATCATGCCTCAAGACGCGTGAGACTCAAAAGCGCGAAATGAAATATGAAAGGCTCCATCCCGCGATGGAGCCTTTTGCTTGCTTCAGGCTTTTGGTTTTGGCGCTTGCTCAACACAAGTGGATTCGCGAGAAGATTCGCGAGAAGGTTCGCGAGAAGGTTCGCGAGAAGGTTCGCGAGTCGATGCATGAGTCGATGCATGAGTTTCGCGCGCGCCCACCTCGAATTTCATGTGGACCCTGGCACAGCCCGCTCGTAACTCGCTACACTTCCGCCGTCGGGGCGTTAGCTCAACTGGGAGAGCGATGCCTTTGCAAGGCATAGGTTACCGGTTCGATCCCGGTACGCTCCATTCAAAGTCTTCGTCGTGAAAGCCCCCCGCCGACACGCTTGAAGACCCCCGCACACCAAAGAAGGCCCGCCGAAAGGTGGGCCTTCTTTGCAAGCGCGGGTTCGCGGATCCATTCGAAGTGGCGAAACATGACGCGCCCCACAACCACCTCTTCCCTCTGGCTCCACGTCGATCTCGTTCCGCGCGTCGGCGAGTTGATCGATATCGAGCGCGACGAAGCGCGCCACGCATTCGGTGCGCGCAGGCTCGTTGCTGGGGACATTGTCACGCTCTTCGACGGGCGCGGCGGCCTCGCGCAAGCACGGCTGACCGACGAACGCACCAAGCGCGGTGACGTCTTGGCCGAGGTCGTTGAGCGCACCGACGCGCCTCCCCTGCTCCCCGAAGTCACGATCGCCTTCGCCGTACCAAAGGGAGACCGACTCTCGACGCTCCTTGACCTCACCACGCAGGCGGGCGTCTCGCGGCTTCTTCCTGTCGACTGCGCGCGCAGTGTTGTCGACACAGACAAACTCGATCGCGGTGAACGGTGGTCGCGCATTCTCTCGGAATCGACCAAGGTCGCGAAGCGCGCGTGGTCGCCTGAACTCGTAGCAGGCGGGCGGCTCGTCGATGTTGCGCGTGCCGAACTCGCGCGCGGCGCGTCGATCGCCGTTGCCCACACCTCTCACGCGATTCCACTCGCGGTTTGGCGCGACGCACTCCCGCCGGATTGCGCGCGCACCGTCTTCATCGGCCCGGAAGGTGGATTTGATGATGCGGAACTGACCGCGATGCAGGCGCTTGGCGCAGGAACAGTCTCGCTCGGGCCATGCGTGATGCGCGTCGAGATGGCAGCCGTTGCGGCAGCGGTACTCCTTCGCGGCGAATCGAGCGCTCGCTCGTAAAAACGCTCGGAACCCGGATGAAGTGCGCGCACACCGCGCCGATGCGTCAAGGAGCTTTCAGGCAGCGCGGACACTTCGCGTCGCCACAAGGTTCGACATGTGCGGTGGCAGTTCCTTCTCCAACCGCAGCGAGTACCTCACGTTCGATGGATGATGCGATGTCGTGCGACTCCGAAACACTCATGTCACGCGGAAGTCGGAGATGCATATCGATGAAGTGTGCGCGCCCTTGATGTCGGTGACGGACGGAAGCATACGAACAGATCTCGAATGACAAAGCTGCGGGAGTTGCAGCTGCGCTTGTGCCTTTCGCACGAGGTCCCGCGAGTCGGTGGCGCTCAAGAACCTCGACAATCCGCCGATGATCCTCCGCATCCTGTTCACCGAGAATCGAGGACATGCCGCCGAAAGCCACTCGTGCGCCCACAACGATGAGGAGGCATCCCACGCCGATCGCGACGGCCGTGTCGATCCAGGCGTATCCCGTGATCCACACCGCGACAAGGCCGCCGAGAACCGCAAACGTTGTCCAAAGGTCGGAGAGAAGATGCCTTCCGTCGCCGATGAGTGCCGCCGAACCCGTTGCGCGACCGATGCGAAGGAGTGCAACTCCCGCAACGCCGTTGAGCACGGCACTCGCTGCGACGAGAGCGAAACCGATGTCAATCTTCTCGACCGGCGGTCGACCACGAAACACACTCTCCGCGCAGTGGGTGAGAATGACGAATCCTGCGACCGCGACCAACACGCCCTCGAAGAGCGCGCTGACGAACTCGATCGGTCCATGACCATAAGGATGCTCCTCATCTGGTGGCCGCTCGGCATACGACAACGCAAGGAACGCGCCAATCGACGCCACAATGTTGACGATGCTCTCAAGCGCATCTGAGAAGACTGCATCCGAACCGGTCAGCAGCCAACCGCCCATCTTGAGTGCGAATCCCGCAACCCCAACAGCGATCGCCCACTGCGCCGCACGGCGTGCGCGACGGGACATCGCTGGATCTGGGGCGCGAGAAACCATACGGACAAGGTAGCGACTCAAACGCGACAACACGCGACAACACGCAACGACACGCGGCTGCCCCATGATCAGGCAAAGGCTGCAGAACACGGCCCGACAAGCGTTGCGCGATCGAGAATGCGCCAACCGGTCGCGCGGAAAAGTGGAAATCGTCCCATCGTGCCGACAAGCACCCGCACGTCCTCCGTGTCGAGCATCCAGTCACGGAACGAAGGACCTTCGTCACCAGCGACATCCTGCCTGCGAAACCACTCAAGCGTAAATGCGCGCTCTCGCATCGGCCAACTATCGAGATGATCGGCGATCTCCGCTGCCTTATTGGTGCAGATTGCCAATGCCCGCTCGTAATCGCTGCGTTCAGAATGCGGGCGTGCCTCTGTCGACCCCCCACGCAGCGCGATGTTTGCACCAAAGATTGACCACCATCCCCAACTCTCGAGCGTGTGCACGGATGGAACATCTGGCCCGCATCCGTCATCCATACGCACCGCTTCATCGAGGTGCTCGATGATCGTCTGCACGGCCTCGTCGCAGTCGAGTTCCCCGGCGGCCACGCGCGCTTCGAGGATGCCGCCACGAGCTGTGTTGGAGAGACCCATGTATTGGTGATCGCCGAAATCTGCTGCGAGTTCCTCGTACAGACGCTCCGCGGCCGTGAGATCTGTGATCGCGCGTTGCGCACGCGCGCGCGTTTCTCCATCGCCCTCACACTGCGGAAGCATGCGCCGCTCGCTGTGCCCACGGATCGCGTGACAAAACGCGCGTCCCACGCGTTGCAGCCGACTCTGATCAGTCGTCGCCAGGGACGCTCCCGCAAAACGCTGCTCAAGGAGCGCCGTGCTGATGGATTGCGATTCCTGAAGATTCCAAAGCGTGTAGTTCGCATTCGCAAGATTCACGGTCAACATGAGGCGAAGGTCGCCGCCAATCCCGCGCTCGGCGAGTCCTTCGCGCACGCAGTCGAGCACCTTTGGATAGCGCCCGAGTCCGTCATATGCGCCGGCAAGGCGATTCGCCGCGATTGCACGCTCGCGTGCATCACGAGCGATACGACGCATCGCAAGACCAGTGGCCTCCATTTCACGAAAGCGGCCGCGCCGATGCTCCTGCTGCGCACGATCATCGAGTGCATCAAAGGAAACACCATCCGAACCACAATTCGTATCACGCTGTGAAGGATCCCAGACGCTCTCCGCCACCTCACCAACCTCCCAATCGAGCGCATCAGCGAGTCGGGCGATGAGATCGAGTTTCGGATTTCCACTCCCCGGCGCGGCGCGGCGAGGCTCACGCCCGAGTGCTTCACAAAGCTCTCCCGAAGTCCATCCGCGGTAAGCCTGCGCAAGCGCAATCATGCGGTCAATACGGTTCCTTCTCAATTCTCCGGTCGGCATGTCGATTCCTTTCGTGGAGGCGCATGCAGACGAGCATGCGATCAACTGAAGATCGCACGCGATCCGCTCGCGGCAGGTGCGAGCCAACAGGCACACGCAGAAGTCACACCGATGTCAGAGAAGAACCTCGGTTCACCACGAGATCGACCGAAAAAGAGCCTTGTGCAGGGCCGATCAGGCGAACACACGGATCATCCACAGCTCGTCCGCATCAGCGAGGATCGCTTGGGACCGTTCGTGCTGTCGGCTGCAAGACCTCCGCACCTTCTGCCACACAAGACTTCCCGAGCACACGAACGCGCATCGGTTGGGATTTCCAGTTCCAGCGTCGTTCGAGCGCACCATCGAGCAAAACCGCACCCTCGAGATCGACCCACAGCGCCTCACAACTACGCGGGCGTGCTGCGTCGGCCACCGCGAGCGGCGGAACTGTAATTTCAGCGAGACACGCGCCGTCGCCTGCGAGGATCGCAAGTTGCGCCGGACCCGCCACGCGCACGCGAAATCCGCGGGCATTCGCTGGAATCGTTGACGACCACACACAACCTTCATCAGTTGCCGTCACGTCATTGGGAACTGATTGCCACGCATGACGCCCCAACTCCTCAAGCATCGGGGAACGAAACGCGACCTCACATGCCGGCCCGCCGTGGACCTGAAAGGCAAGGAGTCCGGCAACGACGCCGTCGTACCACTCTGCGCAGGAAACTCCGTTGATGCGCGTGCGGATGCGCGGACCAATGCACTCGACCTCGTAGCGATTCCACGCACCAAGCTGAAAGGCCGCGCGCCCCGCGTCATTCTCCCGCAGCGACGAAAGCCATCCGCGTCCGCGTTCGTCATAGATGCCACCCGACCAACGCCGTTGCGACGGATCAATCTCGATTTGAAGCCCACCGATCGCGCCACCAATATCCCGCGAACGAACCTGAATACCCGAGTTCATTTTTTCGCCGTTCAAATCCTCCGACGAGCCGATCCGAACATCGACTGCGAGCCGAAAATCTCCGAGCTCCCGCGGACTCACGAGAAATCCGTTGCGCTCAATCGGCCCTTTGCCCACGAGCGTCGGTCCAGTCGCCCCGTTCGCTGGCGGCTCAAGCGTAAAGGTTGCTGCACCGCCCACCCGTCGCCAACTCTCAAGCGGCATGTCGTCAAAAAGGGCGCGCGCACCAAAGAACGGTGCTGCGGAAAGAAGGATCCCGCCAAGGAGGACAAGCAGAAGAGCGGCGGTGAACGAGCGCATCCATTTATGGCAACCGTCGGCGACACGCACGTCAAGATCACGCGCAGCAGAAATCCGCTGAATATTCGCTGAAACCGCGGTCATCCGCCGATCGACCATTGGAAGCGCGGACCCGCTTCCACCACTCGTACTACCCGGAAGCCAGACATGACGCGCAATATTTGTCGAGCCAACTCCACCGCAATTCTTCTCGCCGGGACGATCGCCTTCGACGCGGGAGCGTCTTTCACGACCTACACCGTCGTTGCCACCGATGTGGAGAGTGCCGGGCAGACACTGGTGCGCTACGAGATCTACGCAAGTTTCAATGGCGGAACAGATACGGTGCTCAACGTGTTTAACCTCACGGTTGTCTCCGCCACCGACGGAGACGGTCATAGCGGTTACTGGCATAAAGACAACAATGACGATATTCCAGGCGCACTAAGCCAATCATTTGGCACGTGGTCACCGCAAGTCGTTGGCTCCACCACGATGAATCGGCCCTTCGATTCGTTTGTGTCGATCGGCGCGACAACAGGCGGCACAAGTACCGCGAGTGCTGATCCATCATGGAACTCTGGCGGGAGTGGTGCACATATGGGCGACAGTCGAGGATGGACGCGCACGGACCTCGTAAGCAATGGAACGCTTGGTTGGTTCAATGCGTCGCCGCCGAACCTCCAGGGCCGAGTGGGAACGAACGGGAACAACGCCTCTACGGTGAAGGTCGCGCAAGTCGTCCTCACTCGCGGACACGGAACACGTGTACTTTCGCTTCGAACAGCGTGGAATAACGGCGTCGGCGGCGCTGTGAACTTTAATGACGGCACATTCACGCTCAACTCTTGCATACCGACGACGTGGTATCGCGACCTTGATGGCGATGGATTCGGTGCAGCTGTGGATGGAACAATTGCGCAGTGCTCACAGCCAAGTGGTTTCGTGGCGAACACAACCGACAATTGTCCGGCACTCGCGAATCCAACACAAGCAGACTGTGACTCCAACGGAATCGGTGACGTATGCGTGATCGCTGCAGGAACCTCAGATCTTGATGAAAATGGAATCCCAGATGACTGCCTAGGCGAGTTCGTCGTTGGTGGATCAGGCTTCGGCTCCATCTCCGCAGCACTCACGGCTGCACCAGATGGAGCGACGATTCGCGTCGGTCCTCGCACGAATGCGCCGATTGACCTCTCGGGCCGTGCAATCACCGTGCGCTCGATCGCAGGACCTGCAACAAGTTTCATCGATGGTGGTGGTATCGCGCGGTGTGTCACGATCTCGGGTGCTGGCAGCGGCCCAACGACCCTCGAAGGATTCACGATTCTCGGCGGAAACGCAATGAACGGCGGTGGAATCGCAACGACAAACGCAAGCCCTACTTTCCGTGATTGCGTGATCCGTGAAAACAGTGCGAGCGCACAGGGTGGTGGAGCCTTCTGCATCGGTGGCGCGCCAAACTTCATCGACTGTGCCTTCGAAGCGAACAGTGCCGTAGACGGTGGCGCGATCGCAGTTGGTCTAGCGGCCGACAAACTTGTTGCCACCATCGATCGTTGTGTCTTGTCTGAAAACAGTGCGACTCGATTTGGCGGTGCGGTGCTCAACAACGGCCGCCTCACAATTCTGAACAGCACGATTGATTTCAATACGAGCGCGGCGGAGAGTGCAGGTCTCGATGTCTTCGACGCCGTTTCGACAACGGTGTCCGGTACGCGCTTTTGTGGGAACGTGCCTGCACACTTTGTCGGCTCGTTTACCGCGGGTGCTGGCAACGTGCTTGGCGACGACTGCGATGCAAATGGCACGTGTGATCTTGATGAGATCGACATCAGCGGTGCTGACACCGATGCGGATGGCATACTTGACACCTGCGAGCGCGCGCAGGGCGACCTCAATCTCGATGGAATCGTGAACAACTACGATCTCGCCGTGATCCTCTTCTACTGGGGCACTTCGAGCCCACAAAGTGGTGATGTCAACGGCGACGGCGATGTGGGTAGCGCGGATCTGTCGATACTCCTTAGTCATTGGGGCCCGCTCAACTGATCTGCCGGGCTCATTGCCAACTGAGCGGTGGCCTGCGACGCTGTGCGCGAGAGGTTCACCATGCAACGAAATGCGCAGCAACTTTCGTCGATCACTCCGACCCGTCGAGACTTCGTTCGAACGGTCGCCGCGTCTGCGGCCGCCCTCTCTGCGATCGGACCGACCGCAGCAAACGCGCCCGACCACATGACGCCAATCGGGCCGCGTTCCCGCTCTGCACGCGACCCCTCGGCAACGAACGTACTCCGGCTTGGCATGATTGGCTTCGGCGTGCGCGCGCGCGAATTGCACGGCGGATTTCTTGACGATGCCGGTGTGCAGATCACTTTGATCGCCGATGTTTGTGACGCGCGTGCTGCAGAGGGTGCGCGACTCGTGAATGAGCGTCGACAGAATGATGCGTGCGCTGTCGCTGCAACCTGGCGTGATGTCATCGCCGATCCTTCGATCGATGCAGTCATCATCGCGACTCCCGACCATTGGCACGCGGAACCCGCCATCACCGCCGCGCTCGCTGGGAAACACGTGTACTGCGAGAAGCCGCTTTCACTCACGATCGCGGAGGGGCGGGCGATCGCCGATGCCGCACGTTCGACGGGCGTGCGGTTTCAGACCGGTTCACAACAGCGCACGGAGTTTGGCCAACACTTCGTCCGTGCGGCCGAGGCCGTACGCAACGGTCGTATCGGCGCACTTCGACGTATCACGATCGGCATCGGCGAACCGCCAATCCCCTGCGACCTTCCCGCGGAAACGCTTCCCGATGGAATCGACTGGGATGGCTGGCTCGGCCAAGCTCCGATGCGTGCCTTCCACTCTGCACTCTGCCCGATCGGTATGCATGGCCACTATCCGAAGTGGCGAAACTATCGCGAGTACTGCAACGGCGGACTCGCCGACATGGGCGCACATCACTTTGACATCGCGCAGTGGGCGATGGCGATGGACGAGAGTGGGCCGCGGAAAATCATCCCACCTCCAAACGGTGCAAAGTCCGGTTTGCGTTTTCTCTACGCAGACGGTGTTGAGATGGTCCATGGCGGACCAACCGACTGCACATTTGAAGGCGCACTTGGAACCATCGAATGTTCACGCGGTCACATCCGCGCATTCCGCGGAACCGATCCCGCTGCGCCCGATGCACCAGAATTGATCGCGCCAGTCACGGCCAACGAGATCGCGCTTCCGCGCAGCAGTTCGCACATCGCGGATTTCCTCGCTGCAATCCGCGAAGAACGCGATCCGATCTGCACTGCAGAAACCGGTCATCGCACGGCAACGATCTGCCAACTTTGCAATATCGGCTACGAAGTTGGCAAGCCGCTTGAGTGGGACCCGGTGACCGAGCGGTTTATCGGCGAATACGCAGCACTCGGAAACGCATTACTCAAACGCGTCGTGCGCAAGCACCACTAACCAACGCGCTCGAGCGGAGGCAGCAATCCCTCTCGCCGCGCCGCGCATTCAAGCATCCGCCCGGTCCGTCTGTAGAAGATTGGCAGCACGCCGAGGACACCCGCAAGAAAGACGAAAACGGGCCATGAGGGCAGCATTGCTGTTTCGTGGACAGCCACGCGGCCGGTCCCCTCGACGATCCATACAAAGAGAAACGCCATGAGCCCTAGCACCCACGCGAGAAATACGCGTGTTGGTGCGACGACTGTCATCCGCCCCTCGATAGAGAGTTTGAGAAAGAGATCCTTGCGCGGCACATTCACAATCCCCGGCGTCGTGCGCACGAGGACTCCAAGCCAGATTGCGATTCCCCCAAGAAACACAATCAAGACCAGCGAAAGTACCGGCAAAAGAAACCATGTGGCGATCGATTTGTTTGCCCACCCATCGGGCTTTCCCGCGAAATCGAAGTGAATCGGAAATCGTGCCGGAAGTTGCGGATACCAATACAGCACGCGCCACCAAAGCACACCCTGACCGACTGCGATCATCGCGAGGCATGCAGAGAGCAGCGGCTGTACACAAAGTGCGCGCATCATCTGTCCCTGAGCTCGAGGCGATACACATCGACGGGCACGCGCGTCGCTCCGGCACGAATGAGTGCCTCGGTACCCTGACCAAAATACACATCGACGCGCGATGACCCCGCGATCGCACCGCCGGCGTCGTGTACGAAGAGAATGCGTGCGGGACGTTTTGCCTTGGAATCTGCGGATTCCTGCGTGGGGCGCTCGACGACCACAAGTACCGATCCAGCTGGGTAGATCGACTGGTCGGCCGCGCAGGAGTATCCCCCCACAAGCTTTCCGAATGGAAGTCCAAGGACAGGCGGAAAGTTCTCGTTGTCTGCAAGAGCGAAGAAGACAACACGCTCGTTCTCGAGGACCGCCGCCTCGGCTTCGCGTGGATATCGCTCCGCAGCCGCGGCAACGTCAGAGAGTGTGTAAGTCGCGCTTTCGATCAGTCCACGCGCCGCAAGCGCGCGACCAAGACTCGTCCATGGCCGATCGTTGGTCGCGATTCGTGTCACGAGCAACTCGCGGCCTGAAGGCGCATCCTCGACCAAAAGTCGTGCAGTGCCATTGGTCTCAACGATGGCCCATGCCAACGGATCATCGATCCATGCGATCGCGTTCGCGCGCGCGACTGGCGAACGAATAAGTTCCGCGCGCGGCAGTGCTGCGAGTTCGGGACTGGACATCCGCATGTCACCGAAGATTGGGAAACGAAACATTTCATCTGGTGCACTGCGGACGCGTACTACTGGAGTTGCGTAACCAGTCATCAGCCCAGCGCGCTTGGATTTGACGGTGGACGGAGTGTCGAGCGTCCGACCCACCAGTTCGAAGCGATCTTTGACCGCAGCGGTAAACGCTTCGGCATCCTTTGATGACCAGTAGATCTCGCTCAAGGCAACAGCATCGTTGGCAGACTCTGGATCGATCGCTCCCGACGAAATGTTGCATGCGGCGAGAAATGCGACACGCTGCGGAACATCACGCTTCGGAAATGCCGCCGTGAAATCGATGCCTTCCGTGCTGAACGTGAACTCATTTCCTCCTTCCGCCGCAGCCTGGGGTGGGAGAAGTGATGGCTCGACACGCATCGGTTGAGCGCAACTTGCGATGACGATCGACGAGGTCAACAAAAGTTGGATAGCCACAAGACGCGATTGGGCGAGTCTGTCGATGAATCGTGTCGATGCGTGCCGCCATGCGTCGCGGGAGTTCGGACGCTTATGAGGTTGCAATCGGGCTCTCCTTTGCCGCGTACTGCGCGCGCCCGACCTGCACGATGGTGCCGCTATTCACAAGCTTCCGTAGTGTGAGACTAATCTGAACAAGAAAACTAGCGTTGACCTCGCGTGCGAATTGCTTTCCGAGAGTTTGCGCTATGTCGCGGGGAGAAAGCGTGTGGTCGCGCGTGGCGAGCAGCGCAACGATGTGTTCGGCGAGAGTCGGCTTTCCGCCACGACGACGTGGGGTGCCCGTCGGTGCCGGTCGTGCGGGACGTTCCTGCCGAGCGTGTCGTGCGGGACGACCGACTGATCGCAAGTGGCCTCCACCGAGCGCACCGCCCAACGTACCTCCGAGTTGCGCAATGCGAGCCTCAATATTCGCAAGTTCCAAGCGCAGCTTTGAGGCCTGTCGTTCAAGTTTGGGAAGTTCGAACTTGCGCCGCCGAATTTCAGCCGCAAGTTGAACGGTCGAAATCGATGCCAGTGAACTTTTCCCCTGCATAGCCAAAGAATTTGAGCGCGAGGTCCGCACAGTGTTCTTCTTGACTCGTGCGGCGTGCGCAACCTTGCGATTGGCGGCGACTGGATTCGCTTCCTTAGAGGATGCGGGAGTCTCCCCCATGAAAGTACCTCGCGCTCCGGCGGAACGGCTCGTGGATGCTGCTTGGGATACTGCTTGGGATGCTGCCCAAAAAGCAGTAGTGGAACGCGCTTTCTTGCGCCTCATTATTGATTTTTTTGCCATGAGATCAAAACTATAACGAGATTCGCATCCGTGCTGCAACGGCATTGCGTCAGGGAATGATCCGCGTCAAACTAAGTAGATGGACTTCAGACTTCCTCGTCGCACATTTCTTGGCCTTGTCCCCGCAGTGCTTGCGGCCCCGTCACTTCTGGGCTGCGCAACGAGACCGAAGTCGGTCACCCTGCCGACCACCGCCAACGCACGCGCGGCCGCTCCACGCATCGCACTCGTCGGCTGCGGCGGACGAGGAGCTGACAATCTGACGGACCTACTCAATGCTGGCGCGGATGTGGTCGCAGTGTGCGATGTCGACGCACGCGCGATCGATGCTGCGCTCGCGCGTCCGCTTGAGACGCGTCGATTTACCGATTTCCGCGAGGTTTTCGCCCGTCGCCATGAACTCGCGCTCGATGGCGTCCTCGTAGCAACTCCAGACCACACCCATGCCTTCGCGACAGCGCTCGCGCTTCGTGCGGGCATCCCGGTCTATTGCGAAAAGCCTCTGACGCACACGATGGAAGAGTCAAAGCGCATCCTTGCGTTGTCGCACGCAGCGCGTGTGCCAACCCAGATGGGAACACAAATTCATGCGACGGAAAACTATCGTCGTGTTGTAGAACTCATTCGCGCGGGTGCGATCGGCCGCATCACCAGTTGTGACTGTTGGGTCAACAAAGGTTGGTGTTGTGGACCAACCGGTCCTGTGACGGAACCACCGGCATCCCTCAACTATGAGCTCTGGCTTGGACCCGCGCAGCAAACGCCCTACGTTGAAGCGCTTCACCCGGCGAACTGGCGAAAATATTGGGATTTTGGCACAGGAACGCTCGGTGATATGGGCTGCCACATGATGGACCTACCCGTCTGGGCACTTGGCCTCACGCGTGCTTCGCTCGGCAAGGTTGAGATCTTCGCCGAATGCGACCGCGTCGATCGCGTCGCGTGCCCGGAGTGGACTGAGGCTTCGTGGGCCATTCCACAAGCAGACACGAATGGCGTCTCGATCGATCCGTTGGTGCTTCGTTGGTTTGACAATGGTCGCATGTCGCCCACCGCCCAAGAACTCGGCGGGAAGGATCGCCAGGATTATCACGGGCGTTTCAATATGGTCTTTCAAGGCACAAAGGGATTCCTGTTTGCAAACTACGGCGAGCATCTGATTCTCCCCCGCGCGCTCGCTGCGGAGACTCTCGTGCCCGCTGATCGAATTCCTCAGTCGCCAGGACACCATCGCGAGTGGATTGATGCAATCCGCGCGTGGCGAGCGGGCGACCAAGGTGCCGCTGATGCCCCGCTTTGCGCATTTGCGCGCTCGACGATTCTCAATGAAATCGTCCTTGCGGGAACAGTGGCCGCACGCGCACGGCGGCCGCTGCAGTACGACTTCGAGACGCAATCCTTTGCGGACGGTAACCCGATCTCACAGTGGCAACCGGCCCCGCGCTCAGGGTGGAGCTTGTCTGATGCGGATCTTGACGCCGTTCTGGGGTGATCATTGCTACATTTCCGTCGATGCTCTCGCGCGGCCTCTCCCTCTTCCTCGTCCTTCTGGCGATGCTCTCGCCGATGGCCACCGCGTTTCGCGCGGTGGATGAGGCCGTCAAAATCGCGGCGGCGAGAGACGGATGCTGTGGTCCAGCGTGCCAATGCGGCGATCGCTGCCCTTGCATCCAACGTCAAGAGCACGGTGACCCAGTTTCGTCTCAACCGCTCTCGCCTCCTGTTCCGCGAGATCAAAACACACTGCACTTTTCGGTGCATGAGCGCATCGACTTCACGGTGGCGGCTTGGACACTCTCTGCGCAGACGGTTCGCTCCCTGCACAGCACTGATTTCCCTCACGATCGCAGCGGGCGAGTGATTCTCGCGTTGGTCTCTCGATGGACGACTTGACGAATCACGCGAATCACGCGTTATTTTTGTCAATATTTTAATCCTGATTGCCACACGCGCACTGCGCCGTGAGGAACTCCATGCCAAAACACTCTCTACGCCACGCGACGCTGCTCGCCTGCGGCTTCTCCGTACTCGCTATCACCCTTGCTCAACCGTCGTGCCGCACGACGCCCGTAACGACGGCATCCACCGAATCTGTGCGCGGCCCCGACACACTTGAAACAGGCAATTACACCCTCGTCGTCCATGGCATGAGTTGCCCAAAGTGCATCTCAAATGTCGAGCTCCAATTGGCGCGTATTCGCGGCGTTTCGAAACCGATGATCGATATGAAGCACGGCTTTGTGACGATCACGGTCACCACGGCGAGCGGCACTGAACCCACCAAGCCGCAACTTGCCAGCGCAATCGCCGACGCGGGATTTTCTCTGATTGAGATCCGCTCGGGAGATCCGAAGTGACATCTGTCCGCACGGCGATCGCCACAATCACCGCGTCCCTACCCATACCGCTCAGTTCGCCCGCGTTCGCGCAGGAAATGATCAACATGCCCGCCGCGACTGCGCCGTCACCGTTGGTGCTCATTCCTCGCGTTCAGACCCGCGCCTATTTCTACGAAGACGGTCAGTCGCTTCTTGAGCAGGATCTTCGCCTTGAGTACGGGCTTGCCCGTGACCTCTCAGTCTCACTCGATCTCCCGTTTTACCAGGGCTTTTTTGATGCTCCCCGTCCCGCGGACGGCGAGTTTGGACTTGGAGATCTCGAGACGATTCTTGAGTTGCGTGTTCTTCGCGAGGATCTCAACGCGGTGGACACCGTGCGAGCGGCGGTCTTTGTGGGAGCGGAGTTGCCGACAGGAACCGCTGATTTTGGCGGCAATTCTGTCGATCCGTGCGCTGGCGGCGTGGTCACCGCGATCTTCGGCCGTCATGGGATTGACGCCGCCGCGCGCTACACCTTCGTCACTGGAGATGGGCTCTTTCTGCCGATTTTCGCCACCGACGAGGGTGAGGACTTTGTAAACCTTGATCTTGGCTATGCCTTTCGCTTGCTGCCCACGTCCTATGGCGAGGAACGCGTTGCGGCGTGGTATGCGACCTGTGAGGTCAATGCAATTCTCACGATCGCAGGACAGTCAGAGGTGCTGCTTTCGCCAGGGCTCTTACTCGAAGCGCCGAACTATGCGATCGAGCTGGGGCTGCAAGTTCCGGTCATCGAGGACTCGCAGGATCGACCCGCGCTCCGACTTGCACTTGTCGTCGGGCTCCGTCTGCTCTTCTGACAGCAGCCCGCGAAATGGCTATCTTGCGACCAAAGGGAGTACTCATGGCCTTCATCGAAGAACTCAAACAATTTGCACTCAAGGGCAACGCTGTCGACATGGCTGTCGGAATCCTCGTGGGTGGTGCGTTTACGAAGATCGTGAACAGCATCGTCTCCGATCTCCTCATGCCTCCTATCGGTGTACTCATTGGCGGCGTTGATTTCACCCAGCTGAAGTTTGTACTCAAGAGCGTGATGAAGGACGGCGTCGAAACCGGTCCGGCAATCATGTACGGCAAGTTCGTCAATAATCTTATTGAGTTCGCGATCATTGTCTTCGCCGCGTTTGTCGTGGTGAAGTTGATGAACAAGATCATCGCACTGCGCATCAGCGATGTTCGCAACGCAGTCGACAGCATTCAGTCAGCCGCAGATCTCAAGAAGGCTGCCGACAAAATCGACAATCTTAAGAAGCTCGTGGACTGACGCGGCTTCTTGCTTCGGTAGCTCGACCAACCATGCATGGAGGCATGCGATGCAGTTCATTCGTTTATTTGTCGTCATTCCCCTTCTCGCCCTCGCAGCGTGCTCCAATTCGGTGAGCACCCGCATGGGTCAGTCACTTGCTGTCGTTCGCGGATTCCAAGCGAGCGAGCATGCGATTCCCTCTGCTGTCTTTGAAAATGCGAAGGGCGTCGCAGTGCTCCGCGAGGGCAGCGCTGCGCTCGTCATCGGTGGCTCAGGCGGCGACGGCATCTTCATGAAGCGCATCAACCGAGATTGGTCCGCGCCAGTTGCTATCAACACGGCAGGAGCGACGCTCGGCCTTCAGGCGGGCGCTCAATCGCGAGACATTGTGATTGTGATGAACACCGATGAAGAGGTTGCCAACTTCCTTGAAGATGGCATGTACGGGATCGCGGAAGTTTCAGCGGTGGCTGGTCCGGCAAAGACCGATCCGAAGAATGCTGGCGGGCCAGTACCGTCCACCTACTACTACATTCGGACCGAGGGGCTCTTCGGCGGTCTCCTGGTCGGTGGCGTGTACTTCTCGACAGCGGACAAGGTCAACCGTGAAATGTATGGGCCAGACGTCACCGCGACTGAGATCGCAAGCGGCAAGGTCAAGGCTCCTCCGGGCGCTGAAATCCTGTGGAAAGCGATGAACTAAAAGCGATCACACGCAAAAAGTACGCGGGCCATGAACTGAGTTCATGGCCCGTTTTCTTTTGGGCTCAACGGACATTCGAGCCGGTCACACGTAACACCGTGTGGCGTACTCGCTCACCATGCGGTGTGTCGAGAAGAAATCAGGAATCGTGGCCGCACTCGCAAGTGCGCGCTTGATCCACTTGCGTGGAAGTCCATCGCGTCCTCGATCGTAATACTCAGGCACCATCTTTTTCTCGAGGATCGCGTAAAGCGCGTGCGCATCCGCGACATCCCGAGCCTCGGCTGCGCCGTGCGCGTCTGTTTCGCGGAACCCACCGTCATCCGCAGTGCCAATCGCCCAGCCGTTCAATCCCTCGGCTCCCCTTTTTGCACCATTGGCCGCGATGAAACCCTCCGGCCACCAACCATCGAGGATCGAACAGTTCATCCCACCATGAAGCGGCGCCTTCATGCCGCTGGTACCGCTCGCCTCGTGCGGGCGAATCGGGTTGTTGAGCCACACATCGCAACCGGAAACCAGCGCCCGACCAACCTCCATGTCATATTCCTCGAGGAGGACGATCTTGCCGCGGAGGGCTGGATGACGGGTCATCTCAAAGATTTTCTTCGCGTATGCCTGACCGCCGAGGTCACGCGGATGGGCCTTGCCCGCAAAGACAAACTGCACCGGGCGATTCACATCACCAATGATCGCCGCGAGCCGCTCCACATCGGTGAACACGAGAGGCGCACGCTTGTATGTCGCGAAGCGGCGGGCGAAACCGATGGTGAGGGCCGCAGGATTGAGGATGTTTGCGTATTCATCGAGCGCTAGTGGACTCTCGCCACGACGCTGCGCCGCGCGCGAAAGCCGATCACGAACGAAGCGCACGAGCGATCCACGCAATGTCGCGCGCAACTCCCAGAACTTCGCGGGATCCGCTTCGCTCGCCCGCTTCCATCCGCGATTACGGCTCGTTGATGCGCATGGATCGAATCCACATGAAGTCCTCCAGAAGTGCGCCGCGCGAGGGTCGAGCCACGTGGGAACGTGCACTCCATTCGTCACATGGCCAATCGGCACATCTTTGGACTTCGTCTTTCCATAGACGCCACGCCACATGGCGCGCGAAACTTCACCGTGCAGTTTGGCAACGCCATTCACGCGCTCGGCGAGCCTGAGACAAAGTATGGTCATGCAGACCGGCTCCTGTGCGTCCAACGGATTCTCGCGGCCGAGTGCCTCAATGTCGGCGCAACCGATGCCTCCACGAGCAAGTGTGCGCGCGAGCGCGGCGACCACCATCTCGACGCCGTAACGATCATGGCCCGCTGCGACCGGCGTGTGCGTGGTGAAAACCGTACACGCGCGCACGCGACGGATCGCGTCTGCGTGTGAAGCACCTGCCGCGCGAAACTCCGCAAGGAGCTCGACCGCTGCAAAGGCAGCATGGCCCTCGTTCAGGTGGATGCGCGACGGAGCAATGCCAAGCGCGCGGAGCGCAAGCATTCCACCGACTCCAAGCAACACCTGTTGCCTCATGCGCAATTCCGGCTCGCCCTTGTAGAGCCCCTCGGTGAGCAATCGGTCTTCCGCACGATTCTCCGGCAGATCGGCGTCAAGAAGGAAGACCTTCGTCCGACCAACATCCATCCGGAGCACGCGTGCGCGAACAATTGTCGCGCTAATCGGACATTCAATCGCGATACCCGTGTCGTACACCGGCATCGTCGCGCGGTCATACACCGGATACAGCACCTTTGTTGAGCCGTCATCAGCGAACTGTTGAATGTAGTAACCGTGTCGGTAGTAGAGCCCGACCGCAACCAGCGGCACGCCGAGATCGCTTGCACTCTTTAAGTGATCGCCCGCGAGCACGCCGAGTCCACCGGAGTATTGCTGCACACTCTCGTGAATCGCGTACTCCGAACAGAAGTATGCGATTGCCGCGCTCGGATGCTCGGCTGCGTACGACGAGTCCCACCACGTCTTTGCAGCCATCGCATCGGCGAACGCTGCGCGCGCGTCCGCAAGCGCAATGCGGAATCCTCGTTCTTCGCACGCCGCCGCGAGCGCTGCCGGCCCGGCTTGCGTGAGCACTGCGAGCGGGGAGTGCTTCGTTGCGTTCCACAGCACCGGATCGAGTGCCGCGAAGGGACGCTGGGCGATCTCGTTCCACGACCACCAGAGGTTCATCGCGAGTGTGCGTAACTGTGCGCGTGCTTCATCGGGCGCGATGGGTGCAGGCACCACGGTCCGTCGCAGACTCGGAGGCGCAAGATCGACACGCTTACCCAACGCCCGAGCCGACTTGACCTCGGAGTTTCCGACGAGTTTCATCGACGGCCGTTTCGTCGACTTCTTGATCGACTTGGTGACGTGAACAGAGGCGGTAGACTTTTTCGCAGCCATTCGCGTGAAGATAGTCGACGGCACACCTCTTGTGCGTGCAGTGTGTGCGATGTCGCTCAGCCGCGACCAGTTGCTTCCACACTCGCTCGAAGTCGTGCTGCCAGCGACTTACCCGCTGCGCCCGGCTCCATGCGCCACTTCCAGTTTCCGAGGGCAGTACCAGGTAAGTTCATCCGCGCCTCTCGGCCGAGCCCCAAAATGTCCTGCATTGGCAGGACAGCGAGAGCCGCTGGCGAGGCCAACACCACGCGCATCATGGCTTCATGGACGGCCTCATGACCCGCGTAGGCTCGGAAGCGTGCCTTCTGCGCCGCCTCACGACTGCGCCACCACTGCGCGGTTGTTTCATTGTCGTGCGTCCCGGAGTACACCACCGATCGAAACGGATGGTTGTGCGGCATATCGCCTGACTTCCCGCTCCAAAATGCGTTCTGAACAATCCGCATACCTGCGAGACCGAAGTCATCGCGCAATGCCTCCACCTCGGGGGTCAATGCACCAAGATCCTCGGCGATAAGCGGAAGGGTACTGAAACGCTTCGACATCGCGGTCAGCAGTTCACGACCGGGTGCTTTGCGCCACTCCCCCTTCCGGGCGTTCTTCGCTCCCGCAGCAACTTCGTACGCATTGTGAAAGCCGATGAAGTGGTCGATGCGAATGAGGTCGAAGCGTTCGGCCGCGCACGCGATTCGTGAAATCCACCACGCGAACTTCTCGCGGAGGTGCGCATCCCACGCGTAGTGAGGGTGCCCCCAGAGTTGACCATCGGCGCTAAATCCGTCAGGCGGAACACCTGTGAGTACCTCGGGCGTACCGTCCTTTTTGAGCCGAAACAATTCAGGGTTGGCGCGCACATCCGCGCTATCAGCGGTTACGAAAATTGGAACATCGCCAACGAGCGAGATCCCAAGTTTTGCGCAATATGCGCGAAGTTCCAGCCACTGGGCATCGAGCTTGAATTGGATGAACTCGTGCATCGAACGCGCGGCCGTGTCGTTTCCAGCGATGAAACTGAGCCATGCAGGAAGCCAGGTCGCGCGCTCAAGAAAACGCTTATATTCGCGGGATTTCGCACCATTCGTCGTTTCGAAGGTGGCTGCCGCCTTCGCATATCTGGCCATGCGAAACACGCGATTCGCTACGAAATCACAATTGCCTTGGGCAAGACGAGCCGCATCGCGTACCGGAAGCTTCAGGTCGGCTTTCGTCAGGAGTGCCGCTTCGACCAACGGTTCGAGCGCGAGAAGTGTTGGCTCGATCGCGAAACTCGAAGGCGATGAATAAGGACTGTCGCCATATCCCACCGGCCCAATCGGGAGCATTTGCCACACTGTGAAGCCCGCGCTCGCAAGCCAGTCAGCAAACGTTCGCGCGGCGGATCCGACATCGCCTGCACCAAAGGGCGAAGGAAGACTGGTGATGTGCAACAAAACACCGGCACGACGGGTGCGAAGGAGTGCGTGGGTTTCAAGCAACTTCATGCGCGTATGAATATCCGGTTTTTACCGCGCTGCCCGCACACCAACAAACACCACACCGCCAAGAGCTGGGATGGACGCCGATTCTGGCGAACTCGGCCCGCCTCGATTCGGATCTGCGCTTGAAAATTTTTCGCTCCAACTCCAACCTTCCCACACTTCGCGCGGGAGGTCCACCGGCTGTACCGATGTCCCTGCGTTGATGGCAACAATGACGCGCTCGTCACCGAGTTCGCGCACGAAGATCCAGAGATTGCGAACTTCGTCTGCGAGGAGAGTTCGGAAACCACCCTGACGAAGCGCAGGTGAATCGCGCCGTAAAGCAATCAGCGCTCGATAGGCCGCAAGATGCGTTTCGTCGATGCGCTCCGTGGGATCATCATTTGCCTGCAAATCGGCCCAAATCATCGGCTTCCGACAAAACGGGTCGTCGCTTCCCCACATTCCCGCCTCGTCGCCGTACCAAATCATCGGCGCGCCGAGGTAGGTCATCTGCACCAACACTGCGAGTCGCGCTCGCTGATACGCCGCATCGGACGGCTTCGTGCCGAGATACGCCGAGCCAGGCTTCTCACTGTTTGCCCGGTCATAGCCACGCCCCGGATTGGCAATCATGGACACAAGTCGATCCGTGTCGTGACCTGCGAGAAGATTTTGCATCACAAACGACGCTTGCTCGGGATAGGCGAGGCGCAGGATTGCGAGCCGCTTGTCGAGCTCACCCGCATGAATTTCGCCTGACGCCCATGCGACGACCGCCTGAGCAAACTGATAGTTCATCACCGCATCGAACGATGCTCCGTCGAGCCACATATCCGCGCGCTTCCAGATCTCACCGACGATGTAAGCGTCGGGATTGATTTCCTTGACTGTTTTTCGCCACGCGCGCCAAAAGCCCATCGGCACTTCATTGGGAACATCAAGTCGCCATCCATCAACGCCATCCGTCGGATCACCATCACCGTTAGGATCCATCCACCGTCGCGTGACGGCCATGATGTGCTCGGTCAGTGTTTCGCTCGCGAGACCTTCAGAACTCTTCCGAAACGCCGGTAATTGGCCAAATCCCGCCCATCCGCGATATGCGAAAGGCTCAAAGGAATCAATCTCAAACCACCCCGCATAGGGTGAACTCGCTCCGCGCGTTCGGACATCGGCGAATGCAACATGGGTCTCACCGACATGATTAAAGACCCCATCAACAATGATGCGAAATCCCGCGGCCTTCAAGTCACGAATTACTGCGAGAAATAATCGGTCGCTCTCGTTGAAACCCCAAGTGGTCGCGTCGAGTAAGTCCTCGTTTGCCGCAGACATCTCAGCGTCACCGATGGATCCAAAGTTGTCATCAATGTGCACGAAGTTCGTCGCGTCATACTTGTGATGGCTCGGCGCCTCAAAGACGGGATTGAGGTAAATCGCGTTCACACCAAGCGACTTTAAGTAGGGAATGCGCTGTCGCAAGCCCTCAAGATCGCCTCCGTAGTGGCGGTTGAACACCGCCCATTCCCAAAAGGTCTGCCCACCAGCTGTTTCTCTAGGGCTGGTTGTACGCCAGTCGCTCGTCCACGCGCGCGTGTGCGGCGGGTCATTCAACGGTTCACCATTTGCGAATCGATCGAGCATGATCTGGTACCAGATCGCATCACGCGCCCACAGCGGCGTCTGAAATCCATCGACCACGCGCTGATCCATCGGGACTTCGCTGCCCACATCTCCCACCACGAGCACCGAGTTGAACCCATCGTGACCATCGGATTCCTGCGTCACATTTTTCGGATCCGCGATCCACTTTCCGTCCACGACAAACTTGTAGCTGTAACGCCCATCGGCCAGTGCGACCGTCGCGCGCACGAACCCGTCGCCCATTCGTTCCATCGGCGTCGCGACCGGGTTCCAACCGTTGAATTCGCCAGCAAGAAACACCTTCGCCTCGGCGCGCTCAGGGCGAAACGCAAATGTCACGTTTGAACGATCGGCGACGATCGTTGTGATCTCAACTGACTCGGGCAACGGCGGGGGTGCCACCGGAGGAACGGGCAGCGGATTCGACCGCACTGCTTCTTGACTGGCAGATGAGCGGTTACCGCCGATCACGGCAAAAAGAAGAACTGCAAGAAGAAAGGCTGCAACAAGCGCGAGGCGTTCGAATGGGCGCATCCATCATTTATACTCGCGCTCCGTGCCAAACGACCCTGCGGACCCCCGACTGTCTTTCAGCGCCATCCTCCGTATGACGCTGGCGGTTGTCGCGGTGCTTCTCGTGACTGCTGCTTTCGCCCGCGTCATCACGCGCACCGTGACCTCAGGCGCATTCGCAGATGGTGAAATCGAACTCACCGTGATGCATTGGTCAGGTGAGGGTGGCCAAGAAGAAGACAAGATCGTCGAGGATTCGCTCGCCGAGTTTGAGGCGGCACATCCCGGCGTGCGCGTGAAGCGGCTCAATCCCGGTGACGCTGGAAGCTTCTACACCAAACTGCAGACCATGATGGCTGCTGGCGAAGCGCCCGATGTCTTCTACGTCGGTTACGAGCGTGTGGCGAATTTCGCAAGCCTTGAGCTCCTCCGTCCAATCGACGATTTCGTCGCGCGCGAGGCGTCACTTCGTACGAGCGGCGACACGAACACGCTTGATCTGGCCGACTTCTACCCGCAGACCGTCGATGCATTTCGTTTCGATGGGCGGCGCGTCGGTACGGGCTCGCTGTACGGAATTCCCAAGGATTTCACCACCGTTGGTTTCTATTACAACAAGGATCTCTTCCAACAAGCAGGCATCGCGTTTCCGTCGCGCGACTGGACCTGGGACGACTACATCGCTGCAGCACGCGCGCTGGGCCAGTTGCCTGGAATCACCGGCAGTGAGTTTGTCACGTGGCCAGTCATGGTGCGCACCTACCTTCGTACCGAAGGCTGTGAAGCGATTGATGATGGACTCACCAACATTCGCGTCGATGAGCCCGCTGCGTTGTCCGCGCTCGATCGGCTTCGCGCGTGGCGTCATGACGAAGTCGGCGCACTGACCAGTGGCAAGAGCAAAATCGCGACCGGTGCGAGTGTGTTTCTCGGCGGCAAAGTCGGCATGGCCGGCCCATTTGGACGCTGGGTCGTGCCGAGTTACCGCAGCATTCCGCCGAAAAGCGATGGTGGATTTGATTGGGATTTTGCTCCGCTTCCCCGCGGAAATCGTGAGGCGAACTGCGTGCTGACTGTGAGTTGGTCGATCGCGCGCGACACCCCGCATCCCGAAGAATCTTGGAAACTTGTGAAGTGGCTCACCAATGCGAAGAGTCAAGCGGCGAACGCACGGCTTGGCCTCGCGATCCCAACGATGAAGTCGGTGGCGGAGGGGCCAGCGTTTCTCGATGCCTCGCTGCCGCCGACAAACAACCAGGGATACCTTGACGCGATTCCCGAGGCTGTCGTCATTGGTTGGCCGAGCGATCCGACATTCGAGCAAATCCTCGGCTCAACGATGGATCAAGGTCTGAAGACTGGCGATCTGAGCATTTCCGAAGCGATCGCTGCATTTGGTCAGAAGTGGGACGCGCATGTGCAGTTCGTACCGGGCGGAACCAATCCTGCTCCGGTGCGCTGGGGGCTCTTTGCCGCAATCGGCGTGGCGATCGGTGGGCTGATACTTGCCGGGCTTGTGCTGCTGATTTCGCGCGGGCCGCGAGAGAGAAGCACCCGCAGTGAAGAGCGCGCGGGATTCCTACTCGCTTCACCGTGGGTACTTGGATTCCTTCTCTTTATGGCTTTTCCGATCCTGCTCTCGTTTGTCCTCTCGATGACAAACTGGAAGGGCAGCGGACCGCTGGCCGGCGCGGACTGGGTCGGTGTCGACAACTACACCCAACTCCTTGCACGCGACGGACGATTTCACACAGCATGCCGAGTGACGGCCTATTACGCCGCCATCGCCGTGCCAGGTGGACAGCTCCTTGCTCTACTTGCCGCAATCATCATGTCGCAGAAAGTCCGCGGTATCGCGTTCTTTCGCGCAGCCTGGTACCTGCCGAGCGTGCTCGCTGGGGTTGGTGTTTCGATCCTCTGGCGGTGGATCTTTGACTCTGAGGGCGGGCTACTCAATCGAACGCTCGAACTCATCGGCATTGCCGGGCCAGAGTGGTTTGGAAAGGACGCTGCGCTCTTCGGACCACCGGCGTTTGCACTGATGAGTTTCTGGCTCGTCGGCGGCTCGATGATCGTCTATCTCGCAGGACTGCAGCAGATTCCACGCGATCTCTACGAGGCAGCGGAAATTGACGGGGCCGGTCCGATGCGTCGCTTCTTTCGCGTGACACTGCCGATGCTTTCGCCAGTCATTCTCTTCAACTTGATCATGGCTGTCATCGGCTCGTTCCAGGTCTTCACCCAGGCGTTTGTCATGACTGGCGGCGAGCCCGGCGACCTCACGCGCTTTTATGTGCTTTACCTTTTCAACAAAGCGTTTGAACTCTACGACATGGGCTACGCCAGCGCGATGGCATGGATCCTTCTCGTCGTCGTACTCATCTTCACTGGCATTATTTTGAGGACGAGTGCGCGCGTCGTCTACTACGAATCGCTTCGGAAATAGCATGAAACGCAATCCTCTCGCCAATGCGATTCTGTGGCTCGTGCTGATTCTCGGCACCGCTGCCTTTGCGTTTCCGCTTTGGTGGATGACTGTGGTCAGCCTTGAGACGCCACAACGCGCAGAGGCGGCGATTACGGGCAGTAGCGGACTGGCACTATTCCCGCCGAGTCCGCAATTCGTGAACTATCCCGACGCGATCCGCGAAACCGGCAGCGTGCCGTGGATGGGATTTGTCGATGCGCTCGCAAACTCGATCGTGATCACGGTGCTTGTCGTCGTTGGCACCGTGCTTTCGTCAAGCTTGGTCGGTTACGCGTTTGCGCGTCTGCGCTTCCGCGGAAGCCGTCCGCTCTTTGTGTTGATGCTGGGCACGATGATGCTTCCCGGGCAAGTCACCATGATCCCTCTGTTTCTGCTGTTCCGGCAGTTCGGCTGGATCGACACCATCATGCCACTTGTCGTGCCTGCATTCTTTGGCAGTGCGTTTTTCATCTTCATGTACCGCCAATTCATCGCACAGATTCCAGAGTCACTCGTCGAGGCCGCGCGAATCGACGGCCTCGGACACATCGCGATCTGGTGGCGCATCATGCTTCCGCTCTGCCGACCGGTGACTGCGATCTGCGCGGTCTTTACCTTCATCGGTACGTGGAACGACTTCCTCGCACCGCTCGTCTATCTCCACTCCGATGAACAGGCGACACTCGCCGTGGCGCTCAACGGATTCAAGAACCAGTACGGTGGACTTGAGGATGTTCATCGACTGATGGCGCTTTCCGTACTCACGATGATCCCTTGCATTCTGCTCTTCATCGCTGCGCAGAAGACCTTCGTCGAAGGTCTTGCCCGCGGCGCAGTGAAGGGATGAGGTCCCTATGGCAACTGTCACACTCACCAAAGTCGGCAAGGTCTACGCGGACTCCGCGCACGGCAGCGTCCGCGCCGTGGAAGCGGTTGATCTCAAGATTCACGGCGGCGAATTTTGCGTACTCGTCGGCCCATCCGGCTGCGGAAAAAGTACGACCCTTCGCATGGTCGCCGGACTCGAGGAAATCAGCGAAGGCACGCTCGAAATCGATGGCAAGCGCGTGAACGACTTGCCTGCGAAGGATCGGGACATTGCCTTTGTCTTTCAGAATTACGCCCTCTATCCGCACCTCACCGTCGCCGCGAATATTGCTTTCGGCCTCGAGACCAGACGTCTGCACAAGAGCGGTCTTATCGCTGCACTGAAGGGCCAATTGAGTGCGAGGCGCGACGAGAGTGCCTCAATCCGAGCGCGGGTCAGTGAAGTCTCGCGCACGCTCGGACTTGATCCCCTGCTCACGCGATTTCCCCGCGAACTCTCGGGCGGACAGCGCCAACGCGTTGCTGTCGGTCGTGCGATCGCTCGTGATCCAAAGGTGTTCCTCTTCGATGAACCGCTCTCGAATCTCGACGCACGGCTTCGTATTGAAACACGAACAGAACTCAGACTGCTCCACCGACGACTGGCCGCAACCATCATCTACGTCACGCACGACCAAGAAGAGGCGATGACGCTCGCTGATCGACTTGTCGTCATGCATCAAGGACGTGTCCAACAAAATGCGAGCGCACAGGAATGTTATGAAAGCCCTGCGAATCGCTTCGTTGCTGGATTCATCGGCACACCACCTATGAACATCGTCGATGGAAATCTGAAGGATGGTGTGTTTACTGCGAACGGCGTCTCGATAAGTCTTGGCGCTGAGCGTGCACCGCTTGGCGCCCGCGCGTGCGCACTCGGATTCCGACCAGATCGTGTGCGCGTCGTTGGTCATCATGCCCCTCAGAGTATTACTGCCACTCTCGCTGCGATCGAACGACTTGGTGACCGCACCGATCTTGCGCTCGACACAGCGTGGGGCCGGATTGTTGCTCGGCTCGATGCGGATCTCGCCCGTGAAATGCGCGAGGGCGAGGCCATCAGCATCACCTTCGATTCCGAACACACGCACCTCTTTGAGCCCGGCGAGTGCGGTAGACGGCTTTGACTCCACGCGAGTGATGCGTCACACGATGTTTTTGGAAAACGACAGCGCAGCAACAGGCACACTCGTCGGCCATCGATGCCGCCAAACAGTGATCGAGATGAGCGCAAAGACCATCCCTAGCGAAAGCCCTGCCGCAACATCACTGAGGTAATGGGCATGGATCGCGATGCGCGTTGAGGCGAGAGCGACTCCTAGAAGAAGAAACAGCCATCGCCATCGCGGAAACGCGATTGCGAACACCATCGCCACAGCACCACAGGTCGTCGCATGGCCACTCGGCATGCTGTTAAAGTCGTAACCAAGCGTGAACGGCTTGAAACCGAAATACTCCTCTGCGAGGAGTAACTTTGGCCGCGCCTTGCCGATGGTGAACTTCAGGAGGTTTGCGAGGAGCCCGCTACCTCCGACCGCAACGAACATGAAGAAAGCCCATCGCGCACGATTGTGTTGGCGGAGTGTCGCGCAGATCACGAAGAGGACTGCAGCGGGAACGAGCCAGTAGGTGCTCTCACCAAGTTCGGTGCTCCACTGTAGAAATGCCGACGAAACAAGCTCCCGCGCGTGCGCCCAGCGGGCGACGGACTCGTCGAGTGCGAGCTGCGCGATGGGAACCACGACGAGCGGTGCACACGCGACCACCCACAATTGCCGAGCGATCGCTGGCCCACCTGTGATCGGCTCAGTCATTCGTTCCGCCTGCATTCCGCTCGCCTCGCAATGCTCGCTTCACCCGAAGCGCAAGTACCACCATCCCCGCTGCCGCAAGCACAAGCACGATGAGTGGTGCGGCAATCGCAGGCATATTCGAGCCAAAAACGCGCACGACAAGCAACGCAATCGCGAGACACACCGTTCCAACTTTGATTGATGGCCCAAGTGCGCCCGTGATTTCTCTCCACGACGCATCCGTCACTCGTCGTGCGAAAGTCAAGCACACCAACAAGCACACGGCATGCGCCGCTGCAAATGCTCCCGCGAATCCGGCGGCTCCCCACGCCCGAGCCGCAAACGGCCCCACCACGAGAAGCACGACGAGCCGCGTCGCCATCGCAATCCGATCAAGATCGGGCCGCGCGATTCCCCAAAACATTGGGCCACAGCACGATGTAAGCACCGAGAAAAAGGACGCGAGCGCGAGCATTGACACCACTCCGGGCGCACCCGCGTACTGCGCGCCAAACACAAGGCGTGGCACAGAATCATCTAGTGCAACCATTGCCGCGATGGCGGGCGTGACGAGCAACGCGACAACGCCGAGGGCGCGGAGCCACACACGACGAAGACGAGGGGAATCCTCGCGAATCTGCGCGTAGGCCGGCGCGAGTACGCTGCCAAAAACGGGGAGAGCAATCTCGCCAGGAAGCGATGTGAGTCGTTGGGCAAGCGTGAAGATCCCGAGTGCCGGAAGCCCAGCAGCGCGCCCAAGGACGAGCGCTGGCAACTGGAGAAAGCCAGCAATCAGCAACGGCACACCCGCAGCGCGCGCCGCGTATCGACGTAACTCAAGAGTTGATTCTTTATCCCGCGTGAGCACCACCGCGCGGGGAACGAGTGCCCATCCAGCAGCTGTTGCCGCGAAGGTACTCGCGACGTTTGCAACCGCAAGCGCCATCGCACCGAGCCCCCACCACGCGTAGCCAACCGCTACAACCACCTGCGCCACACCAGCCACCACCAATGTGATCGAAAGTGGCTGGAGTCGAAGCTCTTTTCGTTCGCTCTGGATCCACGGATTGGTCAACCCTGTGAAGAGTGAGCTCAACGCGATGACACGCACAAGCGGCGCAAGATCGGCGCGTTCGAAATACCACGACACGATCGGAGCACTGAGAAATACCGTGACCGCGAGCAGTGCACCGCGAATCGCCATCAGCCGGAACGCGGCACCAAGAAATCTCGGATCCGCGCTGCGGGATGATTGCGCGATCGCCTGATCGATTCCGAGATAGGTCAGTGCCTCGACGGCGCTGGCAACCACAAGCACCGCAGCAAGCGCACCGAAATCCTCGGGCGCGAGCAGACGCGCAAGTACGATGCTCGACGCGAAACGCAGGCCGCGCTCGGTCAATCGAGCGGCGAACTGCCACGCGATGGCATGGGTCGTCTTGTCACGAAGGCTCATTCGGGGCGAAGTCTACCGAAAGCCCTCGTGACGAGCGGGAAAGCGAAACTGGCGTCACTCGCGAGTTTCCGTAACCACCACTCGCCCCGGCGCCCGACGACCAATGCCCGCGCGTCCCGTGAGCGCATCACCGAGATCAATTCGTGCCCGCTCTACATGCACCATCGCCTCCGCCACGATTTCCGGATGCTGTGCCGCAACATCGATTGATTCCGCTGGATCAGCCAACAGATCAAACAGCGCAAACGGCACCATTTTCTCGATGTATGGCGTTTCACTGCCGCCGACGCCTCCGGGCTTCCCATCGAGCGTGCGTGATCGGTGAGGGAGACACAATTTCCAACGCCCCATCCGCACGGCCTCAAGACGGTTGTTGTGGTAGTAAAAATAAAAGGCGTCATGCGTCGGCCGCGCGTCGTCCGCACAGGCCCAGACGCTGCGCGCATCGCGACCATCGATCGGACGATCCGACATCGGCGCATCGGCGCCAACAATCGCTGCCATCGTTGCGAAGAGATCGATCGTCATCCACGGAACCGCACTTGTCGCCCCCGCAGGAACATGCCCAGGCCAGCGCACGATGCACGGCTCACGCACGCCACCCTCGAACGTGGTGCCCTTTCCCTCGCGCAAGCCACCAGTACTTCCAGCATCGCGACCGAAAGAAATCCATGGACCGTTGTCGCTTGTGAAAACGACGATCGTCTCACGAGTCACGCCCGATTCGTCGAGCGTTCGCAAGATCTCGCCCACCGACCAATCGAGTTCGCGCATTACCGCACCGTAGCGTTCATCGCGCGTCTCGACTGGAAAGGCATCGCTCGCAGCGATTGGGCAATGAGGCTGCGGATGGGCGATGTATGCAAAGAAAGGTCTTTTTTCCCTCGCTTGCGTGCGAATGAATGTAGACGCGCGCTCCGTGATCTTCCGCGTGAGTGTCGCCTGATCAGCCATCGTCTCAACAAAGCCTGAGACAATCGTGCCGTCCATCAGCGGCAGCTTCGGGAAATCGCGGCCCGAAAATCGCGGCGGCCACATGTCATTCGAGTACGGAATACCCAACCACTCGTCAAATCCATGCTGCGTGGGATTGAACGCCGGGAGATGACCGAGATGCCATTTGCCAAAGATGCCAGTCGCGTACGAATGCGCGCGCAACATTTCGGCGAGTGTGCGCTCCTCTGCCGCGAGACCGATTTGTGCATCCGGAAAGAGCGCTCCAGAAATGCCGATCCGATTC